>JAZRQP010000118.1:0-3238 GCA_045649885.1 Faecalimonas sp.
TCATTTATTGCATAGATATGAGTAGATAAATTGTGCCAAGCAACGGTTAAGGCAATTGAGTGCCCCATTGTACCGGCACCTATTATACTAATTTTATTCATCGTATCCTCTCTTCCTTTAACATACTTTCCACACAGGCCCTTTCTATCTTAGAGCCCGATTGAGAATAGGATAACTGCTAATATTGTTCCTAAAATCGGCAGAATGACAGTCATCAATCCAAAGGCAGGATATGCATCCTTATAAGACTCATTCGCAATAGAAGTAATTGTTGTAACTACATAACCACTATGGGGGAGCGTATCTAGTGAGCCCGAAGAAATAGCTACTACTCGGTGTAATGCATCCGGGTCAACACCCATATCTAAATAATGTGGCGCGATTAAAGGCAATGCAATCGCCTGCCCACCAGAAGATGACCCAGCTAGACCACAGATGATCGCTACGGCGAAGGCACCTCCTATTAAAGGAGAGCCCGGTAGATCAGTTACCCAACTAACAGCTGTCTGGAAAGCTTCTGTTTCCTTTGCAACTCCTCCAAACCCAACGACTGCTGCTGTGTTTGCAATGGCGATAACAGCACCTAATGCACCATCTGCCACTGCTTTCTCACGATTTTTCATATAATTAAAGCTTACGAGATATGTCGTTAAAATACCGCCAAGTAGCGCGATAATAAGTGCAGATGTACCCAGTGAATCATGGAAGACAAAAGAGATAAGTAGTACAACCACAAGTGGCAATACGCTTAAAATAGGATTCGGTAGCTTAGCATTTTCCGTTAAATTAAATTGATCCCGCTCCTGTGCGATGAAATATTCTCCCTTTGCCTTTGCCCGACGAATGACCCAGCTTAGCAGGACATAACCGAAAATAATCATAAAAATAGCCACTATAGCACTAACTTCCCATCCTGCATATGGCGTTGTTCCTAAATAATCAATCGGAATCCAGTTTTGGATTTCCGGCGACCCAGCCGACGTCATCGTAAACGTTACAGATCCAAAGGCCATTGTTGCTGGGATGAATCGCCTTGGGATATCCGCCTGTTTAAACAAGCTTAATGCCATTGGAAAAACAGAAAAGGCTACGATAAATAAACTTACACCGCCATATGTCAAAACGGCACAGGCTGCTACAACCGCCACAAGTGCAAAACGGACACCAATTTTTTCAACAATCCATCTGGATACACTATCCGCTGCGCCACTGTCCTCCATAACTTTTCCAAAAATAGCCCCCATTAAGAACATAAGCCACCAGGAAGAAATAAAGTTTGTAAAAGAAGTCATATATCCGGTAATAAGACTTGTCTCCCCCTCAGCTGCTAGTTGAGGGAAGATCGTAAGTCCACTCAAAATCCCTGCAAACAGTGCTGCAAATGGCGCTGCAATCAGGATATTAAATCCTCTCACCGTTAAATAAATGAGTAGCCCCAATCCTCCTAGCAAACCAATAAACCCCAACATACACCATACCCCCTTAACAATTTTTTGCACCCTAACCCACATAATTATTCTATGTTTTAACGAGGGTAATTATATTAAATAAACCAATTTAATCCAGAAGTGATAAAAGAATTGATACTCTTTTCTCAGAAGGGATATATAAAATACAAAACTTATGAATATATTAGTTAATAAATTACATTAAGTAGAATAAAAACGGAAACGGAGTGATTTCATGAATATCGGATACTTCACAAAAAATAGGAAAGTGACCGAAAATCCAAATAAAATTGCTATTCAATTTGAAAGTAGCGAAAAATGGACTTACCATGAGCTGCATCTACGATCTAACAAATACGCCAATAAACTCCGGGAGCTAGGGGTTAAAAAGGGGGACAGTGTCGGTCTTCTACTTTTCAACTGTCTAGAGTACTTCGCCCTGTATTTCGCCATTGGTAAAATCGGTGCTATTGCTGTCCGTATCAATTTCCGGCTAACACCTACAGAACTGGACTACATCCTAAAGGACTCTAAAGCCAAAATATTATGTGCGCATACAGAGCTCCTTGAAAAAGTAGAACCACTTACAGCCTCCTTACAAATTGACCATTACATTACTTTCGGTAAAGAGACATTTGACTGGGCTTTACCTAGTGAGGAGTTGGAAAAAGGTTCTCAAGAAGATATTCTTGATACAGACATATCCCTCCATGATCCTGTTATGCTCATGTATACATCTGGAACAACAGGTCATCCGAAGGGTGCCCTTTGGACACATAATACGACCTTTTGGTTTAGTACTATTCAAATCATGAAGTGGGGATTTACAGGAGAAGAAATCGCTATGACGACAGGCCCCCTCTATCATGTAGGTGCCATGGAAGATATTGCCCTTCCCGTTCTGCTAAACGGTGGGACTGTTATCATTACAAAAAGTTCGGGGTTTACTATTAGTCGTGTGTTAAATGTTGTGGAAAAAGAACAGGTAACAGATATATTCCTATTCCCCTTCATGATTTACGAAATGCTGAACTTGCCGAATCTAAAAGATTATCGCCTACAGCACTTAAAAACAATCTATACGGGCGGCGATCCTCTTATGCCGTGGGCGATTGAACGAGCATATGAGCTGTATCCTCATATTGGCTTTGTACAAGTGTACGGTCTAACAGAGGGACAGCCGATTGCTGCCTGTCTTGATGCAGCAGATGCCCGAAAAAAATCCGGATCAGTAGGTAAGCCTCTTCCACTGACGGAAATCCAGTTAATAAGTGATGATGAGCAGCCTGTCCCTACAGGTGAAGTCGGTGAAATATGGATTAAGAGCCCTGGTGTATCTGAAGGCTACTGGCAAAAACCAGAGGAAACAGCTAAATCCTTTTCTAACGGTTGGTGCAAAACAGGCGACCTTGGTATGTACGATGAAGAAGGATTCCTTTCAATTGTTGGTAGGAAGAAGGACATGATTCGCAGTGGCGGTGAAAACATTTATGCCGCAGAAATTGAAGATGTTCTCTATCGCCATGACGCTGTCCATACGGCATCTGTCATTGCTATTCCTGATCCAAAGTATTTGGAAGCGGTATGCGCAGTGATAGTCTTGAAAGAGAATAAACAGACAACCGAGGAAGAATTGATTTCCTTCTGTCAGAAATATTTAGCAAAGTACAAAGCACCAAAAAAAGTCGTGTTCATCGATGAAATCCCGAGAACCCCTTCCGGCAAAGTCAAAAAATTTGAGCTACGTGAAATATATAAGAACGTTAATCTAAAAACAGAGGAGGTGTAAG
>JAZRQP010000119.1:0-2000 GCA_045649885.1 Faecalimonas sp.
ATTGTCAAATATCTTATAAAGACAGAAAAGTAGTATAAAGTGGTTCTTTACCTTCAACGGAGGACTGGCGTTCAGATTTTAGATACATCAACATTTCAGATAGACTATGAAAAGAATCTTAACAATCCTGGCAGCAACAATATGCCTCTGCTCTTGCGAGAAGCAAGAACAATCTCATTGGCTCTACAATATGTGGAGCGGTGAATACGACATTACAATGACCAATAACGACACAGGAGAACATGAACCGCATGTTGCCGGCATTTCATTAGAGTTCTCTGACGACAGATCAGAATGTATCGTTCAGAGAGGTGTAAAGGACCATTACACGGTAACAAGAAAGACATTCAAGGCATATCTGAATGAAACCGAAAAGATCTTCGTCCTTAATGAAGGTGATTATGATTCAAGGATTCTCTACTGGGGACAGATAACACCAAGTGGCAAATGCACATTGAACTTCTATAGCGATGATGAACTTGTGACAGTGGAACTCGTAGCACACAAACTTGAGTAACTAAATCGAGATTTACCTACAGACTGCATTCAAAGTTTACTAGACTGAGAGCTGTGACAGATTTTGAGCAAAAAATGTCACAGCTACTGCGAAATCAGCTGAAATTCGCCAGAAATCAACTTAGCTGTGTCACATAAGTCAGAAAAACTGACACAGCTACGGAGGAGTTCACAAATAATTAAATTCGAATTTGCAAACACTATAACACGCATTAATATGACACTTAATTTCAAAGACCTTTCACCAAGGAAGCAGTTCCTGACATTGCTGCTTGCGTATTTTGGAATAATGTTGATTCAGAGCATTTTAGCAGTGCTGGGCGGCCTGTACTGGTTCCCTTATTTTCAGAACTTCCTGAATTCAAATGCAGGCATCATCTCCATCGCCCTTTCCCTCCTGTCACTCGGTATCCTGATAAAGCTTTACATGGGAAAGGAGTATGGTAACGGGAAGAATTACCGTATAGGTCTGGCAATGATGATTGCAGGAGGTCCGGGAGCATCTATAATTAAAGACATTATAAAGACTGTTTCCGAGAACGGTCATTTGGTAAACGAAAGCTACAGGGTCATGACATTCGGATCAATTCTGTCGATAGTGTTGACAATAGCTTTCATCGTAGGAGTCTTCATGTTCATCAATGCCAGTCCAGCCGACAGACCTTTGAAAGTGTTTGTGAAATGTGCTCCGTTCGCAGTGTCGATAATTTACAGTGTCTTGTCATACGCAGTTATGCCACTTGCAAGTAATTACCCACAGCTGGTCGGCATCGTATACTCATCACCACTACTTCTGACCAATCTGGCAGTATTCATCTGTGCCCTCGTGCTGGTGAGAAAGACATGGTGTAACGAATGAGATAACATACAAGGCAGGAATCGCCCATCAAATTTCAATTAGTAAAGAGCCTAATTGTCAAAGAGCAATGAAACACATCTTCACTTCTATTATTACATTGGGATTTACTTTTCTATTTACGTCTTGCTTTCCTGATTGGTGCATTGAACCACAGATAGAGGAAAACGAAGGTTATCACAATCTCACTATCCCGTCTGAAGGAGCGACATATGAAATCCCATTCGTTTCGATACATCATAAAAACCATCAAACAAAAATGGCTATAGAGCCAAACTATCATCAAGTCAGAAGCAGGATGATTATTGATGACTCCATAAGTGAAGTTTTCGATGCCTATCTAAATGATGTTGTAGGGTACCACTTTGATAGTGTAGAAGAGAAAGCATCAACCCTTGTTGTCAATATTCCCCATAATGAAACATCTAACTCACGAAGTATAGTTGCACAGATTAGTATTGATAGGTGCGAGAATGGGTCGCCAATAATAGATTTACTTAACGTTGACACGCACGATTGGGGTGAATGGATAACCATACTGAGCGGTGTTCAAGAGGGCAACTAAATTTCAATTTATGAAATACAAGACAATTCAAATCGACTGCAATGATATGAGCGAAAAGGAGTT
>JAZRQP010000120.1:0-4339 GCA_045649885.1 Faecalimonas sp.
TTTATCAGGTCACACAAACCGCATGTCACCTGATGACCATTATCAAAACTTAAAGAGAGTTATTGCTGCAATCGGCGGAAAGGCACGTAGAGTTAACGTAATTATGCCATTCTTATACGAAAGCAGACAACATAAAAGAAGCTCAAGAGAATCTTTGGACTGTGCTCTGGCACTCCAAGAATTGGTACGCATGGGTGTAGATAATATTATCACATTTGATGCACACGACCCACGTATTCAAAACGCAATTCCATTGCATGGTTTTGAAACAGTTCGTCCAACCTACCAATTTGTAAAAGCTCTGCTTCATAAATATTCTGATTTAAAAATCGACAGTGAGCATATGATGGCTATCAGCCCGGATGAAGGTGCTACAGAACGTGCGATTTATCTTGCCAACGTTCTTGGAATCGATATGGGTATGTTCTACAAACGTCGTGATTATTCAAGAATTGTAAATGGACGTAACCCAATTGTTGCACATGAATTCTTAGGTACTTCCGTAGAAGGAAAAGACGTTATCATCGTTGACGATATGATTTCTTCCGGAGACAGTATGCTGGATGTGGCAAAACAATTGAAAGACAGAAAAGCAAACCGCATTTTCTGTGCTTCTACCTTTGGTCTTTTCACCAATGGACTTGAAAAATTTGATGAGGCTTACAAAAACGGTATTATCGAAGGTATCTTGACAACAAACCTGATTTACCAGACACCAGAGTTATTAGCAAGACCTTGGTATATCAACTGTGATATGACAAAATATATTGCACTGATTATTGATACCTTGAATCATGATGGTTCTATCAGCGATATCTTGGATCCAAGTGCAAGAATCCAGAATATTGTTGAGCAGTATAAAAGCGGCGAAGAATTTTAAATAGGCGTATCTTTTGGTAGCTTACTGGTTTGAGGCTTGCTATTTTTGAAGAACGCCCGGCTCACTGGGTATAAACGGCTATTTTTGATTGGCCTATACCCATAAATTGCTGTTTTTGTTTTAAAAAAGTATTAATTTTGCGATTAATTTCTATAAAACTATCATATAGGCGCATAAATACCCATGATTTTGCAAAATCATGGGTATTTTTGTATTGTAGAACATGACATTTTCTTATTTTCCATAATTAACTAAGGCTTAAATCATTGAGCTAATTCAAAATTTGTGTTATTTTATAGTAAGAATGTCAAGTAACATTCAATTAAAGGTCTTAATGCAAAGTGCGTAGAAACGAAAGGAGTTAAAATGATTGATTTCAAAAACAGTTCATTTATTAAAATGAAGCTAACTAACCCAGAGGTCGTTTTTAACGACATTAAACCATTACTGATTGACGGTGAGGATATTATTGGTGTCTATAAAGCAATGCGTGATTACTGTGTATTCACAACAAAACGTGTTATCTCTGTTAACGTTCAAGGAATGACAGGAAAAAAAAGAGACTATACTTCTTTGCCATATTCAAAGGTAAGCGCTTATTCAGTTGAAACTGCTGGCGTATTGGATTTAGATAGTGAACTTGAAATGTATTTCAGTGGTCTCGGAAAAGTAAAATTTGAATTTACAGGAAATAGTAATATTGTAGCAATCGGAAAAGCAATTAGCCAATATATCCTTAAATAAAATATAAATCGCCTCAGTGCTTGCAACACTGAGGCGATATTTAAATTGGCATTTCTTATAATTCACAGTTATTTACTGTTCTTGGGAATGGGATTACGTCTCTGATGTTTGACATACCTGTGAGGTACATTACGCAACGTTCAAATCCAAGTCCAAAACCAGCATGTCTTGTAGAACCATATTTTCTCAAATCTAAATAGAATTGATAGTCGTCTGGGTTAAGTCCCATCTCATTCATACGCGCAACTAACTTGTCGTAGTCATCCTCTCTCTGGCTACCGCCGATGATTTCACCAATTCCAGGAACCAAACAGTCTACTGCTGCAACTGTCTTGTTGTCTTCGTTCATCTTCATGTAGAATGCTTTGATATCCTTTGGATAATCTGTTACGAACACTGGACGTTTAAATACTTGTTCTGTCAAGTAACGTTCATGCTCTGTCTGAAGATCGCATCCCCATGATACTTTAAATTCAAAGTTATCATTATTCTTAGCTAAAATATCAATTGCATCTGTGTATGTTACGCGAGCAAAATCATTATTTGCTACATTGTTCAATCTATCTAACAATCCCTTGTCTACAAATGAATTAAAGAAGTTCATTTCTTCCGGTGCATTTTCTAATACGTAGTTGATTACATATTTCAACATAGACTCTGCAAGGTTCATATTGTCCTCTAAGTCTGCAAATGCGATTTCAGGCTCAATCATCCAGAACTCAGCCGCATGGCGTTGTGTATTGGAGTTTTCAGCACGGAAAGTTGGTCCAAATGTGTAAATGCTACGGAATGCCTGTGCATATGTTTCTCCGTTTAACTGACCACTTACAGTAAGGCTTGTTTCTTTTCCAAAGAAATCTTGTGAATAATCCACTGTTCCATCTTCATTCTTTGGAAGGTTTTCCATATCCAAAGTTGTAACACGGAACATTTCACCTGCACCCTCACAGTCACTTCCTGTAATAAGTGGTGTATTTACGTACACAAACCCTCTGTCTTGGAAGAATTTGTGGATAGCATATGCAGCTAAAGAACGTACACGGAATACTGCTTGGAATGTATTTGTTCTAGGACGTAAATGTGCAATTGTTCTTAAATACTCGATACTGTGGCGTTTCTTTTGAAGCGGGTAATCCGGTGTTGATGCACCTTCCACTACCACTTCTGTTGCCTGAATCTCAAATGGTTGTTTTGCCTGTGGTGTAGCAACTAGAGTTCCTTTTACTACAATCGCTGTACCTACATTTAACTTGGTAATCTCAGCAAAGTTCTCCATTGTATCGTTATAAACAACTTGTAATGTTTCAAAATAAGAGCCATCATTCACCACGATAAAACCAAATGTTTTGGAATCGCGGTTGCTTCTTACCCATCCTCCCACTGTTACTTCTTTGTCAAAATACTGTTCACGGTTTTTGTATAACTCTTTAACTGTTATTAAATCCATGTCTTTCAACTCCTTTTTCTATATTTTCCTGCCAAAAACAGGCAATTGTTATCATTATCTGTATAGTATACCCCATTTTGTGATTTATCGCAATTGCGAATCGCCTATTTTTTGTTTTTGCTTTAATATCATATTAAGCCTTTCTGTTCTTTTTTTGATTATGGAATAAATAATCACCCAGATTACCACATAGCCAACAACAAAAATGCCAGAGAACACCAAAATCGGAATCGCCCCCCATTCAAGCCAGTTGTTGAACAGATAAGTACCCAAATAGCTGATATATAAAACAACACCATGAATCAAAATTGCTACCATCAGGGGTATACGTTCAATTTGATAAATAACATTCATGCCGCCCGCAATAAAGGCAAGCGCGTATAATGAAAATATCCCAAGGCAGACCTCATTTACTGTCAAGGTCTCTACGGCAGCTTGATTCTGTAAAATCAAATATAATATTACCAAAACAATCGGCCCAAAACCAGATGCAATTAAACCACGGCGGATAAATTCAAAAATGTACTTTTTCATATCCCTTCATACCTCCTTCTGATTTCTGCAAAACAACGTCGAGAAACATACTCCCGATAACCGCATTGAAATACGGCATCCACACCACCGCTGAACACTGCATCAAATTGCAGAATACGATGCTCATTGGCAAGGGTAGATTTGTTAATACGTATAAAATAAGAAGGCAATACTTCTTCTAACTCGCGTAGTCTGTCTTTGATGCGATAATGGTTGCCATTCATATCAATGGCAATCACTTTTCTGTCAAGAATCGTAATACATTCTATTTCTTGAAATGTCAATTTTCGCATCTCGTCATCTCTGTATCCCATAATGCTGTCTGCACCGGAAAATCCACAGACAAGGTTCTCTATCTCCTGTGTCAGGGAGGACGGAGCATGAACAATTGCTATTATTTCTTCTTCTACATTTTTGTCGATAATGAGTTTGTATTTCATCGTCTCAAATCCTTACTGTCTTTTTATTTGCCTGAGGAAACAGAATGCTGCAATTACCGTTGTAAGTACACTGTACAAAAGAATTGGCAGAATATGTGGAACTGCCCCTTCGAAATCCCCGTTAAATAACATTTTTTCCATTTCTACTGCGTGAACAAATGGAAGTGCTTTGGCTATTTTCTCGAAAAATCCTCCCACAAGGTTCAAATCAAACCACACTCCCGATAGCCATGCGGAGAGATTGGTAAGCAATGCACCGCAAATACCGCCAACCTGCTTAACGCCCAAAATGCT
>JAZRQP010000121.1:0-2221 GCA_045649885.1 Faecalimonas sp.
GCCGCCAGTCTTGGTCTCATTGATAAATTGACCGGGGGCTGGAGTATATTCAAAAACTTTGGTTTGCTCCGCTACTGAAGTAGACGTCTTGGCACGGTAGTGATCTTCCAATTCTTCGGTAATCACATCATCCGTATTACAGGATGATGTGATTATAATAGTTGCCAATAAACAGATATATTTCTTCATGATTATTATTTTTCAAATCGTACGGTTATATCATCATAAGCAAAATACCCTGGTATGGTAAATCCATATCGACCACCCATTTCATCTGAATAGAGGAAGTTGAATCGAACTTTTTTAACTGCACCAAGTCCCGACAAATCCCATTTTTGCCAATCGGTTACTACATTTTCCCCTTGCACTAAATAGAATTCGACCTCGCTAATTGGTTCTGCATTAGCATCTGCTTCTACATCATCAAAACCATAAGCCACAATCTTCAACCAAGCATCTTCAGTTAATCCGCTCCAATTACCACCAAAACTATTGCCAGCCTCACTCTTGACACCCATATACAACTGGTTCAAGGTGTAGTTCGTGTTGGTGACATACATATGGTCAATCACACGAGCTTCATCATCGCCAAATGAGATTTCCGGAAGATTTTCTACATACGAGAAAAAATCTTTATAACCATAGTGTACAGCAAAGTTATCACCCGAATGTGGTTTAACTGGAACCATCATTTGGAGGTTAAACCATCCGAGCATAGCATCATTACCTGCATTTTCTGTTACATAATCCTCACCATAATATTTAGCAATATGTACATCTCTATCTTCATCTGTCCAACCTGCTCCCCAATAGTTGGAAATGGCATGACCACCGCCCCAAAAGCAATAGGCGTAGTTATTAGGGAAGGTATGAGTAAGTTCAGTGTTTCCTTCGTCCCACCAAGTATACATTGCAGACATATAATCACCATAAGTTAACGGACCACCGTATTGTGGGTCGTCAATCAAGTCGCTCCAATTGGTAATTTCCACACCTGCATAATCAAGGGTATACGGCTCAAACGTTGCATCTTTATCCTCAAACGTCAACACACGTAATTCATACGAAGGCTCCTTCACCAAACTATTCTTAGCAATATTAGTTTTAATACGAGAGGTCTTTCCGCTTTCAAAATTCTTGGTAAGTTTTTTCGTTTCTGTAAATTTACTACCATCAGCAAATGAATAAGTAATAGTCAATGTTTTACCACCAACAGCAGCAGGCAAACATACCATTGCAGCCATTACATCTTTGTTTGATGAAACCAATGTATGGCCTCCTGCAAAATTAAGCGTAATGGTAGAACTACCTTCGGTCACAGTAGAATTCCATCGGTCGTTTTGGAAGTCATAAGTCTGTTTACCAGCAATGTTCACTCCGTCTGCATCTACAGTAATAGAAAGCAACTTCGGCATATTCGAATCTCCTGTAGTTGTGTCAAACCACAAATAGGAGGTCTTGTGCTTTAGACAGAAAGAGTTAAATTCATCAAGCACTGCATATCCAAAATCCCCATCATTCCCTAAATTTCCATCTGCTGTTTGGGTTGCAAGTACATATGCATTTTTATTTGTTGAGGTCATATTATAAAAGACATGTCCAGTACCAACAACAGCAGCAGAACCGTTACTGAAAGTAAAATTGGCAATCTGACAACCTGCAGATATTGCATCACTTTTCGTAGTACCCAACCAAATATAATCACCAGAAGACCACAAGAAAGGAATGGTCGATGTATTAGGAGTGCCAAAGGATGTACGCGAATCTGCATTTGTTTTATTATAACCTTTTATCACGAGATTAGGAGATAACTCCAGTTCTTCCATCCCACTACAAGCTGTAATCAATGAAACTACAGCAAGTACCATCAATAGTTTTTTCATCGTCTTTTGAGTTTTAAGCATTTCACAATCGTCTTTACAAATCTTCCCATGGAGAATCTTCTTGCTGATCTGAGGTAGCAAACCCCTTTTCCACTTCCACTACGATAATCTCCACTAGAGGAGCTGTGTAAACTACATTTTCCATCATGAACATATTTTTAAGTTAATAATAATCTTGCTCGATAAATGCAGGATACAGATATAACTCAAAACATGTTCCGATGGGGTATAGACAATATGTTACAAAAAGGCTATGGCAGACCTATACTATGCCCGTAATCGTTTCAAAAAACAATGATTAAAAAACAAGTTTTGATTCACACCCGTATCCTGCAGGT
>JAZRQP010000122.1:0-1634 GCA_045649885.1 Faecalimonas sp.
TAGTGTCATCACATCCTGGCCATTAGCCACGGAAGCAAGTCCCAGAGCCACTGCAAAACAAATTATTCTTCTAGAGAAATTCATCTTTTATAATAGGGTTGTTAAGTTTTTATTCATGTTCGTGCCAAATAATAACACTCGGCGTGCCAAACTATGTAACCTGTTGATATGTAAATAGATGCAGATTCAAGGGGAGTAAATCTACTGTAAAGTTTCTTTACACTTTTGTAAACCTAAAAAGAAAGATGCCCTGCAATTCTCATCGCAGGACACCTCTAACCTAAAACTTAACCTATGAAAAAACTATTCAAAAATACATATCGCAAAACCTATGCCTACTGCAATTACATGATATTTATTTCTTGAAACCTGAATATTTTACGCTTCTATGCGATATATTATGAAATAATGTGTAATTTCGCCAACAACTTTGATTCCATTGAGAGTTCAATGGATGTGTATTCCAGGTAACCACATTAAAAACAGGAAAAATGAAGCAGAAAGTATCTGTACTATTTATGGTATTGGCTGTAGTGTTCGTAGTATGTCTTGTTACAGCCAATCTACTTGAGACAAAAGTCCTTGATTTCTTCGGCATTACCACAATTACAGCTGGAATGTTGGTTTTCCCGATTTCTTACATCGTCAATGACTGTATTGCTGAAGTATGGGGCTTCAGGAGAGCAACACTCGTCATATGGATTGCTTTTGCCATGAATTTCATGGTTGCAGCGGTCGGATTGCTAGCAGTGCATCTGCCGGCTGCCCCGTATTGGGAAGGAGCCGAACATTTCAACTTCGTGTTCGGATTTGCGCCACGAATAATGTCTGCAAGCCTCCTTGCATTTCTAGCAGGATCTTTTGCTAATGCGTACATCATCAGCAGAATGAAAATCATCCACAAGGGAAGATACTTTTCGTTACGTGCTATAGTATCCACCGTAGCAGGGGAAAGCATCGATTCTGTAATCTTCTTTCCGATAGCATTTGGAGGCATAATTGAATTTCGCGATCTCATCGGTCTGATGCTTACACAGATTATCATGAAGTCAATGTACGAGGTTGTCGTCCTTCCAGTAACCATTAGACTGGTGAGAAGGTTCAAGAGAATGGAAGACTTAGACGTATATGATGAGGGTTTATCATACAATGTGTTGAATGTAGTCGATAATAATGATTAAATCAAAATTAATAGTTCCTATGAAAGATTTGAAAGATCAGCTCTCACTACTGGGAGGAAAGACCGAATATCGTCAGGATTATGCACCTGAAGTATTGGAGGTATTTGATAACAAGCATCAGGAAAATGATTATTGGGTGCAGTTCAACTGTCCTGAGTTTACAAGTCTTTGCCCGATAACAGGCCAGCCGGACTTTGCTGAGATACGGATAAGCTATATCCCCGATATCAAGATGGTTGAGAGCAAGAGTTTAAAACTTTATCTCTTCAGTTTCAGAAATCATGGAGCCTTCCACGAAGACTGCGTGAATATAATAATGAAGGATCTGATTAAACTTATGGATCCAAGATACATTGAAGTGACTGGTATCTTCCTTCCAAGAGGAGGTATTTCGATATACCCTTATGCAAATTATGGCAGACCGGGCACAAAGTATGAACAACTGGCAGTTCA
>JAZRQP010000123.1:0-16610 GCA_045649885.1 Faecalimonas sp.
TCACCATACATGCTGTGAGCCTTGTTATAACAAATATCTCGAAGCTGCTTATCGGAATCCTCAATCACCGGCGGACACTTATCCGGTCTAACCGGCGAAATCTTTTCAATCTGGTCTGCAATCAGATTGGTATTGGTCACAACTACTTCGTATGCCTTCTTGGAACCAAGGTAGGCGAACTCTTCCAGCATTTCTTCGGTAGTACGAAGATATAACGGAGCCTGATTATCTGCATCCGTAAATCCTTGGCCTGCCATAACAATTCTTCGGTATACCTCATCCTCCGGCTCTAGGAAATGCACATCGCAGGTTGCAACAACCGGCTTATGAAATTCCTCTCCCAGCCTTACGATTCGTTGATTAATTTCCTTTAAATCTTCTTCTGATTGAATGTTCTCGTGTCTGTCGCTTTCAATCATGAATCGGTTATTTCCAAGTGGCTGAATTTCCAAATAATCATAGAAATTCACCAGCCTTGCAATAGCTTCCTCCGACTTGTTATCCAAGATAGCACTATATAATTCGCCTGCCTCACAGGCGCTACCGATAATCAGTCCCTCTCTATGTTTTAAGAATTCGCTCTTCGGGATTCGTGGTCTTCTTGCATAGTAGGTCAAATGGGACATGGAAATCAAACGATACAGATTCACTCGTCCCACATCATTTTTCGCAAGAATAATCGCATGATAGGTCGGCATCTTCCGAATCGCATCCGGATTTGCTGCGCCAAAGCGGTTTACCTCCGAAAGGTTCGTAATTTCCTGTTCCTTAAGCATTTCCACAAACTTCACAAAAATCTCTGCCGTTGCCTTGGCATCATCCACGGCACGATGATGATTTTCTAAGGAAATGCCTAGTGCTTTAGCTACAATATTCAATTTATATTTTGATAGAGTCGGCAAAAGCACACGGGCCAAAGCCACTGTATCTAAGTAAGTAAACTTGCACCCTAACCCTAAGTTCTTACAATTCTGCTCAATAAAACCAACATCAAAACCTGCATTGTGAGCAACTAACGCCGCATCACCTACAAAGCTTAAAAACTCCGGTAGAACCACATCGATTTTCGGAGCATCCACCACCATCTCATCGGTGATGCTGGTCAAATTCGTAATTTCAAATGGAATCGGAACGGCTGGATTGACAAAGGTACTGTAATAGTCGATAATCTCGCCATGTTGCACCTTCACTGCACCGATTTCTATGATACGGTCTTCTACCGAACTAAATCCGGTTGTCTCAATATCAAACACCACATATGTATCATCCAGAGTCTGCTCCCCTGCGTTCACAGCAATGTCTGTCAAATCGTCTACCAGGTAAGCTTCTACCCCATAGATAACTTTGAAAGGATCCTCTTTGTCTAAATCATCCATAATATAGTGGTTGGCATCCGGAAATGCCTGCACCACACCGTGGTCTGTAATAGCAATGGCCTTGTGTCCCCAGTCATGAGCTTGTTTCACGATTGATTTTGTATCGGAAACTCCATCCATATCACTCATTTTCGTATGACAATGAAGCTCCACACGTTTTTCCGGTGCCGTATCCTTGCGCTTGGTTACAAAGCTTGGAATCTTTTTCACTCCGGTAACGGAACCGATAGTTAGCTCATGGTCAAACTTATCAATGGTTGTTACACCCTTGATTTTTAGAAAAGCGCCCTTCTTTATGTCGCTTAAAATCACAGGAAGCTGTTCGTTTTTCACAAACATCTTCACCATAATGGTATCTGTAAAATCGGTCACTGCAAACATCACAATGGTCTTTTCGTTTCGAATCTCACGCGCCTCAAAACTGGTGACTTGACCGCGGAATGTAATCTCACCCATCTCACCCATGACGGTCTTCAGTTCAATCGGCTCATCGTCAAAATCTCTGCCGTAAACCAGATTTGGATCCTCTGTCTTTTTCGCAGCTCGATAACTTTCCTGCCTCTTTGCATAGGCCTCTGCCTTCGCCTTCTTCTCCTCTTTTTCGACTTTCTTCGCTTCCTTCTCCGCCTTTTTCTCCGCGTTCAGTTCATCCTGCTTTGCTTCATTTGCCTCCACAATGGCATTGATTTCCTGCTGCAGACGAATGGCATTGTGTTCCTGAATCTTACTCTTCTTGGCCTTGTGATAATTCACGCGGATATCCACCGGTATATTGCAACGCACTTCAAAGATTTCTTTCAAAAGTGCCACAATAGATTCTGCTTTTCCCTCGGCTACGATGGTATCTTCAAATTCCAGTGTCACAATATTTCCATTTTCAAATGTATATTTTGCATTGGCAAACATGTTGTGTTCCACAATGCTGCGTTTTTTAAGTTCCAGTAAAATGCTTTCCCTATGCTCCCGCAACAGATTTTCCGGTGTATACTGGCTGGATAATTGATAGGTTTCAACCAGCACCACACAGAGCATCGTCTGCCCAAAAAATTGCTCCTTGATGGCTCTTTCCATGGCATATATCACACGTTTTTCAAGTAAATGTGTGCTCAAAAAATGGACATGCAAATAAGTCCTGTCCGGATTGGTTGCAACCTTCGTTACCTCCACATCTCCAAACAAGATTCGCATGTCTTCACTCACCTTTAAAGTTGGAAACACCTCGAAAAACAATTTACTCATTTGTACTCCTTACAATTACTTCTCCCAGTTCAAGAGTTCCTCCCTGAGAGTATCTAATAGTTCTTCTTCTTTTACTTTCTTAACTATCTCACCCTTCTTGATGAGAAGTCCCTCGCCGACACCACCGGCGATTCCGATATCCGCTTCCTTCGCTTCCCCTGGTCCGTTTACCACACAGCCCATAACTGCAACTTTGATGTCTAGCGGGATATCTGCCACCATATTTTCTACTTGATTTGCCAAACTGATTAAATCAATCTTGGTTCTTCCACAGGTTGGGCAGGAAACAACTTCAATGCCACCTTTTCGAAGTCCAAGGGTACGCAGTATCAATTTTGCTGATTTGATTTCCTCCAACGGGTCACCGGTCAATGATACACGGATGGTATCACCAAGACCCTGATAAAGCATGATACCAAGACCTACAGATGATTTAATATTTCCTGACAGCACCGTGCCTGATTCCGTAATACCGATATGTAATGGGTAATTACATTGCTCAGAAATTAGTTCATGGGCTTTCACGCACATCAAAACATCGGAGGATTTGATACTTACTACCAGGTTGTCATATCCCATGTCCTCAATTAGGTGCACCTTATCTAAGGCACTCTCAACAATCCCTTCTGCTGTAACACCACCATATTTTGCAACTAGTTCTTTTTCTAACGAACCACTGTTTACACCAACACGAATCGGCACATTGTATGCTTTTGCTTTTTCAACCACTTGTCTCACACGCTCAGTATCACCGATATTTCCCGGATTAATGCGGATTTTATCTGCGCCATTCTCAATTGCTGCAATTGCCAATTTATAATCAAAATGAATGTCTGCCACAAGTGGTATATGAATTTGCTTTTTAATCTCAGCAAGAGCCTTTGCCGCTTCCATGGTTGGAACCGCGCATCGAATAATTTCACAGCCAACCGCTTCCAATGCCAAGATCTGCGCAACTGTTGCCTCCACATCCTCTGTTCTTGTGTTGGTCATGGATTGAATGGCAATTGGGTTGCCACCACCGATTTTCACATTTCCTATTTGAATTACTTTTGTATGTTCTCGTTTCATTTATGCATACCTCCATGTCAAAATAAGATTGCGCACAGAGCGCAATCTCATTTATTTCTCTATTCTAGTAAATACAAATTCATCTGCGAATTCCCGTTTTGTCAGTGTCAACTTGCCATCCTCAATACTATAGTTATAAGAACCCAAGAACTCACTGATTGCCTCATCTATTTGACCTGCAGCAACTTTTCCATCTGTATCGTCGGCTGCTTCTGCATAAGACATTGTACTTGACTTCAGTGTAATGATTCTATCTGTTTTATCAAGAGTATAGTATAAGTCTACCTCGACATATTGCCCATCAATCGTAGTTTCCACTGTAATCTCTTCATCATCAATATCTAACTGGTAACTTTTATCCTCTGCAAGCCATTCTCCTTCCAGTGGGTTACCTATCACAGAATTTGTAATAAGAAAGGCAACTATCAGCAATATAATTGCGCTGGAAACCAGCATTACAATCACCCATGCTTTACTTCTCTTTACTTCATCTCTTTGTCTCATTTCCATACGCTTCACCTCTTCTTCGATACTAAACTGTTACTTAGATTATAAGAATTTTTCCTACTCATGTCAACGTAAAAAGGAGAGATTATTCCCCGCCAAGTTTGCTTGCAACAAACCATCCTGCAACAAATGTAACTACGCTGATAATTAGAGTCGGAACAGAGAATTTGCCCCAATCTGTCTGCAAAAGAATCGCAATCGGCGATGCCATAATTAAACCGATAATTCCAAAATAAGCATGGGTCTCCGCCTTTGCGAAAATAAACTCAATAATCTTTGCAATTACAAAGATACCAACAACCACACCGATACCAAATGGAGCCAAAACACCGGTTGCTGCTAAGATTGCCTTGATATCAAATGCCAATGCTGCATCAATAAAATCATTGATTGTTGCAAGAATCACATCATAGTATCCCAAAAGCATTAACATCATAGAACCACTGACACCCGGAACAACCATAGTTGCAGCTGCAATAATACCTACTCCGAGAAGCTTGATTACATTTACTACACCAAAACTTACATCTGCATCTGCTCCAGCAGCTTCGCCCATAACTGCCATAAGAATAACAATGGCAAAGAAAATAATAAACGGAATGATTTTCCCTACAGTAATCTTCTTTCCTTCCACTTTTTTAAAGATAAATGGAAGACTTCCTGCTATCAACCCACAAAACGCAAAGTTCGTTGGAATCGGATGATTTGCTAACAAATACTCAAAAAGTCTTGATAACACAACAATTGCAATTCCTGCTCCTGCAAAAATCGGAATCAGCAATTTTAAAGCACTTTTAAATTCACTCTTCAAATGTGTAATGGCGTGAATGAGTTTGTCATATAACCCCATTGCAACCATCATGGTGCCACCACTGACACCTGGAATAATATTTGCGATTCCTACTGCCATTCCCTGTAAAATAAGTTTTAACATTTTTCTACTCCCCTATTCGTGATTTCTCATATATTCTGTAAGGAACGCAATCAGTCGTTCCATTTCTTCCATGGTACCGATCGATATACGCAGATAGTTTCTGATGCGCTCTCCGCTCAAGAATCTCACATAAATATCCGCTTCCTTTAATGCCTCAAACAAATCCTTTGCCCCATATTTTTCGTGTGTGGCAAAGATAAAATTGGACTGAGAATCCGGATATGTAAATCCAAGCTTTGTAAGTTCCTTCTTCGTCCACTCTCTCGTGTCCTTGATTTTCTGCACGGTCTCTTCAAAATATGCCTTATCTTTCACGGCCTCCACGCCGCACACCAAAGAAGTCATATTCATGGTGTAAGAGTTGAACGAATACTTCGCATCATTTAAGTATTTAATCAATGTCGGATTACTGATTGCATAGCCGATACGCATACCCGCCATAGAACGAGCCTTTGAAAATGTCTGCACCACAATCAGATTCTCATATTTGTCAATTAATTCAATAGCAGACTTCCCTGCAAAATCAATATATGCCTCATCCACAATCACAATGACATCTTGATTGTGTTTTAAAATATCTTCTATAAAATTTAAGTTTTCATAGATGGACGTCGGGGCATTTGGATTTGGGAAAATGATTCCGCCATTTTCCTTATAATAATCCTCTTTCACTATGTGGAAATCTTCGTCCACAGCCGGACATTCATATGGTATCCGATATAATTCTGCCCACACCTTGTAGAAGGAATAAGTAATATCTGGGAACAAAATCGGTTTATCCGAATTAAAAAATGTAAGAAAACACATAGCCAACACATCATCGGACCCCACACCCACGAATACCTGCTCATCACTTACGCCATAGTATTCTGCCAAAGTATGTACTAAATTCCCTGCTGTCGGGTCTGGGTATAAACGGAATCTGTCTACATCCATGCTCTGCAGAGCTTTACTAACTCCCGGTGCCGGTGGATATGGATTTTCATTGGTATTTAATTTAATCACTTTTCGCTGTGGCTGTTCTCCCGGAACATAAGGCTCCACTTTACGAATATTTTTTTCAAATGCTTTCATCTTAAAAGTATTCCTTTGCAAGTTCTTTGAATTTTGGTAATGAATTTACGATAGTTTCGTATGAAACGCAGTACGCCATACGCACATAGCCAGGACATCCAAAGGAGCTTCCCGGCACGATTAAAATGTTGTATTTCTTCGCTGCCTCGCAAAATTCTTTCTCATTTTCAACCGGTGATTTTACAAACAAGTAGAATGCACCCTCCGGTTTAATACAGGTAAATCCACACTCTGTAAGTCCATTATATAGTGTTTCACGGTTTCTGTCATAGTAAGAAATATCGGTCTGTTCATTGAGACATTTCACCACCATTTTCTGTTGCAAGGTTGGCGCATTTACAAATCCCAAGATACGTGTTGCAACGCTTGCAGCAGAAATCAAATCTGCACTATCCGATGTTTCATCCGGAATCACTAAATATCCAATACGTTCTCCCGGAAGAGACAAGGATTTACTAAATGAGTAACCCACGATTGTATTTGCATAATATTTTGTCAAATATGGAACTTCTACCCCATCATAGGCAAGTTCACGATATGGCTCGTCAGAAATCAGGTAAATGTCTGTACCAAATTCCTTCTGCTTTGCTTCCATAATGGCAGCCAGTTTCTTTATTGTTTCTTCTGAATAAACAACACCCGTTGGATTGTTTGGTGTGTTTACGATAACGGCCTTTGTCTTTGGCGTAATCTTCATTTCAAATTCATCCAATTTTGGTTGGAAGGTGTCTGTATCCGGTGAGATTGCAACAATTACACCGTCAAAGTTGGCAGTATAACTTCTGTACTCTCCAAAGTAAGGTGCAAACGCGATTACTTCATCCCCAGGATTCAGTAAAATCTTAAGGGCTACGTTAAGTCCACCTGCTGCTCCCACGGTCATCACAATATTTCTTGCAGTAAATGCAGTGTCAAACTTCTCATTAATCGACTCTGCTACTGCCTGTCTCACATCCTCATATCCCGCATTGCTGTTTGTGTATCCATGCAGTGCAACCGGGTCCTCTTCATTCAAAATCTCGATGATGGCATCCTTTACAGCCTGTGGTGCCGGCACATTTGGATTACCCAAGCTAAAGTCAAACACATTCTCTTTCCCGTAAATCTTTGCCAAACGATTTCCTTCCTCAAACATGGCACGGATTGCCGAACTGTTTTTTACCATATTCTGCATTTTCTCTGCTATCATGATTCTCTCTCCTTTACAATACCTTTTTCCTGCAAGAAGGCTGGTCGATAAGACAACTTCGCCTTGCGAAGCCCCTCTGCACCGGTATCCTCTTCTCTGTTGATATATTTATATTTCATGCATTCGTGCTCTACGAACTGCTGATTGATCATCGGGTATGCGCCTTGAATATCCGCAAATGCTTTCTCAATGTGTACTACGAACGTATCCTCGCTTAATTCCTCTCCAATGGTAAATGCAACAATCTCTCCATTAATGCGAAGAATTCCTCCTGTCAGCTCCAACTCCTTGAATAATCGAAGGGCATTTAAGGTGACGCACATCTCTGCGTTCTTCTCTTCATCTTCCTCACAGCCATTCTCATTTCTCCACTTCAGAGCCATCTGGAAACACTCCTCCAGATTATCTTCTGACATGGTCTCGTAACTCCAGTTTTCGTGATTCGCTTTAAATTTATTGATATGATTGCGCTTGGCATGGAGTTTCTTCCCTGCTAACGTAGCCAGCTTCTCAGACTCATAGATATAGTCCGCGATGTCTCGATTCAATTCCAGTTCAAACCTTCCCGGATACCAGGCATCAATCTGTTCAAACTGTTCCGGCGTAATATGATATAACACAAATGGTACGCCACGCTCTTTCGCGTCAGACATTAAGAAATCCAGCGCGCGCTTCACATCTTCCGACTCCCCTGCCGGATAGGTGTATGCCTCTCCATGACTGGTAGAGCGAAATACCAAGGTGTTTTCTACCTCTGCAAACTGAACAGGGTAATGTCTGGACCAGAGCAATGCATTTGCATAGGTTCTCTCACAGCTTCTGCTTGGAAACTTGCGAAAATATGCATGCATCATATCCCTATCTTCCAACTCTGTTCGTCTAAACCGTATCTCTCCCACGTTTTTTCTCCTTGTCATTTCAATCTATTAATCATAGCATATTTTTAACATATTGGGTAGTTTTTATAACATTCTTTTTCTAACGAAACTGCAGATTATACAGCGCCTCATACGCACCTTTCTTCGCAAGCAGTTCCTCATGCGTTCCTTCCTCTGCAATTCCTTCCTCCGTAAGCACCAGTATTCTTTGCGCTTTACGAATAGTGGAAAGTCTATGTGCAATCACAAAGGTTGTCCGATCTTTTGCCAATTCTTCCATAGACTGCTGTACTACCAGCTCGCTTTCATTGTCAAGGGCAGAAGTTGCCTCATCAAAGATAAGAATCGGCGGATTCTTAAGAAATACTCTCGCAATTGACAAACGTTGCTTCTGTCCGCCGGACAATTTCACGCCACGTTGTCCGATATCCGACTGATATCCATCCGGAAAACTCATGATGAAATCATGGGCATTGGCACGTTTTGCTGCCAGGATAACTTCCTCATCCGTAGCATCTGGTTTCCCGTAGCGGATATTGTCTAAGATATTTCCCGCAAACAGGTAAACATCCTGCTGCACGATACCAATCCGACTGCGAAGGTCAGCCTGTTTCATCTTGCGGATATCCATGCCGTCAATCTTAATTGCACCCTCCGTTACCTCATAGAAACGTGGAATCAGACTACAAAGAGTTGTCTTTCCAACGCCAGACGCACCTACAAGTGCCACATACTCACCTGCCGCAACCTGCAGATTAATATTTTTCAGCACCTGTTCCTTATTGCTCTCATAATGGAAGGATACATTTTCAAAGGCAATATCGCCTTCCAAATTTTTCACAGAAACCGCATCCTTTGCATCCTGAATATCAGGCTCAATATCCATCACTTCCATAAATCGTTCAAATCCGGAATATCCATTTTGGAACTGTTCTGCAAAGTTAATGAGTTTTCGAACCGGCTCCGTAAAGTTATGAATATATAGCAAAAATGTAATCAAATCCGTGGCTTTAATTACCCCGCCATTCATGAACAAACCGCCCAAAACAATGACGATTACCGTAACCATGGTAGTCATGGCTCCCACGCTGGAATGATAGCCCGCCATATAACGATAGCTGTCTCGTTTGGATGCGATGTAATTGCGATTCCCCTCTTGGAACTTTTCTATCTCTATCTCTTCATTTGAAAAAGATTTCACCACACGAACACCGGATAAACTGTCTTCAATCTGGGTGTTAATTTCCGCTACACGCTGACGATTTCTTTTGAATGCACGTTTCATTTTACGGTTAAAGTAAATAGCAAGCACCAGCATAATCGGTATACAGGTAAATGTCACTAACGTAAGCGTCAAATTGATACGAATTAAAATAACAAATGCGCCCACCAATTTAATAAAGGAAATCAGCAAATCCTCCGGTCCGTGATGCAATAGTTCCGTGATATCAAACAAGTCACTCGTGATACGAGATAATAATTCCCCTACTTTTCGGTTGTCGAAAAAGGTAAATGATAGCTTCTGATAGTGTTCAAAGATGTCCTTTCTCATGTTGGCTTCCATTCTTGCGCCCATCATATGACCGTAGTATGTCATATAATAATTACATCCCATTTCAACAAGCACCAGCGCAATCATCACTCCACCCAGAATAAAGATGGTTTGCAACGCCTTCTGCCCTTCAAAATATACCACTTCATTGGTAACATAACGGACAATAAGAGGCATCACCAACGTAATTGCAGCCCCCAGCATTGCAAAAAATAAATCGCTGAAAAACAGGAATTTATATGGTTTATAATAACTGAATAATCGTTTTAAATTCTTTCTCATCTTCTTTTCATCTCTCGTTCTTTCTTTCAATTCACTCTTTCTTGTCAATTCTACTATATACCAATTTAGACTGTACTTCAATTGTATATTTTTGCCTCTTTTTCTCATACTAAATCCAGAGGTGATAGTATGAATTCCATTTGGTCAGATTCTGTAGAATTTCCAACTTTTGAACAATTAAAAAAGGATATCAAAACAGATGTGTTAATTATCGGTGGCGGCATCACCGGTATTCTTTGCGCCTATATGCTAGAACAGGCAGGTGTCGATTACGTGCTCGTAGAAGCAGACAGGCTTTGCAGTGGCATTACCAAGAACACAACTGCAAAAATCAGCATCCAGCACGGTCTCATTTACCACAAGCTAGTAAAGCGTTTTGGTGTGGAAAAGGCACGTATGTATCTAGATGCAAATGTAGCCGCATTACAGGAATACCGGAAACTTTGCGAAAACATGGACTGCCATTTTGAGACGAAAGATTCCTTCGTCTATTCACTCAATTCTCCGACAAAGCTTGAGAAGGAATTGCATGCCCTAAACCAGCTTGGCTATACTGCCGACTATGTGGGAAAGCTTCCTCTTCCACTGTTAAATGCCGGTGCTGTACGATTTGAAAATCAGGCGCAGTTTCATCCGCTGAAGTTCCTTGCCGAGATTTCGAAGGGACTTTCTATATACGAGCATACCAAAGTACGAGAACTCATGCCAAATACTGCCATGACAGAGCATGGAAGAATTACAGCTCAAAACATCATAGTTACCACACATTTCCCATTCTTAAATAAACATGGAAGTTATTTTTTGAAAATGTATCAGCATCGCTCCTATGTAACCGCATACGAAAACGCGGCGAATGTAAAGGGTATGTATGTGGATGAAAATGATAAGGGGTTCTCTTTCCGCAATTATGATAATCTCCTGCTCATCGGCGGTGGTGACCACCGCACAGGAAAACACGGCGGAAACTGGAAGGAAATTTCCGAATTTGCCGCAGCCCATTATCCCGATGCGCAGGCGCGTTATTATTGGGCAACTCAGGATTGCATGACCTTGGATGAGGTCCCATACATCGGAGCCTATTCAAAAAGGACAGAATATCTCTATGTGGCAACTGGTTTTAACAAATGGGGGATGACCTCTGCCATGACAGCAGCCATGCTTCTTCGCGATATGATAACAAAAAAAGAGTGCTCTTATGCACCGGTTTTCTCTCCTTCGAGAACCATGCTAAGAACACAACTTTTCATGAATGCTTTTGAAGCAACCACCAATCTCCTTACTCCTACAACCAAACGCTGCCCACACCTAGGATGTGCATTAAAATGGAATCCGCAGGAACGTTCCTGGGACTGTCCTTGTCACGGCTCCCGTTTTACAGAACATGGTGAGCTTATAGACAATCCTGCTACTGGGGATCTTAATACTAAGAGTCTGTCCTGACAGGCTCTGGTGTTTTCCCATCTAGTTTGCGCCTTCTTCAATTGTAAGTATTTCTTCTGTCTCTCCTGCTACTTCCGCTTGACTTTGCGTAATCATTTCTTCCAGTTCCTCAAACTTCTTATCGTACAACATTGCACACAAGTAGGTCGGTGCTGAAAATCCGAACATGATAAGCAAGCTGTACCATTGGAAACTCAAAACCAAAACAAGCACTACCGGAAGCAGATTAATAATCAACATCAATATGGTGCGGAACAAATATTTAAAAGACAAAAGGAACGAATTCTTTATGGTATTCTTTATGGTGTTTGCAAATTTCGACTGCAATGGAAATACCCAGCAGGCAATAAAGCCCCAGAATACTGTTGCCGCAAAAAGTACACCACGCGAAATAGAAGCCATGGTTCCCTCCACATTAAAGAACAATGCTACAAATAATGAAAATGCCAAACCAAGGCTAACAATCAACCAGATTACGGTAGATTGTAGAAAATTCTCCTTGAAAGACTTCCAGAAGTTCTTTATTACATAACCTTCTCCACGTCTAATTTTTAATGCCACGTAATGGCAGGCTGTCAAAGATGCCCCAATCGTCACAATCGGAATACAAAACAGCAATGTCAACAGATTTAAAATTACCAAATCCGCCAATTTCCCTAGTCCGCTCATTAATGGACTATCATAATTAAAAAAACCCATGTTTCTTTATCTCCTCATAATTTACCATAATTTATCGATATTTCATATTCTATCATTCATTGTTCATCGATTCAATAAACTTTTTATAAACTTGCTTAATGCTACGATTTTCTTTTTATATCCACACTCAGTTTTGTGCTTTGAATATACTAATAAAAAAAGAGGTGAAACTATGCCCGTTACAAATATTACAAATGCTGTTATTCAAGATATAACTTCTGAACGTGGTACCACATTTGTAACTATCACATACACAAGCAGAGAAAGAAATCAAAGAAATGAGCAAACGCTAAGACTGGTCGTCAGACCACGAACCATTATTTTAAATGCAAGCGGTGCTCCTGTAACAGTAAATGCGCTAAGGGAGGGAATGACCATTAACGCAGCTGTTTCTTCAGCCTTTACCCGGAGCATTCCTCCGCAAGCTGCTGCGTATTTAATTCGCATAAGAGGTAGACAAAGACCTGATGATATTACGATTGGAAATATTTTAGATGTGGACAGAAACAATCGTAGCTTCACTACCATCAGTGACCGCGACTTTTCTTCGATTATCCGCTTCAATGTACCTGAAAACGCTATGATTTTTGACCGTATTGGCAGACCAATCAACTTCTCAAGGCTTACCCCTGGTATGCGTGTCCGTGTACGCCATGCCAATTTTACAACCGCGAGCATACCTCCGCAGACAACTGCATTTGAAGTGCGAGTGTTGTAAATTTAAAAAGCAAAAAACTACGGTGTGTATACAAAGTTGTGTATTTTACACCGTAGTTTTTAAAATAATCATAATTATTCATTCATCCGAGCCAACTTCGCCGCCTGGTCGGCTGCAATTAGGCTATCGATGATTTCATCCAAATCACCATTCATAACACTATCAATCTTATACAAAGTCAACTTGATACGGTGTTCTGTTACACGTCCTTGTGGGAAGTTGTAGGTTCTGATTTTTTCAGAACGGTCACCGGTACCAATCTGGCTTCTTCTGGCTTCTGCTTCTGCAGACTGTTGCTTTTCCAATTCTAATTCATACAGTTTAGAACGAAGTAAGCGGAATGCTTTTTCTTTGTTCTGTAACTGTGATTTCTCTGTCTGGCTATAGATTACAATACCCGTTGGGTGGTGAGTCAAACGTACTGCTGAGTCAGTTGTGTTGACACACTGTCCACCGTTTCCAGATGCACGCATTACGTCAATACGGATATCCTTTTCATCGATTACAACGTCAACCTCTTCCGCCTCCGGCATAACTGCTACCGTAATAGTAGATGTATGAATACGTCCGCCGGATTCTGTTTCCGGTACACGTTGTACACGGTGTACACCACTTTCGTATTTCATTCTTGAATATACGCCTTGACCGCTTACCATAAATACAACTTCCTTGAATCCGCCAATTCCATTTTCACTAAAGGAAATCATCTCAGTCTTCCAACGTCTGCTTTCTGCGTAATGAGAGTACATACGGTACACTTCCGCTGCAAACAATGCAGATTCATCTCCACCTGCGCCTGCACGAATTTCCACCATGATGTTTTTATCATCATTAGGGTCCTTTGGAAGAAGCAAAATCTTAAGCTCGTGCTCTAATTCTTCTACACGTTTCTTCGATTCATACAATTCTTCTTTTGCAAGCTCACGCATCTCTTCATCCGATTCCATCTCCAGCATCTCTTCGCTATCAACGATGGCTTGCTTCGCATTTTTATATTCTGTATATGCCTCAACGATAGGAGCCAAATCAGACTGCTCCTTCATTAATTTACGAAAACGAACTGGGTCATTCGCCACATCCGGCTCTTGTAACTCACTCATAAGTTCTTCATATCGGATGAGCAAATCATCTAATCTATCAAACATGTTATTTCCTCCATTGTCTTACCACTGGAACAGCAAACCACCACCAAGTAAATTTGTACAGCCTACTTTTTCCTTTTTTCTGCTGTTCATTATTTGCTACTACACATTGTACATGCCAAAGACCACTCGGTCAAGCCCTGCCAAATCCTTTTTCACCGTAACATCAACAAATCCGGCATCTTTCATCAGCTTACTCACATCTTCTCCTTGGTCATGCCCAATCTCAAAATATAGTTTTCCACCTTTTTTTAAATACTTTGGACTTTCTTCCACAATTCTTCTATAGAAATGAAGTCCATCCTCCTTGCCGTCCAGGGCAAGGTATGGATCATGAAATTTCACTTCTTCTTTTAATTCTTCTATCACAGATGTCCGAATATAGGGTGGGTTTGATACGATAATATCATACAAGCCCTCCACCTTTTCAAACAAATCGCTGTGTAAGAACTGTGCAGCCACTTCCAGACTATTTGCATTTTTTCTCGCCACCTGAAGTGCCTCTTGGGAAATATCTACCCCAACTCCAGTTACATTAGGACAAGCACACAGTTTAAGCAGACTTAGTAAAATACATCCGGAACCAGTACACATATCTAACACCTGCATGTCAGAATCCAAATCCTCTAACACACGTTCTACCAACACTTCGGTATCCTGCCTTGGGACCAACACGTGCTCGTTCACACAAAATTCAAATCCCATAAATTCCTGCACACCGGTAATGTGCTGCAATGGGATGTGTTTCGCCCGATTGTCTATATAGATTCTATACCTGGACTCCTGTTCCAAACTAATTTCTCGGTTCATATCCATAAAATACATAGAGCGTGAAATGCCTGTGACATGCTCAAGCAGGTACCATGCATCCAAAACTGCGTCATCTATCTCAGCATTCTTCAATTGTTCCTGGCCATATTCATAAGCTTCTTTTAAGGTCATCTTACTTCTCCTTGAAGTTTTCTTTTAAATATGTTTTCCAGTCAAATACTTCTTCAACCGCTTTGATGGCAACTTCAATCATGTCATCCTCTGGCTCTTTTGTGGTCAGATTCTGCATGGCAAGTCCCGGTTTGCTCAAAAGTTCCACCAACGGATGACTACTATTTCCCGCCAGTTTGATAATCTCGTAAGAAATACCTGCAATCACAGGAAGTAAAGCAAGGCGTAGCACAATACGAAGTATTTTGGAATCCACGGTAATAAAGAAACACACAATCACGCTTACTATCATTACAAAAAACAGGAAACTGGTTCCACAACGTTTATGTTGCTTTGAACTTTTCTTTACATTTTCCAGATTAAGCTCCATGCCGTTTTCAATACAATTGATACATTTGTGTTCTGCACCATGATACATAAAAGTTCTCTGAATATCCTTTATACGGGAAACCCCTAATATATATAGAATAAAAAGCGAAATTCTCACAACCGATTCCAACACGGTTCGAAGAAAACGGGATGTTACAATTCCTGCAAATAAATCAGAGATAAAATATGGCAATACCATAAAGAGCCCCATAGCAAGAATAACGGAAACCACCATTGTAATTCCCATAATTAAATCTTCTTTCTTTTTCTGTTTCTCCGCTTCCTCTATGGTAATCAGTTCTTCAGTTTCTTCTTCCCAAAGGCTTGCTGAATATGTAAGCGTTTTCATACCAAGTACCAGGGAATCCACAAAATTAAATGCGCCTCTGATAAATGGGATTTTGGTTAGTTTTTCCCACTTAATAACACTTTTATATTCATCGACTTTCACTTCTATCTCACCGTCAGGCTTTCTCACCGCAACAGCGTACTTCGGTCCATTTTTCATCATGATACCTTCTAATACTGCCTGACCGCCTATGTTTGATGACTTCATATATATACCTCCGAAACAAAAAAGGTTGAGATTCTATAAACCTCAACCCGTACATCTGCATATTATTATTGCATACCGTATTTTTTGTTAAATTTATCAACACGACCACGAGCTTGAGCAGCTTTTTGTTGTCCTGTGTAGAATGGATGACATTTTGCACAAATTTCTACGTGGATTGATTCTTTTGTAGAACCTGTTACGAATGTGTTACCACAGTTACATGTTACAGTCGCTTGATGATATTTTGGATGGATTCCTTCTCTCATGATTTTCACCTCTTCATTGAATTTTCGCGATTCCAACCGCGATAGTCTGTTTACTAAACATCTTTGCCATTGTATCACAATCACTCTAAGATTGCAAGTTAATATTGTACTTTTTTAGAAGATTTTTGACTTCATCACCATGTCCACAAATTCAGCATTGTCTTTCGTTCTTGAGAACATATTTAGAATGTTTTCTACAGCTTCATCTGGTCTCATTCCATTCAATGCTTTTCTCATGTTATACACTGCTTCCTGTTCTTCTTTTGTAAGAAGAAGGTCGTCTCTTCTTGTACCAGATTTTGGAATATCGATTGCAGGGAATACACGTTTTTCTTGTAATTTTCTATCTAATACAAGTTCCATATTACCTGTACCT
>JAZRQP010000124.1:0-6692 GCA_045649885.1 Faecalimonas sp.
AGTATTAAAGAAGTAAATTTCAATATGTACACTAAACGGCAAACTGTCATTCTTGCGTGTGCCGTTCGCTCATTTTAGCAAATTAAGTCGAGAAAAGACTTTTGGCTTTCCATATAATATGAGCATAAGGAGGGGAACAGAAATGGATGGACATATCGAAGCGGATCAAAGAATGCAGAACTATATTGCAATAGACCTTGAAACAAATATTACAATGGCTGACCTTGCAAATGTGTCGCAGTACTCACCTTGGTACTCATATAGACTTTTTGTAGATTTGCTACATATGACACCAGCAGTTTATATTAGGCGACTGAGATTATCTAAATCAGCACTTCGATTGCGAGATGAAAAAGTAAAAATTATTGATGTTGCATTTGATGCTGGATTTGAAAGTGTGGATGGATATCAAAGAGCATTTTATAAAGAGTTCGGTTGTAATCCACATGAGTATGCGGTTTGTCCTTCTCCAATCTATCTGTTCAAACCTTATGGTATTAAGTATGCAAATAGAAAGGAAAACAAAGATATGAGCGAAGTGAAAAGTGTTTTTGTACAAGTAATTGAGAAACCAGAAAGAAAAGTTATTATCAAGCGAGGAAAAGAAGCAACAGAATACTTTAAATATTGTGAAGAAGTTGGTTGCGATGTATGGGGACTGCTCTGTAGTATGAAATCTATCTGTGGTGAACCAGTGTGCTTATGGCTTCCTAAAAAGTACATCAACGCAGGAACATCTGAATATGTGCAGGGTGTAGAGGTTGCAATGGACTATTCTGGCGAAATACCAGAAGGTTTTGATGTTATCGAATTGCCCAAATGCAAATACATTATGTTCCAAGGTGAACCTTTTGCAGAAGAGGATTTTGAAGAAGCCATCCTGCAGATGTGGGATGCTATCAAAAAGTATAACCCTCAAAGTATTGGATATACTTGGGATGATAGCAACCCTCGTATTCAATTGGAACCTATTGGTACAAGAGGATATATTGAACTGCATCCAGTAAAAAGCATTTGACAAATTCCAATTTGTGTAATCGAATATTGAAAAAAATATAGCCTGGAACACCAAGTTCTAGGCTATTGTTATGTATAGAAAGCAAATATTTAGATGTAAATCAAATCTACTTTTCTTGTTTATGTGAAGCAAGCATTTTTTCAGTCCAGAGTTGTAGTGCTTCCACAGTCATAGAGATTTTCTCTAACTGCTCTTGAATGGTCATAAAATCTTTTATTTCATCATCAGTAATCTCTCCATCAGCCGTAATCTCAATCAGTCGATTTTTCTCTTTCTCGACAGAATTTAATGACGCAAGCATTTCTAATACAATTCTCGAAAGGTCTTTTACCTGAATTTCTGGAACGTATTTTTGTCCAATAGGACATTCATGAGAACAATAGTAATTACAGAGTTCTGGAGCGTCGTAAGCCTGTGCCAATAACAGCACATCATCTGGATGAATGTTGATTCGGTCATTTTCGATTTTTTCCAATTTGTTATGCGAGATTAGACCATCGAGTTTTTCATAACATACATATTCTCTAGTCCAGTCTTTTTCCTCACGCATTACATAATATGGATTTTTGTTCTCTTTAGTAGTTTCTTTTGACATAGTAAAAGTTTCCCCCTCAATACTCCAAAGTTGGTGAAAAACAATATGGTTTTACTCCAAGATGGATGTATATCAAATCATGGATAGATTGTATCATATTTTTATCAAATAAAGAAGTTGATTTTAAGAATATCATATCAGAGTTGAAAAGGAGAAGGATTATGGGAACAAAAAACAGAATTTTATTACTTCAACTGATGAATAGGATTAAGAAACATCCAGAATATGCGAAACAAATTGGCATAGAAGTCAAATTGGTGGAGCGAGACCGAAACAAAACAAATCAAAATTAATTTTAAAGAAAGAAGGATAAAGGTATGAAACATATTGTAGTTGACCTGGAAATGAATGGATTAGCGAAAGAGTATAAAGAGGAAAGACAAGTTTGGGGCAGAGAAGTAATTGAAATCGGTGCTGTTGTGCTGGATGATTCCTATAATGAAATAGGCTCGTTTAAGACATTAGTGAAGCCACAGTACAACGATAGAATCACACCGTATTTTGAAAACTTAACAGGAATTACGACAGAGATGGTTGCAGAGGCCCCATATTTTGAAGAAGCATTAAAAACATTCTTTGCTTGGTGTAGAAGTCTTGACAAGAAGGTACATATTTATCAGTGGAGCGAAAGCGACTTGGAGCAAATTGTCAAGGAAGTTGAGTTGAAAGGCATTGTTCTTGATGATGAAAACCAACAATTATTGAGCGATTGGGAAGACTTCCAAAAAGAGTATGGGGAAAAGTTACATCTTGAGAATTCGGTATCACTCAAAAATGCAGCAATGTATGCAGGGGTCGATTTCGAAGGAAGAGAACACGACGCGTTAGATGACGCGAGAAATACAGCGATTCTTTTGAGGATTGTAAGAACTCCGGAACTTTGCAAGCAGGCATTAGAACATGTGATAGATGCACTGACACCTTCATCATCAGGTAGTACATTGGGAAGTATGTTTGATTTTGCGGAATTCGGATTCAGTGCATAGAGGAAAGGAGTGAGAAGGAATGTTGGAATTAATATTTACTATTTTGATGTTTGTTATTTTTGGTAAAATCTTATTCTTTGCAATCAAAGCAGCATGGGGAATTACAAAGATTTTGTTCGCGATAGTTTTCTTGCCAGTAGTGCTTATCGTACTAGCGTTGATGGGGCTGTTCTACATAGCAATGCCTGTGCTGGCAGTTATCGGTTTGATAGCGTTATTTGGATTGAAAAAATAAAATTAAAAAAAATTTCAGAAAGTGCTTGCGCGGTCGCAACAACCACCTGTTAGCATGTAAGTATGAAGGAGGTAAACACTATGACATATCGGTTAAAATGGATTGAGGATAATTTGGGAATCACGAGAAGTGCGATTCGTTATTATGAAGGCAAAGGGTTATTGCCGAGAAACACTTATAATCAACGTAGGGAATATAGTGAGGAAGAAGTGGAAGGGCTCTGGGCAATCCAAATTCTGCAAGGAATGGGTTATTCAATTGACGAAATCATTGTGATGCGAGACAATCCGGAGTTTGATTTCCAAGAATCAATAGGTGAAAAGATTAAGGAATTAGAAACAGTTGTGCAAGAGAAAGTAAAGCATATCAATTATGCCAAAACTATTAAACTTTTCGGAAGATTTCCATCTAGACCTAAAGAGATGGGAAGCATCACAGCAGATGAGTTTTGCGAAAAGGCTTTAAACGAATGGAACATCCAAGAAGACGACTCGATGATGAGATATCAGGAACTTGCAGATTTAGTGTTAAAGTCAACGGATGAAGAGTTGGAAGACTCGGAACTTGGGAAGTTGCTTAGTATATTGAACGAAATGGATTTACAATCTTTAGTGACAGAGGAGACCCGCGCGGTGGAAATGCTGTTACATCAGGTTATTAAACGAAAAGATTTGGGTCATCAACATCCGGAAGTGCAGTTACTTGTCAAGATGATTTATGAAGAGTGGGGGCATATTTTAGAGCAAGAAGTGGGGGAAATAACACCGCAACAATTTGCACGATACTATGGAATATCATTTATGGCAGGCGATGTAAGGGAGATAAATAAAACGAAATACGGCGAACAAGGATGCGATTTTATAGCAGAAGCAATTGCTTGTTTTGGCGGATACACAGATAAAGAAGAGATGATGTGAGGAAAGGAGGATAAAAATGTTCAAGGAAAATCTTGTTGTTATTGGTAGGAAAAACTTTGGGGACCATACAAAGCAAATAGACTATTTTTTGAGAGACTCTGCTGGAAGGGAGGAATATCTCTTTACGAAAAATTATTCAAATAATAGTTATGACCTGTGCAAAGGAGGTGTTCGGATAAATACTTTGTTGTTAACAAAGAGCAAAGACTACCGAATCATGAGGTTGGTTGAACATCTAAAACGTTTTGTGCCGTATCTTAAACAGGAATATGGATTTGTATAGGAGGAGACATGCAAGAGTACATATCAGAAGCAACAAATTATTTAAAGAAAAGACCGTTTTGTGAAACATTTTTATGTTTGTGGAATAAAACACCACTTAGAGACGGGGTTATGCCAGTATGGCTGACAAAATTAATCAATTGGACTATAAGTGAATAAAAATCAAGGAGGTTGTGATATGAACAAAATTTGGTATCTTGTTTTAGGAGGATTAGCAGTTAGTGGGGCGGCATTATATGCAGTCTTTGCAAATGGAGAGCCATCCAAATACAGTTGCGCATGGATTGAAAAATTAACCGATGCACAGTGGGAAGTTGAGCGAGAACAAGTGCGACAAATGTTCTGTTCCCCGAAGTATGACGATGCTTCAAGAGATGGATTTAAAAGAATTTTGGATTTGTTTGACAAAATCAAAAGTGAAAGAGATTGGGCAGGACAAACTCCGCGTGGTCCGGCTATCCATCGCGAACACGGATGGTATTTATAGGCATTTGTGGATGATTAGTCTTGTATATCAAAAACCGAAAGAATATCTCTTATTTGGGGGGCTTTGCGTATTCACAAGGCAAGGTAAAGATGATATTATATATGTAAATAGAATTCAAACTATTGGTTCGGTAAATAGCGAATTTGTATGAGATTTCATTTTGGTTTTTTTATGATATAAATTTTATATGGAGGAGGTGGAAAGAATGCAGATGTGCCCATGGTGCGATAAAGTATACGACGAGTCAGAATATTCTCATTGTCCATATTGTTCTGGTGAATTAGTAGAAGATGATGAAGAAATTCGTCCATGCCCTGAATGCGGTGGCTGTTTACATTGGGATGGAGAGATTTGGGAATGTTCAAATTGTGACTATTCAGAAGAAGATTAAGCAACATAAGATAAGCAAAGGAGATGTACTTCTTTGCTTATCTTTGTGCTTAAATGTAAAAAGGTATTACAAAGGAGAAACAGAATGAAACGAACGATTGCAGTTTTAACATCCTTGATGCTTATAATATCACTTGTTGCTTGTGGACAAAAAAACACAAGTGTTAATTGCCCTAAATGCAAAGAGGAAATTTCAAAAGAGGCATCGTATTGTAGTGAATGTGGTGCTAATTTGAAAGAAGAGGAAAAACAAGAAACAGAAAATGAAGATTCTACTACAGGTACAGAGAATTCTTCACTAAATAATGAGTCTACAGGTAATGAAAGTACCTCGGAAACAAAACCAGAAAATACCACACCTACAGATAATAAAACATCTAATGAAAAAAATCAGTCTACTCAGAATAACGCTACAACAGAAACAGAGCCTTCAAATACAATTGATAAATGTGATATGAGTCAATGCAATAATGCAAAAAGCAGCAATTCATCTCGTTGGTGCTCAACACATATGTGTGGACATAATGGTTGTGCAAATTCAAAGGAAGATGGTTCTTTGTTTTGTCAAAGCCATAATTGCTCTGTTTGGGATTGTAAAGAAGCACAGTACAATTCAAGTTATTGCTTACAGCATAAATGTAACGAATGCCAAAGCCAAAAAGAAGATGGTTCAAACTATTGTAAATCTCATAACTGTAACGGAAGTAATTGTAAAGCAGATAGGTATCAAAATAGTGGCTATTGCCTTACACATAAATGTCAAGACTCAAATTGCTCAAATCCAAAGCAATCTTTTTCTGACTCTGATATAAATTATTGCTCTAATCATGATTGCCATAGTTGTAGAAAGGACCGTGTCGATGGTAGTTTCTATTGTCGTGAACATAAATGCTCTGTGAGTGGATGTTCAAATGCTGGTACCAATGGTATTGGCGGCATATGGTATTGTAACAACCACAAACCTAAATAACATTTTTCTTGAAGTTGCAAAATCCTTTGAAGAGTTTGTGAAAATGTGTGTAGAATAAATAAAAGGATATATAATCAAAAAAATAGGAAGGTCAGGTGGAAGTTATGATACATTGCGTTAATTGTGGTAACATAATTGAGGATGATTGCGAATTTTGTTATTACTGTGGGTTAGACCCAAAAGAAAAAGGTGTTGGAGAGACAATCTACATAGACGAAGATAAGATGGAGGAAATAGAGGAAGCACAAGAGGTGCAATCGAGTAGTTTTGATTATTCAGTGCATGGGGCGAACCCATTGTATGAATTGAAAGGCAATCGAGGGAGAAGGTTGACGGTATATCCACATAAGTGTGTAATAAAAACAGGTGTCACACTGGGTTCTATTGTCACACAAAATGCAACAGATGGCGAAAAAACTATATATCTCAAAGATGTCATAGGCGTTCAATTTAAACAACCGGGACTTACGATAGGTTATCTACAGTTGGAAACAGCCTCTCCTAAAGGAAATAATAAGGCTAGTAATTTCTTTGATGAAAACACATTTACATTCGATAATTATGATGAAGTGTATGAGGTGTATAAATATATTATTTCAAGATTAGATGAAATTAAAATGATATAATGGAAATAGACAAATTTGAATTTACCGTATAGTGGTTATTTTCGGAAAGAGCAGATATTATGGAATTTAACGAAAAATTACAGGAACTCCGAAAGCAAAAAGAACTTACCCAAGAAGAACTTGCAGAGGTTCTTTTTGTGTCCCGAACTGCAATTTCTAAATGGGAGTCAGGCAGAGGGTACCCCA
>JAZRQP010000125.1:0-13108 GCA_045649885.1 Faecalimonas sp.
TTTTAGGTGTTAACCCATTCAACCAACCAGGTGTTGAAGATTACAAGAGAAATATGTTTGCATTACTTGGTAAACCAGGTTATGAAAAAGAAAGAGAAGAATTATTAAAGAGATTATAATAAAGCAAGGGCCAGAGCTACCCCAAAAGGTAGCTTTGGCTTAATTTACAGAAAGAGGTAAGGTAAGTTGTTGGCGAATCATACGTTATACGAAATTATTGAAGAGGTAAAGGCGATTATAAATGAGGAGTGTTCCGTTTGGAATTTGCAAGGGAAATGTATTGCGTCCACATCACAAGGTGTAGAAGTAGCCGCAAAAGATGTAAAGGCATTTCTGGAAAAAGATGATGCAGATTTATATATATCAAAGCAAAATGCATGTTTTGGAATCCGTTATGACGGGGAATTGGTTTATGTGTTTGCTATACATAATGTAATGGATAATGTAGAAGTGCTGGGCAAACTTTGTGTCAGCCGATTTGAACATGTGAATCAATTGCTGGAAAAACGTGTGGACAAGAATCGTTTCTTCCAACAACTGCTTTTAGACAATTTACTTTTGGTAGACGTTTATAATCAGGCCAAAAAGATAAATGTTGATATTGAAGCAAAACGCATGGTATTTGTTGTGGAGCCTAAAAAACAGAGCGACAGTCTGGTGTTAGAAACTATGAAAAGCCTATATTCTACAGGCGCAAGAGATTATGTCACATCTGTGGATGAAGGACACATTATTTTGATTAAAGCATTAGAAAAGACAGATGACTATGAAGAAGTTAATGAAATTGCTAAGTCAATTGTAGATGCACTTGGTTCAGAGGCTATGGTGGATGTTCGCGTCGCCTATGGAACAATCATCGAAGAATTGAAGGATGTGTCAAAATGCTATAAAGAGGCAAGTATGGCGTTGGATGTGGGACGTATTTTCTATGTGGAGAAAAGTGTTCTTGCATACAATGAGCTTGGAATTGGCCGTCTGATTCATCAGCTTCCAATTTCTCTTTGTGAGATGTTTATTGAGGAAGTTTTCCATGGAAATGCCATTGAACAACTTGATAAGGAAACACTAGCAACGGTAAATTCATTTTTTGAAAACAACTTAAATATTTCCGAGACCGCTCGTAAAATGTATTTGCACCGTAATACCTTAGGTTATAGGTTAGATAAAATAACGAGGACGACAGGTTTGGATGTAAAGACGTTTGACGATGCACTTACGTTTAAGATTGCACTTATGGTATCTGACCATATGAAATTTTTGAGAAGTCAAGAATAAACACCGGCAACATTAGGAGGAAACAAAATGATAAAATTATACGACAAAGGTGCGTTCCTTGTAAATGGAACAGAGCTTGTACAAGATACGGAAGGTTGCTTTAAAGGCATCACAAAAGAAGAAGCAGCGAAGCAAACCATAGCGTACAGTATTTTGAAAGAGCACAATACGTCTTCTGATATGAACCGTCTGAAGATTAAATTTGATAAATTAACATCACACGACATTACATTTGTTGGAATTATCCAGACTGCGAGAGCATCCGGATTAGAAAAATTCCCAATTCCGTATGTTTTAACAAACTGTCACAATAGTTTATGTGCAGTTGGTGGAACGATTAACGAGGATGATCACATGTTTGGACTTACATGTGCAAAAAAATATGGTGGAGTATATGTACCACCTCATCAAGCAGTTATCCATCAGTTTGCAAGAGAAATGCTGGCAGGCGGCGGAAAAATGATTCTTGGTTCAGACAGCCATACCCGCTATGGTGCACTTGGTACTATGGCTATGGGTGAAGGCGGACCGGAGTTAGTAAAACAATTATTGAACAAAACATATGACATCAAAATGCCGGGTGTGGTTGCAATTTACTTAGATGGGGCACCATCTATTGGGGTTGGACCACAGGACGTTGCTCTTGCAATTATCGGTGCAACATTTGCAAATGGATACGTTAACAATAAGGTAATGGAATTTGTAGGACCAGGTGTTGCCAAACTTAGCGCAGATTTCCGTATTGGTATCGATGTTATGACAACGGAAACAACCTGTCTTTCATCCATTTGGAAAACAGATGACACAATCAAAGAATTCTATGAAACCCATGGACGTGTAGAGGATTATAAAGAATTAAATCCTGGTGCAGTGGCTTATTATGATGGCGTGGTTTATGTAGATTTGAGCAAAATCAAACCTATGATTGCAATGCCATTCCATCCAAGTAATGTTTATACAATTGATGAAGTAAATGCGAACTTGAAAGACATTCTTCACGATGTAGAACAGAGAGCATTGGTAAGTCTTGACGGTGCAGTGGAATACTCGCTTCAAGATAAAATCCGAAATGGAAAATTGTACGTAGAACAAGGTATTATTGCTGGTTGCGCAGGTGGTGGATTTGAAAATATTTGCGCGGCAGCTGATATTATGCGTGGTAAAAATATTGGTTCAGACGCATTTACACTCAGCGTATATCCTGCAAGTACACCTGTTTATATGGAGCTTGTTAGAAATGGTGCAGTGGCTGACCTTATGGCGGCAGGTACAATCGTGAAAACAGCGTTCTGCGGACCATGTTTTGGCGCAGGCGATACACCGGCTAACAATGCATTTAGTATTCGTCATTCAACAAGAAACTTCCCGAACCGTGAAGGTTCCAAGTTGCAAAGTGGACAGATTTCTTCTGTTGCGCTTATGGATGCCCGCTCGATTGCAGCTACTGCGGCAAACAAAGGTTACTTAACATCGGCAGCGGATGTAATGGATATGGAATACAAGGCACCAAAATATCACTTTGATGCAAGTATTTACGCAAACCGTGTATTTGATAGCAAAGGTGTAGCAGACCCAGATGTAGAAATCCAATTCGGACCAAACATTAAGGATTGGCCGGCGATGTCAGCACTTCCAGAGAACCTTGTGCTTAAAGTTGTTTCAGAGATACATGACCCTGTAACAACAACAGATGAATTGATTCCATCTGGTGAAACTTCAAGCTATCGTTCAAACCCACTTGGACTTGCGGAGTTTGCATTATCTCGTAAGGACCCTGCATATGTTGGACGTGCAAAAGAAGTGCAAAAAGCACAAAAAGCTATTGAGGCTGGCACATGTCCATTAGAAGTATTGGAGGAATTGAAACCGGTTATGGCTACAATCCATACTGCTTATCCGGAAGTTGGAGAAGGCAACCTTGGTGTTGGAAGCACAATTTTTGCAGTAAAACCAGGCGATGGTTCCGCTCGTGAGCAGGCAGCATCTTGTCAAAAGGTACTTGGCGGTTGGGCAAACATTGCAAATGAGTATGCGACAAAGCGTTACCGTTCTAACTTGATCAACTGGGGTATGCTTCCATTTATTACAGAGGAAAGCCATGAAGTACTCAGCTTCCAAAACGGCGACTACATTTTTGTTCCGAATGTGAGAAAAGCAGTAGAAGAAAAATGGGATGTAGTAAAAGCATTTGTAGTTGGTGAAGGATTGAAGGAAATTGAACTCAAACTTGGAGACCTTACAGATAATGAAAGAGAGATTATCTTGAAGGGATGCTTGATTAATTATTATAAGGGATAAGTATTCCAAAGCGCAGCATGGCATTTGCCTGGCTGCGCTTTTGGTCATGTTAAGTGATTGTTATTTGGATTGAAAGTGAATTTTCAGATAATTCAGACAAATAAAACAAGAAGAAAAATAACTTAAAAAATATTTCAAAATAGTATTGACAAATACAAGACTAGATGTTAGTATGAATACAACAAAACAAACCACTTAAAGAAAGAGGAATTTTCTTATAGAAAATGTTTCTGAAAAAGAAAGTTTTGGATTTTCAAGTAAGATAGATTTCATATCAGATATTTCTGACGAGAAAGGAAATATAACGAATATGAAACATCCGAAATGGGAAGGAAAATTTTAAAAGTAAGAAACCTAGAAGAAAAAGAATTTTTTTAAGAATAGTTGAGGGAAAGGGAGGCTGAGAATCCAGTGGACAACGTAGAGTGCATAATTCAATATGTTAGTGGTATGGCAAATGTAACGACCTGTGATGAAAGCCTTTACCATAGATTATAATTCCAGAAGAATATGAAAATGTAAAAAGGGATTTGGAGAGTATAAGTAAATCTGGATGAAAAAGGGAAAGATGATATATTTGCAGACATATTGAAAATAATACCATTATAAAAAATAAAGTTATATAAAAAGATGTGTAAAGAAACATCAAATAAAAAGGAAAGATGGGTTTTGATATAACTTTAGATAAATAGGCACACAGGTTTATATCACAAATATCCTCCAAATGTGAGAATAGAAAACAAATGAATAAAAATGAATATTAAATGGCAGTCATTATAAAAGGTTATGATGGCTGCCATTTTATGTGTGATAGAAATTGCAACTATTCAGCCACAAAGACCTCAGACATGTCAGCAAGCTGCCATACGCTGTTTTACAGCTCTGTCTGAGGTTTATGGCTAAGCGCCATATGACAAACATTAAAATCATACGCTTACATGCAAGCATGACACGTTTGATTTTATATTTGTCGCATGGCTGAATAGTAGCAAAAAATGTTACATTTTTGTTACAAGCATTTTGACATTGTATGTTGTGTGTGATAAAATAATTCATATGTATGAAAGTTTTTAATAGGGGTGAAATACGGTGGATAAACACGAATATCGTCAAAAAACAGAACAGATGCTTAAGTGCTTGGAGAACAAGTCATATAAGGAAGCTTATGAGATTGCAGAAAGCATTGACTGGCGCAAAGTGAAAAACGTTGCAGTTCTTTGTGCAGTAAGCGAAGTTTATGAATATAACGGAGAATATCAAAAGGGAAGAGACATTTTATTCTTGGCATATGACCGCCAACCAGACAGCAAGAAGATTATCTATCGTCTCGGAACGCTTGCTCTTAAAATGAACGAAGTGAAGGAAGCAATGGACTGCTATGAGGAATTTGTAGCGTTGGCGCCAAACGACCCGAACCGTTTTGTTTTTAAATATAAAATTCTAAAAAGTAAAAATGCTCCGCTTGCAGAGCAGATTGCTGTTTTGGAAGAGTTTAAAAAAGTAGAGTATGTAGAGAAATGGGCATTTGAACTTGCTGGATTATATAAAGAAGAAGGAATGATTTCTGAGTGCTTGGAAGAGTGCGATGATTTGATTCTTTGGTTTAGCGAAGGTAAATATATTTACAAAGCAATGGAATTGAAGATGCAGTACAAGCCGTTAACTCCATTGCAACATGAGAAATATATGAGCCGCTTGGAAGAAGAGAAGGCACCTGTAGTAGAGGAAGCACCAGTGGTTGAAGATGTGCCGGCAGTTGAAGAAACAACAGTAGAAGAACCACCTATAATGGAGGAGGCAACAATGGTTGTAGAAACTCCTGTGGAAGTAGCGGAAGAAATCGTACCGGAAGTAGTGGTTGTCGAAGCACCTGCAGAGGAGCCAACTCCAGAAGAAGTTGCGGTTGAAGTGAATTCTGCTGAAGAAGTTCAGGAAGTTGAAGAAGTCCAAGAAGAAGTTGTTCAGGAGACAGTAACAGACAATAAACCGACCATGTCCATCGAAGAAATCGTTCAGGATTGGCAAGAACAGCAAATGGAAAACGCACAGATGATTCAGGCTGAGTTTGAGCGCGTGGAACAGGAGAAAGCTGAGATTGCTGCAGAGGCTGAAAAGGCAGAAGAGGAAAAGGAAGAAATCCTGTCTGATGATGTCAGAAAATTGATGGAAGAACTGGAAGCGGAGTCGGCAGAGATTGACGCACAGAAAACTGCAAAAGAAATAGAAGAGGTTGTAGAAGACAAGCCTTTATTACAAAAGGTAGTAGAGCAATTATCTGCAATGGAAATAAAACTGCCAGGCAAGGAAGAGGTTGACGAATTTATCGCAACTCCGGATGAGCCTACCAGTGCACCTGTGACAGAGGCGATAGATGTTCCTGAAATTGATATCACATACACGGAAACAGCAGACATTGAAAAGATGGTTGCAAAGGAAGTTGAAGGTATGGGAGAACTGCAACCAAGTGCTGAGAAAGCAGAGACAGAAGAAGGCATTAAACTTGGAGATACACAAGAGATTGCATTGTCTGCAAAAGCGCTGGCAAGTGCGGCCCGTGTAGAGGTTCCGGATGAGACACCGATGGAAGAGGTGGCTGTAGCAAGCGCAGTTATTCCACCTTACCAACCAGAAGAACCATCCAATGCAGGCACACAATATGATACAGGCTTTGTTGTTCAAGGACGTTACGATTTAGAAGCGCATAGTGATATAGGACTGAAAGCTGGCCTTACAGAAGAGCAGAAGAAATTGTTCTCATATTTCGTTCCGGTACATGGTATGAGTGAACAGATCGTTAAGGTATTAGAAGAGGACAAGAAGTGTAAGTCCAGATATGGAACATCCAGAATTGGAAATGTACTCATTGTTGGGCGTAGAGGTTCAGGAAAAACAGTTCTTGCAGTTAATATTGTAAAAGCAATCCAAAAATCCAGAAAAATGAAACATGGAAAAGTTGCGATTGTAAAAGCAGATGCGCTTAACAATAAGAATGTAAGTGATATTGTGGAAAAACTTCACGGCGGAGCACTCGTTATTGAAAAAGCTTCCAGATTAAAACGCAACACAATTGATGATCTGTGTGAATTGATGGAGGGACAGACAGGAGAGCTTCTTGTTGTTCTTGAAGATGAAAGAAAACCAATTGAGCGACTTATGAATGAATTTCCAAACTTTGCGAAAAAGTTTAGTTCTCGTATTGACCTACCGGTATTTATCAATGATGAGCTTGTAACATTTGGTCAAACCTATGCAAAAGAAAATGGGTATAAGATTGACGAGATGGGAATTCTCGCATTGTATAGTGATATCGACATTCTTCAGAGAGAAGAGAAGGTGGTTACGGTTGCTGACGTAAAAGCCATCATAGATGATGCTATTGAGAATGCAAACAGAACCACGTTGAAGAAATTGGTGAAGAAGCTGGTTGGAAGGAACACAGATGAATCTGACCGCATTATCTTAAAAGAAGAAGATTTCAGATAAGCAAAAGAGTTTTGGGACGGGAAATGTCTCAAAACTCTTTCTTTTTACGAGGTTTTAAAGTATAATGAAGATATTAATGAGAGCCCTTAGGCGAAGGAGTATTAAACATGAGTAAAGCATACGAAGTCGGTGAATTGGACCAATACTTGTTTGGACAAGGAAACCATTATGAGATTTACAAAAAGATGGGGTCCCATGTTGTAAAAGATGGGAAAAGAAAAGGTGTATATTTTGCTGTGTGGGCGCCAAATGCCGTGTCGGTATCTGTAGTAGGAGATTTTAATGATTGGAAACCAGGTGTACATATGATGGAACGTCAAGAACCATTAGGCATTTACAGCTGTTTTATACCAGGAATAGATAAAGGTGCGTTGTATAAATATTGTATCGAAACCAAGAAAGGGGAATGTTTGTATAAAGCGGACCCATTTGCGAATTATGCAGAAGTAAGACCGGGGAATGCCTCCCGAGTAAGTGATATTAGTAATTTAAAATGGTCTGATGCGAAATGGTTGGAGGCCCGTAATGAATGGGATTTCCATGTGAACCCGGTGTCTATTTACGAGATGCACATTGGTTCATGGAAGCGTCATCCGGGAAGAGATGACGATGGATTCTATACCTATCGTGAGTTTGCAGTAGAAGCTACGAAGTACATCAAAGAAATGGGTTACACCCATATCGAACTTATGGGTATTGCAGAGTATCCGTTCGATGGTTCTTGGGGCTATCAAGTGACTGGATATTATGCGCCTACTTCCCGTTATGGAACACCGGAAGATTTTGCTTATATGATTAACTATTTCCATAAGAATAATATCGGTGTTATTTTGGATTGGGTTCCGGCTCATTTCCCAAAAGATGCACATGGGTTGGCTATGTTCGATGGAACTGCTGTTTTCGAACATGAAGACCCAAGACAAGGAGAGCACCCGGATTGGGGAACCAAAATCTTCAATTTTGGAAGACCTGAAGTAAAGAACTTCTTGATTGCAAACGCACTGTTTTGGATTGAACATTTCCACATTGACGGTTTGCGTGTAGATGCAGTTGCATCTATGTTATATCTGGACTATGGAAAGAAAGATGGCGAGTGGGTTGCGAATAAATATGGCGGGAACCAGAATTTGGATGCCATTGAATTTTTCAAGCATTTGAACTCTGTGATTCTGGGACGTAATCCGGGAACCATGATGATTGCAGAGGAATCTACTGCATGGCCGAAGGTCACCGGGAAACCGGAGGATGACGGACTTGGCTTCAGCATGAAATGGAATATGGGATGGATGCATGATTTCACAGAGTATATGAAGTTAGACCCATATTTCAGAAAAGGTGCGCATTACAATATGACATTTGCCATGAGCTATGCTTATAGTGAGAATTATGTGCTTGTCTTATCTCATGACGAAGTTGTACATTTGAAATGCTCTATGTTAAATAAGATGCCGGGACTTGGATTTGATAAGTTTGCAAATCTGAAGGCTGGTTATGCATTTATGATGGGACATTCCGGAAAGAAGTTATTGTTCATGGGACAAGATTTTGCCCAATTACAGGAATGGAGCGAAGCGCGGGAACTTGACTGGTACTTACTGGGTGAGGAATGGCATAGAAATGTGCAGGAATTTACGAAAGATTTGTTACATTTATATAAGAAGAATAAAGCCATGTATGAATGTGACGATAACTGGGAAGGATTTGAATGGATTAACGCAGATGATGCGGACAGAAGCATTTATAGTTTTGTAAGACATTCGAAGGACCAAAAGAAAAACTTGTTATTTGTATGCAACATGACACCGATGGCAAGACCGGATTACCGTGTGGGAGTGCCAAAGAGCAAACAGTACAAATTGATTATCAATAGCGATGAGTTAAAATATGGTGGAACAGGTCAGGAACGTCCGTTAGTTTACAAAGCAGAAAAATCAGAGTGTGACGGAAGACCGTATTCATTTGCTTATGATTTGCCGCCGTATGGCGTTGCGATTTTTGAGTACTAGACAGAGAGGAACAACATGAGATTAAGGAATATACCAGGTGCGGATGACGTTATTAGACGTCATCCGATTGCTGTAAAGGAAAGTAAAGAATGTAAGGGAAAGTGGAACACGCTATTTGAAAATAGTAATCCCATCCACATTGAAATTGGTATGGGAAAAGGGCAGTTTATTTTAACTCTTGCAAAGCAGAATCCACAAATTAATTACATAGGAATTGAAAGGTATTCCAGTGTTTTGCTTCGTGCATTGGAGAAATTCGATACGGAGGAATTCTGTGAACTTACCAATGTCAGATTTATATGCATGGATGCAATGGAACTTCCGGATGTATTTGAAGCGGAAGAAGTGGAGAAAATATATTTGAATTTCTCCGACCCGTGGCCGAAGAAGAGGCATGCAAGGAGACGCTTGACGTCCACTGTATTTTTTGCACAGTATGAGAAGGTGCTGGCAAAAGAAGGCGTGGTGGAGTTTAAAACAGACAATCGTCCATTGTTTGAGTTTTCATTAGAACAAGTGGAAGAGGCTGGTTGGAAATTGCTAGGGTCCACATTTGATTTGCATCATGATGCGGCTATGAATCAAGGGAATGTTATGACAGAATATGAAGAAAAATTTTCTGCTCAAGGGAATCCGATTCACAAATTGATTGCAACAAGGATATATTAATAAAAAAGAGAAATGGTGCTATGTATGAGGCGACATTGTAATTTTTTTTATCACTGCAAAACATATCAGAGATGTGTGAGAAGATTTCGAAAATCCTTTTGGGAAGTATACAAGGCACTGAATCCTAAGAGCAAACTTAAGACATGCAATAGGGAAAAGAATTATTAAGGGATTTTTAGTAAAAAAATGCTTGCATTTCTTTGAAAAGCAATATATAATAAACCTTGCGTTATGAAATGCGATGCGCGATTAGCTCAGTTGGTAGAGCACCTGACTCTTAATCAGGGTGTCCAGGGTTCGAGCCCCTGATCGCGCACTAAGAACTGAATCTTGCAAGGTTCAGTTCTTTTTTTGTCCTTAAATTCTGGTTGGAAAGGAGTCGTTATGAACAAATATAAACGCATTTTTACGATTGTATTAGATTCTCTGGGAATAGGAGAAATGGATGACTCAAAAGATTACGGTGATTCCGGTGTAAATACATTGGGACACATTGCAGAATATACTGAACGATTAAATATTCCGAATTTGCAGAAATTGGGGATTGCGAATTTGTGCGAATTAAAAGGTGTACAAGCGGTGGAAAAACCACTTGGGAAATATGCGAAGCTGAACGAAAAAAGCGTAGGAAAAGATACCATGACCGGACATTGGGAGATGATGGGCATTTATACAGACGAACCATTTCAGACCTTTACAGAACATGGGTTTCCTAAGGAATTGATTGACGAGCTATCAAAACGCACAGGGAGAACAATTATTGGGAATAAGAGTGCCAGTGGCACGGAAATTTTAGAAGAACTTGCAGAGGAAGAGATTAAGAAGGGACATTTAATTGTTTATACATCTGCGGATTCCGTGTTGCAGATATGTGGAAATGAAGACACAATGGGGCTGGAGACCCTTTATAAATATTGCGAGATTGCCAGAGAACTGACCATGAAGGATGAATGGAAGGTGGGGCGTGTAATCGCGAGACCTTATGTAGGGCGAAAAAAAGGAGAATTTAAAAGAACAGCCAATCGCCATGATTATGCTGTTAAGCCAAGTGGAGAGACGGTTTTAAATGTCCTGAAGGAAGCAGGGATAGAGGTTATATCTGTCGGAAAAATCAATGACATTTTTGCGGGTGAGGGAATTACTGAGTCGCATAAGTCGAAGTCATCTGTGCATGGAATGGAACAGACCATAGAGATTGCAAAAGAAGGTTTCACAGGACTTTGCTTTGTAAATCTAGTTGATTTCGACGCATTGTGGGGACATCGAAGAGATGTTGCCGGATATGCCAGAGAAATCGAAATGTTTGATGAAAAATTAGGGGAGTTATTGCCACTTCTGCGAGAGGATGATTTGTTGATTCTCACAGCTGACCACGGGAATGATCCGACATATACAGGTACAGATCATACGAGAGAGAAAGTGCCATTTATGGCGTGGTCACCGTCAATGCAAGAGGGAGGCTTGCTTCCGGAGCAAGACACATTTGCAGTAATTGGTGCAACGATTGCAAAGAATTTTAATGTAGATATGCCAGAAGGGTGTTTGGGAGTAGCACTGGAAATCTGATTGTGATATAATAAATATTATTTTTGCGTATTAGGGGAAGAAGAATGGATGTAAAAAAATTTTTCGGTTGGTGTATAAAGGGAATTAGAATGAAACTTCGGAGAATGCCGAAGGAACACAAACGATTCGTTATATATTCAATTATAGTATTGTTTATTGGTGGTATGCTTGGAAGCAGCATTGGCCGTTCAAGGGAGGAGAAAAGGTCAGAAAAAAAGGTTGCCCAGGCGGTTGCTAAAGTACAGAAAAAGGACGATAAAAAATTAAAAGAGATAGAAAAGCAGTTATATGATTTGAAGGAACAAATGGACGAGGAGGAAGTAAAACTTCCTTGGAATATGGTTCTTGTCAATGGTGATCACCCGATGGAAGAGGGATATGTTCCACAACTGAAGGAATTAGAGGAAGGGCTTAGTTTGGATTCCCGAATCATAGATGCAGCAAAGGAAATGCTTGCTGATGCTAAGAAGGCAGGATTACACATTGACATTTGTTCTGCATATCGTTCGGTGGAAAGGCAGGAGCAGGTTTTTGGAGACTCCATGAAGGAACGTGTCAAAGACGGTATGAGTTATTGGGATGCTTTTAACGAGACGGCTCTCAATGTGGCAATTCCTGGGACAAGCGAGCATGCTCTTGGACTGGCCTTGGATTTGATTTCGAATCAATATACAGAGTTGGACGAGCGTCAGGAAACAACGGCTGAGGCAAAATGGCTGAAGGAAAATTGTCATAAATATGGATTTATTTTAAGGTATCCACCTGAGAAGACAAATATTACAGGGATTATTTATGAACCGTGGCATTATCGTTACGTCGGAGTGGAAGATGCAACCGAGATTATGAAATTAGGAATTACATTGGAAGAGTATCTGCAAGATTATTATCAACCAGAAGAAGCACAGTAAGAAGTGGCTTGTTTTTGAAAGGGTGAGATAAAAATGAGATGGGAACAATTATTATCAACAAAGCGGCCACGCGAAGCAGTAGTAAAGCCAAAGCAAAAGGAAGATTTGCGAAGTGAATTTGAAAAGGATTACCACAGAATCATAGGTAGCGCATCTTTTCGAAGATTGCAGGATAAGACGCAAGTTTTTCCGTTAGATAAAAGTGATTTTATACGAACGAGACTTACCCATTCCTTGGAGGTTTCTTCTTACGGAAAGTCCCTTGGACAAAATATTGGAGAATATATTTTAACTTATATCAAGGATCCAGACTTCACATGGAAGGATAAAGAGGAAATCTGTAATATATTGGAGTGTGCCGGACTGATTCATGATATCGGAAATCCGCCTTTTGGACATTTTGGAGAAAGTGTGATTCGTGATTGGTTTAAACGCAATCTTCCGATTATGAAGTTCAAAGGTGAAACGGTTGAGAACCTGTTAACGGAGCAGATGCGAGAGGACTTCTATCATTTTGAAGGAAATGCGCAGGCCCTTCGTTTGGTTACCAAGCTACATTATCTGGTGGATGAACATGGTATGAACTTGACCTATGCTCTGCTTCATACCATTGTGAAATATCCGGTTTCTTCTGTGGGAATCGATAAGAACACAGGTAATATTAAAGACAAGAAAATGGGATATTACTATGCCGATAAAGACATTTTCGAGTCTATCGTGAAGGAGACTGGAACAGATGGGAAGCGCCATCCACTGACGTTTATTTTAGAGGCAGCAGACGATATTGCTTATAAGACAGCAGATATTGAGGATGCTTACGTGAAAGGATTTATCTCCTACTATCAGTTGAAGGAAGAACTGCGTCAATTGCAGGAGAGTGAGCCTGATAATTCATTCAGACCG
>JAZRQP010000126.1:0-15651 GCA_045649885.1 Faecalimonas sp.
ATCAAAAGTATCAAGCAAGATTTCTGTAATCGAAAACTTACTTGAAAAAGTAGATACACTCATCATCGGTGGTGGTATGGCTTACACATTTGCAAAAGCACAAGGCGGAAACGTTGGTAACTCTTTATTAGAAGAAGATTACCTTGAATACGCATTAAACATGGTGAAAAAAGCTGAAGAAAAAGGCGTCAAATTATTACTTCCTGTAGATGATGTTGTTGCAGATGAATTCTCTAACGATGCAAATACACAAATCGTTGGTACAGGCGAAATCCCAGAAGGTTGGGAAGGTCTTGATATCGGACCTAAGACAGCAGCTCTTTATGCTGAAACAGTTAAAACAGCTAAGACAGTAGTTTGGAACGGACCAATGGGATGTTTCGAAATGCCAAACTTTGCAGCAGGTACAGAAGCAGTTGCAAAAGCATTAGCTGAAACAGATGCAGTGACAATCATCGGTGGTGGTGACTCTGCAGCAGCTGTTAACCAATTAGGTTATGGCGATAAAATGACACATATCTCTACAGGTGGTGGAGCTTCTCTTGAATTCTTAGAAGGAAAAGAATTACCAGGTGTTGCAGCAGCTAACGATAAGTAAAAAGCTTAGCGAACATACCGTATACATGAAAAATATCGAGGAGAAATATAACAATGGCAAGAAGAAAAATTATCGCTGGTAACTGGAAAATGAACAAAACTCCAAGCCAAGCAGTAGAATTAATCAACGAATTAAAACCATTAGTAGCAACAGAAGATGCTGACGTAGTATTCTGCGTACCTGCTATCTGCATTATTCCAGCTATGGAAGCTGCTAAAGGAAGCAACATTTGCATTGGTGCAGAAAACATGTACTACGAAGAAAGTGGAGCATACACAGGAGAAATCGCTCCAAACATGCTTACAGATGTAGGAGTTAAATATGTTATCATCGGACATTCAGAAAGAAGAGAATACTTCGCTGAAACAGATGAGACAGTAAACAAAAAAGTGAAAAAAGCTTTCGAACATGGTATTACACCAATCGTTTGCTGTGGTGAAACATTAACACAAAGAGAACAAGGTGTTACAATCGATTTCATCCGTCAACAAATCAAAATTGCTTTCTTAGACGTAACAGCTGATCAAGCAAAGACAGCAGTTATCGCTTACGAACCAATCTGGGCAATTGGAACAGGTAAAGTAGCTACAACAGAACAAGCTCAAGAAGTTTGTGCAGCTATCCGTGTTTGCATCGGAGAAATCTATGACGAAGCAACAGCAGAAGCAATCCGTATCCAATACGGCGGATCTGTTTCAGCAGCTAGCGCTCCAGAATTATTTGCTCAACCAGACATCGACGGAGGTCTTGTTGGTGGTGCGGCTTTGAAACCAGACTTTGGTAAGATTGTAAATTACAAATAAAAATATTTGAAAGACGCTATCATGTGGTAGCGTCTTTTTTTGTTGTAAAGGCAAACAATATCTTGCAACTACATCTAAAATCATGTAAAATATATTGGGTGAATTACGAAAAGAATAATTTATGGATAAAAAGGAGAAGAAGAAATGAGTAAAAAACCAACAGTTTTAATGATTCTCGATGGTTATGGATTAAATGACAAGTGCGAAGCGAACGCAGTGTGCGAAGCTAAAACACCTGTTATGGATAAATTAATGGCTGAATGTCCATTTGTACATGGCAATGCAAGTGGTATGTCAGTAGGGCTTCCTGACGGACAAATGGGTAACTCAGAAGTTGGACATTTGAATATGGGTGCAGGACGCATTGTGTATCAAGACTTGACAAAGATTACAAAATCAATTCAAGATGGTGATTTCTTTCAAAATGAAGCTTTATTAGCTGCATGTGAAAACGTAAAGAAAAATGATTCCGCACTTCATATGTTCGGTTTAGTATCAGACGGTGGAGTTCACAGCCACAACACACATATTTACGGTCTTCTTGAACTTGCAAAAAGACAAGGTATTGAAAAAGTATATGTACACTGTTTCTTAGACGGACGTGATACACCTCCGGCATCAGGAAAAGATTTTGTACAAGAATTAGTTGATAAAATGGCTGAAATCGGTGTAGGTGAAGTTGCAACCGTTATGGGACGTTACTACGCGATGGACCGTGACAATCGTTGGGACCGTGTGGAATTGGCATACAATGCAATGGTAAAAGGTGAAGGTGAGACAGGCTGCTGTGGACCATGTGCGATTCAAGAATCTTATGATAATGATAAAACAGACGAATTTGTTCTTCCAACAGTAATTGTGAAAGATGGCAAACCAGTTGCTACGATTAAAGACAACGACTCTATCATTTTCTTCAACTTCAGACCTGACAGAGCAAGAGAAATCACAAGAGTATTCTGTGATGATGAATTCACAGGCTTTGACAGAGGTGAAAGAGTAAAGACAACTTATGTATGCTTTACAGAATATGATGTTACAATTGAAAATAAAGACGTTGCATTCCGTAAAACAGAAATTACAAATACATTTGGTGAATTCTTAGCAGCAAACGGACTTAAACAAGCAAGAATTGCTGAGACAGAAAAATATGCTCATGTAACTTTCTTCTTCAACGGTGGTGTAGAAGAACCAAACGAAGGCGAAGACAGAATCCTCGTAAAATCTCCTAAGGTTGCAACATACGATTTGCAACCGGAGATGAGCGCATACGAGGTTTGTGACAAATTAGTAGACGCAATCAAATCTGACAAATATGATGTTATCATCATCAACTTTGCTAACCCTGATATGGTTGGACATACAGGTGTAGAAGAAGCTGCAATTAAAGCAGTGGAAGCAGTTGATGAATGTGTAGGTAGAGCTGTTGATGCAGTAAAAGAAGTGAACGGTCAGATGTTCATCTGTGCTGACCACGGAAATGCAGAGCAACTTTTAGACTACGAAACAGGTGCTCCATTTACAGCACATACAACAAATCCGGTTCCGTTTATCTTGGTAAATGCAGATCCTGCATATACACTTAGAGAAGGCGGATGTTTGGCAGATATCGCTCCAACATTAATCGAGTTAATGGGTATGGAACAGCCAAAAGAAATGTCAGGAACATCTTTGTTAGTGAAATAAGAGATATTATGAAATCCTTGGAGTTTAGGGCTCCAAGGGTTTTTTGTGGATGACAACAAACACGGAAATGACTGATGCAGTGGAGTAAGAAAAGGAAGATAGACAAATGAAAACAGTAAAATTATTTATAAAACAGAATACAGTCACCTGTATTGCGTTCTTGGCAGCGATCTTTACGTGTATCATTGTGCCGCCGGATAAGAATTATCTGGGATATTTTGATTGCAAGACGTTGTCTTGTCTCTTCTGTGTCCTTGCTGTAGTATGTGCACTGAAAAATGTGAATTTCTTTTATATGCTTGCACGTAAGATAGTCCAGCTATTTAAAAATGCAAGAATGAGTGTACTGGCATTGGTATATATTACATTTATTGGCTCTATGCTGATTGCAAACGACATGGCACTGATGACATTTTTACCGTTAGGGTATCTGGTAGTGAAGAAAACCGGAAAAGAAAAATATATGGCATTTCTGTTTGTTATGCAGAATATCGCGGCTAACTTAGGTGGCATGCTGACACCTTTTGGAAATCCGCAGAATTTATATCTATATACGAAATTTCAGATTCCTAATCTAGAGTTTATGAAAATTATGGCTCCGCCTTTTGTAATAGCAGTGTTACTTATTACCATTTGCTGTATCGCATTTGTAAAACCGGAACCATTGGAGTTAGACGACAAACAATTTGTGGTAGAACCGGTGAAGACAGTCATATATTTATTATTGTTTGCATTATCGATTGCAATTGTATTTCGCGGGATTCCATATTGGATTGGTCTCATCATTATTCCGATTGTGCTGATGATTATGGACCGAGAAGCGTTGAAAATGGTAGACTATGGGCTGCTATTTACCTTTGTATTTTTCTTTATCTTTTCTGGGAATTTGGCAAGAATAGAAGTAATTAGAAATCTATTTTCTGTATTGCTTGAAAAAAGCACACTGTTAATCAGCGTGTTATCCTGTCAGTTTATCAGTAATGTGCCGTCAGCAATTTTGCTGTCACAGTTCACAGACAATTATCCGGAGCTGTTGTTAGGCGTGAATATCGGCGGTGTTGGAACATTGATCGCCTCCCTGGCAAGTTTAATTACCTTCCGTGAATACACGACTCATAATCCGGAGAAGACGAGACATTACATAAAGGTATTCACCATATTTAATATGGCGTTTTTAATTGTTTTGACCGGAATTATGCTGATTCTATAATTAAAAAAGTATAAACAATGTTGTATAAAATTGACAAGGAGAAGCCGTTGAAGATACAATATAATCGTGTCAAAAAGGAGGAATATTTCTATGAAATGGTTAAATAAATTAGAACGTAAATATGGCAAGTATGCGATTCCAAACTTGATGTTTTATGTGGTGATTTTGTATGTTGTTGGGTTTGTTTTCGATTTGATTGCACCGGAATTTTATTATAACTATTTATCTTTGGATATGTCGGCTGTTTTGCGTGGACAGATTTGGAGATTGGTGACCTTTATTATACAGCCGCCAGCGACGAACCTATTGTTTGTGATTTTTACATTGTATTTATATTATATGATAGGACGTCAGCTTGAGTTTGTATGGGGAAGTTTCCGCTTTAATTTATATTATTTTATGGGAGTTCTTTTCCATATTATTGCAGCATTATTGGCACATTTTATTTTCCCTATTGCACTGCCAATGGGAACATATTATCTGAATATGTCATTGTTTTTTGCCTATGCGGCTATTTATCCGAACCAGCAGTTCTATTTGATGGGGCTTATTCCAATCAAGGTGAAATGGTTGGCATGGATTGATGCGGCTTATTTTGGTTATACTATCTTACAGGCATTTTTGCCATCATACGGCGGATTGCCGGGCGTATATGGGCTGCTTTTTAAAGCCAATGCGTTGGAAGCGTTTGTTTCCATCTTGAATTTCTTGGTATTTTTCTTGATGACGAGAAACACAAAGCGTTTTTCGCCAAAGGAGATTAAGAGAAAACAGACTTATCGTAAGGAGGTGCAGCAGGGCAGACAGGAGGCAAAGTATGCAAATGGAGCAAAACACCGCTGCCATGTGTGTGGGCGCACAGAATTAGATGATGAAAATTTAGAATTTAGATATTGCTCAAAATGTAATGGCAACTATGAATATTGCCAAGACCATTTATTTACGCATGAACATGTAAAATAAATATGAAGGAGTATTCCATATGAAAAAGACGAAAATAATCTGTACAATGGGACCGAATACGAATGATAAAAGCTTGATGAGAAAACTAGTTGAAAACGGAATGGACATTGCGCGTTTTAACTTTTCACATGGAGACCATAAAGAACAACAAGAACGAATGGATATGTTAAAGTCTGTCCGCGAAGAAACAGGCATCCCAGTTGCTATTTTGTTAGATACCAAAGGGCCGGAGATAAGGACCGGACTTTTGAAGGATGGACAAAAGGTCATGCTGGAGGCAGGCCAGACATTTACTCTTACAACAGAACAACTTGTAGGTGATGAAACAAAGGTTTCTATTACTTATGATGGTCTGGCTGAAGATGTGGAAATCGGGAAAAAGATTTTGATTGATGACGGTTTGATTGAACTGGAAGTCAAGAAGATTATCGGAACGGATATTGTTTGTCGCGTTATCAATGGCGGGGAGTTAGGCCAGCGAAAAGGAGTGAATGTTCCAAATGTTCCTGTCAGACTTCCGGCACTGACCGAGAAAGACAGGGAAGACATTATATTTGGTGTGGAACAGGGCGTTGATTTTATTGCCGCGTCCTTCGTACGTTCTGCAGAAGGCATTTTGGAAATCAAGGCGCTTTTGAAGGAGTGCCGTGCACCTTACATTCCGATTATTGCCAAGATTGAGAATGCAGAAGGAATTAAGAATATTGATGAAATACTGCATTGTGCAGACGGCATCATGGTGGCGCGTGGTGATTTGGGTGTGGAGATTCCGGCCCATGAGGTGCCTTATTTACAAAAATGGATTATCCAAAAATGTAATGAAAACTACAAACCGGTTATTACTGCAACACAGATGTTGGATTCCATGATTCGAAATCCACGTCCGACCAGAGCAGAGGTGACGGATGTTGCCAATGCCGTGTATGATGGAACCGATGCAGTCATGCTGTCAGGGGAAACTGCGCAAGGAAAGTATCCGGTAGAGGCGTTGCAAATGATGGTGGAGATTGTGAAAAATACAGAAAGCCATCTGGATTATGAGACATTGCTTTCAAAAGCACAGGAGAATTGCAAGAAGAATATTTCCAGTGCAATTGGATATTCTTCCGTTGCTACGGCGGCAAGTCTGAATGCAAAATGTATTATTACTCCTACAGCATCTGGGGCAACTGCTCGTGTGGTGTCAAAATTCAGACCGGAGGCTATGGTTGTGGGCGTTTCGCCAAATGAAGAAACTCTTCGCAGAATGCAGATATACAGAGGGGTATATCCGGTCAAATCTCTTCCGTACAGTACAACCGATGAGATATGTGAAGAGGCAATTAATTTGGCATGTATGAAAGGATTTGTTGAAACAGGGGATATCGTTGTTGTAACAGCGGGAATTCCTTCAGCAAACGTGAAGAATGCGCGCGAGGGCATGAGTAATATGATGCGAATTGCGATTGTGGATTAGGAATAAAGAGAAGGGATATGGTTTTATGAAGCTACAAAAAGCTGTTTCTGGAAGTATACGTCTAGAAAGAAATGACTATCATGACAACAAGGCGGCTCATACTTTAAAAAATGAATTAGCTAAAGGTATATACAGTATGAAAAAGGGTGAAGTATATACCCTAGATGAAGCGTGGAAGGAGATTGACCTCATTTAAGACAAATGTAAAAATAATTGACCTAACAGGAGTAGTGTGCTAAAATCTTGATAAATAACATAAGAGAAGCAGAGTAAGAATATATGCGTTAAGTGCCGGACGGACGGGGAGTTGCCGCCTGGACGAAGAATGATAATTCGCGGTATATATTCTGCATCCCGCTGCTGCACATGACAGATATTAATACCTGCTATGCAGCTTTACGGACGACTGCAAAGGAGGTATTTTTTATGAGAAAACAACTGGCAGTAAAGAGAATGGTAATGAATGCCGCTATGATAGCTGTTTATGTGGTACTATCGTTGCCTTTTTTAACGATTCCGGTAGGCGGGATTAAAATTACATTTGAACATTTCCCGGTTGTCTTGTGTGGTGTACTTTTTGGACCTATAGAAGCGATGATTGTAGGTGGAATAGGTGAATTTATCAACCAAATTACTTCTTTCGGTTTTACGCCAACTACTTTACTGTGGATTTTGCCGATAATGGTAAGAGGTTTGATAGTTGGCTTGTGTGCAAAATGTTTTAAGAAACATATGGGGTTAAAAGCTATAGTACAAAGAAAAGTGCCTGTTGTATTTTTTGTGATTTGTATTGTAAGCGGTATTATTAGTTCCCTTTTTAACACATTGGCGCTTTATGTAGATTCGAAATTATTTGGATATTATACATTTGCCATGGTATTTGGTGCCTTGGCAGTTAGGATTTTATTAAGTGCTGTTACATCCATTGTAATAGCTGTTGCTATCAAACCCATTCTTCATGCATTTCGGCATGAAAATTTTATTTAGTAGGACGGACGTATGACAGGAAAAGAAGCAATTGATTATATTCATTCGATGATATGGAATCGACAGGCAACAGGATATGAACATGCAAAAGTGTTGCTTGAGAAAATGGGAAATCCACAAAATAAATTAAAATATGTTCATATAGGTGGTACAAATGGAAAGGGAAGTACGGCAGCTATGATGGCTTCTGTACTACAAGCAGCAGGGTACAAAACAGGCCTTTATACATCTCCCTATATTTATCGTTTTCATGAGAGAATTCAAATAGATGGGGAACAAATCAGTGATGAGGAATTGGCATCGGTAACCGAGTATGTGAAAGGCTTTGCTGACGAATCGGAGGATTGCCCTTCCGAGTTTGCACTTGTCTGTTGTATTGCATTTGAATATTTTTTTAGAAAACATTGTGATATTGTTGTGCTGGAAGTCGGAATGGGAGGAGCAAATGACTCTACCAATGTCATTGAATGTCCCGAAGTTGCAGTCATGACAAATATCGGACTTGATCACACAGAATATCTCGGTGACACGTTGGAAAAGATAGCCGAGACAAAAGCAGGAATTTTTAAAGAAAATAGCACAGCAGTTGTGTATCAGAGCACATCGTCTGTAGAAGAAGTGCTTTGCAATTGTTGCAAGGAAAAGGGAATTCCTATAAAAATAGCGGAATTTCAAAAATTGAATTTAAAACAGCATTCTTTAGAAGGACAAAAGTTTGATTATTCCGGCAGAGAAGATATATTTATTCCACTCTTAGGTAATCACCAGTTAAGGAATGCGGCAGTAGCGATTGATGCAATTGATGTTTTAAAAGAAAAAGGGTGGCAAATTAGTGAGGAGCAGCTTAGAAAAGGACTTGCCACAGTTAGATGGCCTGGAAGATTTGAAATCATTAGTAGAGAACCACTTTTTATTATCGATGGTGGACATAATCCTCAATGTATAGATGCATTGGCGAAGAATATGGAGGATTATCTGGGAGGACGAAAAATAGTTGCAATTGTCGGCGTGCTATCGGATAAAAATTACCAGGAAATGTTTCGTCCAATTTTTCCGTATATTACAGAATTTGTATGTATTACCCCGCCTAGCCCAAGATGTTTGAGTGGGGACCAACTTGCATCTTGCTTAAGAACAACAGGTGCAACTGCAACAGCATATGCATCTTTGGAAGAAGCCATTGTATATGCGCTGGAAATTGTAGGAGAAAATGGCGCTGTTTTGTCTTTTGGTTCGCTATATTCCATTGGAGATATTCAAAAGACTTTTGATAAGGTGCATTTACATTGGATTTTGGATATGATAAAATAAGTTATCTATTTGAATATAAGGAGAAAGAATTATGAGTTACGCAGATAAAGTTTTTATAGATATGTGCCGTGACATTATTGACAATGGTGTCAGCACAGAAGGCGAGAAGGTTCGTCCAAAATGGGAGGATGGTACATATGCTTATACCATGAAAAAATTCTGTGTGGTAAACCGTTATGATTTATCAAAGGAATTCCCGGCACTCACACTTCGCCGAACGGGTATTAAGAGCTGTGTGGATGAATTGCTTTGGATCTGGCAAAGAAAATCAAACAACATTCATGATTTAAAACCACATATCTGGGATAGTTGGGCGGACGAAGAAGGTTCTATTGGTAAGGCTTACGGTTATCAGATGGGTGTGAAGCATCAGTACAAAGAAGGTATGATGGACCAGGTGGACCGTGTGCTATATGATTTGAAGCACAATCCATACAGTCGCCGCATCATGACAAATATTTATGTACATCAGGATTTGCATGAAATGAATCTGTATCCATGTGCATATAGCATGACCTTTAATGTAACGAAAAAAGAAGGCTCTGACAAGCTTGTATTAAATGCGATTTTGAATCAGCGTTCACAAGATGTTTTGGCGGCAAACAACTGGAATGTATGTCAATATGCAGTGCTTGTACACATGTTTGCACAAGTCAGTGATATGGAAGTGGGCGAGTTTGTTCATGTAATTGCAGATGCACACATTTATGATAAACACATTCCATTGGTAGAAGAATTGATTTCAAGAGAGCCACTTCCGGCACCGAAATTCTGGTTAAATCCTGAAGTGAAAGACTTCTATGATTTCACACCGGATGATGTGCGTCTGGATGATTATGTAACGGGACCACAGATTAAAGATATCCCGATTGCAGTTTAGGAGGACAAGACATGAATTTAATCGTTGCAGTAGATAAAAACTGGGCAATTGGAAAAGAAAACAAGTTGCTAGTAAGCATCCCGCAGGATATGAAATTCTTCCGTGAGACCACAATTGGAAAAGTGGTTGTAATGGGAAGAAAGACTTTGGAGAGTTTTCCAGGGGGACAACCATTGAAGCAAAGAACAAACATCGTTCTCACAACGGATAAAAACTATAGTGTAAAAGATGCGATTGTGGTTCACACTATCGATGAGTTGTTGGAGGAATTAAAAAAATACAATGACGAAGATATTTATGTAATCGGTGGAGAGAGCATTTACAGACAGATGCTTCCGCATTGTACACTTGCTCATGTGACGAAAATCAATCATGCTTATGAGGCAGATACCTATTTCCCTAATCTGGATGAAATGGATGAATGGGTAGTGACAGGTGTTAGCGATGAGCAGACATACTTTAACTTAGAATATGAATTTGTAAGATACGAAAGAATGCAGTAATGCATTCTTTCTTTGTTATGTCCCCAATTAGCTTTAGTTTCAAGTCTTTGAAATGCGATTGTTCGTATACGAAATAATTATATAAAAACTAACCCCAATTGTCCCTTTTTGAGTTAGAAAAATACAAATTATTTTATATACGAACAAAAATTCATGAAAAACAAGAAAATTGGTTTGATTTGGGTTAGATTTTAATGAATTTTTTCAAATACACACCAATACAACCTGATTAGAGATATTGACAGATATACTCCCACAGGAGTATAATGCAATCAAGCAAGGAGATGATGTGCATGAAAAGAAAATTATATCACGGTTCGCAAAGTATTATTGAGAAGCCAGTGTTTGGTTATGGAAAAAAATATAATGATTACGGACTTGGGTTTTATTGTACTGAAGATATAGATATGGCGAAGGAGTGGGGTGTTTTTGAAAATAGAGATGGTTTCGCCAATTGCTATGAATTAGAATGTGATGGGCTTAAAATACTAGATTTGAATAGCGAAGATTATTGCATCCTCCATTGGCTTACTATACTTTTGCAGAATAGGGAATTCGATATTTCAAGTGGTCTTGCGTTGGAGGCAAAAGAGTATTTGTTAAAAAATTTTTCTGTGGATTATGGGAGTTTTGATGCGATTATAGGGTATCGTGCAGACGATAGTTATTTTTCTTTTGCGCAAGATTTTATCAATGGCACGATTTCATATCGACAGTTAAATTACGCAATACATTTGGGGAAATTGGGGCAACAGTTTGTTTTGAAAAGTGAAAAAGCCTTTGAACAAATAGAGTATCTTGGTTATGAAGTCGCAGACGGTGGAGAATGGTATGCGAAGAAGATGATTCGTGATAAAACTGCCAGAAGGGAATATTTTGACATTGATCGAAATCGGTACAAAAAAGGAGATATTTACATCATACAGATTATAGATGAGGAGATGAAGGCAAATGATTTGCGCTTACGACAAAGTTTATCTTGATTGTGCTAAAAGGGTACTTGGAAGGATGTTGGATTTCGCTGTGCATGATTTAGAATATGGTATGCAAGAATTTTTTTCTTTATTTATTAAATCAGGTATAGCAGAACGTTTTGGGAAAGGTGATTATACGATTTTGGCCGGAAAGTCGGGTGTGGAAGTTGCCTATGAAGTTTTGGAAAAAATGCAGATTGATGTAGAGCGCACTGCACCTAAATATGTCGTGAACCGAAGTGAGGAATATTGGACGGGTTGGGCACTAGCACATTATCAGTGGGAAACTGCTTTGAGTTTTGAAGAGATTGAGAAATTTATTCCGATTCATTATGTGAAGGCTCTGTATTCACCATACCACGAGATGGATATCAGACATTTTATAGAAAAAATGAATGATTTATATCGGGAGGCTAAACCTGATACAAATTTGAAGAGAAAGCGAAAACAAGTGGGGTTAAGTCAGAGTGAACTTGCAGAACTTTCTGGAATTCCTGTGAGAACTATTCAACAATACGAGCAAAGGCAAAAGCATATTAATAAGGCACAGGTGGAGTATTTATTTAAATTGTCCAATGCACTGGGTTGTGACATTGAATGTTTAATGGAAAAGGTTTGACAAAATCACTAGAAAATTTTATAATCTTTTAGATACGGTAGATTTATGAAAAGAGGCAACATATGAAGAAAATTTCAGGAAATAAATTGTTTGTTAAGGCGCTGAAGGAAGAGGGTGTAGATGTTCTCTTCGGATATCCGGGAGCATGTACAATCGACATCAGCGATGAATTATATAAGCAGGACTACACAAGAGTCATTTTACCAAGACATGAGCAGGCATTGATTCATGCTGCAGATGCTTATGCACGTTCAACTGGAAAGGTTGGCGTATGCTTGGTGACAAGCGGTCCGGGAGCAACGAATTTGGTTACAGGTATTGCTACGGCAAACTATGACAGTGTGCCATTGGTGTGTTTTACCGGTCAGGTGGCAAGACATTTGATTGGAAACGATGCGTTCCAAGAGGTTGATATTGTAGGTATTACAAGAAGCATTTGTAAATATGGTATCACTGTGCAAAGAAGAGAAGATTTAGGAAGAATTATTAAAGAAGCATTCCACATTGCAAGAACAGGGAGACCGGGTCCAGTTGTGGTTGACCTTCCAAAAGATGTAATGGCGGAGCTTGGAGATGCAGAATATCCGGAAACCGTGAATATTCGCGGTTACAAGCCAAATCCAGGACTACATATCGGGCAGTTAAAGCGTGCCATTAAGATGCTCAAAAAAGCAGAGAAACCATTGTTCTTGGCAGGTGGCGGCGTGAATATCGCAGATGCTAATGAGAACTTTACAAAGCTTGTAGATAAGACACAGATTCCGGTTGTTACAACCATTATGGGCAGAGGCGCAATTCCAACAGACCACCCGTTGTTTATTGGGAATCTTGGTATGCACGGTGCGTATGCGGCAAATATGGCGGTGGGAGAATGTGATTTGTTATTCTCTATTGGAACCAGATTTAATGATAGAATTACCGGAAAGCTTCACGAATTTGCACCAAATGCAGAAATTGTGCATATTGATATCGATACCGGTTCTATTTCAAGAAATGTAAGCGTAGATGTTCCAATTGTTGCAGATGCAAAGGAAGCCACAGAGAAGATGTTGGAATACGTGGAAGAAAATAAGCAACCGGAATGGCTTGCACAGATTGATGCATGGAAAGCGGAACATCCGCTTCAGATGAAGAATCAGAACAAGCTGACTCCACAGAAGATTATCGAAACTATTAATGAAACATTTGATGAGGCAATCGTGGTTACAGACGTTGGTCAGCATCAGATGTTTACGACACAATATTTGGCATTGAATGAAAAGAAGCAACTGTTAACATCAGGTGGTCTTGGAACTATGGGTTACGGTTTTCCAGGGGCAATTGGTGCACAGATTGGTAATCCGGATGTACCAGTTATCATGATTTCTGGCGATGGCGGTATGCAGATGAACATACAAGAATTTGCAACAGCAGTTCTTCAAGAATTACCACTTATCTTGTGTGTATTTAATAACACTTACCTTGGTATGGTTCGTCAGTGGCAGAAATTGTTCTATGGCAAACGTTATTCCATGACTTGCCTGCGTGCAGGAAAAGCCTGCTATGGAAAATGTGGTACAGAAGGTTGTGAATGTCCGCCATACACACCGGACTTTGTGAAATTGGCTGAAAGTTACGGAGCAAAGGGTATGCGTGTATTCAATCCGGAGGATGTAAAAGCAGCGTTCGAAGAAGCACGTAAAAATACGAAGACACCTACTCTTATTGAGTTTATCATCGACCCGGAAGATTTGGTTTATCCGATGGTAAAACCAGGTGGAACTTTAGAAGATTTAATTATGGATTGCTAGGAAGGAGGAAGATGCATGGATTCAACAATGAAAAAAAGATGGATTTCACTATTTGTAGAAAACCAGGTCGGTGTACTTCCTAAGATTTCCGGTCTGTTTTCAGGAAAATTATATAACTTAGACAGTTTGACAGTAGGTCCAACAGAAGACCCGACTGTATCAAGAATGACAATTGCGACATCTAGTGATGATGAAACATTTGAACAGATTAAAAAGCAATTGAACAAGATGATCGAAGTCATTAAAGTGGTAGACTTTACAGATTGTTCTGTTTGTATGAAGGAACTCCTTTATGTTAAGGTAAAGAAGATTAACCGACATGAAAAAGAAGAATTATTCCAGATTGCACAGTCCTTCCAGGCAAGAATTGTGGATTATGGAAAGGACAGTTTATTGTTAGAGTTTGTTCATTCCGCAACAAAGAATGATGCGATTATCAAACTGATGAAAGAAGAATTCCAGTCTATCGAGGTAGTACGTGGCGGTAGCGTTGGAATCGAAGCTATAAACATGACACAAAGATAGGAGAAAACAACATGAGTAACAAACAAATTGATTGGGCAAACCTAGGTTTTGGATATATTCAGACAGATAAAAGATATGTTTCAAACTTCAAAGATGGAGTTTGGGATGAAGGCGGTCTTACAGAAGATGCAAACATTGTATTAAATGAATGTGCAGGTGTCCTTCAATATGCGCAGACCATTTTCGAAGGATTAAAAGCATATCGCACAGAAGATGGACGTATTGTAACATTCCGTCCAGATCTCAACGCAAAGCGTATGGTTGACAGTGCAAAGAGATTGGAAATGCCGACATTTCCGGAAGAAAAATTTATCGAAGCAGTAGAGCAGGTTGTGGCTGCAAATGCAGACTTCGTGCCACCATATGGCTCAGGTGCAACCATGTATCTTCGTCCATATATGTTTGGAAGCAATCCGGTAATCGGTGTAAAACCGGCAAGTGAATATCAATTCCGTATCTTTGCAACACCGGTTGGACCATACTTTAAAGGTGGTGCAAAGCCGATTACTATCCGTGTGTGTGATTTTGACCGTGCAGCCCCACATGGAACAGGTCATATCAAGGCAGGTCTTAACTATGCCATGAGTTTACATGCAATCGTTGATGCACACAATCAAGGATACGATGAAAACATGTATCTTGACTCGGCTACAAGAACAAAAGTAGAAGAAACAGGTGGAGCAAACTTCATCTTCATCACAAAAGACGGCAAGCTTGTGACTCCAAAATCAGATACGATCTTGCCATCAATTACAAGACGTTCTTTGTGCTATGTTGCAAAAGAGTATCTTGGTATGGAAGTGGAAGAAAGAGAAGTATTCTTTGAAGAGGTAAAAGACTTTGCAGAGTGCGGACTTTGTGGTACAGCAGCAGTTATCTCTCCGGTAGGAAAGATTGTGGATCATGGTACAGAAATCTGTCTCCCAAGTGGAATGGAAGAAATGGGACCAATTACGAAGAAATTATATGACACATTAACTGGCATCCAGATGGGCAGAATTGAAGCTCCAGAAGGATGGATTCATGAGATTAAGGTGAAATAGAGTGTGAAATGAGAAAGGCATGATGCGATTGCATCATGCCTTTCTCTTAACAAAGTAGTATCATATATTTTTATTGTTATTGTAGAATATGTGTGTTATGATTTCCATAACATCAAATCTGGACAATGTTCAATCGAACAGTTTAATTGTCCTATGTGTGTCGATACACATCTGAATTTCAAGACGTATCAGTTAGAGAATTTCAATTTGATGAAAACTGAAGAACGGAGGTAGGATGCCTATGATTGCATTTTGCGCAATTTGTTTGTAACCATGGAGTTGTATCAAAGCAAATAGGGGGTGACA
>JAZRQP010000127.1:0-44597 GCA_045649885.1 Faecalimonas sp.
TGTGGCACTTATTAAGCCTCAGTTTGAAGCGGGACGCGAAAAGGTTGGCAAGAAAGGTGTTGTACGAGAAAAGAGTACCCATTATGAGGTTATAGAAATGGTTCTGTCATATGCTGTTTCTATTGGCTTTCAGGTGCTTGACTTGGATTTCTCCCCAATTAAAGGACCGGAAGGGAATATAGAATATCTGGCGCATTTACAAAAGGTGGAAGGAATTGGAACCATTGCAGATGTTGCAATTGATTGGAAACAGGTTGTGGAGAATGCATTTGAAACTCTTGCAAAATAGGAGTGTAATGAAGCATGAAAAGATTTTATATTATTACAAATCGAACAAAGGATAAGGATTTAGCGGTTACAAAGAATATTAAGGCGTATATTGAAAGCAAAGGTGGCGAGTGTTTTTCGGCAGAGGAATATACATATATGCCGGAGGGTATTGATTGTATTCTTGTGCTTGGTGGTGACGGCACACTGATTCGGGCAGCAAGAGAATTGCCTTCCAGTGATGTACCAATGCTGGGGATTAACATGGGTACGCTGGGATATCTCACAGAAGTAGAAGTAAGCGATATGGAAAAGAGCATTGACCAACTGATGGAGGGGAACTCCTATGTGGAAAAAAGAATGCTGCTTCATGGAAGTGTAGAGGGTAAGGACGAAAGTTTGGCTCTCAATGATATTGTTTTGACGCGTTCCGGAAATGTACGAGTGATGCAATTTCATGTCTACGTCAATGGGGAACTATTAAACACCTATCGTGCAGATGGTGTCATTGTTTCTACACCGACTGGTTCCACAGCCTATAATCTGTCTGCAGGTGGACCGATTGTGGCGCCGACTGCATCCTTAATTGTTATCACACCGATTTGCTCTCATGCACTCAATACAAGCTCTATTGTTCTTTCAGCAGAGGATGAGATTGTGTTGGAAGTTGGTGTGGGACGTGATGGAAGTGAAGAAGAGGCGGTTGTATCTTTTGACGGTGAGAAAGACGTTATCGTCCGTACCGGTGACAAGATTCAGATAAGAAAAGCAGAAGCGACTGCTAAGCTTTTAAAATTAAGTAAAATTAGTTTCTTGGAGATTATGAGAAGAAAGATGAAAGGGAACTAGCTATGAAAGTAAACAGACATGTAAAAATCGTAGAGTTGGTAAATAAATATGACATCGAAACCCAAGAGGAATTGGCAGATCGTTTGCGCGACGAAGGATTTCAGATTACCCAGGCTACAGTTTCAAGAGATATTCGTGATTTGAAGTTGACCAAGGTTGCAACCGATGACGGACGCCAGAAATATGTGGTTTTGAAGGCTACTGAAAATGCGCTTCGTGACAAATATATTCGTATTTTGAAAGACGGTTTTGTTTCTATGGATATGGCCATGAACATTTTGGTGATTAAGACGGTATCCGGAATGGCCATGGCTGTTGCGGCTGCAATCGATGAAATGAGATGGAATGAAGTGGTGGGCTGTATTGCAGGAGATGATACCATTATGTGTGCAGTTCGTACGATTGAAGATACGGCTGCTGTTATGGATAAAATTCGCAAAATTGTGTTGTGATTTTATATGAAAAGTTATGCTAAAAGAGAGTACGTAGGAGAAACAAATGTTACACAATTTGTATGTAAAAAATCTTGCCTTAATTGATGAGATAGAGGTGGAATTTAAGGAAGGACTTAATATTTTAACAGGTGAAACCGGAGCCGGGAAATCCATTATTCTCGGCTCTATTAATCTTGCCTTAGGTGGAAGATATTCATCGGATATTCTTCGAAATGAAGAGGAACCGGGATATGTGGAGCTTACGTTCTTTGTGGAGGATGAAGCACAAATACAGCTGTTAAAAGCCTTAGATGTTTATCCGGAAGAAGGGATGGTAACGCTCAGTCGCAAAATGATTGGAAAACGTAGTGTGAGTAAAATTAACGGCGAGACGGTTTCCATTTCACAATTAAAGGAAGCTGCAGAAATCTTAATTGATATACACGGACAGCATGAACATCAGTCTCTCTTATATAAGAAAAATCATTTGTTGATTTTAGATGAATTTGCAAAAGATACTATAAAAGATGTGAAAATGCAGGTTGCAGAGGCATTTCAAACTTATAAAAAATATAAAGAAGAGCTTCAGGAAGCGAATCTGGATGAAAAAGAGCGCAATAAAGAACTGAGTTTCCTTGCATTTGAAATTAATGAAATTCAGGAAGCAAATTTAAAAGAGCATGAAGACGAGGATCTGGAAGAACAATATCGTCGCATGGTGAACGGTCAGAAGATAACTGCTAATTTGGAAGAGGCGCACGGTTATACGGCAAGCGCGAGTCATAATGCCAGTGACGCTTTGAGTCGTGCGATTTATTGTTTGCAGGATGCTGCGCGTTATGATGAAAAGGCAAATGAGTTGTATGCCCAGTTATCGGAAGTGGATAGTTTATTAAACGATTTTAATCGTGAACTATCTGATTATAGTTCGTCATTTGAATTTTCAGAAGAAGATTTTTATGAAGTTGAAAAGCGTTTGAATGAGATTAATCATTTGAAATCAAAATATGGAAATACTATCCAGGAGATTCTTACATATTGCGAGGAAAAAGAAGAAACACTAAGAAAACTGCAGGATTATGATTCTTATTTGGAAGAATTACGCAGAAATCTTGCGGATGCAGAAGAAAAAGTAAGCGCATTGTCACTGCAACTTTCTAAAATGCGTCAAGAAGCTTCAAAAGAATTAACCAAAGCAATTAGAGATGGTCTATTGGAGTTGAACTTCTTAGATGTGCAATTTGAAATGGTATTTACAGGCACGGACCACTATACATCAGCTGGAACAGATGAAGTGGAATTTATGATATCCATGAACCCTGGCGAACCGATTCGTTCACTTGGAGATGTTGCTTCCGGTGGAGAACTATCCAGAATCATGCTTGCCATTAAAACAGTAATGGCAGAAAAAGATAGAATTGAGACCTTGATTTTTGACGAAATTGATGTGGGAATCAGCGGCCGTACCGCACAGAAGGTATCAGAAAAAATGGCTGTGATAGGAAGAAATCATCAAGTAATCTGCATCACCCATTTGGCACAAATCGCAGCTATGGCGGATGCACATTTCGCAATTGAAAAGAAGGTCGCAGACGGAAAAACAAGGACAAGCATTTCTCTTTTAAACAAAGAGAAAGAAATTGATGAACTTGCCAGAATTTTAGGCGGCGCAGAAATCACCGAAAAAGTTAGAGAAAGCGCGGCCGAGATGAAGGAATTGGCAAAGAACACAAAATAACACCAGATTTAAACGGTGAATAATCCACATAATAAAGCAGACACTTAAAAGAGAATAGGATGTCTGCTTTTTTAGTGCCTCAAATTGATAAGGAGGTTGTGGAATGCGAAGATGGTGGTATAGAAGAATTTTAGTTATGCTTGTTCTTCTTGCAATGACCATGGGCACCGGTTTTGGCGTCACATTATTGCAAGAGGAAGAGGAAAATCAGCAGGTTAGTACCAAATCCATAGATAGCAAAACAGTCATTCCGGGCGGAGTGCCAATTGGCATTTATATGGAAATGGACGGCGTGCTTGTTCTTGCTACAGAATGTATTGAATGCGTGGATGGTAATGAATACGAGCCTGCTAAAAACTTGGTCAAGTCAGGGGATTATATCGTTGGAATAAATGGGGAGACCATCGATACAAAAAAGGATTTGATTCAGGCGGTTTCTAAACTGCAATCGTCAGAGGTTGTACTCACTCTTAGACGAGAGGAAGAGTATATTGATGTGAAAATGCAGTCCGTACAAGTGGGGGAGAGAAAGTACAAATTAGGAATATGGGTAAAGGACAATGTGCAAGGTCTTGGGACACTTACTTATGTAACGACAAACAGTGAATATGGTGCATTGGGACATGGTATTCATGATACAGATACGGAAGAATTGCTAGAAATATCAGAAGGAACAGTCTATGAGACGAATATTATCGGCGTGCAAAAAGGGAAAAAAGGAGAGCCGGGTGGATTGGAAGGTGTGATTATCTATAATCACTACAATATTTTAGGGACAGTTGAAAAAAACACAGAAAACGGAATTTACGGAAGGATTGAAAATATAGACAAGCTCTTGAAAGAACAAGAACCAATGGAAATCTGTGAAAAGGATCATATAAAGATTGGCGATGCAACAATTCGCTGTACCGTAGACGGCACAATGAAGGAATACGACATTAAGATCAAAAATGTGGATTATTACACGGGAAATGTGAACAAAGGCATTGTCATTGAAGTAGTGGATGAGGAACTGCTGGAGTTGACCGGAGGAATCGTACAAGGAATGAGTGGCAGTCCGATTATACAGGATGGGAAGATAGTAGGTGCAGTGACGCATGTGCTGGTGAATGACCCGACAAGAGGGTATGGGATATTTATCGAAGATATGATAAAGCAATGAGTCCGTGCAGAAATCGGAAATAGCAGACAGCATAAGCTTGCTTACTGGCGGTCTGCTATTTTTGATTTATATTCGGCGAATGCCGAACAGCGAGAAGTAGTGAAACGGATTCGAGCTGGTGCACGGCATAATACTGATGCAAGCTTGCTTGTATGAGCATCTTTTTTACGAGTGGACTATATGGCGAATGCCATACAGCAAAACAAAACACGTAGAAATTCGAAAGAATTTATGATATAATACAATTTACGAAATTATGCTCATGTAAAAATGGCTTGGAAAGAAGGTGGCACGATGATCCAAATTGCCCTGTGTGATGACGAGGCAAAGATACTTGGCGAAGTTTCATTATACATAAACAAGTATGCACAAAAGAAAAGCAGTCAGCGTATGGAGATTTCACGTTTTGATTCTGCAAAGGCTTTGGAATTTGCTCTGGACGAAAGTTCTTTTGACATCTTCGTGCTTGATGTTTATATCGGAGATGAGATGGGAACGACTCTTGCCAAGAAAATTCGCAAAAGAGGAATAGGAAGTCCTATTATTTTCCTTACAACCTCTGTTGAGCATGCTCCGCAAGGTTATGAAACTGGGACGCTCCGTTACCTCATAAAACCACTTGATCCTAAAAAGTTTTATGAAGCGATGGATGTTGCTCTCATGCAAGTTGAAAAGATAAGAGAACGCTTTATAAAATTCAAGACAGAAAACGGAATAGAGAGCGTTAATGCTAGCCATATTATATGTTCTGAAGCACACGCACACTATCAGCATATAACCTTGATAGATAGTTCACAGATTCGTGTCAGAATGACCGTTGCAGAGCTTTATGCAATGCTTGTGAAACATGACGGCTTTTCTCGTGTTGGTAGCGCATACATTGTCAACCTCCGCAACATCATGAATGTTTCTAATAGAGAAGTGCATTTGACTAACGATGTTATTATCCCGATACCGAGAGGCAAGCACACCGAGTTAAAAAAAGCCTTTTGGGATTTTCAATACGAAGGACAGGAGGACTAACCGAGTATGACCGGAACAATTATACAATTTATATTCTTACTGATAGCACACGCTGCTGCCGGCATCTATTCCTCCGCTCTTAAATACAGTAAAAAAACCACATATATCATTTGGGGTACTTGGGTTGTGCTTCAAACAGTGCTTCTGTTCTACACGGAATTTGTGCTGACGAATTGGGCATTGCAATTCTTTGTCGGTTTTGTATTGTCACTTATCGGTCAGTATGTGATATTCTTTGTAACCACAAAAGGAAAGCTTGCGCAAAGAATTTTTACCATGTTGACCTATTCGATCTTCTTTTGTATTGTCATGTCTCTGATTACTATGGTAAACGGGACTTTTGGTGAGTTACACTGGATACTTGCTGCGCTCATTCAAGCGGTTATGCTTTTTGCTATCGTCGCATATTTCCTTCGCTATGTATGTCCCTTGTGCCGCACAGCAGCAAAGAACATTACGACAGGTTGGACACCACTTATCTTTGTGAATATCGTCTTTATGATTACCATAATATTTTCCTCGGTATTTCCGGTAAGACTTGTGAGCTTTGGCGATCCCGGCTTTATTACATTTGTTTTAATTAGTGTATCAATCATGTCGGTGTATCCTGTTATTTTTTCAAGCATTAACAGTCTGTCCGAAGCGGCAACCAAAAGAGAGGTTGAAGCTCAAAACAGGTTGCTCATTGCCCAGATTGAAGCGGAAAATGCACAGCTTGCGGCTGATAGCCAAGCAAGACACGACAGACGGCATCACAATCTCGTTATGCTTGAGTTTGCCAACAACAATGATATTGAAAGCGTCAGAGAATATCTTAAAAGCCTTGTGGAAAGTGACAGCGAGGTTTGGGGTGAAGTGCGGTATTGTGAGAATATGACAATCAATACGGTTCTGAACGTTTACGGAAGACGTGCAAAGGAAAACGGTATTTCCGTAAAAATCTCCGCTAAGGCAAGTAGTGACCTTGATATTTTGCCCCAGGATCTTGTGGTCGTGATTGCTAATCTTTTTGAAAATGCCATTCACGCTACTGCAAAGCTTAAAAACAAAGAGAAGATTATTGACATTCATATCAAGGAAAACACCCGGCGATTGCTCATAAAAGTAGATAATGCCTGTAAGAGTAATCTGACCTTTGATGAAACGCTCTATGGCGTGGGGATTCGCTCGGTGATTGCTATTACAAACAAATACAAAGGTATGTATGATTTCACCGCTGAGGACAGAATGTTCTCCGCGAAAATCAGTTTGAATTTGAAGTAAAACTGCATTTTATGCCAAAAAACATACAATTTATGCCAAACTCCCCATTACGGGGAGTTTTTTTATTACAATTTTTATGGTGTAATATATTCTCTATTTATGAGGATTTGATAGACGTGGCTGACTCGCTCGGCTCACTCGATAAAGAAACACTCCAAAAAGGAGAATAAAAAATCACATACAATTATTGGAGGAATATGCCTATGAAACCCAAAAAGCAAACCAGCATTTCTTATAACTTTCTTAAATGGCTCTTGTTCTTGATGCTCATTGCTTTTATGGCTACAACCGTGTTCCTGTGGGTTTTCCAAACACGATTGGCAAACAACAATGCTGACAATCTCTTGCGGCTCAACATCAGCGACGTCAAGGCGGATATAAAAGACGCCACCAACGACCATATGCTTGAGATCGTTCGTAGCGTATCGGCAGAACTTGATGATATAGATGCAGACACCGCGTCCACAGAAGAAATGAATGCCAGAATTGCAGAAATGCTTACACGGTATGACGTGACAGAAATCGATATTATCAACAGTCAAGGCATCATAATGGCGTGCAATATTAAAGAATTCGTTGGGTTCGATATGGCTATCGGCGAACAGTCAAAAGAATTTCTGGTACTGCTCGACGGAGAAAAGGAAATGGTGCAGGAATTTCAGTCCCAATCCTATGATAGCTCTATAGAACGCAAGTATGCAGGGGCATCGCTTGCTAATGGCGGTCTTGTGCAAATAGCGTATGACTATGAGCATCTGCAAAAGAGTGTTGACCATGAAGTTGTGGCGCTCACTCGTAACCGTCACGTAGGTAATAACGGACGAGTTCTAATTGTTGACCAACAAAAAAACATTGTTAGCAATGTCAAAGGAATTGATCGTAAGAAGCTTGATTTAGAAGCTTTTGGAATTAAACCTGGTTCCGCGAAAGCGGGAGAACGTGTTACCGCAAATGTAGAGGGCGTTGATTTCTACTGTATGGCAGAAATGGCCGAAGGTTACTACATCATATCTGCCATACCCGTAAAAGAAGTAACCATTACACGAAATATGGTAGTGATTATGGCGGTTGCGGTGGAAGTGTTGATATTTATCGCTCTGACAATCCTGATCTACCTTTTGATAAAGAAACAGATTGTCATCAGTGTTAATCGAATCAACAATTCACTTTCGAAGATTACAAACGGAAACCTTGATGTTACGATGGACGTTCGTAATAATTTGGAATTTGATTCACTTTCTAACGACATCAACGCAACGGTAGATACATTAAAGCGGTATATCAAGGATGCAGAAGAACGAATCGATGCAGAGCTTGCTTTTGCAAAAGCAATTCAGCATTCGGCTTTACCTTCTGTATTCCCTCCTTATCCGAACAGAAAAGAGTTTGAAATCTTCGCCACGATGCACACGGCAAAAGAGGTTGGCGGTGACTTCTATGATTTCTATTTTGTGGACGAAGATAACCTTGCGTTTCTGATGGCAGACGTTTCTGGCAAGGGTATCCCTGCGGCAATGTTTATGATGACATCAAAGACCGTCATCAAGAGCTATGCCGAGTCGGGGATGAGCGTGGAGGAAATATTCACCGTTGCCAACGAAAAACTCTGCGAGGGCAACGATGCGGGAATGTTTGTTACCGCCTGGATGGGTATTCTGAACACAAAAACAGGCAAGGTGCTCTTTGCCAACGCAGGACACAACCCGCCCCTTGTAAAACACGCAGACGGTACATACGAATATCTCAAATCCCGTGCAGGCTTGGTTCTTGCAGGAATGGAAGGTATTCGTTACCGCAAGAATGAACTGCAACTTGCTCACGGTGATGCGATTTACCTCTACACTGACGGTGTTACCGAAGCAACCGATCTGAACAATGAACTCTACGGAGAAGTTCGCCTGCACACCATTCTTGAAAAATATAAAGATGCAGCACCAGGGGTGATTTGTGATGAAGTTAAAAAGGATGTGGATGCCTTCGTCGGGGAAGCACCGCAGTTTGATGATATTACAATGCTTAGTTTAAAATTCTACGGGAAGGAGGATGCACAGTGAAAGAACTAACTATTGCCGCAACAGTGGAAAACATTGAAACTGTAACGGACTTCGTAAACGAACAACTTGAAGCGCTTGATTGTCCAATGAGAGCGCAGATGCAAATTGACATTGCAATCGACGAACTTTTCGGCAACATTGCGCACTATGCGTACAGCCCTGGAATCGGTCAAGCGACCGTGCAGGTTGATGTGGTGGAAGAACCACTCAGCGTTGTTATTACTTTCATTGATAACGGCGTGCCTTACGATCCCCTTGCAAAAGCCGATCCCGACACAACGCTTTCCGTAGAGGAAAGAGACATCGGTGGTCTTGGTATCTATATGGTGAAGAAGTCTATGGACGAAATTGCATATGAATATAAGGACGGGCAAAATATTTTAAAAATCAAGAAAAATATATGAAGGAGAAAATTATGAATATTAACAAAAGTGCAAACGGAACAGAATTAACAATGGCTATCGTAGGGAGACTTGATACAGTAACAGCACCGGAATTTGAGGCAGAGCTCAAGGCTTCTATTGGCGGAGTGGAGAGTCTTATTTTAGACCTTGCAGAACTTGAATACACCTCATCTGCAGGACTTAGAATCATTCTTATGGCACAAAAAACTATGAATAAGCAAGGTAAAATGATAGTTAAAAATGTCAATGAAAGCGTAATGGAAGTGTTTGATATTACCGGAATGGCAGATTTTATGACTTTTGAATAGAATTGAGGGCTGATTTGTGCTAAGGATTGCGATATGCGATGATAAAAAAGAATATAGGGAAGAAGTTAGTCGTTTTCTTGAAGAATATGAAGAAAAAACCAAATGTTTATTAAGATATATTGGTTTAGAATCCTCGTTTGAATTGTTAGACCTTGTGGAAAAAGGAGAACGATACGATATATATATTTTGGACGTGTTTCTTCCGGGAATGACGGGAATCAGTCTTGCCACACAATTGCGACAGATGGGTGTTCTGGAGCCCATTGTATTTATGACCACATCAAAGGAATACGCGTTAGAGGCGTACGGTGTAAATGCAATACAGTATTTAGTAAAGCCTTTAGACAAAGCACTGTTTTTTCAAACGATGGATAGAGTAATTCAGGTTTGTGCAACCACGTCCAAAAGAAGTATCTTATTAAAAGCGGGGGGTGAGTATCACAGCATCTATGTAAGAAATATTATGTACTGTGAATCCTCCAATAATTATCAGGTTGTTTATTTGAAAGACGATGAAATACTTGAGGTAAGAAAAACATCGTCAGAACTTTATGAACAATTAAGAACATATGGCGGATTTTATCAATGCGGAAAATCTTATATTATCAATGTGGCACAGATGAGTAAGTTGAGCGGCCATACAGTGATTATGAAGAATGGCATTGTGATTCAAATACCAAGAACTTCTGTAATAGGTCTAAGGAATGAGTATTTTGATTTTTATGGAAGTGAGGATTAGAAATTTTTTACAAATATCCCCAAAATACAACCAATTACCACAAAAAACATTTTGTGGTAATTTTTTTGTTAAATTAGAATTACTGAAAGTGTAATTTGTTTTGAAATGAAAGTGGAAAACAATAAAAGGGAGGTTATACAGATATGAAAAAGAAAGGAATCTTAAAGGCATGTATTGCCCTTGTTCTTGTTTTAGCTGTATTAGGGCCATATTTCTCGAAAGTGGCTTCAGCAGTAAGTCCTGATTACATAAAAGAAGTGCGACTTAGTTGGGATTTGAAGGACAGTGCTAAGGCGGAGAATTGGCTGCGTGATAATGGGTATACCGTTGTTCCAGGCAATTTAAACGCAGGAACAAAACAAGGTTACTGTTATCTAGGTTATAAAACCACCAAAAATAAGGATGAAGCTATTACGGATATGGCAGTCATGAGTATGGACAGTGGTTACAAAATGTATAATTACACAAAAGTAATTGAAGAAATCACAGAAAGCACAAATGAGCTTGCGGCACAGATGGTAGTGGCGTTAGGTGAATTTCGTGAAAATTACAAAGCAGGTAGTCCAAATGCAAAGATGGCAGTCGAAGCATTAAATATGATTCAGGTGGATAAAGATGATACTACACCACTTGGAACCTATTTGCTCCAAGAAAATCGCACACAGGAAGATATTTATAATATTTTATTGATGGGCAATAGTATGGTTGTTTCGCTGATCTATAATGAAATCACCATCGGTGTCTCTGATCATAAAATGGTTGAGATCGAAGTAGAGAAACCGGAGAGCTCTGAAAAACAACTGAAAAGTGAATCCACAACCGAGCCGAGTGGCGAAACGATGCCGACGCCACCAGAACCTGAAAAAATTACAAAGATAGAGACCTGGATGGATCGTCTTTCAGCAATGGGACCAGATAAAGTAGATGAAGGTGTTGATACCGGTGATGATGTCTTATACTACGAACCGGCGCGTGAACTATTAGATGCTTTTGAAATATATGCAAATGATATTAAAGCAGCACAGCAACGTAAAGAAGAAAACAATGGCGAAATTGTTGTCAATATCACCACCGAAAAAGAGGCAAAGGCAGAAGACGAAAGAATTGCAGCCGGTGGAGAGATTGACGAATCAAACGCCGATGCATTGAATCTTGGTTCATACGAATTGTTAAAACAATATTCTTTTGGAGAAACCAATCTGGCAGAATATTTTATGTCACTTGGTCAAACGGATGTGAAAGTGCAGGATATCTATCCGATTGTTAAGAGTATGACACCGGGGCAGGTTGCCATGCTTCGTATTTGTGGTGTAACCACCAGTGTTGTAGCCACGAATAATACAGAAGAAAATTACCAAAAGGCAATGGAAGAATTGCAAAAGCAAATGGATGAATTTGAGGAATACAAAAACGGTCAGCCGTTCCATATTTATTCCGGCGTTAACCGCGAAATTTATTCCAAGGAAATTGCTATTACAGAGGCCGGTTACAGAGATTCTGCTTCCGGACAAATGTTTGATATGCTGACCAAGGAAGATATGGTTGGTCAGAATTTAGAAGTTGCTATGAAAACATTGGCAATGGTCACGGTTGGATGTCTTGGTGTAGCCATTATTGGTTTGGCGATAACCAGCTTTATCCTGGAAGCATCTATCATCATGTCGGCAGTAGCACTTTGGACTTCAATGACCGTGACAGTCGGTTCTTTTGTAGGTGCAATGGCCTCTTTGGGACCTTTAGCTATTGGCATAGTGGCATTGGCCGCATTGATTATTATCGGTGTGACCTATGTTGTAAGATGGGCTGTCGATTTGTATGACAAGTATCATCCGGAGTATTCACCAATTCCAACGGATATGTACGACGTGAAAAATGGCGAATATCTTTCCTATGATGCGGTGTTGGATCAAAATGGTAATGCTGGGGACCTAAATAACTGGAAGGGAGCACGCTGGAATGCACTGTATGTTTCCTATAGTGAAAAAGCAGGTTCGCCGTTGGTTGTTAATTCTGAGACCTTGGAGGCATTCCGAGTGATGCAAGGCAGTCAGGCAGTTCCTGAGTTGATGGATAGCGTGAAACACTTTGGTGAAAAGGGTGCCATGAACTTAAATGCTCACGCATTCAAAGATAAAGTGAATGGTGTTTATCTTTATTACCACACAGAAGCTTCCATGACAGGTGAAAGTAATTATGATGAAACGGGAAAATATTTATCGGCGCTCATGGTTGCAAGCAACAAAGACGCATCCGTTGCAAAAGCAGAGATCCAAAAACGGGAAGGATATACAGTCTTGGATGTGAATCTGACGCCTAATTGCAAGGTGGCAACCTATATAGGATATCAGACAACATCGAAGAAAGAACAGGCAATCACAGACCTTCGTTTCTCTTATAAAAATAATGTCGAGAGCATTGCTAACGGAAATTCATCGAAAAACACTTACGGCAATGCTGGTGAAATCAACGGACTGTATTTGTATTACAGCAAGTCAGCTAATGTGGGCGAACCGGTTTTGGCAGATTTGCAGGTTGTCAATTCGCTGGATTTAGCTCCGGAAGATTATGAGCCGGTAAATCTGCTTAGTGGCGGTAATGCCGTAAATTGCGGTTTGGATACGCAGTTTTCATTTAACCAATTAGAAAAGCAAAATATTAATAAAGACATTGAAAATCAAAGATTTATTTATTTCAGATATGAAACACCTCTGGTTTCAGACGAAACATATTTGGGTGGAATTGCATTTGTTGCGATGGATGATGAAGTCAAGCAAGGATCGTTAGCAGAGTTTATCAAACAGATTGGCTGGAAGGAAAGCGATATCACGCTATATTCTCAAACCGATAATACCGGAAGCCAGAATAGAAAAAGAACTAGACAGGCAAAACTTGTGTATACGACAACAAACAATTATAAGCGTGCCATATATGCCATCAAAACCTATGAAGGAGAACCGAAGGCACCTGCGCTTGCCGCTTCCATCAATTTGGACGGAAACTCATATGCAGCTTGCGATACCTTTATCTGGGAACTTACGGCTGGCAGCAACACGCTTTACACAAAGCGTTATATCAACACAACCCGTGCCTTTTTGGACGCAGGCTTTGTCAACAATTTAGGCGAATTCAACCCCTTAATTCCGAAAGTGACACATAAATACGGAGCGAAGCAAACCAGTGCGACAATACAACAACCGTTAAAGGGCTTGTATGTGTCGGGGCCGATAGCAGATCAGAAACCGATTAAGATGTCTGAATTTTATATGGGTGCGGCATCCGGTGCCCCTTCCAATCTGAAGCCCGTAGTGGCAATGGAAGATTGTTATGGTAAGACTCCTGATGCAATCTTTCCAGGAAAAGACATTTATATTTATTATAAACAATCTTATAAAGAGAAATTAACTTATATTAAGGACATTGAAGTAGTTTATTACGATTCGGAAAATTGTGCTGTTGATATGTGTAAATATGATTTGTTGTCTAAAGGAGGAGACGAAATCATTGATTTCAATTTAGCTTCATCTTCCGGCAGTATTTACACGGATGAAGCTGGTGGCGGATACAATACAAAATATGAAAACAGGGCTGCTTACATTCGTGTAACAAGAACGAGTCGAAAAGCAGATGCGCTTCAGGATATCCGTTTCTATTATGTGGATGCAAATGCCCCTACACCGGACAAGACAATTAAAATTAACGGGATCACTTATACAAAGTGCAGCACACGAATTAAAGGAAAGGATGATGTTATCACATCATATATGGATCTCGCGAATATACAACAGATTATTTCGAAGGATACATATTTCTATGTGTATACCGCTAAAATCGGTCAACCAATGACAGATATCACTTTCAACAACACCACTCCGATTACGAACGGAAAAATTACAGCATTAGATCAGAATGGCAAAACGGTTTATACACGTTCATGGTGGTTGCAAATGGTTCCTCACGAAACGAATGCGAAATCATATAAGTTTATCGACAAGGTGTATGCTGCTGCTGATACGAGTTTGGATGACATAAGAGTCAAGCACGATGGAATTCAAAAAGACAAGAATGCCAATGTATTGTGCCAACTTTTGTCTAATGGTTGTACTACTTATGTTGAACAAGACTTTAATACAGGAAGAAAAGATACGGAAAAAGCGGTTTATATCGGCTATTCTATGACCAATGCAAAAAAGAAGAAAGTAGATGGGGTAACTAAAGAAGTTGCCATCACCGATTTGATTACCGACACCTCTTATAAATCGTCCATCCAAAAGAATGGATGTACCTATTATCCTGCATCAAGTTGTGACCTGAATGTATCTGTAAAAGGCGACTACATCTACTTGTACTATACAACAAATACTACCATCGGATCAGAGCTTACACAGTTAAGAGGCTATAATAAAACGAATGGTATTTCCGGTTCTGAAAAATGGGAATATGTGCAGAAGTCAGGCGGAGGAGCGTCTAACCTGAATGCCGGTGCTTATACAAAAAGCGGTTGCAACAAAGAGTCATTGCCGGGAATTTATTTGATGGCAAAACGAACGGATAATACAACAAAGAAGAATGCATCGTTAACTGCATCTGCATTTTCAAGTCCAAGAATCATTATGATTGTAGGAATGGCATCCGCAATGGTTGCGTTTGGTGGAGCAGTTCTTGTTGCAAAGAAATCAAAAGACAGAAAAGCAAAGGTGGGGAAATAATGAAGCGATTCACAAAGATAATAGGTATTCTGATAAGTTTACTGATGGTGATATCCACACCGATGCAAGTGCTTGCTGCGACGCCGGAATACGTAAGTGATTTGCGTATTTCCGTCGCGGCTACCGAAGAAGAGGCAAAAGCAAAACTGAGCGAAATAGGATATACCATATTTGATGGTGATTTAAATGCCGGAGCCGGGAAAAATTCGGATTTGTGCAATAAGAAATATGTGTATCTGGGGTATAAGACCACAACAGATTATAGAGAAGCAATTACAGATGTTTCGGTTATGAATATGAATGGTTCCTATTATATGGGAAAATATCAAGAAGCTTTGGCAAACAAGGCAGAACATGTTGATATTCTGCTAAAGGACTTTGTCAAAATAACACAAGAATTCCAAGCAAATTATGAAATGGGAAAGAAAACGGCGTTGTTTGCGTATCAACTACTGAACCAATTTAAGGAAGACGACAGTGGATTGCTTTTGGGTGATTTTTTAATTACCTATGCGCAGGATGAAACCAAATTGACAAACGTATTTATGCAGGGAAATCATACGATTCTTGTTTTTATGTTTCGCGCACTGACGATTGGCTGTACGGACAATCACAAAGAAAATAATTGGTTACAGAAATTTTCAGAAACAGACCCATATGATTATTATGAACCGGCAATATACGATGATAATGCCAGAGACATTTTAAAGATGTGGGATATGCAGAGAGAGTTATTGTTAAATTGTACGAAAGTAATGGAAGAATTTTCATTAGACAGCGAGGAGGAAGTCAAACAATACTTGCAGTCTTTAACCTCGGAAGAACAATACAACTTGACGGAAAGCTTTTCCTACTATGCAATTTTAGACTCTTATCAGTACGATGGAGAAAGTATGGTTGATTTTTTCCTAAAAGATGGGGATGAACTCGATATTTCTGAACTTTATCCTTTGGTCAGTTGTTTGTCAGATGCACAAAGAGAAGCAATAGGCTATGTTGGAATAGACTTCATGGCACAATATGCATATGCAGGCGACGAGGAACTAGAAAATGCTTATGCGGAATTTCAGAACATACTGAAAAGTGTAAATTGTGAGGATGTTTATTCTATCTATATTGGAATTGACAGGAAATTATTTGAAGGCGGAGTGGCATTCACAGACAATGCAAATCGAGAGTGCAATGCAAATGCGAACAACGAATGGGCCTTATACAATGCCTCTACAAAAGATATTGTAAAGTTAAACATTATCACGGGCGCTCTGTCCGGTGTAACTTTGTTAACAACAGTCGGAAAAGCCGTACTTTCGTTTGCAAAAAACACGACGATAAAAGTTGCATTAAACACCTTAAAGGGAAATGGCGTGTTTGCGCTTCTTTCCAGAGGGGTCTTTTTGGAAAAACTATTTGGTGGGGCATTGGAAATCTTCACTTTTTATTTTAATAATATGCTTATCGTTAATATCGGAATAACGATGATTAAACTGTCAATTATGCTGGCAAAGAGTTTGTACGATTATTATCATCCCGATTATACAGAAATTCCAAAAACAATGATAGACGTTATGCTGCTGAATGATACATACCAATATGTTCATTATTATGCGGTAATGGATGTGTCAGGAAATGCAGCGGATGTCAATGGTTGGGATGCAAAAGAGTGGAATGCTCTTTATGTCACAAAAGATGCAGATGCCGGTGTGCCACTTACGACAGATATGCTGCGAATGGAAGGAGACAGCTCCTTACAAAATAGGTATATGGCAGTACATTATTTTGGAGAAATCGGAGCTTATAATTTAAACAAGTATAGCTATAGGGATGAAGTAAACGGCATTTATTTGCATATTAAAAAGGAAGAGGCATCTTTAAAAGCATCTATCTTTTCTGACAATCATTTTATCATATTGGTAGGTATCAGTTTAATGATAGGCGCTGCAATTGGCGGATTGAGTGTTTACGGATTGAATAAGCACTGTAGAAGGGAGACAAGGTCATGAAAAAATGGAAAAGTGTATTTGGAATATTGTTGGCACTCATAATGATTTCTATCACGCCGCTGGATATATTGGCGGCAGGGCAACCAAAGTATATTAAAGAGGTTCGCCTAAGCTATGGGGAGACCGCGGATGAAGCAAAAAGTTGGCTGATTGAGAATGAATATACAGTTCTAGAGCACAATTTAAATGATGGAACCGGAAAAGACTATGTGTATCTTGGTTATCGCACCACCAACAATCCGGAGGAAGCTATTACAGACATGGCTATTATGGATATGAAAGGTGGATACTCATATAGTGAATATGAGAAAAGTTTGGAAAAATACCAAGAAGATATTCAGGACATGTTAGATAGTTTTGTGGAATCAATCAAAGAATTTGCAAGAAATTATGAACAGAAGAATAACACAGCTCTTGTAGCATATAAGATGTTGAATCAATTTCAAGAGGATGACACAGGAGAGTTATTAGGAGACTATCTTATTAACTATTGTGATGACTTGGAAGCGTTGACCAAGATTTTTATGCAGGGAAACCAGAGGGTGATTCTGTATATTGAGCAAATGGTGGCTCTTGGTTGCACAGACAACAGTGAAGAAGGAAATTGGATTGCAAAGTTCTCAAATGCAGACCCATATGATTATTATGAACCGGAAGAATATGATGATTTAGCTAGAGCAATTTATACGGGATGGGATAGTTTGAGAGATAAGCTGTTAGAGGCCGAAAAGTTCAAAGAAGAGATTGGAACTACCGAGGAAGATATACAAAAGTATTGTGATCTTTACGGAGAAGAACAGTATGTCGAGAATCTGCAATCATTGTCATACTATGTGGTTTTTGATATGTACAAATATGATGATATGAGCATGGTAGAATTCTTCAAACAAGATCCAGAGGATTTGGATATCAGTCAGTTATATCCATTAGCTTACAGTATGACTGCCGGTCAGGCAAAATGTGCGAAATATATTGGATTGGAGTTAATGATTGAGTATGCCATGAGTACAGACGAGAGTCTTGAAAAAATGCAGGAAGCATTTGATGAACAGCTCGATGAAGATGGTGTTACGGACGTTTGCTCTGTCTATGCAGGTGTTGACCGTTCCTTATTTGAGGAAGGTGGCGTGGCGCTTACAAATGAAGCGCTCAGAAATGCATCGTCGACAGGAGATAATAGTTGGATTCAGGGCAATATCGATAAAGCGGCAGAAATTGCAATGTATGCCATTGCAGGTGCATCTGTGGCAGCAAGTGCGGCCAGCTTTGTGGCGTATGCAGTTTCGCTCCATGCCAATATTATGGCCCAGTGGGCGAACGTTTCCGGCTGGTATACCCTTGAGCAGTTTGTGGCGCTTAAAGTCGGTGATGTGGGATTGTATTTTGCTGGAAATCCAATCTTTATGCAGCTGGGTATTGCCTGCATTGGTGTGTTATTGATTGTAACAGCCGTCTATATAGGGCTTGAAGTCTATAATTATTATCATCCTGAGTATACTGAAATTCCAAGAGTTATAGTTGACCAGAAGGTAGTAGACGAAGAAAACCAGTATGTAATATACTACGCTGTTATGGAGAAAGACCACTCTTTTGGAGACCTTAATGCTTTCCAGGGTAAGCAGTGGAACGCACTGTATACAACCAAGGATAAGAATGCCGGAAACCCGATTACAACAGATATGTTGGTGGTAAAGGGAGATAGCGCTACCCAGGATGGATATAAGGCTGTTCATTACTTTGGGGCATCGAATGCGTTTAATTTGAACTCCCACACCTACAAAGACAAAGTGGACGGAATTTATATGCAGTACAAATGTGACGAAGCAAGTCTTACAGCCAGTGCATTTTCAAGCACTTCCGCAGTTCTGTTTTTTGGAACGGGTTTGCTTTTAGGAGGATGCATCGGAGCAGTAGCTGTTAGGAGAAAAAAATGGAAAAACTAACGTTAATGCTTACTTTAATTTCGCATATTTTGGCAGGTTTCTTGTTAGAGAAACCACGCTTCAATAAATATATAACAGGAGTCATATGGGGAATATACGGCATTGTATTTATCTGGCTTATATCGTTAGATAATATGGTGTATGCATTTTTCATATCCTTTGTTTTACATATTGTTTTCTTTGTGTTTTCAACAAAGGGCTATCTTAGAGACAAATTGTTTTTGCTTTTTAGTTATGCAGCGTTCTACGTGTCGTTTATAGGATGTACGCAAATTATCAGTTATTTTTTAAACGTTCAATTTGCCAAGATTCAAGCGCTTTTTAGTACGGTGTTGCTTATTGTTCTACAACTTTTGTTTTACATGGTGTTTGTTCCAGGATACAGAGATGCAAGTGTCTATATTAAAAAGGGATATTTTCAGTATTTTATTTTAATAATACTATGTTTGTTTTTGTTCGTTGTGCAGACCTTGTATCCATATACAGTGGCAAAAATGGAACCAATGCAAGTTGTTTTGTTGACAGTGCAAATTCTTGTGTTCTATTCAGCCTATGTTATTTTATTTTTTGGCATCAAACACATGGCGGAACTAGCAATCGGTAAACAGAAAGAATTGAATCATGCGCTTTTGATGGAACGCGTTGAGGCGCAGAATCGAGAGGCGGGATTTTTGAGAGAAAGTCGACATGATATACGTCATCATAATCAACATATTTTGAATCTGGCCAATAATGGTGATTTGGATGGAATTGTGGAATATCTAAAGATGCATACTAACAATCTTGAGGAAACCGTAGTGGAACATTATTGCGAAAATGAAGTCATCAATAATATTCTCAGTGTTTATGTAAAGAAGGCTGTGGCACAGAATGTAAAAATGACAATCCACGCCAGTGCGGAAAGAGAATTAAAAATTCAGACCCCGGATTTGGTGGCGATTCTTGCAAATATTGTTGAAAATGCACTTCATGGAGCAGTGGAATCGGGTAAAGAAGAACCATTCATAGCTGTTCGGATATATCGAAAAGATGAACGTTTTGTTATGGTTTGTAAAAATTCATGTAATGAAAAACATGATTACGAGGACGATTTTCCAGAAAATAAAAGGGGAGTTGGAATCAGTAGTATCTGCAATACTGCAGATAAATATGGCGGAAATTATCGTTTTGTTGCAAGAGATGGTGAATTTCAATGTACAGTTATATTAAAAATATAAAACATAAAATGGAGAGATGAATGTGAAAAAGTGGAGAAAAATAGTGAGTTTACTGACGACAATTATTATTGCAGTTATGGCACCCTTAAATGCAATGGCGGCAACCGGTTCAAAATATATTAAGGAAGTAAGAATCAGTCAAGCGGCCAAAGCAGAAGATGCGAAGGCGTGGTTAAAAAATAACGGTTATACTATTTTAGATCAGAATTTAAATGATGGAACAGGTAAGGATTGTGTCTATCTTGGTTATAAAACAACCACTAATAGAGACGAGGCTATTACAGACATGGCCATTATGGATATGAAGGGTGGCTATTCTTTCGGCGAATATGAAAATATGCTGAAACAAAGAGAAATGGAAATCAAATCAACGCTTCATTACTTCCAAGCAACAGTAAAAGAGTTTACCGCAAATTATAAAAATGGTAATGCATCGGCTGTTTCTGCGGTAGAATTGATGAATCGATTTTATGAAGATGACAGCGGATTACGTTTAGGCAATTTCTTGACGACATACGTTGACGATGCAGACCAATTGACTAAACTCTTTATGCAGAGCAACTCAAGCGTTATTTCCTTTATGTTCTATCTGTTGGCCTTGGGCTGCACCGACTCTTCTGAGAAAGGGAATTGGCTTTATAAATTCTCGCAGGCAGATCCTTATGATTATTATGATCCGATCGATTATGATGAAACGGCGAGAAGCCTTTTTGTCCATTGGGATGAGTTGAGAGAACAACTGCTTGGTTATGACCGCGCTGTGGAAATTATCGAGAACTATGGCAGTGCCGAAGAATTTGCCGAAAATGCAACCTTGGAAGAAATATCCACGACAACAGAAATCCTGACCCTTCATGATATTTTGGATTCTTATGAGTATGACGGAGAAAGCATGCTAGAGTTTTTCCTCAGAGATCCAGATGAGATTGATATCAGCGAGCTGTATCCGCTGGCAAGCGTTATGACTGTTGGTCAGACAGAATGTGCCAGATATATTGGTCTTAAGCAACTCGTTAAACTTGCAGTGAGTACGGAAGAAACTCTGAAAAATTATGAAGAGGCGTTTGAATCCCTCACATCTTTGACCGGTTCAACAGTAGCATATTCCGTATATTTCGGCATAGACCGCTCTTTATTTGAAGGTGGCGTGGCACTCACAAATGATGCGCTCAGAGAATCCGCAAGTAATGCAGATAATAGCTGGATTAGCGGAAATATTGATAAAAAGGTTGAGATGGCGTTTCATATTATCGCCGGTTCTACCTTTCTTGCGGGCGGTGTTCTTGCAGCCTCTTTTGGTGGCGTAACTGCTTATTCTAAAATTATGTTAAGTGCATTGTACAAAACTTGCAATTCGATAGGAAATATTAATGCTATCACGGACCCTGTGAAATTAGCATGGATAGATTCTCTTGGTGTCCAAGAAGAAGCACTGCTAGCGACGTCTTCCAGATTTGCTTCATTGGCAGGAAAGGTTTTAGTTGTTGCTTTCGGTGTTGCCCTGCTCATAGAAGCTGTCCTGCTCGGAATCCAAATCTATAACTATTATCATCCTGAATATACCGAAATTCCTAGAATTCTTGTTGATCAGAAGGAAGACAAAGATGGTAATTATATTTATGCAAATTATTATGCAACACTAGATCAAGATGGAAGGTATGCCGATTTAAATGCATGGTCAGGAAAACAATGGAATGCCTTATACACCTCAAAGGATAAAAATCTTGGTGAACCAATTACAGTAGAGTTGTTGGTAAGAAAAGGTAGTGGCGCCGATCAATCAGATTATTTTGCAGTTCATTATTTTGGGGCAAGTAATGCTTTTGATTTAAATACACATTGTTATAAAGATAAAGTAAGTGGTATTTATATGTTCGCAAAACGAGAAAAAGCCTCTTTGTTGACGGGTAGTGTGTTCGCAGAAGGAAATATTGTCGGAATCGGAATGGGAATATTGGTGGGCACATTATTAGGTGTTGCTGTAGCTTGCAGTGTCGAAAAAATAAAAGAAAGAAAAAGGTGTTCATTATGAAGTGCTTGAGGAAAATAACGAGCTTAATATTAGTTGCTGTAACATTATTTATACATCCACTTCAGGTATTGGCAGCAAATAATTCGAAATATATTAAAGAAGTGCGTGTTAGTTATGGGGAAACTGAAGAAGAAGCAAAAAGTTGGCTAAAGCAAAACGGATATACTGTTTTGGAACAAAATCTAAATGCGGGAACCGGGAAAAAATGTGTATATCTTGGTTATAAAACCACCACCAACGTAAAAGAGGCGATTACAGATATTTCCATTATGGACATGAAGGGTGGTTATTCTTTCGGTGCTTATGAGGCAATGCTCAAAGAAAGAGAGCAGGAGATAAAGGCCACCATTGATTATTTCAAAATCATAATCAAAGAATTTGTGGATAATTATAACGTCAAGAAAACGGCGGCTGTGACAGCGTATGATTTGCTTAACGTCTTTGTTGAGGATGATAGCAAATTACCACTCGGCGCGTTTCTGAGCACATACAAGGATGATACGGAGCAGTTGACCAAGTTGCTTATGCAGGGGAATTCGGAAATCAGTATCTATACCTACTATATGCTGGCTATGGGATGTACGGATAACTCGGAGGAAGGAAACTGGCTCTATCAGTTTTCTGAGGCAGATCCGTATGATTATTATGATCCGGCAGACTACGATGAGCTTGCAAGAAGCATCTTTTTAAACTGGGATAATTTGAGAAACACCCTTTTAGAATATGATACTATTATTGAAGGTGTAGAGCAGTACGGCAGTATCGAAGAGTATATGAATAACATAAGCGAAGACGAGGTATCTTCTGTTACGGATGCACTGGTTCTCCATGATATTTTGGAGTCCTATGAGTATGATGGAGAAAGTATGCTGGAATTTTTTCTCAAGAATCCGGATGATATGGATATCAGCGAACTGTATCCGCTGGTAAGTGTTATGACTGCCGCTGAATTGGAATGTGCAAGAAACCTTGGTTTGACAACCATGATTAAATTTGCAGCCGGTTCCGAACAAACGGTTAAAGAGTATGAACAGAAGTTCAACGCAATCATTGAAGAGGTAGGGGCAAGAGATATCTATTCGGTATATACCGGTGTAGACCGTTCTTTATTTGAAGGCGGCGTAGCGCTCACAAACGATGCGATGAGAGAATCGGCCAGTAATGCCGACAACAGCTGGATCAAAGGAAACCTAAATCCTCAGACAGAGAAATTGGTGCATATAATTGCCGGATCCACCTTTGCCGCGGGAGCTGTTATTGCCGGAACTTTGCAAGGCGTTTCAACTGTAATTACAAAAAATGCTGCCGCTTATAGTGCTGCTTTGGATGCTTGGGAACTTGCGAACAATGGCACATGGCATATGTGGGCGCAAAATAGAATGTATGCGAACGCAGCCAGATGTACTAAGATAGCAGGTGGAGTTGCGCTGGTTGCCTTGGGTGTTACCTTGATTATTGAGGCGATTTTATTGGGTGCAAAACTCTACAATTATTACCATCCCGACTATACCGATATACCAAGAGTAATCGTGGATCAAGCCATAGATAAAAATGAAGAGTATGTTTATACCAACTATTATGTGGCACTGGACCAAGATGGAAGGTATGCCGACTTGAATGCTTGGGGCGCAAAACAGTGGAACGCTCTGTACACAACAACAGATATAAATGCAGGCGCACCAATTACGGCAGATATGTTGGCACGGACAGGAAATGGTGCAGATGAAGACGATTATATGTCGATTCATTATTTTGGTGCAAGTAATGCATTTAACCTTAATACACATTGTTATAAGGATAAGGTAAACGGTATTTATTTATATGCAAAGCAAGACAACAGTGCAGTACTAACAGCTAGCGCCTTCTCAACAAGCATGAGGATTCTTTATATCGGTGTAGGTCTGCTTTTAGGATTAGCTTTCGGTTCTTTATCTACAGTAGCTGTAAAGAAAAAATGCAAGAATAAGGTATTGGTAAATTAGTAATGATTTATTATTTGTTTCACATATTAGGATTGGCAGTGGCTATAGTATATATGTTTTGTATGCTTCCTAAATATAGTATTAGTCGATGGAGAGGTATGCTGTTCTTTGGTTTTACGTATACGACTATATATGCAGTAATGATTCTTCTGCATTGGCTTATTACAGAAGAAGTCGGTGGACAAAACGTAATACGCACCTTTGTATTTACACCATTGATTGTATGGTATTACGCGAAAGTATTTGATTTGGATAAAAAATCATGTATGGATTTGGCGGCAGCAACCAGTTGCATTTCACCGGCTTTCGGAAAGATAGGCTGTATCTTTGCCGGTTGCTGCGAGAGTTGGTTGCAAGTGCCGTGGGGATTGTACAATGAGTATACCTGCACCAGGCTGTTTCCAGTTCAAATAGCAGAAAGTTTGACGGCTTTTGGTATTGGTATATTTGTGCATTTTATGGCAAAAAAGCATAATTACAATAATCGGGGACTTTGTATGCCGTGGATGTTGATTCTATTTGGTGGCACCAGAGTAATATGGGAGTTTTTCAGAGCGAATGAAGAAGTACTCTTTGGTTTTTCAGAACTGGCTATCTGGAGTCTAATGGCCGTTTTAGTGGGAATGATTTGGCTGGTAATGGACAGATACACCCAAAAATAAAAGAATGAGGTGAAAAAAGAATGTATCAATTTTTAATGTACATGAATATAAGCATGTTTTTCTGTATGGCAGTCAGTTTTACATACGGAGTCGTACGCTTTTTTAAAAAAGGAAAAGCATTATATATGCAAATGATTGTATGTGGCGTGGGATGCATGATGTTAAGTCGTGCATTTCAAGCAATCACACTGCTGACGACAGGTGTATTAACAGAAGGATTTCATGTGGGCAGATTAGGAATTATCGGAAGTTTTTTGTTTTTCCTTTCTGCAAACTATGGACAGGTTGACAAGCTTTTAGATGACGGAGCAAAGGAAAATCAGAAGTATCGTATTATTTCTTTGATTGCACCGATTTTTATTTGGCTTGGATATCAGGTTGTTCTCTTTGGACCTACAACAGTTGAAAATAAAATTATGTGCGGGGTTACAACACTCTTTATTATGTTCGCATCCTATTTTAATTTGAAACATTTTATATTTCCAGATGTAGAGTTTGGATTTATCCGCAATATACGAGGCTACAATTTAATTGCCTTGATATTAGCAGTGTTAAGTATAGGAGAGATGATATTTCTTATGCTGGAGTGGAGAGTGCCGCTTATGATTTTGTATATTCTGATAAGTATTGTTTCGCTAGCTATGATACCAGTACTGGAACGGGGGGTTAAAAAATGGACAATATAAATTATTTGTTATTTATATGCGTTGCAGTTCCTATTTTCCTTATGCTGTTTGTTTTGGAAAAGAAATCAAAAATCACTGTCGGGTATATGCTGATAGGAATCTTTGTTTGCTTGTTTATTTCAGAAGTAAATGGTTTGATGTTACAGGCGTTTAATAACGACATCTATTATGTAACGACGACGATAACGCCAATTACGGAAGAAATTATCAAGGCGTTGCCGGTACTATATTTTGCTTTCCTGTTCTCGGACAAGAGAGAAACGTTGATTTCACTGTCTATAGCAACAGGAATAGGATTTGCAATATTGGAAAACCTTATGATTTTTGTGGCGAATGTGGATAACATCAGTCTATTTTGGGCAGCAGTTAGAGGATTTAGTTCCGGCTTGATGCATGGTCTGTGTACTGCGGCAGTAGGTATCGGATTGTCATTCGTACACAAAAAGAGAAAATTGTTTTATTGTGGAACATTTGCATTATTGACAGTGGCGATTATATATCATGCAATTTATAATACATTGATCCAATCAAACTATCAGAATGTGGGTGCATTTCTACCAATAGCAACCTATGTACCTGTATTATTGGTAGTATATGGCAAGAAAATTACACGAAAGGCGAATTAATGGAAATATACAGCTTGAGCATAAAAATCAAATTAAGGAAACGGTGCAAAATTATGAAGAACCTATGTAAGAAAATAACAACCTTTATCCTTGTTTTGTGTATGACACTCTCTGTATTTACAGGTGCGGTATATGCAAAGGACAATGACACTATCGTGATCCTTTATGAGAACGACGTGCATTGTGCTGTGGAGGATTATTCAAAACTTGCCGCAATGAAAACCGAGCTTATGGAGAGCTATGCTAATGTTGGTGTGGTTTCTGCAGGTGACTACATTCAAGGGAGCAGCTTGGGGACAGTTTCGCAAGGCGAATATATCATTGACCTTATGAACCTTGTGGGATATGATGCGGTAACGCTTGGAAATCACGAATTTGATTATAAAATTCCTCGCCTTAACGAACTTGTAGATATGATGAATACAAAGCCTATCTCTTGTAACTTCCAAAAGATCGGTGAGGACAAGTCTTATTTTGAACCCTATTCCATCGTGTCCTACGGCGATGTAGATATTGCGTATATCGGTATTACAACACCGTCCACCCTGTCCTCATCTTCACCTGCACAGTTTAAGGACGAGGACGGCAATTACATCTACACCTTTAACGTAAAAACCCTTTACGATGTGATTCAAGCAAATATTGATGCCGCAAAAGCACAGGGTGCTGATTACATAATTGCTCTTTCCCATATCGGATATGAAGAAGATGAGCAGTTTGAGGACGTAGTGGATCTGATCGAGAATACAGACGGCTTTGACGTTGTGTTGGACGGCCACTCCCATTCGGTTATCGAGAATATGAAGTTGACCGATGAGGGCGGTAATGAGGTCGTGCTGACATCCACAGGCACAAAGTTTGAACACATCGGTAAACTGACTATCCGGGATGGCAATTTTACCACCGAGCTTGTAAAGACGGCAGATTACGCTAAAACTGATGCCACGGTAGATTCTCTTTTGCAGCAGATAAACGATGAATATTCCGTTTTGGGCGAACGCAAGGTGGCAGTAAGCGAAGCCCAACTTATTACCCACGACAAAGACGGCGACCGTCTTGTAAGAATCCAGGAAACCAACCTTGGTGACCTATGCGCCGATGCTTTCCGAGAGGTAATGGGTGCCGATATTGGCTATGTAAACGGCGGAGGCTTACGTGCACCGATTGCAAAGGGCGATGTTACCTTTAACGATGTGCTCAGCGTATTCCCATTTAATAACCAAGTTGTTTTGGCAGAAGTGAAAGGTTGGGACATCAAGGATTTCCTTGAATTTGCCGTGAAATATTGGCCCACCGAAAGCGGTGCGTTCCCACACCTGTCGGGCGTCACTTTCTCGGTAAATACCGCCATAGAGTCTGCTGCCCAAGTGGACGAAAATTGGGTGTTCACCGGAATCAACGGTCAGTACCGTGTGTATAACATCAAGGTGCTGAACAGAGAAAGTGGTCAATACGAAGCAATCAAACTTAACAAAACCTATTCCATTGCATCGGACAGTTACCATCTGCTCGAATGCGGTGACGGAATGAGTATGTTTGAAAATGCAAAGATTCTGCAAAACGACGGTATGCTCGATGTGGAGCTTTTGGAGAAGTACATCACCGAAAACCTCGGCGGTGTTATTGGTGAAAGATATGCCGAAGTAAAGGCCAACATCACTTTCACCGAAGGCGAAATTATCGAAAACGCCGAAGATAATCTCCAAGGCGATGATAACAAACAGGATACCGAGGTGAACTATCCGCAAACCGGAGATGATTCCTATATTGTCCTGTGGGTACTCTTACTGAGCATCAGCGCTACCTGTATAGTAGTTTTAGAAATTTACCAAAGAAAGAAAGCGGTTAAATAAATTTTAAAATAGCAGTAGGCGATGGCTTGCTGCTATTTGTATTTTGGTGTAGAAGAGTGTTGGTCCTATATTGACACACTCGTGAGTGGAAGTCCAATCCTTCAGGATGGTAAGATAGTCGGTGCGGTGACGCATGTGCTGGTGAATGACCCGACAAGAGGGTATGAGCATCTTTTTCTTGACATTTTTACATGCATACTTTACGATTAAAATACGCAATGCGTAATTTGTAAATGAGAAGGTACAAGATATGAGTAGTAAGGATGAATTAATAGAATTGAGACAAAGTACAGGAATGAACAGAAAGCAGTTTTGCGACTATTTTCAGATTCCATATAGGACAATGACTGATTGGGAACTTGGTAACAGAACGATGCCGGATTACTTATTGAGATTAATGGCATACAAGGTGAATGTTGAAAAACTAGCAAAGAACTGTGAATAGCAGTTGGTGACAAATTGTCACCAACTGAAAATGAATGAAAGGATGAAGGATATGAATACAGAACAATTACAATTATTTGAAGAACAAACAATACGAACAGCATGGGATGAAGAAAAAGAGGAATGGTATTTTTCCATTGTTGATGTAGTAGGTGCCTTGACAGAAAGTGTAGATCCAACTAGTTATTGGCGTAAATTAAAACAGCGGTTAAAAGAAGAAGGAAATGAAACCGTGACAAATTGTCACGCTTTGAAAATGAAAGCGGCAGATGGCAAAAGACGATTTACCGATGTAGCCAACACAGAGCAACTTCTTCGCATTATTCAATCTATCCCTTCAAAGAAGGCAGAGCCATTCAAACTTTGGTTGGCACAAGTTGGTCGAGAGAGAATGGAAGAGACGATGGATCCGGAACTTATTGCGGAACGTTTGATTGCTACATACGAAAGAAAAGGTTATACAAGAGAGTGGATTAATCAAAGACTTCAGGCAATCATGGCTCTGGAAGAACAAACCGGGATTCCGGTTATTCTAAGAGATATTCCAATAAAAACCATCTTGACAAACCAAGGTGGTTTTTTTATACTCTAGTAGTTAGCGAAGACTAACTAAAGTTATACAAGGAGAACATCAATGAAAAAAATATTAAATTATCTACTATTAATCAGCTTTATTATCACCAATTTGGTACCGATTACAGGTATTGCAATTCACAAGATGGCATCTGTATTCTTTCTTTTGCTTTGCGTTTTGCATACTATTATTTATCGAAAACAAATGCAGTGGAAGAGATGGATTTTATTAGGCGTAATTGTGATTTCATTTGCAAGCGGTTTGTTTGGAATGATATTGGATGAAATGCCAATTGTGCTTGCGTTACATAAAGCAATCTCAATTGCAAGCGTATTTTTCTTGGCAATACACATTTTTGTCTTTCACAGACGTATGAAAAAGGCAAAATAGGGAGGAAGTTAGCTATGATGATTAACAAAAGGTTGATAGGGATAGTGCCGGAGAGCAAAAAATATATTGCGCGAAATGTATTTTTCCAATGGGTTTCGCTTCTTGCCAACGTCATTATGATGATTGCTATTACGTCACTATTAGGAAAACTGTTGGAGAAGACCGCACAGTTAAGAGATATTACTATAACAATAGGACTATCACTAGTCACAGTGATTGTAAGATATATCTGTACAACGCTTGCAAGTAAGATGGGATATCTTTCTTCAAAGGAAGTCAAGAGAACACTTAGAGAACTAATTTACAAGAAACTTCTCAGACTTGGGACTTCTTATAACGAGAAAATCAAAACATCGGAAGTTGTTCAAGTTGCGGTAGAAGGGGTTGACCAATTGGAAACCTATTTTGGAGCGTATCTGCCGCAGTTTTTCTATGCTATGCTGGCACCATTGACTTTGTTTGTAATCCTAAGCTTTGTCAATCTTCCAAGTGCGATTGTATTGCTTATCTGCGTACCGCTGATTCCGATATCCATTGCGGCGGTACAGACATGGGCGAAGAAGCTTCTGGCTAAATATTGGGGACAGTATACAGCGCTGGGAGATACATTTTTGGAAAATTTACAAGGATTAACCACATTAAAAATCTATCAGGCGGATGAGTTTAAGCAAAAGGAAATGAATGAGGAATCAGAAAAGTTTCGTAAAATCACCATGAAGGTGCTTACCATGCAACTGAATTCCATTACCATTATGGACCTAATTGCCTATGGCGGGGCTGCACTTGGAGTTATATTATCAGTGACCCAATATGCAAAGGGGAATGTCTCTTTTTCCGGAGCATTACTGATTATTTTACTTTCTGCGGATTTCTTTATACCAATGCGACTTTTGGGCTCCTTCTTCCATATCGCTATGAATGGGATGGCAGCGAGCGATAAAATTTTCAGATTGCTTGATTTGCCGGAAACAGAAGTAATGACGGAAGAAGTGCCGGAAGACTGCACGATAATTTGTGAGAACCTACATTTTTCGTATATTACTGGTCAGGAGGCAGAACGAGAAATACTGCATGGCTTAAATATGGAATTCCCAATGGGGACACTTACCTCCATTGTTGGAGAAAGCGGCTGTGGCAAATCCACAATTTCTGCCATCTTAATGGGTCGAAACAAAGGATATACCGGTTCCGTTCAGGTTGGTGGTAAGGAATTGTCTATGCTTTCGGAAACCAGTCTGATGAAACATTTCACTTACGTTAGTCATCAGAGTTATCTATTTAAGGGAACGGTAAAGGATAATCTGTTGATGGGAAAACCGAGTGCAACCGATGAAGAACTTTGGGCGATTTTAGAACGTGTAAATCTGGCAGAGTTTCTTCGAAATGAAGAAGGATTGGAAACACATCTTCTTGAAAAGGCTTCCAACTTCTCGGGTGGGCAATGTCAGAGATTGGCACTTGCAAGAGCATTATTGCATGATAGTCCGGTATATATTTTTGACGAGGCTACTTCTAATATCGATGTTGAGAGTGAAAATGACATCATGCGGGAGATTCATGCTTTGTCAAAAACCAAAACAGTGATTCTGATTTCCCATCGTCTTGCAAATGTGGTTCAGTCAGACAGAATCTTTTGTTTGGAAAATGGTTGCGTTGTAGAGAGTGGAACCCATGAAGAATTAATCAAAAATAAGGGGACATATGCAAGACTGTGGAATGCACAGCAAAGTCTTGAGAATTTTGGAAAGGAGAGTGAGTAAGGTGAAAAAACGCAGTGGATTTCGAGTTATGCTAAGGCTGATTGGTCTTGTAAAGCCGTTGACCGGTTATATGATTCTGGCCATCACAATGGGGATAATCGGTCATTTGACAGCTAGCTTTATTACCATATTTGGCGTTTATGCAGTAGCGGAAATGATAGGCATTGAAACACCATTTACCATAAATATATTGTTTGTATCCGTAATCATATTTGCTATTGTAAGAGGATTCCTTCGCTATGCAGAACAGGCGTGTAATCATTTTATTGCATTTAAGTTACTGGCTCTTCTTAGAGATAAAGTGTTTCGGTCCTTACGCAGATTATGTCCAGCGAAACTAGACGGGAAGGATAAGGGGAATCTTATATCAGTCATTACCTCGGATATTGAACTTTTGGAAGTTTTTTACGCACACACCATTTCACCGATTGTCATTGCAAGTCTATTTTCCACTATCTTGTGTTTCTTTATTGGAAACTATCATTGGAGTCTTGGTGTAATTGCATTTGTGGCTTATGCGGTTGTTGGTGTAGTTATTCCTGTATTGATATCCAAATATAGTGGAGATGATGGTATCAAGTTTCGCTCCAAATCAGGGGAACTTTCAGGCTTTGTCTTGGATAGTTTACGTGGTCTTTATGAAACTTTACAGTATGGACAAGGAATAAAACGACTTCAGGAAATCAATGCACAGACAGATAGTCTTTCAGAAGATGAAAGACGGATGAAAGAAACAGCAGGGAGAAATAAGGCATTTACTAATACAGTGATTTTAATTTTTGACCTTGCGATGCTATTTGTTTCAGCCATGCTATATCAAAATGGAACAGTTGAATTTTTAAGTGTGTTGATTCCAACCATTGCACTGATGAGCTCCTTTGGTCCTGTGATAGCGTTGGCAGACCTTGGAAGCACCCTGCAACATACATTTGCAGCGGGAAATCTTGTATTGGACATCTTAGATGAATCGCCGGTTACGGAAGCGGTGTGCGGTAAGGAAAATGTGGAATTTAAGGGTGCCAATGTTGAACATGTCACCTTCGCCTATAGTGAAAAAACAAGTAGTGAAAAAATATTAGATGATATTTCTGTGGAAATTCCATCTGGCTCTGTTATCGGGATTGTAGGCAGAAGCGGAAGTGGTAAATCTACGCTTTTGAAACTCTTAATGCGGTTTTGGAAGGTGGAGGAAGGTGAGTTAAAGATATCAGAAACAAATGTGAATGATATTAACACCACGAATTTGAGAGAAATGGAAAGCTTGGTGACACAAGAAACTCATTTGTTTCATGACAGCATTCGTAATAATATTCGGGTTGCAAAGTTGGATGCCATAGATGAAGAGATTGAAGCTGCTTGCAGGAAAGCATCTGTACATGATTTTATTGCAAGTCTTCCAAAAGGGTATGACACACAGGTCGGTGAGCTTGGTGACACACTCTCCGGTGGTGAAAGACAGCGTATTGGGCTTGCGCGTGCATTTCTTCATGATGCGCCTTTTATGCTTCTGGATGAGCCAACCAGTAATCTTGATAGCTTGAACGAGGCAGTTATTTTAAAATCATTAAAAGAAGAACGGGAAAACAAAACGGTTGTGCTTGTGTCGCATCGCCAGTCTACGATGCGTATCGCAGATAAAGTATATTCTGTAGAACACGGAAGGGTGAGTTAATGAAGAAGATAGTTTATATTGTTATTGGATGTATGAGTTTAGGTTTAGGCGTAGTTGGCACGGTATTGCCGATATTACCTACAGTTCCATTTTTATTGTTAGCGGCATACTGTTTTGCAAGAAGCTCGAAAAAGCTTCATAACTGGTTTGTCTGTACGAAATTATATAAAGACAACTTAGAAAGCTATGTGAAAGGGGAAGGCATGACAAGGGCAACCAAGATACGCATTATGGTCGCTGTTACAGTACTGATGTCAATCGGCTTTGCTATGATGCATGCTGTGATGCTTGGGAGAATTGTTCTTGCGGGTGTCTGGGTATTTCATGTTATTTATTTTACATTTGGTGTAAAGACAGTTAAGAATGCTTGAACCTTTAACTAAATAATGGTAATATAAGAGCATGTGAAAAACACATGCTCTTTTTGAATACTAAGATAAAAGATAGAGGAGAAAACAACTATGACAAACACAAAACATTGGGTTAGTATCTGGGGAAATGCAGCAAGCATCAGTGACAACAAACCGGAAAGATATACAAAGAATATGACATTACGTTATCCGATTTATGTTCCATTTTCAGGAGAGTCCCTTCGACTCACCTTTGATAATTTTAATGGGACAGAAGATGTGAAAATCACGAAAGCATCTTTATTATATAAAGGGGAATTTTATCCGGTTTTCTATGATGGAGAACGTGAGATGACTATTCCGACAGAGGGAAAAATTGTGACAGATGCATTGGATATAAAAGTAGAAGCAGAAGATACTTTAGAAGTGAGCTTCTATTTTGGTGAATTTGCGCAAATGCGTGCAAGTGTTGTAGTGACGGGACCGCTTTCGCAAGGGTTTTACAGTGACGGTGACCAAACGGAAACAGTAACATTAAATTCTGCTACTACAAGACCTACACAGCAGGTTTATTTCCTCACAAATGTATCTGTGTTAACAGAAAAGGAAAACAGAGCCATCGTATGCTTTGGTGATTCTATTACTGCTCAGGCTTGGCCGGATTATTTAAAACTCCGTTGCAAAGAGGAAGGTTTTAAACATACATCTGTTATTCGTCGTGCAGTGAGTGGTTCACGTATTTTACGCCAATATGATTGTAATATATATGAGTGTTATGGTGTTTCAGGAATGAAACGTTATCCACACGACGTGCCAACAGATGGTGCAGATACGGTTATTATTTTACATGGTATCAACGATATCATTCATCCTGTTGGTGAAGAGGAAAATGAATTCCGCCCATGGAGTGATTTGCCAACAGTTGAAGATTTGATAGAAGGATTCAAAGGATACGTAGAATTAGCACGTGAACTAGGATATAAGGTGTATGCAGGTACCTTGCTTCCGATTGAAGGATGGCGTACATACGCACCATTCCGCGATGATATCAGGCATGCATATAATGAATTTATTCGCACCACAGATTTGGTAGATGGTGTGATTGACTTTGATAAGGCAATGCAGGATTTGGAAAATCCAAACCGTATGATTGCTGAGTATGATTGTGGAGACCATTTGCATCCAGGTGCAGTTGGACATAAGAAAATGGCTATGATAGTTCCAAAAGAATTACTGAAATAAGAAATACACAATTAGGGGAAATAGATGAAAATTTTAAAATATCATCCAGGGCCCATTGGAGTGACGAAAATGAGGTATAAAAGTATATAGGAGGATTTTTTATGTGGTTAGTTTTTACACTTGTAACAACATTATTATGGGGAGTGGCAGAGCTTTTTTATAAAAAAGGCTCGCATGAGGATAAGAAATATGATCATTTAAGAGTATGTATTTTGGTGGGAGCAGTGATGGGAATTCATGCAATATTTACCATGCTGACTTCGGATATCGTATATAACCCGATGAATCTGGTTGCATATTTACCAGTATCATTGTGTTACATATTATCTATGGCATGCTCATTCTTTGGGATTCGATTTATTGAGGAATCTTTAGCGGATCCGATTGAAAATACTGCTGGGGCAATGTGCTCTCTTTTGTGTGTGATTTTTTTAGGCGAAAAAATTGCACCTGGAGTTTGGGTTGGGATTGCAATAATTGTAATCGGTATTATAGGCGTAACCCAAATGGAACGCAGTGCGGATGTAAATAGAAGACAGAAGCTAGGAAAAAGATTGGCTATTGTAGCTTTTACAATGCCATTCTGTTATGCAATCATTGATGCGTTGGGAAGTTTTCTGGACATTTTCTTCTTGGAAATGGAGACAAGTCCGCTTGTTGGCATAACAGAAGAAAATATTGAGTTAGTGGCAAATATTTCTTATGAGTTAACATTTGCAATCGTTGGCTTGATATTATTTATTTTTATGAAATGCAAGGGTGTTAAATTCGAATTACCTAAACAGAAGGATAAAATGGTAGCTGCTGTTTGTGAAACGGCAGGACAGTTAACTTATGTATATGCAATGAGCGGAAATGGAGCTATTGCGGCACCAATCCTTTCATGTGTCTGTGTTGTATCATTGTTGCTATCCAGAATTTTCTTGAAGGAAAAATTAACAAAGAAGCAGTATCTATTTATCGGTATTATTATTGTAGGTATTTTAATACTTGCAGTCCTTGAAGGAGAATAAGATGACTTATGATTCAAGTGGAAAAATTATCTTATGAGTTTCCTGATAAGGAATTATATAAAGACGTTTCTTTTACATTGGAAGACGGTCAGCACTGCGTATTTATCGGCAGTAATGGTACAGGAAAGACCACCCTTGTGGATATGATTATGCATCCGGATAACTATCTGTATGATGGGAAAATTATGCGGGATGCGTCTTGCAGAATTGGTTATGTCAGTCAGTTTTCTAAGGATGATAAAAATCAAGGGATTTCTGTTTTTGAATTCTTAAGTGAAATGTTTGTGAAAAATCAAGAAGAAACAGCGAAAGTCTGTGCTGATATGGCAACCAGTGAGGATATGGATGCGCTGTTTGAAGTTTATCAAAATTTGTTGGATGAATTTCAGGCGATGGATGGTGATGCTTACGAAAGTAATATACGTAAGCAACTTAAAACTGCAGGAATGAGTAAGCTGGAAAATACATTGTTATCTCAGTTGAGCGGTGGAGAGTTTAAGCTTTTACAGGTGATGAAAGAGATGCTGAAAAAGCCAAATCTGCTTATTATGGATGAGCCGGACGTATTCTTGGACTTTGAGAATTTAAACGGCCTTTGTGAGCTTATTAATTCTTATCATGGAACACTGTTAGTGATTACCCACAATCGATATTTGCTGAATCATTGTTTTAATAAGGTTTTACATTTGGAAAATACAGACATACAGGAGTTTGATGGAAGTTATATCGAATATAACTATGCGTTATTGCAAAAGAAGATTGAATTGCAAGAATTGGCTAAGAAAGACAAGGATGAGATTGCAAGAAATGAAGAGATAGTAAACCGTATGCGAACTGCAGCAACCAACGCAAGCATCGCGGCGTTGGGAAGAACCCTTCATGCGAGGGAAACCCATCTAGCAAGACTTCGTGCTAGACAGATTAAGGAGCCGTTCGTAGATATTTACAGGCCGGAAATTTATTTGCCGGAAGTGGAAACGGATTCGGAAAAAATTGTTTTAAGCGTGTGGGACTATGAGGTTGCATTTGATGAACTTTTATTATCGGATGTGTGCTTTGAACTTCATGGCAACGAGAAGGTAGCCATTGTTGGTGCAAATGGAACCGGTAAGACTACATTGTTGCGTGACATTTACAAAAATAATCATCCATCTATTACCATAGCGGAAGACGTTAAAGTCGGATTTTTATCACAAGTATATGGTGAAGGCACTGAAGCAGAAAGTAAGCTTTCCGGTGGAGAACAGAACCTATTGCAGATAGAGAAGATTTGTCAGAGTGATGCAGATTTACTTCTTTTGGACGAGCCGACCAGCCATTTGGATACCTATTCTCAGTTGGCACTGGAAAAAGCGATTGCGGAGTATAAAGGCGCAGTGCTTATGGTTTCTCACGATTTTTATAACATTGTGAACTGCGCGGATTATATTCTCTACGTGGATGACAAATCCATCCGCAGAATGCGTATTCGTTCCTTTAGAAAGATGGTGTATGAAAATCATTTTGACAAAGATTATTTGGAATTAGAGCAGAAGAAAAAAGAGTTGGAGATGAGAATTGAGTCTGCACTTAAAGTTTCTGATATCAAAACCGCAAAGAGTCTTTGTGAACAATTGGGTGAGATTGTAGAGAAAATGGTTATTGCTTAAGTCAATATAAAGTGTTATACTACACGTAAATCAAAGTAAATAAGAACATAGTAGGTGTCGAATAAGGGTAATCTTTATTCGGTGAAAAGGGAAGCAGGTGTAAGTCCTGCACGAACTCGTCGCTGTAACGTAGGAGTTTTATTCCAACATGTCACTGGGAACTTAATAGTACCGGGAAGACGGAATAAAGCGTTGATTACGAAGTCAGAAGACCTGCCTGTTATGGTACTGGAAGACCACGAGTAATTGGTTAGTACATGAGAAAGAAACTCCATTTTCTTTTGGTGTTACGGCCTTTTGCTAGTGTTATAGCAGAAGGTCTTTTTGTTTGCTTTTGATTCATAAATACCAAAGGAAAAGGAGAAAAACAAAATGAACAAGAAAAAAGTAATACTGGGTTCAGGGATACTTGTCGTATTAATCGTTGCAATGACACTTATCTGGACGAATTTCCGTGAAAAACCGGTGGAAGGAAGCAAAGCAATCACCATTGAAGTGGTAGATTCAAAAGGAGAGTCTGAAAAGTATGAACTAAAGACCGATGCAGAGTTCTTAGTAGAAGCAATGGAAGAGGCAAAACAGCAAGGCCTTACATATGAAGGTGAAGAAGGACAATATGGCCTATCAATTAGTACTGTAAACGGTGAAAGAGCTGATTATACTTTGGACGGAGCTTATTGGGGCTTCTATGTAAATGATGAATACTGTAATTACGGTGTTTCAGAACAACCTGTAGAGGATGGAGATGCATTTGAAATTGTTTACACAAAAGCAGAATAATTCAAGAGTGACAATTAAAGATATTACCATCATGGCACTTATGGTTGCGATTATTGAGGTATGTAAGTTTGCATTGGCACACATTCCAAACGTGGAATTGACCAGCTTTTGGATTATTATGTTTACCCTATATTTTGGCGCACGCATCTTTTATATCATCCCTGTGTTTATCTTAATTGAAGGGGCAGTTTATGGTATTCATTTGTGGTGGATTATGTATCTATATGCGTGGCCGTTATTAGCCATAGTCACATTGTTGCTTCGCAAAATGAAAGGTGCATGGGAGTGGGCAATGATTTCCGGAATATTTGGCTTGTCATTTGGAGCGCTATGTGCAATTCCATATATTGTTACCAGTGGAATATATGGTGCATTTGCATATTGGGTGGCAGGAATTCCGTTTGATTTGATTCATGGAATTGCTAACTTTTTGATTATGTTGGTACTCTATACGCCGCTTAACACAGTAATGGCGAAAATGTCAAAAGATGAGATGTATACGTAAAAGAAAGTGGAGAATCCACTTTCTTTTTTTGTGAAAAGTGCTATACTATTTAACGAAGTAATGAATAGACATTGTTTTGACGGAAGAGAGTTGACAGATATGGCAAAGGAAAAAAGCAGGAAATTTGAGATAGATATGTGTAACGGTCCAATCTTAAAGAAGATGTTACTGTTTGCATTGCCACTAATGTTTTCAAGCATTTTACAGTTATTATTTAATGCAGTGGACGTGATTGTAGTAGGCAGGTTTGTGGGCGACAATGCGCTGGCTGCGGTAGGTTCCAATTCCTCACTTATTCATTTATTTGTGAATTTCTTTGTGGGATTATCCATTGGTGTCAATGTCCTTGTATCAAATTTTTATGGTGCAAAACAAGAAAGACACCTAAGTGAGACTGTGCACACAGCGATGGCAATCAGTATTGCAAGTGGTGTTGTATTAGCTGTCATAGGGGCTATATTTTCTCCGATGATTTTAAGGCTAATGCAGTCGCCGGAAGAAGTGCTACCATTGGCATCTGTCTATTTGAGAGTTTATTTTATTGGAATGCCGGTCGTAATGATATATAATTTTGGCGCTGCAGTTTTGCGGGCAATTGGGGATACGAGACGTCCGCTTTATTACTTGATTATTGCAGGAATTCTCAATGTTACGCTGAATCTGTTCTTTGTAGTTGTACTCCATTGGAGTGTGTTTGGTGTGGCACTTGCAACGGTCATTTCGCAAGTTGTCTCTGCTGTTTTGATATTACGTTGTCTGGTAAAAGAGACAGGTGGAATCCATTTGGATTTTAAGAAAATCCGTTTTGATAAAGATAAGATGAGAAAAATTTTGCAGATTGGATTACCGGCTGGTATTCAGAGCATTTTGTTCTCATTGTCTAATGTTTTAATTCAATCAGCTGTTAATAGTTTTGGGGCAACCGTTGTTGCCGGTAATTCTGCGGCGGCTAATATTGAAGGTTTTGTATATGTGGCTATGAATGCGTTCTACCAAGCAAATATTTCTTTCACAGGACAGAATATGGGTGCGGGTAAATTTCATCGATTGAATCGCATCCTTTTGACAGCAGAGGGGTGTGTGGTTATAGTAGGATTGCTTGCTGGTGGAGCATGTTATATTACAGGGCCGACGTTGCTTACTTTGTATACAAGTAGTCCGGATGTAATTGCAGCGGGAATGATTCGATTATCCTATATTTGTTCTATCTATGTGCTGTGTGGAATAATGGAGGTATTGGTTGGTTCCCTTAGAGGTATGGGACATGCTGTTGTACCGATGATTGTTTCGCTAATTGGTACCTGTGGACTTCGTATTTTATGGCTGCAGACGGTTTTCCCAATGGAAAGATTTCATAATATTGAAATGGTTTATATTGTATATCCAATTTCCTGGGTGGTTACAACCATAGCGCATGCTGTGAGTTATGTGCTTGTAAGAAAGAAAATAGTGAAGAAATAAAATTTGTAGAATAATGTAGAGGTGCATCGGAATGTGTCGAAATAAAGGTGACGCATTCGCTTGCGCCTCTTTCTTTGTCGGACTTATAATAAAAAATGAGGTTAAAAAATGTAAGGAAATGACAAGGAGGTATGAATGGCGCAATTAAACGTTGCAATCGGAGACGATAATGAACGGATTTTGGAAATTTTAGGAGAAATTGTGAGTAATGACAAGGACTTGAATCTTGTAGGAAAGGCGAATAATGGCGAGGAGATGTATCAAATCATCAAGAATAAACAGCCAGATGTTGTACTATTAGATTTAATCATGCCGAAAATGGACGGATTAAGCGTAATGGACGAAGTCGCAAAAGACAAAAATGTTAAGAAATTCCCACAATTTATCATTATCACAGCGGTTGGACAAGAAAAGATTACAGAGGATGCCTTTCGCAAGGGAGCAAGTTACTATATTATGAAACCTTTTCAAAATGAAACGGTATTGAAAAGAATCAAATACATACAAAATGAAGTACGACCTGATAATCATAAGCCAAAGAACATTACTGTAAACGTTGAAGATGCGCCAGAAGAGAATTTAGAAAATAAAGTAACAAGTATGATTCATGAAATTGGAATTCCTGCACATATCAAGGGATATCACTATCTCCGTGATGCAATTATGATGGCAGTAGAAGATATGGATGTGTTAAATGCGATTACGAAGATTTTATATCCGACTGTAGCAAAGAAACATCGCACGACTTCAAGCAGAGTAGAACGAGCTATTCGTCATGCAATTGAAGTGGCATGGAGCAGAGGGAAGGTTGATGTACTAGATGAATTGTTTGCCTATACAGTAAGCTACGGAAAGGGAAAACCAACGAATTCAGAATTCATTGCGCTTATTGCAGATACCATAAGACTTGAGCGTAAAACACGATAAAAACTTGACCATTAGTTTGGCAATGAGTATAATAAATAAGTGGAAGTTTTATTTCATTATAATGGAGGATTCAATATGAAAAAAATTTTATTTGCTGCATCAGAATGTGTGCCATTTATTAAAACAGGCGGGCTGGCTGACGTAGTAGGTTCATTGCCAAAGAATTTTGACAAAAAAGAGTTCGATGTTCGTGTAGTGTTACCAAAGTATGCCTGCATGAAACAAGAATGGAAAGAAAAATTAGAGTACGTGACGAATTTCTACATGGGTTACAATTGGAAGGAACGCTATGTAGGTATTTTTAAATTAGAATTAGATGGAGTTACTTTTTATTTTATTGATAACGAAGAATATTTTAATGGAGACAAGCCATACACAAGTGATGGGCTTTGGGATATTGAAAGATTCGGATATTTTTCAAAAGCAGTATTAAGTATTTTACCTGTGATTGATTTTAGACCGGATGTGATTCACTGTCATGACTGGCAGACAGGTTTGGTTCCTGTATATTTAGATCATTTCCGTTTTGCAGGAGAATATTATCAAGGAATTAAAACTGTGATGACAATTCACAACTTGAAATTCCAAGGTGTATGGGGAACAAAGGATGTTCGCAACATTGTAGGACTTCCTGAATATTATTTTGCACCGGATAAGTTAGAGGCATATCATGATGCCAATCTGTTAAAGGGCGGTATTGTTTATGCAGATAAGGTTACAACAGTAAGCAATACATATGCAGAAGAAATTAAGATGCCATTCTATGGTGAAAAATTAGATGGACTTATGAATGCAAGAAGTAATTGCTTGTCAGGCATTGTAAACGGAATTGATTATGATGAATATAATCCGGAGACAGACCCATTCTTAGCATATAATTATTCGGTTGAAACATTTAGAAAATTAAAAGTGAAAAATAAGGTTGCACTTCAGGAAGAATTGGGCTTGGAAAAAGATCCTAAGAAGATGATGATTGGTATTGTATCAAGATTAACTGACCAGAAAGGTTTTGATTTGGTTGAGTATGTGATGGATGAAATGTGCCAGGATGAAGTACAATTTGTCATTCTTGGAACAGGCGATGAACGTTATGAAAATTCATTCCGCCATTTTGCATGGAAGTATCCAAATAAGGTTTCAGCAAATATCTATTATTCAGAAGCAATGTCTCATAAAATCTATGGTTCTTGTGATGCGTTCTTGATGCCATCCTTATTTGAACCATGTGGACTTAGCCAGTTGATGAGCTTGCGTTTTGGAACATTACCAATTGTTCGTGAAACAGGTGGATTAAAGGATACAGTAGAAGCATACAACGAGTATGAAAAAACCGGTACAGGTTTCAGTTTTTCAAACTACAATGCACATGAAATGATGCATGCAGTTCGTTATGCTGAGCAGATTTATTACGATAAAAAACGTGATTGGAATAAGATGGTAGAACGTGCCATGGCAAAAGATTTCTCATGGAAAACTTCTGCGAAACAATACGAAGATTTATACAGATATATTTAAGAGCATGCCTCCTGAATAAGGAGGCACTTTCTTACTTTATAGGAAAAAGACAGACTCTTTGTTCTAATACAAGAAATATGAGGGATTTACGATGCAGATAAAAGAAAAATTATTAGATAACAAAGTACATATTTCATTTGAAGTGTTTCCGCCAAAGACGGATGCGAAATTCGATAGCGTCCTTACTGCAGTGGATGAGATTTCAAAGCTAGCTCCGTCTTTTGTTAGCGTAACATACGGTGCAGGGGGTGGGACCAGTAAAAACACGGTAAAAATTGCCTCTCATATCCAAAATGACTTGGGAGTAGATAGTATTGCGCATTTGACCTGTGTATCCTCTACGAAAGAGGAAGTACGTCAAAGAATTATGGAAATGAAGGAAGCGGGTATTCAGAATATTTTAGCCCTTCGAGGAGATATCCCACAGGATAGCGCGTTTACAATTCCAAACCAGTACAAATATGCGTATGAGTTGATAGAGGATATCAAAGCACAAGGTGATTTCTGCATCGGCGCGGCATGTTATCCGGAAGGTCATGTGGAAAGTGAACATAAAGAGGAAGATATTTTACATTTGAAACAAAAGGTGGATTGCGGCGTTGATTTCTTGACAACACAGATGTTTTTTGATAATTCGGTATTCTATAATTTTCTATACCGTATTCGAGAAAAAGGTATTACCATACCGGTACTTCCAGGAATTATGCCTGTTACAAATGGGAAACAGATTGCACGTAGTTGTCAGCTTTCCGGAGCCGTCCTTCCGTCAAGATTCCGTGCAATTGTAGATAAATTTGGTGACAATCCGAAGGCTATGCAACAGGCTGGAATCGCATATGCCACGGACCAGATTATTGATTTGATTGCTAATGGCATTCAGAATATTCATGTGTATTCCATGAATAAACCGGAGGTTGCTGCGGCTATTATGTCAAATTTATCAGAGATTGTGAAGTAAGAGGATTGAAGATGGATATACGAACAAAAGAAGCTGTTCGATATTTGAGATATGGAAAGAACGCGGTAGATGATAAAACGCTACAAGAGATTCAAGACTCATTTCGAGAATTGGAACGTCTTGCAGATAAAAAATCCATCTATCGCATTTTTGAACTTTCATTGAAAGATGAGAACGAACTGAAAATTGGAAATGTAGAGATATATAGCAGAAATTTGCGAACGAATTTAAAGGATTGTAAGCAGGTTGTTTTGTTTGTAGCGACCTTAGGGACAGAGGTTGACCGTCTGATCCGTAAGATGCAAGTTGTAGACATGGCAAAGGCGGTTGTTATGCAGGCGTGTGCTGCCACACTCTTGGAGGAATATTGTGATGAATTACAGAAGAAAATTGCCGAGCGCATGCAGGAACAGGGGAAATATATAAGACCGAGATTTAGTCCGGGTTACGGTGACTTTTCGATTCAACACCAGAAGGACGTACTTGCCATGCTGGAAACTTCAAAAAGGATTGGGGTTACCATGACAGACAGTTATATGCTCACACCGACAAAATCAGTAACCGCTGTCATTGGAATCGGTGATGCTGAAATGAATTGTAATCTGAACAGCTGTGAGGAATGCGACAAAACAGATTGTACATATAGAAGGAGCTAGAAAATGCTTAGTAAATTAGGAAAAGAACTTTTGTTTTTCGATGGCGGAATGGGAACATTGCTTCAAAAGGAAGGATTGCTTCCGGGAGAACTGCCGGAAAACTGGAATATAGAGAAGAAGGAAGTTATAAGAAATATTCATCGCGCTTACTACGAAGCGGGAAGTAATATTTTGCTTACTAATACATTTGGTGCGAATCGTGTGAAGTACCATGATGCAGCATATACACTAAAGCAAGTCATAGAAGCTGCGGTGGATAATGTGAAAAGCGTATCGGATGAAGTTATAGTGGCATTGGATATGGGCCCAACCGGCAAGTTATTAAAGCCAATGGGCGATTTGTCTTTCGAAGATGCCTATGAGGCTTTCAAAGAGGTTGCTATATATGGTGAAGAGGCCGGCGCGCAGATGATTCACATTGAAACCATGAGTGACACTTACGAGCTGAAAGCGGCAGTGTTGGCAGCGAAAGAGAATACAAATTTACCGGTAACGGCAACTGTTATCTTCGATGAAAGAGGCAAACTTCTGACTGGTGGAGATGTCCTTTCTGTTGTTGCTTTACTGGAAGGCTTACGCGTAGATGCACTTGGAATTAACTGTGGCATGGGACCGGAGCAAATGTTGCCGATTCTAAAAGAGATTAAAAAATATACATCTTTGCCGATTATTGTGAAACCTAACGCTGGTTTGCCAAAGCAGAAAGATGGAAATACTTATTATGATGTGGTTCCTGAACAATTTGCAAAGGCA
>JAZRQP010000128.1:0-4760 GCA_045649885.1 Faecalimonas sp.
GAGTTCGGCACCCGAACCATTGATTAGGTTTATGATATGGCCCACACCGAAAGTTACGCTTGACACAATAATGGCAGAGTTCTTTCCATTTTTCAGCATAGCGTTAAACAATAACCCGCGAAAAATCAACTCTTCAAGAAAACCAACGCAAAGCATCGATAAAATGTACAATATTGTTTCAAGCAGAGACATGTTTACCCTAAAACCGTGCCACATATTCGCCGTCAAAAGAATGATTACCGGAATATAAAATAACATTTTTGATGCAGCAATATCCGCTTTACAAAAGCCATATTTTTCAGTTAAATTATTTCTTTTTATAAAAAGAAACAATATGACCGAAAGCACCAACAATATAGGTAAGGTAATAACCTTTGATATTCCCAAATCATCAGATATATTGTCACCTATGGAAGCAAGTATACAATACGCAATAATCCATATTATCGAAAACCCAAGCTCGTTTTTATCATAAAATTCTCTTATCATTTGGTTTTATCTCCTTGATATCCTCCCTTGTTAAATTGGAATTTATATACATCTATTATACCACATCACACTCCCACCACAGCACAAACATTTGCAAATAGATTCCCACCTTTTGCAATAGTGAATATGGCAGATGTTTCACCATTAGTCATCATATTGCCCCCCATCATTCCACCCCTGTTATCAGGTGGTGTCATATTTTCCATGCCTTCAGGCAACTCTGTTCTCTCTCCATTTGGCATTTGTGGACGCTCTCCACTTGGAGGTTCGGGTCTTTCCATGTCATCCGGAACTTCTGGTGGTGTACCTTTCTCGTTTTGTTCACCTTGCGGCCTTTCAGGTCTTTCGCCCTGTGGCATTCCACCTTGTATATTTTTCATCGAACTTCCTGTCAATTGAGTGGTCCCTTGCCAGAATGTATACTCTCCCGGAACAAGTTCATCACCTGCAATAATAAGGCAAGTAAAAGCGTTTACAGGCGAATATTCACCAACAATCTTTCCATCAGAATTTTTGAGCATGTAGGTGCTTTTGCCATCCTGCCGACTTGCAAAATTGAACACAGCATAAGTCTGGTTCCCACCTGCAATGTGGTCAAGCATATTGCCCGAAGCAATCACTTTACCTCCATTAATATAAATACCCTTGTCAGAGTCTATGCCTGCGTCACCACTTGTGGCACACGCCTGCGCTATAACAGTACCATCATTAATTACAAGCCAGCCATTTGAATCGATTCCGTCCCCTTCGCCCGTACTACCGTCACAAAAAATATTGATTGTACCACCATTCATTGTAGTAACAGAAACATTGTCTTCATTAGTATTAATCCCATCATTGCCCGATGTGATATTGATAATTCCACCATTTATTGTAAGGTGCAGTTCACTATCAAGACCTTCATTTTCTGCCTTGATATTAAGTATACCGTCACCCTTATTTCCGCCGTTGATATTCATTGTTTTCTTTGAATAAAAAGCACCATCGTATTTATGAAGTTTTTTACTATCGACTACCTCTGTACCTTCTTCGTTAAGTTCATAAGATTTATAAATCTTTTCCACATAGGAACCATTGATATTGTTTTCTGTACCATCAGCAATAATGACATTTGCACCTGCCTTTGATGTATCAATATCTTTTGTTGCCTTTTCTACGTCACTACTACAACATTCATATACATTATAGAAAATAATCGCCGGGGCAACTTCACAAGTAATATCAACATCTTTGAGAATCAGCGTAACTACCGCTTCCGGATCTGTTTCGGCATCTTCGCCAAGGTCAACTGCAATCTGCCCTAATGATAGTTCGCCACTTAAAACATATCTTCCTGGTTCTGTAATGTGCACAACTGTATGAGCATCTGCTTCTTCCGTACTATGTGCATCCTTTTCAGTTCCTTCTCCATAGGTGAAATCCTTGCCCTCTTCATAATACACAATATCATTCGCCACATACACCGCATTTGACGCATCTGTTTCTACTGGCTTTCCCGCTGCATAGATTCCATCATCACCTAAATCAATTCTAACTGCATTTTTCTCCAACTCATCTATTTTGCTACAACCACAAAATGCAAGCATAGACAGAATCAACACAAAACATGTTCTTTTCATTTTATTATACTTCCTTTCTTATTCTGTATAACCAATGATACTACTAATATGTGTTTTATTTGTGTACGCATATTTCAACCTAAAAATCCCCCTACGAATCATTCGTAGAGGGATTCCTTCTTAAACCTAATTAAGTTCTTTTACTATCTTTCCACTGTACTACTTGTCAGCGATAGCTGCTTGGTCGCTTGTAGACCAAGGGTTCACTTATCCTTGTTCTCCAATCTTTGAAAGTATAAGCGGAAGCAAGTCTTCCTTTTTTATATCTAAGACATACTGAAACTCTTCATAAAGAATTCTTTCTGCCTCCTTAAAAAAACGTTCATCCGAAATATACAAATGCTTACCTTCTGACTCTCTCTCCTGCTTGTGCAAATAAATTGCCTTAATCATGCCAATCAATTCACTATGATTTCCTTTGGCAATAACCTGCTTATATTGCTCTTTTCTCTCATTTTCATTCTTAAACCATATAGTTTCTTTTTGCGGCATTGTTTCAATTAATTGATACACTTCTTGTTTTGAGAGAATTCTTCTCATCTTTTCTAGTAATTTTTCATTGTGTATCGGCACATACAGCGTCGCTGTTAAATCGCTTATTGGCTTCAAAACATAGTATTTCTTTTGACTCCCCATAAACTCCTTCATTGTAATATCTTCAATCTTACATACGCCATGCATACCATACATAACAGTGTCGTTTATTTGAAACATGTTCCACCTTCTTTCTGAAATTCATAAGAAACTGGACTTACGTTTTTATTAAAAACAACACGTTTCTATATAAAAATTATACCATATTAATTTTTTCTAATGTAAGTATAAATTTTATTTTTCTGTCGTAATTTTCTACTCACCTCATCTTTAGCAATTTTTCACCAAAATATTTTTGGGCTTTCTGGACCAAAGACTTATCTTTTTGTATACTTTAAAAGCAACACACCTTTTATTACTAATAGAAAAAACACCACAATTACTGCGTATGTTTCTCCTGTCATTGCTAAAAACAATACGCTCAAAGTACTAATCGCCATCGATACACCTGTCATTATTTTATTACATCTTTCAATTCCGAATTTTGTTAGCAATAGTTTAATAATTCCTGTAACAACAAGTGTAATAAACATAATCCAGTATAATAAACGGTTCAACATTGTTGTCTGAGTATATGCAAATAGATTTACCGAATAAACAAATCCATTCACCATGTTTGGGTAAAGCGGTAAAACAATCAGAATAAATGAACACAGATCCAAAATCCCAAATAATAAGTCACACATATTTCGTAGGTTTGATTTGTTTTCTTTTTCCGCAATGGAAAGCAACTTTTGCCCCGACAACAAATCATCAATTGTTACCGAAAAATAATTTGATATTTCCTTTAATGAATCAATACTTGGGTATCCTCTTCCTGACTCCCATTTTGATATAGCAGTTCTGGATACATACAAAGCTTCTGCTAATTCTTCTTGTGTGATTCCTCTGTCTTTTCGCAATTCCTGCAGTTTTTCATGAAATTCCATGGCAGAACCCCCTATCTATTTTTCCCTTATAACATAATAAAACAACTGCTTTATATATGCAAAATAATCCTGCACTAAGCATAACAGAACCTACAATATCCGTAAACCAATGAACTCCGGAAAGCAATCTTCCCAATACCATAAAGATAGAAAAACAAACGACAAAAACTTTTATAGTCCTTTTAACAGCTGCATTTTCCGACCTACGATTCACCTGTTCGGTAAGTGTCGGCATTACACAAAGTACGAGGAGCGTAGTTGATGATGGATAGGATGCCTCTAAAAATCCTTCAATGAGTATTGGCCTATAATTAATAGGTATCATCTCAAAAAAAAGATAGCCGAATATCACCATCATGTAATATATCCCCAAGAAAATAATGTCATAATCCACTTTGAGGAGACTTCTTCTCTTAATCAATTGACTAAAGCCAATACATCCAAATATCATACAAATAAAAATGGGAATAAGTCCTAGCCAGTCTGTAATATGATAAATTTCCATATGCATACCTGTTAATTTGTGAAACCAACAGTTAATTGTTGCAAAACCTATATTCGTCCCATTTACTCCAACAGGTTGTACATCTACCTTCTGAATCAATACTGTCCAAATAACAAATGCTACAATAAATATACTTCCTAAAAATAATAATCTTTTTCCACTTTCTTTCATTATTCTTGCCCTTTCTCTTTTAACTCTTGCCCAATGGCTAATTTAAAAGTAACAAAAGGCATCAAGAACATAAAGAAACGCAGTGTCACATGCGTGATACGATTCGTATCATGTATGAAAACACTGCGTTTTTTTTATTTCTAAAGCAATATATAGTGCATACGCACCGGATATTAATGTAATCAAAATACAAGAAATAATCTGCTCTTTTGATGTAAGACCTGTTTCATTGGCAAAAGCACTTAATGCATTAAATACACCATGTGTAATAATACAAGGAAGCAAACTCTTAGTTCTGTAATAAATCATCACAAACATAAAGCCTACCGCAATAGCATAAACAACTTGAAGCAGATTAGGCAAGAGTTCGGCACCCGAACCATTGATTAGGTTTATGATATGGCCCACACCGAAAGTTACGCTTGACACAATAATGGCAGAGTTCTTTCCATT
>JAZRQP010000129.1:0-1966 GCA_045649885.1 Faecalimonas sp.
TACAGAAGACTGGACCGCTTGATGGATATTGCGGCTCGTTCACTGAGTGTAAAACGTTCTATCATTACCAAACTTTTGGATGAAGGTTTATATCCATATACTAAGAAATATCTTGGAACATTTAACAACCACTTCTCAACAATCGGTTTGGTTGGTATGAATGAAGCAGGCTTAAATGCAAAATGGTTACAGGCTGATATGACACATGAGAAGACTCAGGAATTCTCAAAACAAGTGCTTAATCACATGAGAGAAAGACTTTCAGATTATCAGGAAATGTATGGCGACCTTTACAACTTGGAAGCTACTCCTGCTGAGTCTACCACATACCGTCTTGCAAAACATGACCTTGCAAGATATCCAGATATTATCACAGCAGCAGAAGAAGGCGGGGCACCATACTATACAAACAGCTCACATCTTCCAGTTGGATATACATCTGACATTTTTGAAGCACTTGACATTCAAGATGAATTGCAGACATTGTATACATCAGGAACTGTATTCCACGCTTTCTTGGGTGAGAAGCTTCCTGATTGGAAGGCGGCGGCAGACTTAGTTCGCAAGATTGCTAACAACTACAAACTGCCATACTACACAATGTCACCAACATATTCTATCTGTAAAGACCACGGTTATTTGACAGGTGAACAATATACATGTCCACATTGTGGCGGTGCTACTGAAGTTTATAGCCGTATTACAGGTTACTACAGACCGGTTCAGAACTGGAATGATGGTAAGTCTCAGGAATACAAAGAACGTAAAGTATACGATATTGCAAACTCAAAGTTGACAAGATGTGAATGTGAAGAAACAGAAGATGTGACTGCAGGAAATGTTGCAGAAGCACCAGTAGCAGCTGCGCCAGCTAATAAGACAATGTTATTTACAACAAAGACATGTCCAAACTGCAGAATCGTATGTGCAATGTTAGAAGATGCAAATATCGATTATGAAAAAATCGATGCAGATGAAGCACCGGAATTGGTAGCAGAATTTGGTATCAGACAAGCACCTACTTTGGTAGTTGTAAAAGATGGACAAGCTGAAGTGTATGCAAATGCATCAAGCATCATCGGGTATATTGGGGAGATTTAAAATATATAATAAAGAAAAGAAAGTTACAACATGGAAAGGGTTGTAACTTTCTTTTTGTAATTTGGTGTTCCCATAAATTGTATAAAATAAAGGATTGACGAATCTTAAAACGAATACTATAATACAAATATATTTGAAAAGCGTTGACGGAACAAGTAACTATTTGGAAATATCCAGAGAGAGAAGCATTTGCTGGAAGCTTCTTATATGAAAGAATAGTGAAGACCACTCCCGAGCTGTGCGCGACATAAGCGTTACCGTAATTCTGCGTTAAAGATATAAGAGTAAAATATTAAGGTGGAACCGTGTGTTAAATGAAAAGACGCACCCTTAAATGGCCTAGGCTATTTAAGGGTGTTTTTTATAGCACTGATACCCCAAAAGATTTACAAAAATGACTGTTCACAGTTACGTTCAGAAAAACATAAACAAAACAGGAGGAATAACAAATGAAAGTAATGTTAAAAGATGGTTCAAGCAAAGAGTTTGAAAGTGGCGTTTCCGTGCTTGATATTGCAAGAGAAATTAGCGAAGGTCTTGCAAGAGCAGCATGCGCCGGAAAAGTAAATGGTGAAGTTGTAGATTTAAGAACAGAAGTGAATGAAGATTGTGAGTTGGAAATCCTTACATTCAGAGATGATGAGGGTAAGAAGGTCTTCAGACACACGGCATCTCACGTTATGGCTCAGGCTGTGAAAAGACTGTATCCAGATGCAAAATTAGCAATCGGACCTGCAATTGAAGATGGTTTTTACTATGACTTTGATAGAGCAAGTGCATTTACACAAGAGGAACTTGCGGATATCGAAAAAGAGATGAAGAAGATTGTAAAAGAAAATATTAAGTTAGAAAGATTTACACTTCC
>JAZRQP010000130.1:0-50386 GCA_045649885.1 Faecalimonas sp.
GGTAGCTCTGGCCCTTGCTTTATTATAATCTCTTTAATAATTCTTCTCTTTCTTTTTCATAACCTGGTTTACCAAGTAATGCAAACATATTTCTCTTGTAATCTTCAACACCTGGTTGGTTGAATGGGTTAACACCTAAAATATAACCACTTACACCACAAGCAAATTCGAAGAAATAGAACAATTGTCCAAGATAAAATTCATTTTGTTCCGGAATATTAACCATAATATTTGGTGTTTGTCCATCTGTATGAGCAAGGATTGTCCCATTCATTGCGTTCTTGTTAACAAAATCAACTGTTTTTCCCGCAAGATAGTTAAGCCCATCCAAATCAACTGGTTCTTCTTTTAATACGATTTCTTCAGCAACATTTTCCACATTGATAACTGTTTCAAACATGATGCGGGCACCATCTTGAATAAATTGTCCCAATGAGTGAAGGTCAGTTGTTAAATCCAAAGACGCTGGGTAGATACCCTTTTGGTCTTTACCTTCACTTTCACCGTAAAGTTGTTTCCACCATTCAGAAATGTAGTGGAGTGATGGTTCATAGTTAGCCAATACTTCCATTGCCTTTCCTTTGTTGTGTAGAATGTTACGAACTGCTGCATATTTAAGAGCATCATTTTCTTCAAATGGTGCTTCTAATGCCATCTGTCTTCCTGAAGCTGCACCTTCCATTAACTTGTCAATGTCAGCACCGCTTACTGCGATTGGAAGTAAACCTACTGCTGTAAGTACTGAGAAACGTCCTCCAATATCATCCGGTACAACAAATGTCTCGTAGCCTTCTTCCGTAGCAAGGCCCTTAAGAGCTCCCCTGCATTTATCTGTTGTAGCGTAAATTCTCTTAGCCGCTTCAGCTTTACCATATTTGTTTTCCAAAAGTTCTTTAAAAATACGAAAAGCGATAGCTGGTTCTGTTGTAGTACCAGATTTTGAAATGATGTTAACAGAGAAATCGCGATCTCCAATTACATCGATTAAATGTTTCATATATGTACTGCTGATATTATTACCAACAAAATAAATCTCTGGGGTTTTACGAATTTCTTTTGAAACCATATTGTAGAAATTATGTCTCAAAAATTCAATCGCAGCTCTTGCACCAAGATAAGAACCACCAATACCAATTACTAACAATACTTCCGAATCATTTTTAATCTTTTCTGCTGCAACTTTAATACGAGCAAACTCTTCTTTGTCGTAATTAACCGGCAAGTCAATCCAACCAAGGAAATCATTACCTGCACCTTTTCTGCTTACAAGTAAATCTGCCGCATCCTTTGCAATCTTGCTCATGTATTCTACTTCATGCTCTTTGATAAATCCATTTGCCTTTGAATAATCAAATGTAACTTTATTGCTCATTTTTATCTTCCTTTCTGTAAATAACTCATAACCGATATTATTTTATCAAATATTCTTTTGTTTATCAAGCCAAAAACTCTTCTAAAATGGCTCGAATTCTCATTTCTTGCTGACTTCTCTTCTCTTCCTCAGAGATTTGTGGGATAACCTGCTCCTCCACCTTTACTTCTTCCATAGTTGCCGAAACTTCTTCTGTAACATTTTCCTCCTCCATATTGTCCTCCTGAACCGCCTCAGAACTTACTTCATCTGTCATCTGATGTTTTTTTGCATAGCGGTGTACGCAGACATTCTCTAGATAATCCACCATATAATTTCTCGCCGCTTTTAACTGTGCTTTTTCCACTGACACAAATTGTATCAGCAACAAAAGTAGCAAGAATATGCCTGTCCACTGTATGTACCCTGCGGTTGCCATTGTCATTCCTTCCACACGAAAACTTTCGCAAACCGTGAAAACACCCAATATCACAATAATAAAAAATCCTCTTTTCGGAATATTCTGCCATGTGTGAAGTCGGATTCCACAAATTTTGTACTCGTATAAGTACTTATCCACAAATGCTCCTACATTTTGCACGCGGTCACTGACCATACTGGCATGCTCAAACTTTGCCTTAATTAACTTCATTAATTTATGATCGCTTTTTTGTATTTTAGCGGCCTCTTTGACCATTTTTCTAATAGTAACTGCGGAAATTAGTTTTGCCAAAAGACTTATACCCAGCAAAATTCCCATTGAATAAAAAATAATTTTTAACATAACAAAAGAGTCCTCCTTCTTTTTTGTTCTACGGGGATTATACCGTACTTTCAGAAATTAGACTCTTTAATTCGTTTTACAATTTTCTACACTTAATATGATTTTATTAGGCTTAATTTGTCACTTCATATCTTGAAACAGGCTAAATGCGTGGCAATAAATTGCGGACAAGCCTTACGGAATGCTCGATTGCTTTCTTTTCAAAGGTTGGATAGTCCATGGTTGCGCTGTTGTCAGCTTTGTCCGAAATTGCTCGGATTATGACACACGAAATCTTATTAAGGTAAGCTGCATGTGCAATGGCTGCACCTTCCATTTCCGTACATTTCGCCTGGAAATTTTTCACCAACTTTTCCTTCACCTCTGCCGATGAAACAAACTGGTCACCACTCACAATACGTCCTGTAAATGTCTTGATGTCCGGATTTGCCTCTTCATTTGCCGCTACTGCCTTTTCGATTAGGTCTTTTTCTGCAGGAAATGAAAATGTGTCCATTCGCGGAACCTGTCCAAGCGGGTCACCAAAAATTGTGGCATCCATGTCATGCTCTACCAAGTCTGTGGAAATGACCATATCTCCAATATCGATGGCCGCATCCAAAGAACCCGCAATTCCCGTGTTAATCAGTACGTCCACATCGAATCTGTCTGCTAAAACCTGCGCACAGATTGCCGCATTCACCTTTCCAATTCCGCTTCTTACAATTACAACATTTTTCCCACACAATGTACCCTTGCAGAACTGCATGGAAGCGTAATCCACTGTCTCTTCAATATCCATTTCTTGTTTTAATACCGCAACCTCTTCCTCCATTGCGCCTATAATACCGATTGTCATATGTTTGTCCTCACTTATATTTCATTGCTTTCTATTGTAACATTGGTATAGATTTTCGACAACATCTTTGTTATACTATGTAAACAAGAAAGCATAAATTTTGGAGGTTCATAATGAGTTACTCATATAAAACAAGAGGTGTTTGTTCAATGCAAATCAATTTCGATATCGTAGAAAATAAAGTACGCAACGTCAAATTTCTTGGCGGTTGCTCAGGTAATACACAGGGCGTTGCCGCTTTGGTTGAAGGCATGGATGTAAATGAAGCAATCTCACGCATGAAAGGCATTAAATGCGGACCACGTGCCACATCTTGCCCTGATCAGTTAGCAACTGCATTAGAACAAGCAATTGCACAATAATTAGAAATGTGATATATTTTTTTGGTCAGTTCGAAACCATCCTGACGTAAAACAAAACTAAGGAGACAACAAAATATGAAAAACAAAAAAGTTTTATTTTTGACACAGGCTGCTATGATAGCCGCCGTCTATGTAATTCTGACGGAAATTTTTGCCCCAATCAGTTTTAGTGTGGGACAAGTACGTATCGCGGAAGCTCTTACTATTCTCCCGGCATTTACACCTGCAGCCATTGTGGGATTATTTATCGGATGCCTGATTGGAAATGTGTTAGCAGGAGCTGTGTTATGGGATGTTATCTTTGGAAGCCTTGCAACTTTAATTGGTGCATACTTTACGTATTTATTGCGCAAGCAGAATAAATTTCTTGCACCAATACCACCTATTATTTCTAACACGATAATTATTCCACTCATACTTCGATATGCATACGGATTAAAATATGCGATGCCGTTTATGATGCTAATGGTTGGACTTGGAGAAATCATATCTTGTGGTGTGCTGGGCATGATTCTTTACGCTTCATTACAGAAACATAGAAATCGAATTTTTAAATGAACATAGCAAGGGGATTGCGTTAGCAGTCTCCTTTGTTTATTTTATGCAAAATATGCATTTTTTCGCCACATCATTTCTGTCACTGGGTATACAGTCCCTATTAACACCTACAAATACCCAGAAACCATGCAAAACCACCTCAAAATCAAGCAAATTAATGGGTCACTTTCTATAAAACGAGATTGAAGTGCTGTAAATACCCAGTAAATCACAAAATCATGGGTATAGATGCCTTCTTCAAGCCAATTTATAGAAAGTGCTCAGTAAATCCCAATGAATCACAAACAATTTTAGGGGGGTGCAGCGCAACCCCCTTTATATTTCTATCTCACATATGCAATAAATGTCTTGCCACTTCCAGCCAACATTTCATCCACCTTCTCAAAGGTACTGGTAAAAATGCTTCCACTACTTGGCTCAATATAGGTCACCGTTTTCGCATCATATCCAATCAGTAAAATTGCATTGGAACCATCTTTCATTGCAATCACAGGCACTCCCTTATCAATCAGATAGCGCATTGACTCAGATGAACAACCGCGGAAACGTAACGTTTCCGTCTTTAAATGCTTCTCCATAATCTGTTCTACCGATGCGTCAGCCATTTCAGCAGCTACACCCACCTTTTTCCCTTCAAAAGCCAGCACTCTTCTTACACATGCTGCAAGTGTGGATTCCCCAGCATTCGGCGTAAATCGGTTGACCTCAAAATTACGATACCAGGATACGCGGTTTCCATCTTCCCACGCATAATTTTGTTTAGGAGAAATCACAACTCCGGAAAGCGCATCTGCAAGGGCAATGGCATCTCCGCCATTTTCGAATATTCCCTTCTGCTCACCGAGGCCATAGACATAATAATATTTAGCATTGGCATCCTTTTCAAATTCCAACGTTGTCGGCGCCTCAACAAGCATCTGCTTGGTTTTCATGGTCTTGGCCTTCTTATCTTTAAGACCGTTTGCAAAAACGAAACGGTATTGTGTCTGTTTTAAATCTGTCCAGTAGGAATCCAGTTTCACCTGCTCGTTTGCCGAAGTCTCATTGTTTGTAATGTAGTCTTCCGTGGTTTCTTGATATACATTCCCACTTTTCGTTCCCTGTTTTAGGGTAATCTGATTGTTTCCAATAGTTGCCGCCAAAATATAAACGCCCTGTTTCTGATACGTTTTTAGCACCTTATCCTTCACATTTCGGATTTCCAATCGGTTCATGCCTTGCACCTTACTTCCCAAAACATCAACCCCGACATCCTCCGGTCTGGATATACCATAAACAAAATCGCTTCCCACAAATCCTAATGGAACAACAACCTCACCTGACTCCACTTCAACGATTCTTTTACTGTCTTCTGCAAAATCCCATATTTCTGTTTCAGTAGTTCCATTGTTTGTCTTCTGATATGCAAGCAAACGACCATCCGCTGATGCAACATACTGACCTTTTTGCAAGCCTTCTATAAGCACGGTACGCTCATTTTTCTCGAATGCCACCTTCAGTAAAGTACCATCCACCATCGTGTATAAAACGCCCTGCTCCTTGTTATAAAAAGCAAGTTCATTTAATTCGTTTTCAACGACAAGACGGGAATCGGTACTCGGTATAAATGCAACCTCCTCCACAATATTTTTAGAAATATCGTAATAATAGATTGCAATTCCGGATTCCCCTTCGTGAATGCCTCGATTCATATAACCACACACCGAGAAAGTCATACTTCCATTGGATTCCATTGAAAGTAATTGAATAGAATGATGGTCGAACCTATTCCTCACATCATCTTTTTCAGCCTCGGCAAAACTAAATACAAGGGTAAATGCATCCTTATCCTTATTATAATTCCAAAGCTCATTGGCCTGAACAAAGGCTACAATCGTGCCCTTTTCATTCACCTTATATGCTAGATTCTTATCTGCAAGCCCCAGAATAATCCCCTTACTGCTCAGTACAACATTGGAGGTATTGAAAATCTCTTCCGTTGTTCTGTCATATTCCAAAAGATAAATGCGCTCTTTGCCGTAAGAAACCTTGAAAAATTCTTTTACATTATAGAGCTCCTCTTTATTGTTATCACCTGCACACCTCACCTGATAGCTTAACAGAACGGAAGTGTATGCAGTTTTTGTCTCCTTGATTTCATAATGCAAATCACCTACTATTTTCGGCTTTAACTCACCCCACATGGAATGTTTTAAATCCGAATGAATGGTCACATGCTGTAAGGTGGAGTTGTCACCGGACGCATTTGCCTCCATCACCTTCTTAACCGCATCCTCATTCTCTTTTGTGAGCATATTTGTGTGCAATTCCTGCACGTAATCCAGACATTCCTTCACATGATACTCATTGTCTTTCGCAATTCTTGTATAATAGTAAAGAGAGGTTTCACCCTTATTCAGTATTAATTTCAGAACCGCTTCCCTATCTTTTTTCAAAACACCTTTGAAATCCAGTGTCATCTTATTTTCTATTTTATCAATACTATCTTCGTATAACTGCTCTGTTCCATCCAAAGAATACACCTCGTACTTCAACGAATCGTATCCATTTTCATTATGAGAAATCTTCACAGTTAATTTTTCTTTGTCATTGCATATGGCTATTGTGTCTCGCATAGATACCACGTTCATCTCTTGCTTATGCCCAACCAAAAGATTCACTTCTTTTCCTTCCACCATGAAGGAGAGTGTTGGAAGTGTGGCCGCATCCATATCTGCAGTCATATCTGCATTGCCCCGATTTGTCCAAAAACTAAAACCAATCAAGGCCGCAATAAACACAATCCCTAAAACTACAATCTTAATTGTTCGTTCTTTCATTTAATAATTTCCCCAATGTAGGCTTAATATGGAAAAACTCCTCACAAGCCTGAATGCTTTCCTGATTATTTTTCTTTTTCCCCGTTTTCACCGCGCGAATTAATATATTCTTCGGTGTGTGCTCCATATCAATAAACTCTAAAATCTGAGCTTCATACCCTTGATTCTCTAAGTATTCCGCACGCATGGCATCGGTAATCAAAGCTGCCATACGCTCTTTGATAAGACCATATTTAAATAATGGCGCAAGCAGTTCACTGTGCATCTGTCCATTCAGCTCATGCTGACAGCAAGGCACAGATAAAATCACCTTTGCGTTCCAGCCGACCGCTTTATCCAAGGCAAAGTCCGTGGCTGTATCGCAGGCATGGAGGGTAACTACCATGTCAACTTCATCCACCCCGGTGTAATCTGCAATATTTCCCTCTAGGAATTTCAGTTTCTCATACCCGTATTTTTCACTCAACTCATTACAATGGCGAATCACATCCGTCTTCAAATCAAGCCCAATAATACGAACATCGTAATTCTTAAGTTCATGCAAATAATAATACATTGCAAAGGTCAGATAAGACTTGCCGCACCCAAAATCTAAAATGGTTATTTCTTTATTCTTATCCAGTTGTGGCAAAATATCCTCAACAAACTCCAGGAAACGATTAATCTGACGGAATTTATCAAACTTCGTACGAACAATCTTCCCTTCTGAAGTCATAACACCCAAATCCTGCAAAAATGGAACCTTCATCCCCTCCTGCAATATATATTTCTTGCTCCGATTGTGCGATAAATTTACCTCCTTCACACAACCCGTCTGCTGCTTTTTCTGAATGGTTACTTTGCCTTTTTTGCTTACCAAAACTGTGGCTTTGAACTGTTTCGTTTCCAGTTGCATCTGCTTAAAAAGTTCCATGTAATCGGTAAGCTTCTCAACCGCTTCAGCTACTTCATAATTGTGGTGAAAGGCCTGATTGTTCTTATGCTCTTCACACTGAAAAAGCAGAACATCCTTCTTAAGAATTGGGCGCACCTTCACCTTGGTGATTCCATTTTTATCCTTTGGTTTACTAAGTGTTGCCCCAAGGAAATCTATATTCAAACTTTGTTCTAATAATAATCTAATTTCTTGCATCTGTTACCTCTTATCAAATTGGTGTGTCTTATATTTTACTCCATTTTCGCGATGATGACTAGACGTTGTTAAATATTTTTACTCAAAAAGCAGGTGCCGGTTTTCCCGACACCTGCCTTGGAGTATTTATCCTATTCTTCCTCATCCTTAAATTTCAATATATCATTTGGCGTACACTCTAAATACTTGCACATTCTGCCAAGAAGTGTTAAATCTACACCTCTAACCTTATTCTTACAATAGTTATTAAGCTGTGTTCTCTGCATACTACAATTGATACACAACTTGTTTTTACTAACATTCTTCTCTTTTAATACAGTTTCCAAATCAATATATAACTTACTCATATTTCTCACCCGTGCTTATTATATGAAACTCTGTATTGAAATATAAGTTGTATAGTTGTACACTATATAGTAGTACACCCCACATAAAAAGGAGGACCATTATGAAACGAAAAATATTTCTAATTATTTTATGTCTGTCAATCACGCTTGGATTTTTTTACCTTCAATTTAGTCGCAAACCGACTGTTGATAATATTGTAACGAACGCCGACTCCTCTGGGTATGCTGCTTCGCTTACCATTACAGCAAACAAACTCGTTATACTAGACCAAAATAAATTGCAACAGGCTTTAATTAATCATATTCTTGATAATGATTTTAAAAATATGATATTCTCCTATGATGTCATGGGGTATGCGAATGAGTACACCGTCACTGTACATACAAATGCTTGGACAAAAAAATTAGGCATATCAGCCTTTACCTTTAAATATGCACCTGGGATATAACAGAGAAACAGCCGTATTGCTACGACTGTTTCTCTTAGTTATCTAAAGGAATGAGAGTAAAGTGTTCCCCTCGGCCAGGCCGAGGGTCTTACTTTATGAGGGGGTGATAGTTATGTTTCAACTATCTGAATTCATTATAGAAACATTTTGTGTTCAAATTATGTGTACTTTCTAAAAAGACTAGAAACTTTATTAACTTGAATTTAAGAATTAATTTCTTTTATCTAACCAAGTTAGTATATCTTGATATACTTGGTCTTTATCCAGTTCATTTAAGATTTCATGCCTGTCGTCCGGATACAACTTAATTTCCACGTCTTTCATTCCACAGTTCTGATATCTTTTGTAAACGTTTTCCACAGCTTTTCCACAGTTACCCACAGGGTCTTTGTCTCCTGCCACAAAGTAAATCGGCAAGTCTTTTGGAATCGCATTGCTTCGCTCTTGCTTGTTCATCTTTGCCATACCGGAAAACATATGATAATACGCATTTACCGTAAACATATAGCCACTAAGCGGATCTTTCTTATACTGTTCCACATTGGCGCGATTTCTGGACAACCAGCTTTCGCCCTCGCCTTTCACCTGCTTATCATATCCGCCTGCTGCCATGCTATCAACCAATTTACTGCGATATTCCCAACCTTTAAAAGTCGCAATTATCTTGCATACCAATTTTCCAGCACCTAGCACCATATTTGGCTGGTCACCGGTTCCCATAACAATAGCACCTGCAAGCCCTGCGCCGTATAGTCCAATATATTGCCTTACCAAGAACGAACCCATACTATGCCCCATTATGAAATACGGAACATTCGGATATTTCTCCTGAGTATCTTTTCTCAATTGGTGAATGTCCGACACCACATATGTATTTCCATGTTTCTCATGGAAGAAACCTAATCTTTCTGCGTTGACAACCGATTTCCCATGTCCCAAATGGTCATGTCCGACTACGCAATATCCATGCTCTGCCAGAAACGTAGCAAAATCATGATATCGTTCAATATGCTCCACCATTCCATGACACATTTGCAGAATAGCCTTTGGCTCTCCCTCCGGCAGCCATTCTATTGCATGAATCCGATTAATTCCATCGCTTGACTCAAAATAAAATTCTTTTCTCATATTTCCCTCCTACACTAATGGGTATATACTCCCCTAAATACACAAACAGGACGAAACCTTGTTTCGTCCTGCAAATCTCTATCTTTCGTCAATTCTTGTATACTCTCTGTATGGTGCAAGCGGCATATAAGCCGGACGAATAATCTTATCTACATTCTTTAATTCTTCTAATCTGTGGGCACTCCAACCTACGATACGCGCTGCCGCGAAAAGTGGTGTATAGAGTTCTTTTGGAATTCCAAGCATGTTATAAACCAAACCACTGTAGAAGTCTACATTGGCATTAACACCTTTGTACATCTTTCTCTTCTGGGCAATGACCTCCGGTGCCATGTGCTCTACCATTTCATAGAGTGCATATTCTTTCTCGTAGCCTTTCTCTACTGCAAGTTGCTTTACGAAGCCTTTGAAGATCTCAGCTCTTGGGTCTGAAATGGAATAAATCGCATGTCCCATACCATAGATAAGACCCTTTTGGTCAAATGCTTTTTTGTCAAGTAAGTCATTCAGGTACTGACGTACTGCGTCCTCATCTGCCCAATCCTTGACATGTTCCTTCATATCTTCAAACATCTGTGTAACCTTGATGTTCGCACCACCGTGTTTTGGTCCTTTTAAAGATGACATAGCTGCTGCAATGGTCGAATATGTATCTGTTCCTGAAGATGTTACAACGTGGGTGGTAAATGTAGAGTTATTTCCACCGCCGTGGTCCATGTGAAGCACTAACGCCATATCCAAAATCTTAGCTTCTAATGGTGTGTACTGTCTATCTTCACGAAGCATCATCAAGATGTTTTCCGCCATAGACTTGTTCGGGTCCGGTGCATAGATAAACAAATCTTCACCCTTCTTATAATTATATGCATGATATCCATATACCATCAACATCGGGAACTGGCTAATCAAATTCAAGCTCTGGCGAAGTACATTTGGAATAGATGTATCATCTGCTTTTTCGTCATATGCATAAAGCGTCAAGATGGAACGGGATAAACTGTTCATCATATCCGGACTCGGTGCCTTCATAATTACGTCTCGAACAAAATATTTTGGAAGGGCTCTTCTCTCAGCTAGCATATCTGCAAACACCTTCAATTCACCATCGTTAGGAAGTTCTCCAAACAACAAAAGATAGGCGATTTCTTCAAATCCGAAATGGCCATCGTCCAAAAAGCCGTTAACCAAATCTTTAATATTGTAACCTCTATAATACAAATTTCCCGGAATTGGAATACGAACTCCATTTTCCTCTCTTGAAGCACATACATCGGAAATATTTGTAAGTCCGGCAAGTACACCGCGACCATCCAAGTCACGAAGACCTCTCTTTACGTTGTGCTGTACGTATAAATCTCTGTCAATTGCATTGCTTTTCTCGCACATATCCGCGAGATACAAAATCTCAGGAGTAATCTCAAATAATGCTGTATCTAATTTACTGTTCTGCATACACATTCTCCTTTCTTCTCTTCTCATTACCTAATTTTGATTTATTATACTAAAGTTTCCACTTAATTACAATGAAAAGTATGTGAATATTTCTTAAATATTTTATTATGCTGTCTGAACATGTTTTATCATACCAAGAACTCTCGGACATTCCAAAGGTATATTACTGGCACAAATAAATAGAATCGCTTTTGTATTGATGCGATTCCATTTTTGTATTTCTTATAACATTTCACTTATTGTATTACTTAAGTTTGCAAACTCTTCCAATGTTAAGGCCTCGCCTCGCACGCTGGCTCCTTTCCCAAGGCTTTCAATAGCGCTGATAATCACTTCCTTCGGAAGATGAATTTCCGGTGAATTATTCAGGCCATTTGCCAATGTCTTTCTTCGTTGATTGAAGGATGCTCTGATAATCTTGAACATCAATTGTTCATCCTTTACCTGAACCGGAGGCTCTTTATGGCTGGTAAGCCTAATGACCGCTGAACCGACATTTGGTCTTGGCATAAAACAGTTCGGTGGAACATTTGCTACAATATAAGGCTCTGCATAGTATTGGACAGCCAATGACAGGGCACCATAATCCTTACTTCCCGGACCGGTCTGCATACGGTCTGCCACTTCCTTCTGCACCATAACTGTGATGCTTTCAATCGGCACATGGCTTTCGTAAAGTCCCATAATTATTGGGGTTGTAATATAATATGGCAGGTTTGCCACAACCTTAATTGGTTTTCCACCGTTATATTCTTCCGCCAGTTGATTAATATCCACTTTTAACACATCTTCGTTGATAACCGTTACATTATCGTAAGCACTTAAGGTATCCTCCAATATCGGAATCAGCGCCTTATCGATCTCAACGGCAACCACTTTCCCTGCTGCACATGCCAGATACTGGGTCATGGTTCCAATTCCCGGACCGATTTCCAAAACCATATCGTCCTTTGTAATATTTGCGGACGCAATAATTTTATCCAGTACATGGGTATCAATCAAAAAGTTCTGACCGAACTTCTTCTGAAATGAAAAACCATATTTCTGCAATATTTCAATTGTGTTTTGTGGATTGCCTAATGTTGGCTTTTGCATATCTCTATTACCTTTCGTCTTCATTGTAAATATCGTATCCAAGTACCGTATCATGCGCATTCAGTATCATACTACAAAATATGAAACAGTTCTCTTGAATTCCTCTCAGTCTGTGCCACCACTTCATCGTATGTGAGCCCTTTCAAATCCGCAATCATCTGTGCTATGTGCGGAAGATAAAGGGATGAGTTACGTTTACCCCGATATGGCTCCGGCGCCAGATATGGGCTGTCTGTCTCCAGCAAGATTCGCTCTATTGGAATTGCCTCCACCACTTCTTTTAATTTCTTTCCATTTTTAAAGGTAACCACGCCACCTACTCCGATGTGAAAGCCTAGTTTTACATATTCCTCCGCCATTTCCTTTGAATAGGAGAAACAGTGAATCACACCACGCATTCCCTTGGCATGTTCCTTCATAATCTTAAGAGTATCCTCTGCTGCATCCCTGCTGTGGATGATAACCGGCAAGTCCAATTCCCTTGCAAGCTCCAGTTGTCTGATAAACCATTTTTTCTGAATGTCATGGGACTCATTATCCCAATAGTAATCCAGTCCGATTTCCCCGACAGCTACCACCTTTTCCTTCTGGCACTCTGCTTTCAGAATTTCAAAACGTTCTTCATTTAAATCCCCAACTTCATCCGGGTGCAAGCCCAATGCTGCGTAGACAAATGGATATTGGTTGGCCAGCTCTAGTCCTGTTGTCACGGACTTCCATGTGGCACCTACGTTTATAATTGTACCGATTCCATTTTCCTGCATGGAATTTAATAATTCCTCTCTGTCCTCGTCAAACTTACGCGAGTCATAGTGCGCATGACTCTCGAATATCATAGGTTCCATACCGACTTCCTCTTATAAAATCTCTTTTCTGAGTTGCTCCGGTGTCTTTATAGACAGTAGAGCCGGTGCAATATCAAATACACTTCTTGCTCCGGATTCCCCTTTTTGCGCCAAGCGATATGCAGCTCTTGCATAAGCTACCAATACACTGGAAGTAAATTCCGGATTAGAATCTAACTTCAGTGAATATTCAATGACATGCTTATTGCCGTCTCGTCCTGTTTCACCGGTACGAATCACAAAGCCACCGTGTGGCATCTTGTTGTGATTTGCTTTCAACTCTTCTTCTGTAATAAATGTCACTGTTGTGTCATAATCAGCAAAATAATTTGGCATTGTTTTAATTGCCTCTTCAATCGCTGCAAGGTCTGCGCCTTCCTCCGCAACAACATAACATTCTCTTAAATGTTTTTCTCTTGTTGTAAGTTGTGGTTCGCTTCCACTTCTGACTTCCTCTACTGCTGCCTCGATTGGAACCGTATATTGAATCGCATTTTTTACACCCGGCACACGACGAATTGCATCAGAGTGTCCCTGGCTTACGCCTTTACCCCAGAATGTGTAGGTGCTTCCCTGCACCAAAATGGACTCTGCATAAATACGGCTTAAAGAGAACATTCCCGGATCCCAGCCCACGGAAATGATACCGATGTTTCCGCCCTCTTTTGCCGCTGCATCCACATCTGCAAAATATTCCGGAATCTTTGCATGAGTATCAAAACTGTCAATAGTATTAAAGTTCTTTACAATTTGCGGCCCCATAACAGGAAGGTCCGTTGCTGAACCACCACAAAGAATCATAACGTCTACTTCATCTTTTAACGAAAGAATATTATCTAAATGTACTTTTTTTGCATCTTCTGTAAGGACTTTCACGTCTTCCGGGTTACGACGTGTTACCACTGCAACCAATTTCATATCTTCATTTCTTTCGATTGCAAGCTCAACGCCTCGTCCGATGTTACCGTAACCCACGATACCTATTCTAATCATATTTTCCCTCCTACGCGATCTCCGCTCCTGCCGGCATTGGCTTTTCAGGTGTCATTAATGACAAGTTTCCTTCCGCATCTTCAGCACAAAGGAGCATACCTTCTGAGAGTACACCTGCTAATTTTGCCGGTTTTAAGTTTACAAGTACCATTACTTTCTTACCAACCATTTCTTCTGGCGAGTAGTGTGCCTTGATACCTGATACAATCTGTTTTACCTGGCTTCCAATTTTTACTTGAGAGCAAAGTAATTTCTTTGACTTTGGTACTTCTTCACATGCAATAATTTCTCCTACCTGGAATTGCATTTTCATCCAATCATCAAATGTAATCTCTTCTTTTGGTTCAATATCGATTACATCTTCATCTACTTCCGGCTCTTCTGATACCGGTGGATGAAGTTCTTCTACTTTTTTCAGCACTTCTTCCATATCCAGACGAGCAAATAAGATTTCCGGCTTGTCTGTTACCTTTCCACCGTTTGTCTGTTTTAAAATCTTCTCTGCTGTTTCCGGCAAGAAAGAAGCAAGTAAATTAGCACCTTTTTCAATGCTGTTAATTAAGTTATAAAGAACCGTTTCCAATCTGTCTTTCTGTGCTTCGTCTTTTGCTAATGCCCATGGCATTGTTTCATCAATATATTTATTGCAGCGTTTAAATAAATTAAAGATTTCTGTAATTGCATCCGCAACGCGAAGATGTTCCATCTTTGCTTCAACTGCTGCCGGTGTTCCATCGACTACCGCCTTAAGGTCCGCATCTACCTCTGCAGTAACACCCTTGTCTGTTACTGTACCACCAAAATATTTGTTTGTCATGGAAATTGTTCTATTTACAAGATTTCCCAATGTATTTGCAAGGTCAGAATTGATACGTTCTACCATAAGCTCCCAAGTAATCACACCGTCGTTTTCAAACGGCATTTCATGAAGCAGGAAGTAACGCACTGCATCCACACCAAACATATCTACTAATTCGTCAGCGTAAATTACATTTCCCTTTGATTTACTCATCTTGCCATCCCCTTGAAGTAACCAAGGATGTCCAAAAATTTGTTTTGGCAGTGGTAAATCAAGTGCCATCAAGAAGATTGGCCAATAAATCGTATGGAAACGAATAATATCTTTTCCGATTAAGTGCAAATCTGCCGGCCAGTCTTTCTTAAACTGCTCTGTGCTTTCGCCGTCACAGTCATATCCGATACCTGTGATGTAGTTGGTAAGCGCATCCAACCATACATAGGTTACATGCTTTGGATCAAATTCTACAGGGATTCCCCATGTAAATGATGTTCTTGATACGCAAAGGTCTTGAAGTCCCGGCAACAAGAAGTTGTTCATCATCTCATTTTTACGAGAAACCGGTTGAATAAATTCCGGATGTGTGTTGATATGCTCAATCAATCTGTCCGCATATTTGCTCATTTTGAAGAAGTACGCTTCCTCTTTTGCAGGCTGTACCTCACGGCCACAGTCTGGACATTTTCCATCTACTAACTGAGATTCTGTAAAAAAGGATTCACAAGGTGTACAGTACATACCTTCGTAATGTCCCTTATAAATATCCCCTTGCTCATATAATTTCTTGAAAATCTTTTGTACTTGTTTTTCATGATAATCGTCTGTTGTACGGATGAATTTGTCATAAGAAGTATTCATCATATCAGCGATATCTTTTACCTGCGCTGCAACGCCGTCAACAAAATCCTTTGGTGACATTCCTGCTTCCGCAGCCTTCATTTCGATTTTTTGACCATGTTCGTCTGTTCCTGTCTGGAAGAACACATCATAGCCCTGACTTCTTTTGTATCTTGCAATCGCATCCGCAAGAACAAATTCGTATGTGTTCCCAATGTGTGGTTTGCCTGATGTATAGGCAATCGCTGTTGTCATATAAAATTTCTTGTTTTCCATTTTGTTCCCTCCTAATAAAAAAAGCCACATCTTCTTAAATAAGAAGACGGGCTAAATTCCGTGTTACCACTTCTCTTCGTTAGTATCTCACAATACCAACCTCTATGAGTTCTCACAAACTCGCTCGCTGTAAAGGGCGAACCCATTGTGCCTAACCGTAGCTCAGCACACCGCTCAGAAGCCATCTTCCATTCTTTTCCACTTATCCCTCTCAGCCAACGGGAATTCTCTGTAAAGCTTTCAAAAATGTACTCTTTTCGTCACTGCGTTTATCTTTTTTAATACTATGAAAGAGTAACATATAAAGAAGGCAAATGTCAAGTTCCCTTTTATTTCCATTGACCTGCGCATTCTGAAAATGCTACTATCTTGACGTTAATATGTTCTAATCACGGACATACTAGTAAAAATGGAAAACATAGATAGGAGAGATTCAAATGACAAAAATAAAGAAAGGCAGTCTGTATAACCGCTGGTTAAACGGAATCGAAACCATCGGAAATCGCCTGCCTCATCCAATTGCCCTATTTGCAATATTTACATTAGCTGTTGTCGTAATTTCTGCCATTTGCTCCATGCTTGGCGTTTCTGCCACCGGCGAATTAATTGTAGACGGGGAATTAAAAGAAACAACCGTATCTGTTGTAAGCCTTCTTTCCAAAGAAGGAATCACATATATGCTGAAAAATGTAGTTACGAACTTTACAAGTTATGCACCACTCGGCGTTGTGCTTGTGGCAATGCTCGGCGTTGGAATCGCGGAACAATCGGGACTTATTAATACACTGCTGAAATCCGCGGTCAAAGTGACTCCTGGGAAACTAATCACACCAATGATTGTGTTTTTAGGAGTAATGTCAAACATAGCCAGCGACGCAGGATATGTAATTCTAATTCCTCTTGGTGCCATGATTTTCCGCGCCTACGGGAGACACCCGATGGCTGGTTTTGCAGCTGCATTTGCAGGGGTATCCGGCGGTTACTCCGCAAACCTGCTCATTGGTTCTTTAGATCCTCTACTGGCCGGCATCTCGCAAGCTGCTGCTTCTGACATTAATCCGGATTATGAAGTATCCGTAATGGGAAATTTCTTTTTCCTTTTTGTATCTACGTTTCTTATTACCATTTTGGGAACATTTGTTACAAACAAGATTGTAGAACCGCGTTTGGGCACATATAATGGAAATCTGGCAGAACAAGAGGATAACTCCTTAACAACAATCACAGCCGCCGAAAGAAAAGGATTAAAAAATGCTGGGATTGTAGCCTTAATTTATGTTGGTCTTATTGTAATTGCTTGTATCCCTGAAAATTCATTTTTAAGAAATGAAAACGGAGCCATTTTTGGCACACCATCCTCACCATTTGTTGACGGGATTGTGATACTCATTACTTTTCTGTTTATGCTACCAGGTATTGCATACGGAAAAACAGTTGGTAGCTTTACAAAGAAAAAGGGGGTCTGTGCGGCAATGTCAAACTCTATGGCATCTATGGGGTCGTTTCTTGCATTGGCATTTGTTGCCTCTCAGTTTATTAACTATTTTAACTATACGAAAATCGGCTCTATTATTGCCCTTAGCGGTGCGAACTTTCTGGAGGCCATTAATATTGGTCTCGTTCCATTGTTAATTATCTTTATTGTGTTTGTCGCTTTTATGAACCTGTTTATGGGTTCCGCTTCAGCCAAATGGAACATTCTCGCACCTGTGTTTGTACCAATGTTTATGCAGCTCGGATACAGTCCGGAGCTTTGTCAGTTAGCATATCGCATTGGTGATTCCTGCACCAATATCATCACTCCAATGATGACGTATTTTGCAGTAATTATTGCATTTGCGCAACGCTATGACAAGAAAGCAAGTATCGGCACAATTACAGCTACCATGATTCCATACACACTTGCATTTCTAGTTGGTTGGATTCTCTTGCTAATTGTATGGCTGACACTCAGTCTCCCAATTGGTCCCGGCGTAAGTGTATATTATATGTAAAAAATTTGCTTGGCATATTGTGTGATGAGAAATTCCTGTCACACAATATTTTTTTGCATAGACCTTTCTTTTATCTTCATATAATACTAAAAAACCTTTGGAGTATTTATGAAATTTAGAAAACGCATTATTGCAGCCATTCTACCCGCCATGCTTTTTCTTGTTGGATGTTCCAACATCTCCCTTCCCACGAATGCAAATACAGCTTTTAAGAACTTTACCTTCTCTCTGTTTCAACAAGAAGTGTCCTCCAATACCATTAATCTGCATTATTCTCTTACAGAGCCCGAAAAATATGGTATTACAAACTCTGTAACCACCCTTGGCTCCTTTGACTTTAACGAAGCTTCTACACTCGCTTCCATAGAGAACCTAGAAACTGCTCTTCATAAATTTTCCTATGATTTATTATCGGAAGAAAACCAGTTAACCTATGATATCCTTGCCCACCATATTGAAAACTCAAAAAAAGATATCTCATATTATCTTTACGAAGAACCCTTAAGTCCCGTAACCGGAGTTCATGCACAGCTACCAATTCTGCTTGCAGAATATCAGTTTTATAACAAAGAGGATGTAAAAACCTATCTGGCACTTTTAAAGACCGTTCCGGATTATTTCTCCTCCCTGGTTCGTTTTGAACAGCAAAAATCCGCCTCCGGTCTATTTATGTCTGATGAACTTGTAGATGCAGTGGTGGAACAATGTAGCGCCTTTGTCTCTATGGGAAATGATAATTACTTACTCTCTACATTTGAGGAGCGTTTGAATACTGTTAATCAAATTTCTTCTTCAGAAAAAAAAGATTTTGTTCAACAAAATCAAGAATGTCTGACTCAGTACATCCTTCCAGCGTATGAAAATCTTTCCTCCTCGCTGACCGCATTAAAAGGTTCTGGGAAAAATGACGGCGGACTGTGTTTTCTTCCAGAAGGAAGGGATTATTTTTCTCATCTGGTCGCCCGTGAAACCGGTTCCTCCAGAAGCATTGCCGAACTGAAAATACTGATTCAAAATCAGATAACAGAGGATTTGCTTGCCAGTCAGAAGGTTTTGGAGCAAAACCCTTCTATTATGGAAAAAACCTCCGGTATGACAGAATCCCCTGATGCCATTTTAAAGACATTAGAAACCACGATATCTGCCACATTTCCAACCTCTGCCTCAGTCAATGTGCAAGTGAAATATGTACCGAAGGCATTGGAAGAAATCTTGAGCCCTGCATTTTATCTTATTCCTTCTATAGACAACTATGCTGAAAACACCATTTACATCAACCAAGCCCACAATCTGGCTGACATCAATTTATTTACTACTTTGGCACACGAAGGTTATCCCGGACATTTATATCAAACTACCTACTTTGCAAACACAGACCCAGACCCTATTCGGTCCGTACTGAATTTTTCCGGTTATGTGGAAGGTTGGGCTACTTATGCGGAAATGTGCTCGTATTATATTTCTTCTTTGGAGAAACCATACGCTACGCTTCTGCAGAAAAACAACTCCACTATTCTAGGACTTTATGCCATGGCTGATATCGGTATTCACTATGACGGGTGGAGCGCAAACGATACTGTGAAATTCTTTTCTGCTTATGGAATTAACGATGAAGCCGTCATTAAGGAAATATATGAATATATTGTGGGGGACCCTGCGAATTATTTGACTTATTATGTAGGGTATGTGGAAATGCTGGAATTAAAGAAAGAATGTATGAAAAGAGAAGGAGATAGTTTTTCACAAAAAGATTTTCACCAGCGTATACTTGAGATTGGACCTGCGCCATTTGAGGTAATTCGAAAACATCTATTGGAACGATAGTCTAAACAATCCCCATGTCTTCATTACAAAACATGGGGATTTCCATATAGAAATCTATACATAGCCTGCCAGCCACACGCTCGCTATAATTCCCGCAAGAGTTGCTAAAAGTGCTCCCGTAAGCGTATATCTTGTTTTCTTCACTTTCGCTGCCATGAAGTAAACGCTCATGGTGTAAAATATTGTCTCTGTGCAGCTCATCATAATGGAGGCAATTAGGCCTATCCGCGAATCCGTTCCATATTCTTTAAACAAATCTAATACTAGACCGGTAGCTGCAGATGAAGAAAACATTCGTACAATTGCAAGTGGAACAAGTTGAGATGGAAATCCTATGTAATCCGTAAGTTTCCCAATTAATCCTGCTAGAAATCCTAGAAAACCAGAAGCTCTCAAAATTCCAACCGCTACCATTAAACCAATTAACGTAGGCATAATCTTTATAACGGTGTAAAAACCCTTCTTTGCTCCCCGTACAAACTCGTCATAGACCTTAACCTTTTCGGAAACACCGTAAGCCACAACTAAGAGAATAACTGCAGGCACAATAAAATCAGAAATATACATTAACAATTCCATACACGTCACCTGCTGCCCCTTTTGCTAGTTTTTAACTTGCAGTAAAGACACCCCACCGCCGTACTGATTGCCGTTGCAATTAATCCTGCACCAACAATGCGGGTTGGATTCACACTTCCATATTGGCTCCGATATGCAATCATATTAATTGGAATAAGCTGCAAAGAAGATATATTAATAATCAAAAAAGTGCACATCTCATCACTGGCAATATCCCGACTCTTTCCTCTCTCCTCCTGCAGTTCTCCCAGCGCTTCCATAGCCTGAAGCCCTGCCGGTGTTGCTGCCCAGCCAAGCCCCAAGATGTTTGCAATTACATTCGTAGTGATATGCTCATTTGCCTTGTGATTGGCTGGCAACTTCGGAAACATAAAACGGATAGCAGGTCTTAGCACCCTCGAAAGTGCCTGTATGATTCCCGCCTTTGTTGCAATCTCCATTAATCCCATCCAAAAAGACATGACACCTAGCATGGTTAAGCAAAGTGTTACAGCCTCTTTTGAGGAATCAATTGCCGCATTGGTCACATCACTAATGTTTCCCATAAGTGCCGCATAGCAAATGCCAATTAACATCATTCCGGCCCAAAGAAAATTCAGCATAACATTGCTCCTTTTGTTTCTTTTTACAATGTATGCTGAATTCATCTTTTTTTATTCTTTTAATCCAAGTCTCCGATTGACAATTCCGCGAAGCATGGTATAAACAACCGACATTAACGGAATGAAAATCAACATTCCCGCAACACCCATAAGGCTAGCTCCCACAGTGACAGCTACCAAAACCCAGATGGATGGCAATCCAACTGAATTCCCAACCACATATGGATAAATGAAATTTCCTTCAACCTGCTGCAACACTAAGAATACAACAATAAAGATAAGTGCTTTTACAGGACTAATCATAAATATTAAAAGTGCACCAACCCCGCAGCCAATAAATGCCCCAAACATCGGTATCAAAGCTGTAAATGCAATAAGAACACTAATGAGCAGCGCATATGGAAGGTGTAATATTGCCATAACCACCAAAAACATAAGCCCCAGTATCACAGCTTCAAGGCATTGTCCTGTAAAGAAATTTGTAAAACTTTTATTCACAACTGTGCCAAGTGCCAAGAAAATATTTCTCCAATCCTCCGGCATAAATGCGTGCATTAGTTTCTTGACCTGTTCACCCAATTTCTCCTTTTGCAAAAGTACATAGAAAGAAAATACAAAGGCAATAAAGAAGGTTGTCACTCCTGTAATGATGCTCTTTGCCGCTTCCATGGTAGTATCCAGTACGCTTCCTGCGCCATTTCTTAGAAAATCAACCATATTTCCCAGCAACTCATCCCATTTAAAATTGATTTCTGAAATAGCTTTTACAATCTCTTCATTATCCCGAAACAACTCGATTGCCCACTTCTGTACCTCTGGCACAAAATCTTGAAGGGTTTTCCCTAGTCCTAAAATTGTGCGACCAAGTTCTGGCACAACCACCAATGCAACAACTGCAATAATGCCAATGATTGCAATCCAAGTTAAAATTAAACTTAATGGTCGAGCCAATTTGTCAACCCATTTCCGCTTTTTCCCCTTTGCTTCCCTCAGCTTTCCAAAAAGTTTTCCTTCCAGAAACGTCATCGGTATATTGGCAATAAACGCTATCACTCCACCGAGAACAAACGGGAAAATAACTCCCCACAGAAATCGAATACCATCAAATACTAACTCGAAATTCCAGAGCGCCACGAGTACAAAAATCGTAAACAGAATTAATCCCCGTATCTTTTTTAAGGTTTCTTTATTTAAATCCATACTATCACCTTTTCTACCATTTATTTCTTACTCTTTATGATAGTCTTCTATATTTCTTTCGTCAAGTCACATTAGTATTTCCGAAATCATAGCATATTAGACATTCAAGCAAAAAAGAAGCAGGACTTTTTGTCCTGCTTCTATGTAATCACTAGTGTGTGATTGCCATTTCTGTTTCTTTATCGAATACGTGAATCTTGCTTGGTTCAAGAGCAAGTTTAACTGTATCACCAGTTCTAGCTGTTGTTGTAGGTTTAACTCTAGCTGTGAAGTTTGCTCCTGCATAATCGAAGTATAAGTATACTTCAGCACCTAATAATTCGTATACACGAACTGTAGATTCGATAGTTGTTCCTGGATTAGCTGCGATAACTGCTTCATCATCGTATACGTCTTCTGGACGAATACCCATAACAACAGTTTTTCCATCGTATCCACCGGCGATTAATTTCTTAGCTTTGTCGCCAGAAAGTGTAATCTTAGATTCTCCTAAGTCAAGAACTGCGTTATCACCTTCTACTGAAACTACAGCATCTAAGAAGTTCATCTGTGGAGATCCAATAAATCCAGCTACGAACAAGTTGTTTGGTGTATCATATAATGCTTGAGGAGTATCAACCTGTTGTACAATACCAGCATTCATAACTACGATTCTTGTACCAAGTGTCATAGCTTCTACCTGGTCATGAGTAACGTAGATAATTGTTGTACCTAATCTTTGATGTAATTTAGAAAGCTCAATACGCATTTGACCTCTTAATTTAGCATCCAAGTTTGATAAAGGTTCGTCCATAAGGAATACTTGTGGATTACGAACGATAGCACGACCCATAGCAACACGTTGTCTTTGACCACCTGATAATGCTTTTGGTTTACGGTCTAACAATGGTTCAAGGTCAAGAATTTTAGCTGCTTCATGCACCATTTTGTCAATTTCAGCTTTTGGTACTTTTCTTAATTTCAAACCGAAAGCCATGTTATCATAAACTGTCATATGTGGATACAAAGCGTAGTTTTGGAATACCATAGCGATATCTCTATCTTTTGGTTCTACGTCATTGATAACTCTTCCGTCGATTGATAATTCACCTGAGCTGATTTCTTCAAGACCAGCAACCATACGTAATGTAGTTGTTTTACCACATCCTGATGGTCCTACGAAGATGATAAATTCTTTATCAGCAACTTCAAGGTTGAAATCCTTTACAGCGTGGAATCCGTTTGGATAAACTTTGTTAATATTTTTGAATGATAGTGTTCCCATTCTTTCTACTCCTCCTAAAAGTTCGTTATTGTCTTTGTTAAGTATACAAAAAAAGTACAATCTAGTCTACAACCAGATTGTACAATCTTTTTTGCTTTTTCTGTGCAGATTGATGAATTATCCTAAAAGCTGCTGATATACGTCTCTTTTCGTAATTCCACGGTCTTTTGCAACCATTTTCATCGCTTCTTTCTTATCTATTCCTTGCTGGAGATAGTAATCCATGTGCTCTTCAATGTGCATTTCCTCCCATTTTGCAACCTCTTCCCGCTTTAACTCCTGGCGGCTTTTTCCTTCTATAACGAGAACACACTCTCCTTTTGGTTCATTCGATTCATAATAAGAATAAGCCTCTTCTAAGGTGGTTGCAAATGCCGTTTCATGTTTTTTAGTAAGTTCACGACAAACTGTAACTTTTCTGTTTCCCAATAGTTCCAAAAGCTCCTGCAAGGTTCTTACCAAGCGGTGTGGCGCTTCATACAGAATAATGGTTCGTGTTTCTTTTTCCAGCTCTTTTAAAATGCTCTGCTTCTCTTTTTTGTCTGTCGGCAGAAACGCTTCAAATGCAAATCTTCTTGTGGATAATCCTGACAGTGTGAGCGCTGTAATACATGCTGCTGCGCCAGGTAGAGACGTTACCTCAATCCCCGCTTCATAACACATTTTCACCAGTTCCTCACCTGGGTCTGAAATGCCGGGTGTCCCTGCATCGGTAATCAGCGCAATATTTAGGCCCTCCTGCAATTTCTCTACAAGCTTTCTGCCCTTTTCAATCTTATTGTATTCATGATAGCTAGTCATCGGTGTTTTTATTTCAAAATGATTCAACAGCTTGATACTGTTCCTTGTATCCTCAGCAGCAATCAAATCCACCTCGCCCAACGTCCGAACGACACGATATGTCATATCCTCCAAATTACCTATCGGAGTTGCACATAGGTATAACTTTCCGGCCATATGTATCTCCTCTTCTACTTTAATCCATATTCACCAAGGAGCTCGTCACTATACACACCGACCTCCTTGTAAACAATCAACGGTCTCTCCACCGTCATACGGGAATTCGCCCCACGCATCCCTTCAATAAGAACCATGTTCGGTTCCTTGTCAATGAATGGATGTACCATTCTCATTCGTTTCGGCTCAATACCGACTTCTACCATCTTAGACAAGATTTCCGCCAAACGAAACGGACGATGTACCATGTAAAATCTTCCTCTTGGTTTTAAAATGCGTGCACTCTCACGCAAGATATCATCCAGTGTACACAGCACCTCATGTCTTGCTATTGCTTTGGTGTCAGATTCATTTGCAATCCCATGCTGCCATATCATATACGGTGGGTTTGTGGTTATGACGTCAAAAGAGGCCAAGCCAAAAATGTTGGCCGCCTCTTTAATATCCCCGGTTACAATTTCTACTTTTTCATCCAACTGATTATGGGAAACACTTCTTCGCGCCATATCTGCACTTTCTTCCTGAATCTCCAAACCAACAAAGGATTCTCCATCTGTTTTTGCTGTCATAAGAATCGGGATAATGCCTGTCCCTGTTCCAAGATCAAGAACCCTTTCACCCTTCTTTACGCGGGCGAAATTAGAAAGCAAAACGGCATCCATACCAAAGCAGAACTTCCCCGGATGTTGAATAATCTCATACCCATTCACTTGTAAATCATCCAAACGTTCTTCTGGTTTCAAATTAGTTGTCATCTAACTTTGACGCTCCTTCGCCTTTTTCCAATGCTGCTAGTTGCTTCATTTCCTCTTTTGAAAGTCTCACATCTCTTCGTTTGCGAGGCTTAAATCTTAATTCTTTTGATTTGTACTCGCGAATTTCTTTCTCATCATCATCTAAATTTACAACAACCTTTACTAACTGACGAAGAACACTTACACTTTGCACTTCACCTTTCAAGCCATCCGGTGTTGTTACAAAATCTCCGATAGCAGGTAGACGACTGTTAAGTTCTTCATAAGTTTCTTGCTCATTTGTTAAACAGCACATCAATCTTCCGCAAACACCCGAAATCTTGGTTGGGTTAAGAGACAGATTCTGCTCCTTTGCCATCTTAATAGAAACTGGTGCAAACTCTGACAAATAAGTGTGACAACAGAGGGGTCTTCCACAGATACCGATACCGCCTCGAATCTTTGTCTCATCACGCACACCAATCTGACGAAGTTCGATTCTTGTGCGGAATACAGCTGCCAAATCCTTAACCAAATCACGGAAGTCAATTCTTCCTTCTGCCGTAAAATAAAACAATACTTTATTATTATCAAAGGTATATTCCGCATTAATCAGTTTCATATCTAAATTATGCTCGCGAATCTTTTCTAAGCAAACCTTAAATGCTTCCTTTTCCTTCTCTCGATTTCTCTCTTCATTGCGCTTGTCTTCTTCTGTGGCAATTCGGATAACCGACTTCAGCGGTTGCATAATGGTTTCATCAGGCACTTCCTTAATTCCTGATACCACGCTGCCAAATTCGACACCTCGCGCTGTCTCCACAATTACTTTATCACCTTGTTTTATATGAAATTTCCCCGGCGAAAAGAAATATACCTTTCCTGCCTGACGAAATCTTACTCCAATTACCTTTGTCATTATTAGTTCTCCTTTATCGTCAGTAACAAAAGTTCCATAAGCAAATCAAAGTTAACATTCGCCTTAATGCGCTGCTTTGCCTTATCAATGCTTGTAAGAATCATTTCAATACCTTCATATGAGCTCTTCTTTGCCTTCTCTTTGATGTACTTTAACTGGTCTGAAAATACCAGACCATCAACATCCTTGGTTGCTTTATAAAGCAAAACATCTCGATACCAAATGGTGAAGATATCCAAATAATCTGTTACTTCTAATTTATATTTATTAATCTGTTTGATTGCACTCACAATCTCATGCATTTCCATCTCGTCGATATATTTGAGAAGTTGAATTGCATCTTCCTTAATCTCGTTAAAATGCTCTGACTTAGCAAGCATGGTCGCGCGCCCAATATTACCTTGAGCAAAGGCTGCACATAGTTCTGCCTGATAATCCGGAATCTCTAATTGCTCCATCAGATATTTCTTTACCAGCTTATCTTTAATATTACGCAACTTCAGCATTACACAGCGCGAGCGAATCGTTGCTAAAAGGCTGTCCGCATTCTCTGTTAAAAGAAAGATTACCGCGTACTCCGGCGGTTCTTCCAATGTTTTAAGAAGTGCATTCTGGGCCTGTACCGTCATCAAATCAGCTTCCGGTATAATATAAATCTTATATCGACTACTATACGGCTTAATCATGATATCACCGTTGAGCTGTTCTCTGATATCATCTACGCTGATTGAAGTCGGTTTTTCATGCTTCACGGTAATAATATCCGGTTGATTGCCATTGGTTGTCTGCACACAGGAACGACATGAGTTGCAAGGCTCTGACTCTCCGGATTCACATTGCAAAGTCATAGCAAACAAACGTGCCAACAGTTTTTTTCCCGAACCACGTTGTCCATTTAAAATATATGCATGCGATAATTTGTTCTGCTCAACCGCATTCTTCATATACTTAATAATATCCTTATGCCCAACTACATCTTTGAATCCACCCATGTCATCACCTTCCCTTCTTACATGTATGCACACTTAACTTTGTCTTGTCTATACATTATAGCACAAACTATTTCGAATACCTAGTATAATTTCACCGACACATTTATCCATATCAATATTAACAAATTTACGAGTTATCCCCGCTTCTTTCATGTTTTCCACAGAAAAGTCCGCTGCATCCGCAAGAAATCTACGACACATTTCCTCATACTTTGGTGTTGCCTGCATGCGCTCACGCGCCAGTGCACGTTCTAAACGCAGTCCGTCCTCAACCTCTACATAGATTGGAACAAGACGTTCTTGTCCAAAGTAGTCCCGTAACTTCACATAGGACTCTAGTGTGCCAATTGCCAGATAATTGTCATCACCGTCAAACTGTCCGTCATCTGCCGTGAAATATTTCCAAATACCATGTACTGTATTATATTCACGAAGCTCGATAACTTTTCCTGCTTCTTGTAATTCCTTTAACTTATCATCATCTACAAAATGATATTCCCTGCCATTTAGCTCTCCCTCTCGAATCGGACGAGTGGTATAGATAACAATTGTCTTAAGCTCCGGCATCTGTTCTTTCACTTTTTTATAAATCGTGTCTTTCCCGGATGCACTTTTTCCCATTAAATAGAATATTTTACTCATAATTCTCTCTCTTAATTTGTATCTCTTTTTACTTAATATTTATCATTTGAACTCTCGTTCTTCACAATCTTCATAATGCGGCTTGTTCCAAGTCTCTCTGCACCAAGTGCAATAAAATCCTCCGCATCTTTTATAGAAGAAATGCCTCCTGCCGCCTTGATTTTCACCCCTGGTTCCACATTCTCAGCAAACAATGCAACATCCTCTCTCGTTGCTCCGCCGGTGGAAAATCCGGTACTAGTCTTAATATATTCTGCGCCGGATGCAGAAACGATTTCACTCATCTTCACTTTCTCATCATCCGTCAGTAAACAAGTTTCAATAATGACCTTTAATAGTTTTCCGTGGCATGCTACTTTTACTGCCTTAATTTCTTCCAACAGCTCATTCCACTTCTGTTCTTTCACCCAGCCAATGTTAATCACCATATCAATTTCATCTGCGCCATTTTTCACAGCGTCTTCCGTTTCAAAACATTTGACTGCCGTTGTATTATATCCATTTGGGAATCCAATAACGGTGCAAATCTGCAATTTATCGCCCACATATTCCTTCGCCTGTTTCACAAATGCCGGCGGAATACAGACAGATGCGGTTTCGTATTTTATTCCGTCATCGCAGATTTCCTTTATCTGCTCCCAAGTTGACTCCTGTTTAAGTAATGTGTGGTCTACCATGCTTAGTATTTTTTTCATTTCCATCTTGTAACCTCCAAATAAGAGCCTTTTGGTTAGTATAACATACTTTGTGATTTTATAGGAAAATATTTTACCGGATTTAAAGAAGCCCTCGCATTAAGCGAGAGCCTCATAAAAAATTTTTCTTATTTATCCTTAATCTCTGAATGCCATTCTTGCAATGACTTCACATCACCACAACCTGGTTTACCCATAGAAATCATACCGCTTGCAGTTGCCTTTGCTGCCGCAATCGTTGTCATGTATGGGATTTTCTTCTTAATAGCACCTTTTCTTAAGTAGCTATCATCTGTTGCACTGTCGGCACCAACCGGTGTATTGATAATCAAATCAATCTTTCCATTTGTAATAAGGTCTAAGATGTTTGGTCTGCCTTCATTCAGTTTGTTAACCAGTTCAGCCGGTACTCCAGCTTCGTTAAGAACTTTGTAGGTTCCCGTTGTTGCGAGAATCTTGAATCCGGTAGCAACGAAGTCTTTTGCAACCTCTACCACTTCTTCTTTGTCTTTATCACATACAGAAATAAGCACTGTTCCGCTGAGTGGAAGTTCTGTCTTAGTTCCTTCCTGTGCTTTGTAGAAGGCTTCTCCATAATATTTTGACAAACCGAGAACTTCGCCTGTTGAACGCATTTCTGGTCCGAGTACAGGGTCAACTTCTTGGAACATGTTGAATGGGAATACAGCTTCTTTTACACCATAGTATGGGATATCTTTTTCCTTCAAATCAGCAACCGGTGATTTTCTTCCGGTTAATTCCGAAGTCACAATATCAATTGCAAGTGGTACCATACGAATTCCACAAACCTTAGATACCAATGGTACTGTACGGGATGCACGCGGGTTGGCTTCTAATACGTATACCTTATCATTTTCGATTGCGTACTGCATGTTCATAAGACCTCTTACGCCCATTTCTTCTGCAATCTTTCTTGTATATTCTTTGATTGTCTTCACATTGTCTTCTGAAATGTGTCTTGATGGAATAATACATGCTGAGTCTCCTGAGTGAACTCCGGCAAGCTCGATATGTTCCATTACTGCAGGAACAAATGCATGTTTTCCATCGCAGATTGCATCTGCTTCACATTCCAAAGCATGATTTAAAAATCTGTCAATCAAGATTGGTCTGTCTGGTGTTACACCAACTGCTGCATTCATATATTTTGTTAAGTTTTCTGGATCGTAAACAACTTCCATTCCACGTCCACCAAGGACATATGAAGGACGAACCATAACCGGATAGCCAATCTTGTCAGCAATTGCAAGAGCTTCGTCTACATTGACTGCCATTCCTGATTCTGGCATTGGAATTTCCAATTTATCCATCATTTCACGGAACAAATCTCTGTCTTCTGCAAGGTCAATAACTGCAGGTGCTGTTCCGAGAATCTTCACACCATTCTTTTCAAGGTCTGCTGCCAAGTTAAGTGGTGTCTGTCCACCAAATTGAGCAATAACTCCAACTGGTTTTTCTTTCTTGTAAATGCTGAGTACATCTTCCAATGTGAGTGGTTCAAAGTATAATTTATCAGATGTATCATAGTCTGTTGAAACAGTTTCAGGGTTACAGTTAACCATAATCGTTTCAAATCCAAGTTGTTTCAATGCAAGTGCTGCATGAACACAACAGTAGTCAAACTCGATACCTTGTCCGATTCTGTTCGGACCACCACCGAGAATCATAACCTTTGGTTTGTCTTCGTTAATTGGATTCTTATCTTCAGCATTGTATGTTGAATAGTAGTAAGCTTTATCCTGTGTACCACTTACGTGTACCGGTTCCCAAGCCTCTTCTACTCCAAGAGCAATTCTCTTTTCTCTGATTTCTTGTTCTGTGACTTCCAAAAGTTGACTTAAATATTTATCAGAGAAACCGTTTTTCTTAGCAGAGATAAGCGCTTCATCAGAAGGCATTGCACCTTTGCATGCAAGCAAAGCTTCTTCCTCCTCTACTAACTCTTTCATCTGTTCAATGAACCATGCTTTCACTTTTGTAATATTATGAAGTTCTTCTACAGTTACCCCTTTACGAAGTGCTTCATACATTAAGAAGTGACGTTCACTGGATGGTGTAATTAATGCTTTTAATAACTCTTCTTTTGATTTGGATGCAAAATCTTTGGCATGTCCAAGACCATAACGTCCTGTTTCCAGGCTTCGGATTGCTTTTTGGAAAGCTTCCTTATAGGTCTTACCGATACTCATAACTTCACCTACGGCTCTCATCTGAGTACCTAATTTATCTTCCACACCTTTGAATTTTTCAAATGCCCAACGAGCAAATTTAATTACCACATAATCTGCATCCGGAACATACTTATCCAATGTACCGTACTTGCCACATGGAATATCTGCAAGTGTCAATCCTGATGCTAACATTGCTGATACTAAAGCAATTGGGAAACCTGTTGCCTTAGATGCCAAAGCGGAAGAACGAGAGGTTCTTGGATTGATTTCAATAATAATATCTCTATCTGTCTTAGGATCGTGTGCCCACTGCACGTTACATCCACCGATTACTTGAACAGAATCTACTATCTTGTATGATTTTTCTTGTAAACGTTTCTGAACTTCTTCTGAGATTGTAAGCATTGGTGCTGAACAGAAGGAGTCACCTGTATGAACACCAAGTGGGTCGATATTTTCGATGAAACATACGGTAATCATATTCCCTTCTGTATCACGAACAACCTCTAACTCTAATTCTTCCCATCCTAAGATTGATTCTTCAACCAATACTTGTCCTACCAAACTTGCCTGAAGACCACGCGCACAAACAGTCTTTAATTCTTCTACATTATATACAAGACCGCCGCCTGCTCCACCCATGGTGTAAGCCGGACGAAGTACTACCGGATATCCTAATTTGTCCGCAATAGCAAGTGCTTCATCAACAGAGTAAGCAACCTCACTTCTTGCCATCTCAATGCCAAGAGAGTCCATTGTGTTCTTAAATTCAATTCTGTCTTCACCACGTTCAATTGCATCTACTTGAACACCGATAACTTCTACGTTGTATTTTTCAAGAATACCTGCTTCAGCTAATTCCGAACACAGGTTAAGACCTGACTGTCCTCCTAAGTTCGGAAGCAATGCATCCGGTCTTTCTTTTGCAATAATCTGCTCAAGGCGAGCCACATTCAGTGGTTCAATATAAGTAACGTCAGCAATCTCTGGGTCTGTCATAATTGTTGCAGGGTTAGAGTTTACCAACACGATTTCATAACCTAAATTTCTAAGGGCTTTACACGCTTGAGTACCCGAGTAGTCAAACTCACAAGCCTGTCCAATGATAATAGGACCTGAACCGATAATCAGTACTTTTTTAATGTCTTTGCGTTGTGACATATCTAAAATCCTCCTATTGTTAAATCTACTTATCTAATTAATTATACATGAAACGATAGTCTGTATCAACTGTTTTTTCAGTATTATTATCATCCAAAATTAAGCATTTATACGGACAAAAGCCGAGCTCAAACGTTTTCGTTTGAACTCGGCTTACATGTTTTATTTATCATCTTTTGGTGTTTTTACAAAGAATACACTTAAAAGAAGTGCAATAATATAAAGAACAATTGTTACATAAAGAACGGTTTGATATCCAACTGCTTCCACTTCAGCTCCGAACTTTTTAACAATCCATGTAGCCATTTGGTTACCTGTTAATCCAGCAAATCCCCAAGCCGAAAGCGTAATGCCATGAAGTGCACTGATGCTTCCCATTCCGTATTGGTCTGAAAGTAAAGTTGGAACGTTAGAGAAACCTCCACCGTATCCAGCATTCACAACCATAATTAATACAAGAACAAGGATGATTAATCCCATATTTCCTGCACCATTTTCGATACCTCTTGTCAAAATAACAAGCGCTGTAACAACAATAGAGGCAATGAAGATAATTTTATACATCGTATTTCTATCTTTCATCTTATCTGCCGCTGCCGATAACCCTAAACGTCCACCCGCATTAAATATTGCAGACACTGCTCCTAAAATTCCTGCTGTTGTTGCAGTAAGCCCGATACATGTATAGATATATTTTTCCTGTGAAATAAGTGCCAAACCACAAGTAATATTGATATAAAACATAAACCAAACACCTATATAATTCATGATTGGTCTAGTCTTAATTACTTCTAAAATTCCTTGTCCTTCTTCTTTTGTTTGTGGTTCGTGCCAATCATCTGGTTTTTTCAGCAATAAATGACCAACAAACATCATCACGAAATAAACAAGTGCAAGAATAAGGAACATTTTATATATTCCGCCTTCTCCAAGACCAGCAAGCATTTTTTCCATAAGTGGGCTTGCAATTGCTTTCGCTGCACCAAATCCCGCTACTGCAAGACCTGTTGCAAGACCTTTTTGTTCACTAAACCACAACATCAATGTCTTAACTGGTGAGAGATATCCTGTTCCTAAACCGATACCCATAATCAATCCATAGCATACATAAATACCAATTAATGATATGTAACTACCTTGATGTGCTCCACCGTACCAAATAAATGCACCTGTACCAGCCATACCAACTGCAAAACAAATTGCCGATATCAATGATGATTTGTGAATATCTTTCTCTACTACGTGACCAAGGAAAGCCGCTGACATTCCAAGGAAGAAAATAGCAAAGCTAAACGCCCATTCTGTTGCGCTCTTAGGCCAACCAATATATTCACCGATCTGTTTACTAAATGTTGACCAACAATAAACTGTACCAATACTACAGTGAAGTAGCAATGCAGGAATTGCTGCACGAATCCATTTATTATTGCGCCATCCACATTTCTTTTCGTTACTCATAACTCTCAAGTCCTTTCCAAATTTTTCAATAGTCTAACCTTACTAATTCTAGCACAATTGAATTCGAATTACAATTCATATTTTAAAACGACCACGCGAAACACGTGGCCGTTCATATCATCTTTACTCTTGTCTAAAATGGAATTGGAATGCGTTATACTCTCCGTCTACTATAGGAAGTGGTATTCCGATTGTTGCAAGAACACTCCCTGAATAATGCGTGTTCATTTCCTCGCAATAATACATCTTCGTCTCATCCAGACCTTTACATTTTACATAGGTAATCAGCTTGTTTCCGTGTGTATTCGTTGTTACTACATTCAACAAAGCTTCCTTTTTATCTTCGGAAACCATATTCCATGCCGCATACTCGTTATGCTCCCTACTACCTGTTACGCGGTAGTATGTACCGTTGTGGATTAAGTTCCAATCTTTCTTGAAGTCAACAATCTGCTTCTTAATCTGTTCCTTGTCCTCCTGACCTAGTTTGGTCAAATCCAATTCATAACCGAAGTTGCCGGACATGGCCACAATTCCTCTGGTATTAATGTCAGTCACTCTGCCATTCTGGTGGTTCGGAACTGCGGATACATGAGAACCCACAACCGAAACAGGATAGCCAAAAGATGCTCCGTATTGAATGTTTAATCTCTCAATGGCATCGGAGTTATCACTGGTCCAGATTTGCGGAGTGTAATACATCATACCTGCATCAAATCTTGCACCGCCGCTTGCGCAGCCTTCAATCAGAAGGTCCGGATAGCGGGTCTGCAATTTTTCGATAAAACTGTAAACTCCCAGAACATATTTGTACATGAGTTCACCGAAATTCTGTGTGTCAGCTGCGTGGGAATACATATCGCAGAGACTGCGGTTCATATCCATTTTAATATACTCAATGTTTGCGGAATCAATAACCTTGGAAATCTGTTCAAAGATTCCATCGATAACTTCCTGTCTTGTATAGTCAAGCACCAACTGGCTTCTTCCTAAAATCGGTTTCTTGCCTGGAATTTGCAATGCCCAGTCCGGATGTGCGCGATACAAATCACTGTTCTCATTCACCATCTCCGGCTCAATCCAAAGACCGAATTTTAATCCCAAGTCATTAATTTTGTTAACCACATCGGATAGCTTTCCGCCCATTTTCTCTTCGTTAACAACCCAATCACCCAAACCTTTGTCGTCCCAGTTTCTTGCTCCAAACCAGCCGTCATCCAGAACGAACATTTCAATGCCAAGTTCCTTTGCCTCTGTTGCAATCTCAACTAACTTGTCACCGGTAAAATCAAAGTATGTTGCCTCCCAGTTGTTTACCAGAATCGGCCTGCGAATGTTCTTATACTTTCCACGACATACATGCTCTCTGATAAAATGATGATAAATATGTGATAAACGGCCTAAACCTTCGTTTGAATAAGCCATGATTACTTCCGGTGCATAGAAGCTTTCTTTTGACTGCAGGCGGTAATCCAATAACTCATCGGATATACCCATCTGAATTCTCGTCTGAGAATACTGGTCCTGCTCTACTTCCAGTTTGAAATTACCACTGTACATCAATGACATTCCATAACATGGACCATGGTCTTCATCCGTATCACACCCCGCCAAAATACCAAAGGCATTTTGCTGATGCCCACTAAAACCACGTCTGTTACCAATGGTGATTAATTCATGACCCACCTTTGTGCGCTCTAAATTCATTTCATTGAAATGTCTTCCATAGAAATGAATTAAATCAAATTCTCCTGTGAGAAAATCGAATGATGCGCTCATCACCTTGTTCAGATAAACATTTTCTTCACCAAGATTACGGACTTCCACGCTTCTAGTAATTACGTCTTCCTCATAAAAGACACCATATTTTAGTACAACCTCTACCCCAAGACGTTCATCGCCCAACACAATCTCGCAGGTTTGCACATTACAATTACCATAAGATGCCGGCAAGACCGGAATACTATATTTTCCATCATAAATGGTGTGATTTTTATATCTCAAATCACATCCCGAAACGCCTGCTGCATTACGAATACGAAATGCCTGATTTCTGTAGTCACCACTTCCTAAGCAAGAATACTCTTGCGGTGAGAAATCACAAGAAAATACCGGATTTTCCTTATATTCATACGGTGTTCCATGGCCACATCTGAATCCATATGTAAGTAAATTACTCACGTCTCCCCGTACCGTTGGTCCATAATACAAATGCAACAAGAATCCATGCTCATTAATTCCTATCTGGTAAGTTGTGTTTTTTGTGTTTAAAGTAATGTTTTGCATTTCATCCTCCTGTTATCTCTTTACTTAATCGCACTATCAATCATTCCCTGTATGAAATACTTCTGCAAGAACAAGAACGCAATAACAACCGGCAGAATTGCAATCATAGCCGCCGCTGCTGCCGAGTTCAAATCACTGTAGGTCTGTGAGAAGAAGGATGCAATTGATAAGGTTGCCGTATTCATATCTGTGGCCTGTAAAATATATCTTGAGAACTGGAAGTCGTTCCAGCAGTTAATTCCGGCCAAAATCACAACGGAAGTTGTTACTGATTTCAACTGCGGCAAAATAATATAGAAAAATGTTTGCACAGAATCGCATCCATCAATAGCTGCCGCTTCATCCAGCGCCTTCGGAATCGCCCTTATAAAGTTTGTATATAAGAAGATTCCTTGCGGAAGCTGATAGGTAAGCATAACTAATATGATAGCCCAGTATTTATTTACACCACCCATACCTACAACTACTGAGTATAAAGAAACCAATATACTAAGTGGTGGAACCATCATAACGCCCAGCACGAAAGTAGAAATCAGTCTGTTTAACTTGTTGTCTCTTCTTGCCAATGGGTATGCTGTAAATGCACTGATAAGAACTACCAAAGCAACCACGCAAACCGTAATAATTGCCGTGCGCAGAAGAGACTCTAAAATTCCCGCTTCCATAATTGCAACACGGAAATTGTCAAAGGTCAGTTTGCCTGGAAACTTCCAATATGAGCTCAAATCTGATACCGGTTTAAAGGATATGGTTGTCAAAATATAAAACGGTGACAGATAAACGAGTAAGATAATTAAAATAATCGGCATTCGTAATATTGTATTCTTATTCATTATTCAATCACCTGCCTCTTCTCTAAATTCTTAACAACAATGTTACTGATAATCATAATAAATACGAAGAATACCAATCCCACTGCTGAAGCATAACCCGCACGTTCTCCACCAAAATACAAACGGTGAATCAAGCTGGATACAGAATGTGTTTCATATCCCGGTCCGCCTCCTGTTAAGGCTGTGATAACATCAAATAATTTCAAACCACCAATTAAATTGATTGTTACCGATGATGTAATCGCAGGTGTCAAAAGTGGCAATGTAATATTGAAGAACTTCTGAATACCTGTTGCCCCGTCAATTGCTGCTGCTTCATAATACATTACGGATATATTTTGAAGCCCTGCAAGGTAAATAACCATAGAAATACCTACAAACTGCAAAGAGTTTATCAAGGTTAATATAATAATGGAACGTCCGCCGTCTGCCAGCCAGTCGATTGGTGCAATTCCAAAAACACCTAACAAATCATTAATTGCACCATTGTTAAAGGTGAAGAAGAAATACATAATATATCCCATGATTAATGGAGCTATCATGACCGGTAAGTAAACCGCAGTTCTCACAATACCGCGCCCCTTAAAGCTTTGATTTAAGAATACCGCCAGTAAAATACCAAGCACATTCTGTATTAATGTACTGCCGACTCCATAAATCAAAGTGTTTTTAAATGCAATTAAAACATTGCTGTCCGTAAACATACGAACATAGTTGGAGAATCCAACATATTTATAGCTTTGCGAATATCCATTCCAGTTTGTAAAGGACAAATGAATGCCCTTACAAAATGGATAGATTACAAAGAGCAAAAACAATATAATGGCCGGCAAATAAAACCAATCCATCTGTCTATTATGTTTTTTCATAATACGCCCCCGTAATAAGTAAAATTAGTTTCCGAATTTTTCGTTAAATGCGTCTAATACTTGTTTCGCTGTATCTTTTACCGCATCTGGTTTTTGTGCTAAAACATTTTGACCTGTTGAGCAGATTACATCCCAAACACCACTTGGACAATATTCACGGTCAAAGTATGGAAAAGTTTCTACATCTGCATATTTGTCAAGATATGGTTGTACCATACCAAGGTCTACTTCTACATTTGTTAAAGCCGGAGCATTACCTGTTGCTTTTGCAATTGTTGCAGCCACCTCCGGTTTTGCAAGGTAGTTTAACAATTCAACAGCCATGTCTTTCTTCTTTGTATTCTTTGAAATACCAAGAGCTACGTTTTCGCCGGCAATTAATGTTGGTTCATCCTTTTCACTGTTTGAAGGAAGTGGCATCATACCAAGATTAGCAGATTCATTAATTCCCAGTCCCAATGTGATTGCAATATTTCCATAGAATAAGAATGCTGTTTCACCAGTTGCTAATGATTGAACGTCAGCGGTATACTCACCACTTACACAATCATCATTTAAGTATCCCTTTGTTACCCAAGAATCTAATATGGCAGATACGTCTTCCCATAATTTAGAATCAAATTTACCATTCTTCAAATCCTTTGCTTTGCTATTTGTTTCATCTGTAATATAGAAGCTTGGTGCAACACGGTCATAAAACCAACCGATTGTAAAGTTGTTAGAACCACCCATATGGATTGGGTTCTTTCCGATTTTCTTTACAGCTTCACATGCCGCTTCAAAATCTGCCCAAGTTTTAATGTCATCCACATTTACATTAGCTGCCTTTAAAACATCAACGTTGTAAACAATACCTGTGATATCCATATCAAATGGCAATGCATAAATATTTCCATCTTCATCAGATACAATGTTTTTAATCTGATCGTTAATATTCTTTGTTACATCTAAATCGTTAATTGTCATCAGGTATTCACTGTAACGCGCTACTGACCATCCATGTGTATCAAATACGTCTGGCATGTCGTTTCCTGACATTTTAGTTTTCATCAATTCTTCATATGTATCACCAGGTGCTGAAAACTCAACTGTATAACCAGTTTCTTCTTCAAATGCTTCGCACGCTGCTTTCATAGCATCCACTTGTGCTCCTGCACCACTTACCCATACTGTAAGCTTCTTATCTTTCGCATCGCTGCCTCCGCATGCTGTCAATCCGAGTAACATTGTTGCTACAACCAATAAAGCTACTAGTTTTTTCATAATAAAATACCTCCTGTTTTTTATAAAAGTGCATCATCCGGTGCCACTTTCTGGTTACAAATGACGAGTTGCTCAATATCCTCACGATATTTTCTTGGGCTCTCGCCAAAACGGCGTTTAAACATTCTGGAGAATGCCAGCTGATCCGTATACCCTACCTCTGCAGCAATCTGTCCAATGGAATAGTTTGTCTTAGTAAGAAGCGACTTTGCCTTTTCCATCCGAACCATTATCAGATAATCTGTAGGGGAGTATCCAGTCAATCGTTTAAACGTACTCGACAGATAGCTTCTGTTCACACCCATCTCCCGAGCAATTTCGTTAATTCTAAAATTCTGGTTATAATTATTAGAAATAAATATCATCAATCGCTTTGCATGCTCCGCCCAAGGTTCGCTACCCATTCCCTCAATCACTTTTACCTGTTCACAATGCTGCTCAATGAGATTTGCAAAAAACATTTGCAAATAGGCTTGTCTCCTCAAACTGTTATCGTAAGACAATTCATGCGCCTTCAACATTTCCATCACATAACTCAAAAGGATTGTATGGTTGACATCATGAATAACTGAATTCCCGTTAACAAATCCTGCATTCATAATACATTCCTCTGCTCTCATGCCCTGAAAGCCAACCCACATATACGTCCATGGTTCGCTATAATCTGCAGTGTACCAAGCTTCTTCCTCCGGTCTTAGTAAAAATGCATCGCCTTCCTTCAATTGAAATACATTTTCACCAATTTCAAGCTTTCCCCTGCCGCTAGCGACTACATGAAGCACGTAAGCAGTACGTTTGTTGGGCCCAAAGCGATGTCCTGGTTCGCAATCCTCATAGCCACAATATATCAACCGAAGATCCATACTATCGCTATTCAGATTGCCAAGACAGTGATATTTTTCTGTTTCATATAACCCAGACTTTAGTTTCACCGTTTTCTCCTCCGTTTCTTTCTTTATTATATATTATCGAGTGTATACACCATATAGCACTACGTTTTCATTATATAGAATAATGTTAGTTTTTATGACTATTTTCTATTATTTTTGTGTGCAAAATAACGAATAATCATATTTCGACAAAATATCTCTATACAAAGTACACAAAATGAATGTGGTATATTGTAATAAATTTCCATATTCCAATGCGAACATTGAGCCTAATAAACACTGGTAATAACATAAAATTGCAATAAAAAAACACACTAACTGAATTTGTTAGTGTGTTTAAAATGAAGCATCGGGGATTCGAACCCTATAAAAGAAAGCACGGAAAACCTAATAAAGAAAGGAGTTTCGTGCATCCTCGAGATTTGAAGGTAACCAAGGGGTAACCAAAACCACATAATAATTATCTCGTCTATTGATTGAAAAAACCGTTTTGTACAACATATTCATTTCCCTGTTTTTCTAACATTCTAAAATCATATTTTCCGTTTTGTGTATACGGCAATTCTGATACAATTTGGAAATGCTTTGGAATTTCATATTCCTTTAATTCACTATGACATTTGTCATATATGCTTTGTTTAATATTTTCTACGTTTGCTACATCATCCTTTAAAATGATGTAAACCATAGGTACATGTTCCTCAACTGAATCTTTTACCTCTACAGCAACACATTCTTTAACTGCTGGATGTTCAGTAATCTTATCTTCAATGGTATACGCAGAAATCTTAAATCCCTGACGAACAATTACTCGCCTTGCCCTTCCATTAAGAGTAATAAACCCATCCTCATCAACAAATCCAAGGTCTCCTGTGTGTAACCAGACCTTGCCGTCAGAATGCAATTGTTTTACTGCATTAGTATCGTCGGGATTCCCTTCGTAATATAGAAACATGGTATCAGCAAGTGCGCAAATTTCTCCACTCTCTCCATAAGTCAATTCCTTACCAGTATTAGCATCATAAGCAATGATTGTTTCACCATATTTAGGGATTCCAACAGTACCGTATTTATTATACTTAGCAGGATTACAAGTCAAACATCCCCAACCTTCATTATTGCCATACCCATTTACAAGAACAGCACCCATAACTTGTTCTAATTCTGCGTTCTCTTCAGCAGATATTTTATCTCCACCAGAGGCTAGACAATCAATTATTTTCAATCCCTCAAGTTGCTTTCGAGAAAGTTTATCATAATTATCTCTTATATATCGATAATGAAAAGGGGCTGCAAACGATATGGTGAATTTACCTAAGTTTTTCATAACCATATTCGGTTCAAATGTAGGACAAATTTTCACTTTTGCACCTAATGCTAACGGATACAGAATCGCCTGTCCGATTGCATAAGCAATCCAAGGTGGCAAAGCATCTAATACCTTTTTTCCTTCTTGAATCGGCAAATCAGAAAATGACATTTTCCTTACACAAGAAGTAGCAGAAAAATCCGAATGAACAATAATTTTCGGCTTACCAGTTGTCCCGCTAGATTGAATCATAATAGACGGGCGATTCTTATCAAATGCAACACTGGTATTATTCGTTTTAGAATTACCCCTTTTTATAAAATCCTTGAAACGAGCGTAGCGTGAATCCTTTGGTAAACGATTTGCCTTTAGTGAATATATCATCTGCATAGTAATGGAAAGTGAATCCGTAGGGTAAATAACTAATACCTTTTCAAGTTTTGTATTATCTAAAATCATTTGAACTTTAGGAAGTAGCATATCATAAGCAATTATGTAACGACAGTTACTATCATTAGCATAATCCTCAATATCCTTCTCACCTGCACGAACATCAAACCATTTTGAAACAACTCCGAGTTTATTTAAAGCAAGGAGTATAGTCACTGCTTCCGGACAATTTGAAACACCTACAAGAACGGCATCACCAATATTTAAACCAGATTTTGAAAATGCATCGGCCGCTTTATCTACCTGCTCCTTCAATTTTTCAAAACTCCAAGTGACACCCATGTACTCAATAGCAGGTGCTGACATATTGTCCTTATTAGAATTGAAAACCAATTCATATATTGTTTGTTCGGTTTCAATTTCACGAACTGGTTTCTTCCGATAAAATTTTTCTTGTGGCTTATCAAGCGACGGATAACCCGTCAGTTTCTTTTCTGTAGGCATAGTTTTTTCTCCTTTTATTCAATTACATATGCGTTGCAAAGCAATGTATCTGCATTCGCCATATATGGATAATTTTTATTTACATTAATAATTTTTATTTTTAAGTATTGTACATCTTGGATATCTAAATTCACTTCTATAGAGATGGTTTTGTAAGTTATTAAATCTGAAGTATAAGCCAAAACGTCATCTTTATAAATTTCGATATAAGCACCTGCACCGCTATTTGTGGAATAATTTGCTTCAGGAACAAAAGAACAACTAAAGGTAGAATATTTTCGCTCTGTGTATAACTCTAACTTGCCCCTGTAGCCAATTCCGTTAGTAGCACTACTATCCAAACGAATCACATTAGTATATATTTTTCCCCTTGGGTCAAATTCTGTTTGTGATATATTATAGTTTGCACTTGAACTTTTTAATATTAACTTTCTAATCGGTACGGGTTGTGAAGATTGAGAAATGTCAGGTACAGTCGGTTCTGGCAAAACATTATTTGTATTATTCTCGCTTTCCGATTCATTATTTGTTTCAACTTTTGTGGAAGTTTCAGATTTATTTGTCTCATCTGTAGATAAATCCACTGATGGTTCATTGTTTTCTTCAACAATTGGTTTTTCTGAAATATTTTCGGTTTTATCATTCTTCCCATTATTCTCATCGCTTTGTATATTTTCGTCACTTGAATTTCCTAGTTTGTTATCCTTTTCAACCTTTGGCTCCGCAACGCCAATTATAGCAATCAAAATACCAATAATAGCAACATATACTCCAATCCTTTCTAGTTTAGAACCTTCTAGTTTTGTCTTGAAAATATATATTGCTAATAAAACAAGGGCTAATCCCAAAATCAATTTAAACATAACATTCACCTCCACATTCTTTTTAGGCATTTTGTTTTTACTCAAACAACACCTCACAGAGTTTCTCATCAGCGCGCAGAACAAAACATCCTGCTTTCTCCGCCTATATTTTTATAGACTTCTCTCGATGCACTACGAATTGTCGTTATAATTATACGCTAATAAACATTATTTTGCAACGATAATACGAAGTAGAATTAACGATATAATATGTTATATGGGAGGGATAACAATGGATGTTTTAGAACGTATTTTATACTACAGAAAACAAAAGAATTGGACTGAATATCAACTTGCAGAAAAGTCAGGTTTGACACAATCAACAATTTCCTCTTGGTATCGCAAAAATATGCTTCCTACAATTCCTTCTTTAGAAAAGATTTGCGATGCATTTGGAATTACTCTTGCACAGTTTTTCTCAAATAACTCAGACTCATTTACATTAACTCCACTACAAAGAGATTTGCTCTTAGAATCAACAAGACTAACAGAAGAACAACAACGTGCACTTCTCGATTTTTTCAAAACGCTATAATCGTTTTTTATACAACAAAAGACCAGATTCATTCCGGTCTTTTTATTTCGCTTTTTTAGTTTTATGCTCTAATAAATATGTTCCCAAAAGAAAGCAGGTTAAGAAACATTCTTAATCTCGCTATCTAACTTCCTTCTTTAATAATTGTAAATACTCTGTCGGAAATCCGATTAAAGATAATTCTATGTCGTCTCTATATTCTTCAATTACCGTTTGCACATCACTTATCAACGCTAATTTTGTACATACATCAGGCAATCGTTTTAAAAGAACCAATGTATAAGCAAACAGTGAGTCATTTCTCACTTCTGGATGTTTCTTTAAATATTGTGTTGGAAATTTTGCTGGCGGGTTAAATTGTGTATTATACAATCGTGCTGCATGTGCACATTTATTCCTCAATACAGACAAACAATGCAAATGATTCTCCAATGTAGCATAACCAGTTCCTACATTTTGGGCTATTTTGTCTTTATCGCTTATGTACATAGAACTATAGAGTTTTGATGTATTCGAAAAAGACATCAACTCAACAATTACCCATAACGGCATTTTGCTATTGTATTTTATTTGATGATGCTTAACAATCAAACTGTCTTTATAATAGTTTTTCTCTTTTTGAAAACTATCCATAACTTCTCTATAACCCTGTTTCTTATAAAAATTGTTCTCATCATAGTGTTGTTCATATGGTGGATTAATACATTTCATATGTGAAAATCCATAAGATATTTGGGTTCGATAATAAATCTCCACCTGTTCTATATATCGGCGAAAAATATCTCGCAAACGTGCATCAAATTGATAAATCTTATACACGTGTTCAAAAGTGATATCCTTTTTGTAATCACTTTCATCTGGTTTTTTTCTATATTGCAATGCATATCCAGTAAACCTATAATAATTAATTTGAGCAAGAATCTTTTTCACGCTATCTTCGTCTTTTACTATCATTCCATGAGATTTCATCTTCTTAATCTGTTCTTCAAATGTTAATGGTCCTTTCAATTCCATAAAATTACTCCTTAATGTAAAAAAGCTGAGTCCCAGACTCAGCTTGGTCCCCAATGTCATACGACTTCGGGCAACTCTGTTGATGCTATTATATGCTATGTGGGGTTCATTTACAACCCATTTTATAAAATTTTATAAATTTTCTTAGCAAATTTTATTGTATTGCAACTTATCTCCTCTGTATTTTTTACAGAAAAATTAGATTTTCCCTTGCTTTTTATTTATATTTGCTTTAGATAATTTTAATATTAATTTATATAAAAGCGAACCATAATCTTGTATAAATCTATCATTAGCAATAGATATTGATAAAGCTATTATTGAAAATATATCGTTCATTGCAGAAGATCTCAAATCCTTTATATAAATTACCCCTAAAACCAAATAAATTAATAGTAGAATACAGGCAATTCCTGTTAATATTCTTTTGCATTTTTTCTTTTGATCAGTAAAAATTCCGGCTTTTTCAATTCTGCTACAACAGTCTTTTGACAAGCCATTACAAAGAATAAGCAATACAAACCCTAGTGCCACAAAATTTATTATTGCCATCATAATTAATATATAATTTTGATTAACTGTATCCTCCAAAACCTTATCTGTGCTATATCTACCAACAGCTAAGATAATACCTGTTATAATTATAAACATTGAGTTTTTACTTTTATGTACTTCTTCATTATTCATTTTTTTCATTTTTCTCCTTAAATATATGCTCAAATAGTTCATCTAAACCAAGCACAAAATTTACTATTATACTCTTTACCATTTGCTCATCTAATACTGAAAAATCATTGCCACAATGTATAGAACATCGATAAATTATTTGACTTTCTCCATCTTTTTCTTCGTATACAGAAAAATTGCCATATGATAATTTAGTATTTACTAGATTAATAATTCTATAAAACGATTCAATGTTATCTGACTCCTTAAACTTATAAACATTTAATATAAGCATACTTAATGTGTTGTATTCTGGGCTTAAATACAATACACCGCCTATCGATTTTAAAGCTTTAAGCCTTCCTTCTGGAGTGTCAAATATTATAAAATAATTCAAATCTTCATCATCTAAATCTTGATATTCGTATTTTATATTTAAACTAGCGAATATCTCTTCTAATTTTATCTTTTGTTCAATATACTGTCCCATACTCTTCTCCATAAAAAAATTGTTTTAAACTATTTTGCAATTTCAAATTATCCTCATCGAAAACAATAACCCTAATTGTTTTATTATTGATGCTAAATCTCACTTCACTATTCTCATATATCGTGGCTCTATTGTTTGACAATCGTTCTTTTAAGTTAAATGTACTTATCATATTGTCTTTAGAACCATCTGGCAAACGAAAAACAAAACGCTTAGTCATCACATCCTCCTCCCGATTCTAAATATTTATTATATATCTCTGTCATGTCCAAATAATCATTTAATAATCTACAATCTAATTCTTTCGGATATTTTAATTTCATCATTTTAACTGTTTCTCTATCATGTTCCGGTAATCCTTTATGCTTTTCTAAAAGTTCTAATATATGAAAAATATCAGCGGAATCATTATTTGCACAAAATTTACTAATTATTTTTTTATCTTTTTTTGTTCGCTCTTCGATAAGTCTTTCAATATCTGACCATTCATCGAGCGAGTCTAATAGTTCATTCTCAAATTCTTTATCCATGTCCATTTCCCTTGCTTTGTATAATATAAATTTATTAAAATTTATGGTCTTTTATTTATTAATTAATATTTCTAAACCTACTGTATATCATACTTTTTACTTTCTCTATACTTATCGTGCAAAGTAAACATCCTAATATATGTTTAATTATATCCCTAATAAAAAATGGCAAGAAAAAACAACGGGCCCAAGTCCCTCATCTTTCCTTACCATTGAAAACCAATATTATTCTATCACATTTACAAAAAAAATACGATAACTATTTTGCATTTTTAATAAAAAATTTTTCTTTTCTATCTGTTATAATTATTACATCGATTATTAGAATCCTACACTTTTCCAATCAAACAATGCAATAATGGAAATTATCGCACCCAAGTAAGAAATGCTACTGCAAAACCAGGTCGTCATCTGTTTGAGTCCAAGACATTAGATGTCCTAAAAGAGATAATATATCGATATGAACAAGGAATCAACGAAACGTTTAGAAAGTTTTTCGTAATGCTTTCAAGATAGTGCATCTTCCAAACTCAAATTTGTGAAATTTAAAATAGTAGAAGTTCTGAGTCTTCAGTACTTCCACTATTTTAACGAATGAAGCATCGGGGATTCGAAATGATATGTTTTACAAACCCTGCATAAAGAAAGGAGTTCGGCAACATCATTTTCATTGTCCATAATTCAGTCAATCAATTGCCCGAAGTTCATTATACTTCACTAATGTAAACAGTTAGTTTTGATTGGTCTAACTGTTCCAACCGAGAGTTATTGTACTATAAAATGGTTTCTATTGCAAGAACAAAATATTGTTTTTATTCATTTAGTCAATTATACAAATTGGAATTTAATATCTATATTCAATTTACCAATTCTTCAAATTTTCTTCTACAAGATTCAACAAACTCATCAAGTTCATTTTCGACATTGTCCTCAAGCCAGCACAATGTTTCATCTAAAATTTCAATTTCGTCTTTGGTATCTATATCTTCTACTGCAATTTTTTTTGCCATTCGCACAATATCATCATAGCATTCACTGCCCCTTACATAATGTTTAAGATTAGCAGTCCATACTTTGAGTATGTGAGCACACTTTTCGTTTTTACCTAATACTTGTTGTTTTGTCACAGTAGTGTAATGTGGTTCAGCACAACAACACAAATCGGCAATCAAAAATGGATTGTCCTTATCTATTGCAATCGACACAATATACTTATCTGGGACAAGACTCGGAGCATAATCGAAATAATAAATATGAAGTTTATCTTTTAGCACTTCAACAAGTTCTACCATAAACTGTCCATTATCATATCCAGAAACATCCACTTCGATATCTATATCTGATAATTCATCATATGTATTTGTAGCCAAACTCCCGTATATAGTACATTTTTTAACAGCAGGGATTTCATTCAAAAAAGCAATTATCTCATCCGCCTTATCTCTTAATGAATAAACCATTATCCTTCCTCCTATACTCCAAAATCATGCAAACAAATTCTTATTTGTTCATCTCAATTATAACTCAACCAAACGACTTTTGAAAGTGTAATATTAGTGTTTAGTTCCACCAATATGGTGTGGTTATAGTGCCAATGCATTTTCCCGAAATCGAATAATAAATAACATACTTAGGCAAAAAAGTTTACATTTACATCATCTATATTACTAGCAAACAAGAAAGCGAGGTAATAAGATGAGTTTAAAACTAACAACCGACAGGAAACTAGACGAATATGAAGAAATGCGATACTTGAATTGGACAGAAGAGGAAATACTGTGCAATCTGTTCTTTCGTGACGATTCGGAGTACAAATCCTATTTCCCTTTTGCATACAACGACAAAACGATAAGCGAAAGATTTGTTGGCTATGCTGGTGCAATATTTAACCAAGGTACAGATGATACTTCTTTTGACGAACCATTTCCAATAGATGTAGATATTTATATTTGTGCTAATAGTATGAAAAGCGAATACAAACGAACCACAGATAATCTAATCAATATACAAAACTTGGTGATTGATATAGATTCCCACGAATCTAGTTTGTCAATAGATGAGTTAAATGAACATATCCTAGAATTTGAGAAAAAACTATTAGACAAACTGATATTAAAACCCAATCTCATTAATCGTACTGGAAGAGGTGTGCATTTATGGTTTTGCATTGAGCCATGCCATGTGGCATTAAGCAAAATCTGTTTAAGCGTGGTGGATATGCTATGCAGCCACATTGCAGAGATAATGCAGGAACTCGGCGAAACAGAATTGTTGATAGACAAAGCCTCTTCCTTGAAATTAAATGGATTATTCCGATTGCCATATACATACAACACAAAGGCAAAACGTTGGTCAGAGTGCCGATTGGTACACGAAGAATATCCAAATGTAAATGAGTTAAGAAATGAATTACTCTCCCACGGATACAAAAGCGATTATTTTGTGGATTATAGTGGTAAAACGAAAAAGAAATCTACCAAGAAAAAAGTACTTTCTGGAAAGTATCACTTTTCGAATAAAATAAATACGAATGATTACACACCTTGCCTCATTCATAGAAAAATGTTTTTGGAGCAAATCATCCAAGCAAGAGGTGGAAAAAAAGGTTCAAGAGATTTGCTGATGTTTGCATTATATGCAACAGTAATATGGCTATTCGATAAAGAGGACGCGCAAGCGTACTGCGAAGAATGGAATGCTACATTTGAAGAACCACTAAAAGATTCTAAATTGTGGGAAATTTTTAGAGACGTAGATAGGAAGCGATACAAATTCACGGTTACAAATTTTTTAAACTTAATTAATGCCACTGACGAAGAACGTGGCTGGTATCATAAATTGTCCGTGAAAGAAGAGCGTAAAAAAGCGAGGCGCAAAGCAAAGGAGGAACGAAATCGCAAAGTGAGAGAATTACACGAACAAGGTTCTACGATTGTTGCTATCAGTAAGGAAATGGGGTTGTCTCGCCCTACCATATACAAAATTTTGAAAGCAGAATAGCCATACCCATTTTATTCGTTCGTAATAAACGGTCGAGCAAAATGCACACGACAATGCTCGCATTGTCTAGTGTGTTAGACCTAATTTTTAGGTCTTCTATATTGTAGTAGAATACAAAACAAAAGGAGACATTATTTATGTACGGAATTATGAGAACCGAAAAACGTAGCCGTAATGATGTGTACGGCATTCAAATCGAAGCAAATCGCACCCAAGAAGATCATTTACGAGGTCGAGAGTTCAACGGGTCTAATATTGATTGGAGTTTAACAGAACAAAATTTTTATCTTATCCCAAGGAATGATAACTGGAACAAAACCATTACAGATACCCTCGAACACTACAATATCAAGCCTAGAAAAAACTCGGTCGTATTACTGGATAGCATTTACACGGCTTCTGCTGACTTCTTTGAAGGTATGACACGGGCAGAGATAATCGACTACTTCCAAGCCTGTTTGGAGTTCCACGAAAAGACATACGGAAGACATACAGTTAACGCCGTTATTCATTTTGATGAAGTTGGTAACAAGAATTCTAGTAATTATAAAAATGATAATGGCACATATAGGGCTGCGAATTACCATTTACACGTTTGTACAATCCCTATTACTCAAAAGAACGGCACTTATTCTCTTTCTGCCAAAAATATAATGGGTGGTCGCTCAGACTATCGCAAAAAGCAAGATGATTTCTATTCGCAGGTGTCTAGTCTATGGGGTTTAGAACGTGGGGAAGTTAAAGATTATAACGAAACCCGAAAACACCTCGACAAAATGGAGTATGAAGTCCAAGAAATGCAGATTAAAGCCCAAAAGGCAAAGGCTGAATTAAATATCAGAGAACGTGTATTGGAAGCGTGTAGCCAACCTATTGAGCCAATTGAGGTTATATCCTCTACGGCTGAAAACAAACTCAAAAACAAACCTGCCACAAGCACAGTAAAAACGGCAGACCTTGAACGCCTACAATCGCAGGTGCAGACGGCAACGGCATTGCAGAACGGACTTAATACGTTAAATACGTTGGCAAAGGATACTGTTGCTCTTGCTTCAACCGATGAACGTGTGCTGAAATTGGAACACAAACTCAAACAATCAAATTCGCAATGTAAACAATTAGAACAATCGGTCAAGGATAAACAGTATGAGATAAATCGTCTGTCTGCTTATATCCAACGGCTAGAACAATGGTTTCATACTATTAAGGCTTGGATACACGAACGAAAACTGATAAAAGACTTTGAATATTATATAGAACAGGAAACACGAGAACTTGCTCGTGAAGAAATCGAATACGAAGAACAAGGTTTTGAAAGGGGCTAGTCCCCTTTTTTATTTTGCCCCAAAAAAGATATTATAGTCAAATTATGCCCCAAAGGTGCATAAAAAAATTACTGAAAATTCGACTAAAAAAGGGGCTAATTTTCTACATTCAAAATGTGACCATTCTGAATAAACCCACCTATAATAACTTCGTCTGACAAAAAATTTAATAATTGAACTTGCGCAAGTTCATATTCGAGGAAAGGGAATGAATATGAACGATTATATGAAAGTATCAACAGAACTATTGCAATTTATCAAAGAAAGCGATAGTATTAACCTCAACAATGAAAATGGTCTTGCTGATTGGTTAGAACAAATGAATAAGAAAAGTGTTATTG
>JAZRQP010000131.1:0-14207 GCA_045649885.1 Faecalimonas sp.
CGGCTACTGATCGTCGCCTTGGTAGGCCGTTACCCCACCAACTAGCTAATCAGACGCGGGTCCATCTCATACCACCGGAGTTTTTCACACCGTACCATGCGGTACTGTGCGCTTATGCGGTATTAGCAGTCATTTCTAACTGTTATCCCCCTGTATGAGGCAGGTTACCCACGCCTTACTCACCCGTCCGCCACTCAGTCATTTAATCCATCATCCGAAGAATCTGTCATAAGTGCTTCGTTCGACTTGCATGTGTTAAGCACGCCGCCAGCGTTCATCCTGAGCCAGGATCAAACTCTCGTTAAAAGTGTTTGTCTGGTCAAAATCACTTGCTAGCAATTTTACCTTACTTTACTGTTTTTGGTTCGACATTAACTGTCTGTTCTTGAATTTTCTCTTAGAAATTTTCAGGAATTCGTTTATTGTCATCTATTGTTTAATTATCAATGTTCTCGCTGCTCTCTTGCGACAGCCTAGTTAGAATATCACACCAACCAAGCCCTTGTCAACAACTTTTTTCGATTTTTTTCAACTTTTTTATTTTTAAAAAATCTTGCCAAGTCGTCTTCACAAAAAAACGACTTAAACCTTTTATGTTTAAGTCATTTTCTTGTAACGGAGAAAGAGGGATTTGAACCCTCGCGCCGGTTGCCCGACCTACACCCTTAGCAGGGGCGCCTCTTCGGCCTCTTGAGTATTTCTCCGAATTACTGCTTTTCCTTTCGCAGTGCAAAATTTATTATAACGTCAACCTTTTTAGTTGTCAACGTCTTTTTATTTATTTTTTTCAATTACTTCTACAATCCTTTTTTTCACTTCTTCTGCAATTTCATTTGTTTTCATATCTTTATATTCTTCATACATCATAGGTTGTAGAAAATGTACTTGTACAATTACCTCTTCTGTGGAACCCGTATCAAAAGGCTTAAAGGAGTCTATTAAAGCAACCGGTACAATCGGACATTTTGCCTTTGTAGCTGCTTTAAAGCTTCCGCCTTTAAACTCTCCTACCTTGTTGCCGTTTTTACTTCTGGTTCCTTCCGGAAAGATAATATAGTTTCTTCCTTGAGTTACCTGTTTTGATACTTCTATAATAACCTGCATGGACTGGCGAACATCTTCGCGATCCATAAAAATTACATTCATTATCTTAAATAGTTGCTTGAGCAACGGAATCTTTGCCACTTCTTTTTTCGCCACAACGGAAAGCGGTTTTTGACAAACATCAAGAAGTGCTAATACATCATACATTCCTTGATGATTTGGAAAAAGCATAAATCCATTTTTATTAGGAATATTTTCTACTCCATAGGATTTGATTTTTACATTTCCTCCTCTGTTAGCAATATCAACGATATATTTAAGAAACTTATTGCGTTCTTCATCTGTATATTTATCAACATTTGAAGAATACTTGCACAGTTTCACTAATAAACCCGGAAGTCTGATTAAATTTCTAAGCACCATTAAAAGAATTCTTTTCATTATTATAATCTCCTAGAACTTTTTTAAAAGATACGACACGTGGCAAAGCTCACCACGTGTCTTATATCTACTGTTCTTCTATTTGTTCCTCTGCTTGCACTTCAGATTCTTCTTCTTGTGTTTCTTTTACCTTAGCAATACTAGCTACGATTTCATTTTCACGTAGGTTGATGAGTTTTACACCTGAAGTAATACGACCTAATACAGAAATACCTTTACATTCCATACGAATAATAATTCCTTCTGTATTAATAATCATAATCTCATCTTCTTCATTTACAGCCTTAGCCCCAACAACTTCGCCGGTTTTTTCTGTAATCTTATAACATTTTACACCTTTACCGCCTCTGTTTTGTGCAGTAAACTCATCCATTACTGTACGTTTTCCCAAACCTCTTTCAGATACGATTAAGAGTTGTTTACCTTGGTCAGTCAACTGCATTGCCACAACTTCATCACCATCTGTAAGATTAATACCTCTAACACCCATAGATGTTCTGCCGGTAGCACGTACGTCTTGTTCATTAAAACGGATACATTGGCCATATTTTGTTACGATAATGATATCTTTTTCATTATCTGTAAATTTAACTTCGATTAATTCATCATCATCACGCAGGGTGATTGCAGCAAGTCCTGTTTTTCTAACATTTGAATAATCTGTAATCTTTGTTTTCTTTACAAGACCTTTCTGAGTAGCCATGAAGAGGTATTGTCCTTCTTCGTATTCCTTAATTGGAATCATAGCAGTAATCTTTTCTTCCGGCATTAGTTGTAATAAGTTTACAATCGCAGTTCCTCTTGATGTTCTGCTTGCCTCCGGAATCTCATATCCCTTCAAGCGATATACACGACCTTTATTTGTGAAGAACATAATATAATGATGTGAAGATGTCATAAATAATTCTTCTACATAATCTTCTTCTAAGGTCTGCATTCCCTTGATACCTTTACCACCACGATTTTGACTCTTAAATGTATCTGTAGTCATACGTTTGATATAACCAAGTTTCGTCTTCGTGATAACAACGTCTTGTTCTGGAATTAAATCTTCCATTGATATATCGAATTCATCAAATCCGATTTCTGTTCTTCTTTCATCACCGTATTTATCACTGATAACCAAGATTTCATCTTTAATTACACCAAGTAATAACTTGCGGTCAGCAAGAATTGCTTTTAACTCGCCGATTCGTTTCATTAACTCTGCATACTCTGTTTCCAGCTTTTCTCTTTCCAAACCGGTCAAAGCACGAAGTCTCATGTCCACGATAGCCTGAGCCTGAACATCTGTTAAATTAAATTCTGCAATTAAGCCTTCTTTTGCAATCTGTGTTGTCTTAGAACCACGAACAATTGCAATTACACGGTCAATATTATCAAGAGCGATTAATAAACCTTGTAAAATGTGTGCTCTTTCTTCTGCTTTATTTAATTCATACTGTGTTCTTCTTGTAACAACTTCTTCCTGATGTTTCAAATAGTATTTGAGCATATCAAGAATATTTAATACTTTCGGTTCATTGTTAACCAAAGCTAACATGATAACACCAAATGTATCTTGAAGTTGTGTATGTTTATACAATTGATTTAAAATTACGTTTGCATTTACATCACGACGAAGTTCAATACAAACTCTCATTCCTTCACGGCTTGACTGATCTTCTAATGCAGTAATACCATCAATTTTCTTATCTCTTACAAGTTCTGCAATTTTTTCAATCAAACGCGCTTTATTTACCATGTATGGCAGTTCCGTAACAATAATACGATTCTTACCATTTGCCATTGGTTCAATATCTGTCACGGCGCGTACTCTGATTTTACCGCGACCTGTACGATATGCTTCTTCAATTCCTCTGGTACCTAAAATAGTTGCACCTGTTGGGAAATCTGGTCCTTTGATGATTTGAAGAATATCTTCAATAGTTGTTTCACCATTTTCATCAATCTGATCGTCAATAATCTTTACTACAGCTGCAATTACTTCACGTAAATTGTGAGGCGGAATATTGGTAGCCATACCTACTGCAATACCGGAAGTACCATTTACCAAAAGGTTCGGATATCTTGCAGGTAATACAACCGGTTCTTTTTCTGTCTCGTCAAAGTTTGGTGTGAAATCAACTGTGTTTTTATTGATATCTGCAGTTAATTCCATAGAAATTTTGCTGAGACGAGCTTCCGTATAACGCATGGCAGCGGCGCCATCACCATCTACAGAACCAAAGTTACCATGTCCGTCTACAAGCGGATATCTGGTAGACCATTCCTGTGCCATATTTACAAGAGCACCATAAATAGAACTATCACCGTGTGGATGATATTTACCCATAGTATCACCGACAATACGCGCACATTTACGATGCGGCTTGTCCGGACCATTATTTAATTCAATCATAGAATACAGAATTCTTCTTTGTACCGGTTTCAAACCGTCTCTTACGTCAGGTAACGCACGAGATGCAATAACGCTCATGGCATAATCGATATAAGAAGTTTCCATCGTCTTTTTCAGATCGACTTCCTGCACTTTGTCAAAAATATTATCTTCCATTGTCTATTCTCCCGTTTCTATACGTCAAGGTTTTGTACATATTTTGCATTTTCTTCAATAAATTCACGTCTTGGTTCTACTTGGTCACCCATCAAGGTTGTAAATGTGAGATCTAATTCAGATGCAGCATCTTCATTCATAGTCACACGAAGTAAAACTCGGTGTTCCGGGTCCATGGTTGTTTCCCATAACTGATCTGCATCCATTTCTCCCAAACCTTTATAACGTTGAATTTTATTATTAGTATCTCTACCTACTTCTGTGAGAATTTGATTCAATTCTTCGTCACTGTATGCATACCACACCTTTTTATTCTTTTCCAACTTATAAAGAGGTGGCTGTGCTAAATATACATAACCTTGTTTAATTAACTCAGGCATAAAACGATATAAGAATGTTAATAATAATGTACTGATATGAGCACCATCAACATCGGCATCGGTCATAATGATAATTTTGTGATAACGTAGCTTTGAAATATCAAAATCATCATGAATACCTGTACCAAATGCAGTAATCATTGCTTTAATTTCCGCATTTGCATAAATTTTATCTAATCTTGCCTTTTCTACATTTAAGATTTTTCCACGAAGTGGCAGGATAGCTTGTGTTGCTCTATCTCTGGCTGTTTGAGCTGATCCACCCGCAGAATCACCTTCTACGATGTAAATTTCGCAGTTAGCAGGGTCTTTATCAGAACAGTCTGCCAATTTTCCAGGAAGGGCCATTCCCTCTAAAGCAGATTTTCTTCTAGTTAAATCTCTCGCCTTTCTTGCAGCTTCACGCGCACGTTGTGCTAATACAGATTTTTCAATTGTAGTTTTACCAACATTTGGATTCTGCTCTAAGAAAATCTCTAATTGATTACTTACAATGTTATCAACTGCGGTACGTGCCTCGCTGTTACCTAATTTTTGTTTTGTCTGACCTTCAAACTGTGGGTCAGAAATCTTAACACTGATAATTGCAGTTAAACCTTCACGAATATCTTCACCACTTAAATTAGGCTCATTATCTTTTAATAATCTATTTTTTCTTGCATAGTCATTAAAGGTCTTTGTTAAAGCTTTTCTAAAACCTTCTACATGCATACCACCCTCCGGTGTGGTGATATTATTTACAAATCCATAAGTATTATCGGTATAAGCGTCGTTATGTTGCATTGCAACTTCAACCATAACACCGTCTTTTTCACCCTCGCAGTAAATAATCTGGTCATATAAAGGTGTTTTTCCTTTGTTCAAATACTGAACAAATTCTTTTATACCACCTTCATAGTGGAAGGATTTTTCAATTGGCTCCGGCATATTTTCATTTATGCGTTCGTCACGAATAATAATGCGAAGACCTTTTGTTAAAAATGCCATTTCACGGAAACGTTGCTTTAAGGTATCAAAATCAAAAACTGTTTCATCAAAGATTTCCTTATCCGGTAAAAATGTAACCTTGGTACCTGTCTTTTCCATAGGACAAGTGCCAATCTCTTTTAGAGGATACATTACTTTACCTCGCTCATAGCGCTGTTTATAAACTTTTCCTTCTTTGCAGATTTCAACTTCTAACCATTCGGAAAGTGCATTAACAACGGATGCACCTACACCATGAAGACCACCGGATACTTTGTATCCCCCGCCGCCAAATTTTCCACCTGCATGAAGTACTGTAAATACAACTTCAACTGCCGGCAGTCCTGCTTTTTGGTTAATTCCAACAGGAATACCACGTCCGTTATCTATAACAGTTGCAGAGCCATCTTCATTTAACGTAATGGAAATTGTATCACAAACTCCCGCCAATGCTTCATCAACAGAATTATCTACAATTTCATACACCAAATGGTGAAGCCCTCTAATTGACGTACTACCAATGTACATACCAGGTCTTTTTCTTACTGCTTCTAAACCCTCCAGTATTTGAATCTGATCTGCACCGTATTCTGCACTCATAAAAATCCTCCTACTCTAGCCTTTAGGTAAGGCTACCTTTCCATTATCCACATGCATAATTTTGTTTATATGAAAACGATTATTTACAAAATCATCTAACCCTGTACAGGTAATTAATGTTTGTATATCGCTAATACTATCCAATAAATAGTTTTGCCTGTGTTTGTCTAATTCAGACAATACATCATCCAATAATAATATTGGAGTATCATTAATTACTTTTTTCACAATTTCTATCTCAGACAATTTAAGTGACAAAGCTGCTGTTCTTTGTTGTCCTTGAGAACCGAATTTTCTAATGTCAAGTCCATCTGCCATAAAACATATATCATCTCTATGTGGTCCAACAGAAGTACTTTTCATTCTGATATCTTTTTCTCTGTTTTTTATAAGATTTGTTTCAAAATCCATACTTGATACAGATGGTTCGTAATAAATTTGCAGATGTTCCTTTCCACCGGTTAGCTGCTCGTGAACCTTTCCTACTATTTCGTTTAACTCAACAATAAACTTATTTCTTCTGTCTATTATTTTTTTACCATAATTGACGAGCTGTAAATCCCAAATATCAAGTGTCTCCATCAAATCTTTTCTGTCATAAACATCTTTCAGTAGCTTATTTCTTTGATTTACAATTCGATTATAATTTGTTAAATCACTTAAATATACCTTATCAAGTTGAGATAGTTCCAAATCTATAAATTTTCTTCTTTCCGAAGGACCATTTTTTATAATATTTAAATCCTCCGGAGAAAAAAATACAATATTTACAATTCCAAACAATTCAATTGCCCTGCGAATTGGCATTTTATTAATGGCAACCCCTTTTGGGCTATTATTTTTTAAATGAATATCAATTTCAAATGGAACTCCCTTTTTATCAATCACAGCTTCTATGTGAGCTTCTTCCTGGCCAAATCTTATCATATCTCTGTCCTTGGTACCACGATGAGATTTGGTTGTTCCGCACATATAAATTGATTCTAATATATTTGTTTTTCCTTGCGCATTGTCACCATATAGAATATTTGTTGATGGATCAAAATCCAATTCTAACAAATCATAATTTCTATAATTTTTTAATTTCAATTGTTTGATTTTCAAAAGAAACAACGTCTCCTTCGTATAATTTTCTGCCCCTTCTTGTATCAACTTCACCGTTTACAAGAACTTTGGCCTCCTGAATGACTTCCTTAGCCTCAACGCCTGACTCTACTAATCCGGCTGCCTTTAAAGCCTGACCAAGTTTTATAAATTCATCTCTCAAATAAATAATTTCCATCTTTTACACTCCGGCATTAAAATTTACAGGTAAAATTAAATAAATATAACTTTCATTATCATCCTTGATGAAGCATGGAGCTTTCGGATTCATTAGATAAAGTGTTACTTCCTCATCATCAATTACACGAAGAGCATCAATTAAGAACTTCGGATTAAATCCAATTAACAAATCCTTACCTTCTTTTGAAATTACAATTTCATCATCCATAGAACCAATCTGTGATTTAATCTTTAATTCCATCACTTCATCCAAAATATTGATGATAATAGGTTTTTTATCCCCTTCTTTTACAAGAAGAGTTGCTCTATCGATACAATTTAATAATTCTCTTTTATTAATTTTAACCTTTGTTTCATAATCGCTGGATAACATTTGATCAATCTTAAAATATTGTCCTTCAATCAAACGAGAAACTACTACAGTATTATCAAATTCAAATACAATATGATTATTTGTAAATGAAATTACAACTTCACTGTCAACATCACCCGGAAGAATCTTACTAACTTCCATAAGTGTCTTACCAGGAACAACTACTTTTCTTGGACCATAGTTTTCTTTCAACTCTGTTTTACGAATGGAAATTCTATGACCATCCAATGAAACAACCTTTAACATGTTGTTTTCAATCTGGAATAATTCTCCAGTCATTAATTTATTACTGTCATTGTCAGCAATAGAAAAGATTGTTTGTCTAATAATTTCTTTTAAAGTAAATTGAGATAACTTAATTGTCTCATTCTTTTCAATAAATGGAAGATATGAAAAATCTTCTCCTGATTTTGAAGAAATATTAAATTTAGCTCTCTCACAGGTAATTGTAGTTTGAAGATTTTCATCTGTTTCAATAACAACCTCATTATCAGGAAGCTTACGAACAATCTCAGAGAAAATCTTAGCGTCAATAGCAATAACACCTTTTTTAACAATTTCACCTTCAACAATAGTTTCAATACCAAGTTCCATATCATTCGCTGTAAACTTAATAATATCAGTTGTAGCATCTATTAAGATACATTCAAGAATAGGCATTGTAGTTTTAGATGGAACTGCCTTTGAAACAATACTTACACCTTTTACAAGATTTGATTTTGAACAAATAATTTTCATTGTGGAAAACTCCTTCCGGTATTTTTTAATGTATATATTTATATAATATTTTAGTAGTATTAGTAGTAGGGGCTGTGGATAAGTTGATAAGTGCCTTCAGCCCTTATATTTAAAGGGTTTGTAGTGTTGATAACTATGTTAATAACTATGTGGAAAACATGTGGATGAATTGTGGAAAACTTTTTTTAAATTTATGATTAAAAACTTATCCACAGTTTGTCCACACATTATCAACAACTTATCCACAAAGTTATCAACAAATTAAATTGGATTAATTTTCTTTTTTATAATATCAATTGTGTTACAAAGAGCTTCATCTGTTTTAACATCATCCGCTACTTTTTCAATTCCATAGCTTACAGTAGAGTGATCTCTTCCTCCAAGTATAGAACCAATGGCCTTTAAAGGTACATCTGTCATTTCACGACATAAGTACATGGCTATTTGTCTTGGAATTGCTATATTAGAACTTCTTTTTCCACTCTTTAGGTCCTGAATTGTTATTGAATAATGTTCAGCAACAATATCTATAATTAATTCAGGAGTAATTTGTCTGCTTTCATTAGGAGAAATAATATCTTTTAAAGCTTCTGCAGCTAAAGTAATATTAATATCTTCTTTTTTAAGTTTATGAAGAGCAATCAATTTATTGAGGGAACCTTCCAGTTCTCGAATGTTTGATTTAACATTGGTTGCGATATATTGCATAACTTCATTAGGAATATGATACCTTTGAAGTGCATCCAATTCTTCCTTCTTACGAAGAATAGCCATTCTGGTTTCATAATCAGGTGAAGAAATATCAGCAATTAATCCCCATTCAAAACGAGTGCGTAGTCTGGCTTCTAATGTTTCAATATCTTTTGGTGGTTTATCACTGGAGATAATGATATGTTTACCTAAACTATGCAAATGATTAAATGTATGGAAAAACTCTTCCTGTGTACTTTCTTTTCCTATTATAAATTGGATATCGTCAACGAGCAAAACATCTATATTACGATATTTATCTCTAAATGATGTCATTGCTGATTCATTACCGCCACTTGTTTTACCACTTTTAAGAGCATCAATCAGTTCATTGGTAAATGTTTCACTTGTAACATAAAGTATTTTCTTTGACGGATCTCTTTCTAATATAAAGTGTGCTATTGAATGCATTAAGTGAGTTTTACCAAGTCCAACTCCTCCATATAAAAAGAGTGGATTATAAATTTCACCCGGTGATTCAGCAACTGCTAAAGAAGCAGCGTGGGCAAAGTTATTATTTTTACCAACTACAAATGTATCAAATGTATATTTTGGATTTAAATTTGCCTGTTCGAAAATATCATTTTTATTTACCTTATTATTATAGGAAGATTCTGATACAGATTCTTCAATAAAATCTTCCGCTGCAACTAATTGTACATCATATTCTTGTCCAATAACTTCAGCGATGCAAACCTTCAGCGATAATAAATATTTTTTAGTTATAATATCTATGTAAGCTTTAAGGGGAACTTTTATAAAAACAACATCTTCCTTAATATCGCATACTTCGAGAGGCATAATCCAAGTTTTAAAGGATACATCCAAAATATCATATTCTATCTTTAATTTATGGATAATTTCATCCCATTTTTCCTTTACTAAATTCATTACAAAAAAACTCCTACTTATACTAATAAGATATAATACGACAATATCTCCATAATATTTTACATCAAAAACAAAATATTAGCAATGATTATTAAATGTGGATAACTTTATCAACACAAAAAACTTGATAAAATATGGAAAAAATGGCGATAAAAAAATTTAATCCACAAGTTATCCACATAAAAAACGGCACTTATCCACATTTTGTGGAAAAATTGTGGATAACTTTACCTTGACGTAGAGCTTTTTATTTAATATAATTAGGCGTGGTATGAGAACGTATACTTATATGAATATGATATATAGGTTTGAAAAGAATCAAGGAGGTGGATATCAATGAAAATGACATTCCAACCAAAAAAGAGATCTAGATCAAAGGTTCATGGATTTAGAGCAAGAATGAGTACACCTGGCGGAAGAAAAGTTTTATCTGCTAGAAGAGCAAAAGGAAGAAAGGTATTATCAGCGTAGGCCGCATATATGTGGCCTTTTCTTCTATATAAAAATGGGGTTTAAATAATGAAAAACAAGGATTTTCAAATTGTATATAAAAAAGGAAAATCTTATGCAAATAAGTATTTGGTAATGTATGTGTTAGAAAATAACACACAGGAAAATCGCTTAGGTATTTCAGTAAGTAAAAAAGTAGGTAATAGTGTTGTTAGACATCGTATCACAAGATTAATTCGAGAAAGCTATAGACTACAAGAAAGTAATTTTCAAAATGGATTAGATATTGTTGTGGTTGCACGAACTAATGCAAAAGAAAGAACATATAAAGAAATCGAAAGTGCACTACTCCATTTGGGAAAACTTCATAATATTATAGATGATTTAACGGAGAATTAAAATTGAAAAAGGTACTAATAGGGCTCATTAAGTTTTATAGAAAATATATATCAGGGATGAAGTCTGCACCAACATGTAAGTATATTCCAACTTGTTCGGAGTATGGCTTGCAGGCAATTGAAAAATATGGTGCTTTTAAAGGTGGGCTTCTTACAGTTTGGAGAATTTTACGTTGTAATCCCTTTTCAAAGGGTGGATATGACCCTGTACCTTAATAAATAATGGAGGAAAAAAGATGATTAATTTTATTGCCGGTATATTCGGAAAAATTATGAATTTCATTTTTGAATGCTTTTATTCAATTGGTATTACAGATGTTGGTTTAAATATTGTTATAAGTACAATCGTGTTTACAATCATTGTTTACACATTGTTACTTCCTTTCACAATCAAACAGCAAAAGTTTTCAAGAATATCAGCTGTTATGAATCCTGAGATTCAAGCAATTCAGAATAAGTATAAAGGAAAGAATGACCAGGCATCTATGCTTAAGATGCAGGAAGAAACAAAACTGATTTATACAAAGTACGGCACATCTCCTACCGGAGGATGTCTTGGTTCTTTGATTCAGTTACCATTCTTATTTGCATTATGGCCTGTAATAAGAAATATTCCTGAACATGTGCAGAGAGTGAAACCTGATAAAATATATAAATTTATGGGTGTTGTAGTATCAGGATTTGAAAATTATGGGAAGAAAAATGAAGTTAATTTAGCAGCTACTCCTTCTACCCTTTTAAAATCAGGGGAAACATGGCTTATTATTGTTGCTATTTTAATTCCTGTATTAGCTGGTTTTACACAATGGTTGAGTGGTAAAATTTCACAAAACATGATGAAATCAAGAAGTGGCGATAAAAAACAGGAAGAAAATGCAATGGCACAACAGATGAATACCATGATGAATGTTATGCCAATTATGTCTGTATTCTTATGTTTCTCAATGCAGATTGTTCTTGGTATTTACTGGATTGTAAGTGCTGTTGTAAGAATTATTCAACAAATTGTAATTAACAAAGTGCTCGATAAGAAATCAATCGATGTATTAGTTGAAGAAAACATGAAAAAGGCAGCAAAGAAAAATGCCAATAAAAAAGAAGTAAATCCAAGTAAAGTAAACAGCATGGCTCAGATGTATACAAAAAAATTAGAAGAAATTAAAGCCGAAGCTGTTGAGCAGGAAAAAACCTCTACCAACAATAGTGCAAAAGCAGGAAGTTTAGCATCAAAAGCAAACATGGTTAGAGATTATAATAGTAGAAATAACAAATAAGGAGGCCATTATGGAGATTATCACAGTTTCTAAAAAAACAGTAGAAGAAGCAATTACGGAAGCATGTATCCAACTTGGACTTGCAAGTACAGATGTTGAAGTTGAAGTAATTGAAAAAGGAAGTGCAGGATTCTTAGGAATCGGTGCAAAACAAGCAGTAATTAAGGCTTGGAAAAAGCAAGAAAAGAAAGAAAATAAAAAAGAAGTTAAAAAAGAAGCGAAAAAAGTAGTTGAAGAACCTAAACAGGAAGAAGTAAAAGAAGAAGCTATTCCAGTTGTAGAAGAATCAAACGAAGAAGTTGCTGAAACAGAAGAAAAACTTGCAGAAGTTGAACCACAGACAAAAGAAGCTTGTGAAAAATTCTTGACAGATGTACTTAAAACAATGGGTATGGAAGTTACATTAACATCTGAAATTGATGAAGACGGTTCTTTAAGTATTAATATGGAAGGAGACAATATGGGAATCCTCATTGGAAAAAGAGGACAAACATTAGATTCACTCCAATACTTAACAAATCGTGTTGCAAATAAAATGCAAGATGGTTATGTGAGAGTAAAATTAGATACAGAAAATTATCGCCAAAGAAGAAAAGAAACATTGGAAAACCTTGCAAAGAACATTGCACACAAGGTAAAAAGAACGAAAAAGTCAGTTTCATTAGAACCAATGAATCCTTATGAAAGAAGAATCATTCACTCAGCACTTCAAGCAGATAAATATGTATCTACACATAGTGAAGGTGAAGAACCTTACAGACGCGTTGTTGTTACATTAAATAGAAAATAATTTTTTGGAAGCACTTTTGATTGAAAGTGCTTCTTTGATATGTGGAGGAAAGTTATGAGAAAGGATACAATCGCTGCTATTGCTACTGCTATGTCTAATTCAGGTATAGGTATTGTACGAATTAGTGGAGAAGAGTCTTTAAATATTATCCAAAAAGTATATAAAGGAAAAACTTTAAAAGACCATGCAATTCATTATGGTTATATTGTGGATGGTGATGAAACGATTGATGAAGTTCTTGTAATGATAATGAAAGGTCCACACAGCTTTACCGGTGAAGATACGGTAGAAATCAATTGCCATGGCGGGGTCTATGTTGTAAAAAGAATTTTAGAAACGGTTATAAAAGCAGGTGCAAGACCTGCAGAGCCAGGTGAATTTACAAAACGAGCATTTTTGAATGGAAAAATTGATTTATCTCAGGCAGAGGCTGTGATTGATGTTATCAATTCAAAAAATGAATACGCTTTAAAAAGCTCTGTCAGTCAATTAAAGGGAAATGTACAGAAAAAGATTAAGGAAATTCGTGAACAAATCATTTATCACACCGCATTTATAGAAACAGCTTTGGATGATCCGGAACATATCAGTGTAGATGGTTATGGAGAAACATTAAGATTAACAGTTGATAATTTAATTTGTGAATTAGATGTACTTTTAAAGAGTTCTGATAACGGAAGAATCATTAAAGAAGGTATTAAAACCGTTATAGTAGGTAAGCCAAATGCCGGAAAATCTTCATTATTAAATGTTTTAGTAGGTGAAGAACGTGCAATTGTAACAGATATTGCAGGAACAACCCGTGATGTTTTGGAGGAAGCCATTAATTTAAATGGAGTTAGTTTAAACATCATGGATACTGCAGGTATTAGAAATACAGAGGATATTGTAGAAAAAATTGGTGTTGATAAGGCTAAAACACATGCAAATGAAGCGGATTTAGTTGTATATGTTGTGGATGCATCAAGAGAATTTGACCAAAATGATTATGATATTATAGAATTGATACGAGATAAAAAGACAATTATTCTTTTAAATAAATCAGATTTGGCTACAGTTATTACAAAGGATATGGTAAAATCAATTATTGATAAACCGATTGTGTCAATTTCTGCAAAAGAAGAACAAGGAATTGAAGAATTTGAAGAAATCATTAAAAATATGTTCTTTCATGGTGAACTATCCTTCAATGACGAAGTTTATATCACAAATATGCGACATAAAGCTGCAATTCAGGATGCTTATAACAGTTTACAAAAGGTAATTGTTAG
>JAZRQP010000132.1:0-8590 GCA_045649885.1 Faecalimonas sp.
CTGATGCCATGTTAAAATACTTGCTTTACGAGGCAAAACAATTGTTATCAAACAATCAACATCAAGAACTTGCAGGGAGGGAGGCGTTAGTATGACAGATGAAGATTGGAAAGAATTTATCAAGAAAGAAATGGACAAAAGGATAGATGATATCATGGCTGAGATAGAGGCCGACCCTAAAATGAAGGATGTCAAACCGCCGGAAGGGATGTATGAAGAATTAATGGAAAAGATACACGAACACGAGCGGCAGACAATCTATGAACAATTGTCGGATGATGATAAAGAGTTAATTCAACTTGGAAAGGTATATAAAAAGAAACGAAGATTTAATAGATTCGTCGTAATATTGGCTGCTATGATAGTTGGATTATGGTTAGGGACGGTGTGTATAGGTGATGAAGGGGATGTTTTTAGAACGATTTCTACATTGTTTACAAGACAGGATAGGACAATGGTTAATTCAGAGGATACAGAACTTATTACACACGTTAAAGAAGAGGATGTGTATGAAAAATTGGAATCCACATATGGATTTAAGCCTATAAAACTAGAATATCTCCCAGACAATACTATTTTTTGCGAAGCTGTATTTAGTTCCGATATTCAAGGCGTGAATATGATTTATGAAATGGAAAATGATACAAGTATCATATATGTAATTAGACCAAATTACAGAACATCTTCATTTGGAACAATTATTGAAGATGAGAAAATACAAGAATATACAATTGCTTTAAACGACGTAGAAATTAAATTAACAGAATATGTTATTGAAAATTCAGATGCAAATAGGTGGTCGGTAATTTTTGAATATCAAGATGTGCAATATCTACTGAGAATTAGAAATATAGAACAAGAAGAAGTTGAAAGAATTGTAAATAGTTTGAAATTTTAGAATAGGAGTGGAATGCTATGAAAAAAAGGTTTTTAACGATATTATTGATGGTAACAATTTGTATGACGTGTCTTATGAGTTGGAAAGTAGATGCAAGAGCAGAAACAGTAGATATTGATATATCGGATATCATGACTGATGATGCACTAATAGGATATGCAGATAACCAAACATGGGGTGTGTATTTTTCTGATGGATATTCTATAATTAATAAAATTTCATCAACTAAAATAGGAGCTGGTGGTGTTACGAACGCATCCGTGAAATGTGAAGTTTCAGTTACTGCCATTGTAGAAAGGAAAAATTCGTCTGGGTCATGGGCGAGGGTTACGTCTTGGAGTGTAACCAACCCAAATGCATATTCAGCAATGGCGAGCAAGAGCATAACTGTGCCGAGCGGTTATTATTATCGTGTAAGAAGTCACCATTATGCAGGTAGCGATAGTGCTACTTCCTTTACAAGTGCACTCTGGGTAGGAAACTGATAAAGTAATTCGGCGAAAGAAAGTTGCGAATTCTGTAAATATGTAGACTGTAAATAAGACCTTGCTCGTAGATCCGGCAAGGTCTTGTTTATTCCTATTCGTTTATACCTAACCGAGCCTTCAGGTTTGTGATTACGGCATCCTTTTCGGCAAGTTCAGCGTCCTTTTCAGCAAGTTCAGTATTCTTTTCAGCTACAGAATTTTGCAAAACCTCATTCTGTTGCTCTAAATCATAGATTCTTTGATCTGCCTCGCGAGCACCTTCTTCCTTTAAACCCTGTTCATATAATTCTTTATTAAATGTAGTTAACATCAGTTCTAACACCTCTGCTTTTTAAATATCATTTTTTGTTAACTCAATAGGAATTACACTCGTAAAATCTCCATGTAATTTAGTTACTAATATTCAAGTTCTGAAATGTCAATACCAAAGGTTGAAAGTTTAACTTTCGTTATTTTGATTTGATATTCTAATTCCTCATTGACCTCTTTTTGAACTTTTTTGATTCTCATTAAATTTATGTATGCATCAATAAGAATTTGCTTTTGTTCTTCTAATGTCATGCTTTCACCCACTTTCAACACCCTCTTTCATATGATTTACATGACTATATTATAAGAGAAATAATATAATGTTTCAAGAGTGTTGAAGTGCTCCCTACTTAATTCCCTACCTCTCATACACCACATATCGATATTTCTGCAGCAGTTCAGCTGCCTTTTTAGAGGATGCTTCGTCATAGAATTCAATACGAAGGACTCCTTCTTCAAATTCACGATTGTGGATGATTCCAATGTTTTTCAAGTTAATATTGTTAGCTGCCAGGATAGTGGCAATGGTTGCGATTCCACCGGCTTCATCGATAATATCACAGTACACCGCAAACATGCGCTTGATTGGTCCAGATGAACCACCAGGGATGGAGTTGCGGTAATTCTTTGAGGTTTCAAAGAAGTTGAAGATATCGCTTTCAGCACCGTCTGCAACAGAGCGTTTCGCATCTTCCAATACAGCAATGTATTCGTCTAAGATGTTCACGATATTGTCTTTGTTCTTCAGGCAAATGTGCTGCCACATGGTAGGTGAGGAAGAGGCGATTCGCGTAATATCTTTAAAACCACCGGCTGCCAGTTGTTTCATTAATTCTTCCTTTCCGTCCTTGTCCTTGACGAAGTTTACAAGAGCAGAAGCGATAATATGTGGCAGGTGGCTGATGGCACCTGTGATGTAATCGTGTTCTTCGTAGTCCAGAACTACAGGAAGAGCCTTTAAGGATTCTACAAATGCAGCGTAAGCATCTACCTTTTCTTTTGCGACTATCGCTGTTGGGGTGATAATATAGTAAGCATTTTCAATCAGCATGGCTTTGGAGTTGACAAAGCCGGATTTTTCAGAGCCGGCCATTGGGTGTCCGCCGATAAAATGTTCCTCCAAGCCGAGTGCAATTACTTCTTTATGAATGGAGGTTTTCACACTCCCCACATCTGTCAAAATACAATTTTCATTCAAATGTGATTTTAACTGTTTCAAATAAGCAGTATTATACGACACCGGCGCACATAGGAAAATGTAGCTGCAGTTGTCGAAGTTATCGTCAATGGTGGTGCAGGCAACGTCGATTGCAGATTCCTGTGTGGCAAGTGCCAGGGTTTCTTTACTTTTATCAAATGCAACGATTTCGTAGTCAGGGTAGTATTGGCGGATTGCTTTTGCGATGGAACCGCCGATTAATCCAAGTCCTACGAAACCGATTTTTTTCTTATTATTCATGATTTATATCCTTTCCGGAGACAGCCGATAATGTTGCTGTACCGCCTATGTATCCACCTATATTGTGGTATTTGGTTAAATTGAATTTTACAACCAAGAAGAGGAAAAGTCAACACTATGTTACTTTAAAGCGAGAAAGTGAATAAAAAGTTTGAAAATTCTGAAAATTCCAAATAAAAAATTGTTCTCAGAAGATTCTTTTATTTTCTTCTCTTTTCAAAACATAAAATGTATGATATACTCACATTCCACTACAAAATTCAAAAAAGGATTCCATATCTATATTTTAGATAATCAAATGTGCTAGTTCAGCATAATTATCCAATGAACAACATAGTGTCATATGCAGATTATTTAATTAACTTGACAATATAGGAAATATCCTATATTATAAAAACAAAGGAGGAATTTAATGCCAGTTATTTCAAGATTTAATGGTATTGTTATAAAAATGTACCTTAGAAAAAAAGAGCATAATCCACCACATGTTCATGCTCTTTATGGTGAATATAATGGAATGTTTTCTTTGCTGGATGGAGAAATGTTTGAAGGAGATATTCCATTAAAAGAACAGAGAATAGTTGAAGAATTTATTAAAAAAAATCAAGAAAAATTGATTCACATGTGGGAAACTCAAGAGTTTGAAGTCCTTCCACCAGTAGAATCAAAGAGGAGAGAACGTATATGACACATAGAATTAAAAAAGTAATTCCTTTAGAGAATTTTGTAGTGTTAGCTATATTTCAAGATGGTGTAGAGAAAGAATATGATATGAAGCAATTGTTTGATACATTTCCGCAATTTCATGCATTTGAATGCGAAGAGGGACTGTTTGAAAAGGTTTCTGTTGATGCTGGTGGATATGGAATCTCATGGAATGATGAATTGGATTTGGCAGCAGAAGATATTTGGGATGAAGGTAAATTGACGGGCAAAATTCATGAAGTAGATATTATATCCCAGTTAGGGGTTAATCTTACGAAAGCAAGAGAACTAGTAGGAATCACTCAAAAAGAATTATCCGAAAAAGTACACATTTACCAAGGTGATATTAGCAAAATTGAAAGAGGAAAGGCCAATCCATCGGTGGAGACATTACAAAGGCTGGCAGAGGGAATGGGCATGCAGTTGAAGATTGAATTTATTCCTAAATGTTAAATAAAAATGGACGTAATAAAAATGCTTTATAACGTCCAATATGCTCTACCTCTCATACACCACATATCGATATTTCTGCAGCAGTTTAGTTGCCTTTTTCGAGGATGCTTCATCATAGAATTCAATGCGTAGAACAAAAACAAGAGGAGGTCGACACATGACTTATGAACACATGTTAAAAAAGAATAAGAAAATTGAACAAAAAATCAAGCAAATACAAACAAAACTTAAGAAACTCCCGGAAGGTCAACTTTATTGTTCGAGTTCCGGGAAATATACAAAATGGTTTTGCAGTAATGGGAAAGATCAAATTTATATTCCCAAAAAGAAAAGACGTTTAGCTGAACAGCTTGCTTTGAAAAAGTATCTGACACTTCAATTGAAGAATCTTCAGCATGAAAAAATTGCAATTGATTTTTATCTTAGACATCACGATAAGGATGCAGAACAAAAAGAAGTTTCGCTTTTAAATTCACCGGCGTACAAAGAACTTCTTCCCCCGTTTTGTCAACCAATATCTCAGGAACTATTCGAGTGGACAAATTCCCCTTATGAAAAAAATGATAATTATTCGGAATCACTAAAACACAAAGCCGTTTCAGGTGGTTATGTCAGATCTAAATCAGAACAAATCATAGATATGGTTTTATACAAAAACAAACTTCCGTTTCGTTATGAATGTGCATTACGATTTGGAGAGACCGTGTTTTATCCTGACTTCACAATTCGTCATCCCAAAACTGGACAACTGTTTTATTGGGAACATTTTGGACTTATGGATGATGCTGACTATAGCAAGAAAGCATATTCTAAACTTCAAACTTACACATCACATGGTTTGATACCAACAATTCAGTTGATTACCACATATGAGACAAAAGAACACCCATTGAGTATTGAGGTTGTGGAGGAGATTGTAAATTATTATTTTTTGTCGTGAGACAGTAGAGGGGAAAAGTTTGTGGTTGTTCGTGTGTATTGAGATGAAAAAGTTTGTGGGTGTTCGTGTGTATTGTGATGAAAAAGTTTGTGGTTGTTCGTATATAAAATAATTGTGCAAAATCTAACCCTAATCATGCGATTTTCGGTTAGAAAAAGCATGATTTTTTAGCCAACGAACAAAATTCTTCAAAAACGCTTGCTTTTAGGTGAATTTCGGTTAGTTTCCAAGCTGTTTTTCGCCATACGAACAAAAAAGCAGGCCTAAACCACAAAAATGCAGACCCAAACCACAAAATGCAGTCCTAAACCACAAAAAGGCGGGGCCAAACCACAAAAAAGCAGGCCTAAACCACAAAAAGGCAGCCCCAAACACCAAAATGCAGCCCCAAACACGAAAATGCAGCCCCAAACACGAAAAAGCGAGGAAAGTCACTCTAAAAAACAAGCAAATCCGACCACCAAATAAAAAGTTTGAAAATTCTGAAAATTCCAAATAAAAAATTGTATAAAATTCATAAAAAGGTTGAAATAATCAAAAAATTTTAGTACAATATCAACATGTGATACTACAAATCAAGGAGGCAAAAGTAGAATTATGAAAGTTTATAGAACGGACGAAATTAGAAACGTAGTACTATTAGGTCACGGAGGAAGTGGAAAGACTAGTTTGGTTGAGGCTATGTTATATGTATCTGGCGCAACAAACAGAATGGGAAAAATTGCAGATCATAACACAGTAAGTGATTTCGATAAAGAGGAACAGAAACGTGAATTTTCAATTAGTACAAGTTTAGTACCTATCGAGTGGGAAAAAGCGAAAATCAACGTGCTTGACACACCGGGTTACTTCGACTTTGTCGGTGAAGTGGAAGAGGCAGTTAGCGCAGCGGATGCGGCTGTTGTCGTAGTTTCCGGTAAAGCAGGTGTGGAAGTTGGAACGGAAAAAGCTTGGGAGCTCTGTGATAAGTACAAATTACCTAGAATGGTATACGTAACAGAGATGGACGTGGATGATGCATCCTTCCGCCAGGTAGTGGAAGATTTGACAGCGAAGTATGGTAAGAAAATTGCACCACATTTCCAACCAATTCGTGAAAATGAAAAATTAGTTGGTTATGTTAACGTTATTAAAAATGCAGGTAGAAGATACACAGGTGTTGGTCAGAGAGAAGAATGTGACATTCCGGATTACTGTTTACCAAACTTACAAATCTGCCGTGATGCATTAATGGAAGCGGTTGCTGAGACTAGTGAAGATTTCATGGACAGATATTTTGCAGGAGAAGAATTCTCTGTGGAAGAGATTCGTGCAGCAATGCGTATGTCTGTAACAGATGGAAGCATCGTACCGGTTGCTATGGGTTCTAACACAGAAGCACAGGGTGTTGCTAACCTCTTATCAGATATCGTTCGTTTCTTCCCAAGTCCGGACAAGAAAGCTTGCGCAGGTATTAACCGTAAGACAAATGAAATCTTTGAAGCAAACTATGATTTCTCTAAATCTAAGAGTGCATATGTATTTAAGACAATGGTTGACCCATTCATCGGTAAATACTCATTTATCAAGGTTTGCTCAGGTGTATTAAAAGGCGATGATGTTCTTTACAATACGGATTCGGATACAGATGAAAAGCTTGGAAAATTATACACCATGATTGGTAATAAACCGGTGGAAGTATCTGAACTTCACGCAGGTGATATTGGTGCTGTTGCTAAGTTATCAGATGTAAAGACAGGTGATACACTTTCCACAAAGAATACACAAGTATTGTTTGGTAAGACAGAGTACTCTGTACCATATACATATATGAAATATGTGGTGAAGGCAAAGGGTGACGAAGACAAGGTTTCTCAGGCTCTTGCGAAAATGATGGCAGAAGACGTGACACTGAAAGTGGTAAATGACAGTGAAAATCGTCAGACATTGATTTACGGTATGGGCGACCAACATTTGGAAATCGTAGTGAGCAAATTGGCTAGCCGCTACAAAGTAGATGTTGCTTTGGAAACTCCAAAGGTTGCTTTCCGCGAAACATTGCGTAAGAAATCCGACGTGGATACAAAGTATAAGAAACAATCCGGTGGACATGGACAATATGGACACGTTAAGATGACATTTGAACCTTCCGGCGATTTGGAAACACCATTCGTATTTGAACAAATCGTAGTTGGTGGAGCGGTTCCGAAGAACTACTTCCCTGCAGTGGAAAAAGGTTTGCAGGAATCTGTTGTGAAGGGTCCTTTGGCTGGATATCCTGTAGTAGGTGTGAAGGCTGTATTATACGATGGTTCTTACCATCCGGTAGACTCTTCTGAAATGGCATTTAAGACTGCTACTATTCAGGCATTCAAGAAAGGATTTATGGAAGCAAGTCCAGTACTTCTTGAACCGATTGCTAATATCAAGGTTACAGTTCCGGATGAATTCACCGGTGATGTAATGGGTGATTTGAATAAACGTCGTGGTCGTGTGCTTGGTATGACACCAATCGCAGGTGGCAATCAGATTATCGAAGCGGATATTCCAATGACAGGCGTATTCGGATACTGTACAGTACTTCGTTCTATGACAGGTGGTAGAGGAACATATGCGTATGAATTTGTTCGCTATGAGCAAGCACCATCTGATGTACAGGAAAAAGAAATTGCAAAACGTGCAAACGAAGAATAAAGGGATTCCTTAAGGAAGTGGTTAGGACACGGTAAAGAAACCGTGTCCTACTTGTATATTTGAAATGAAAGTGTTATAATTTGCCTTACATTAGTAAAAAATAAATATATGAGGAAAGAGCAATGAAGATTGTAATTATCGGTGACGGAAAAGTGGGATATAAGCTGGCAGAGCATTTGTCAGTAGATAACTACGATGTCGTTTTAATTGACAATAATGAAGAAAAATTAAAGGAAGCCATTAACAATCTGGACGTCAACTGTTTCGCAGGAGACGGTGTGAGTGTGGAAGTACAGGCGGAAGCAGGCGTGCCGGAGGCAGACCTTGTTATCGCATGTGCATCAACGGATGAATTGAACATGCTGAGCTGTCTGGTTGCGAAAAGATTAGGCGCGAAGCATACCATTGCCAGAGTGCGTAATCCGTTGTATTACCATCAGATAGACATGTTAAAGGAAGATTTGCACTTAAGTATGGTAATCAATCCGGAGTTTGCAGTTGCAAATGAAATCGCAAGGAACTTGATTTTCCCGGATGCAAGCAAGGTGGAGACCTTTGTAAAAGGGCGATTAGAATTGGTGGAATTCCCAGTTCGTGAGGGCAATCCGGTTATCGGATATAAGCTGGCGGACATTTATTCCAAATTCCAGATTAAGATTTTGATT
>JAZRQP010000133.1:0-2099 GCA_045649885.1 Faecalimonas sp.
AGAGCGGTACTACGGGAGTGACGTTAGAGGCGAATAAAGATTATCAATTAACGATGAAAGTAAGTGACAGAGAACTTTTGCAATGCTGGCTGGATGATACATTGATAGTTGAGATATCACTGAAAGAACAAGGGTTTACCGATGTAATACCTTGCTTTGGATGGCGTGGTTCTACAAATGCCGGCACAGGAAACTTCAAGAATAATCAGTTCTGGGAAGATGTGCAAGATGGACCTGTGATTTCACAGTATTATGATGTTATTTCGGGATATAGAACTAATAATGAATACATAGCTCCAATACGTACCGGTTATGTGTTTGCGGGATGGTTTACAGATGAAGCATGTACAGACCCAATTGCAGAAAGTACTACAAGTGGTGAGGCTTACGCGAAATTTGTTCCGGAAAAAGTATTAAGAGTGAAGTACCAGGTGAAAGCGAATGGAGAAAAAGCCAACTTACGTCTTGTTACTACGGTGGATTCTCTGAAATATCAAGAAGTTGGATTTAAGATTGCAATTGGAAATAGAACCACAACACGTACAAGCACTACAGTATACAAGCAAATAATCTCCACAGAAAATGGTGAAGTTTGCTACAATGATCCACAGGTATTTAGTTCAGCATCAGAATGGTTCCATACATTTAGTATCACGAATGTTCCAGAGGGTACAGAGTTCACTGTAGTAGCATGTTGGAAGACCCTAGATGGTACCCAGGTAACAGGCAAAACACGAATATTCACAGTGAGCAAAGATATTGCAACTGTACAAGGGCAATAATAAGAGAGGGGTGTACAATAATATGAAACAAGAATATGCAACTCCTTTCATGGAGACTATAGAATTTAATTATGATGATATGGTGGTTACGTCACTTGGAGGCTCACAAAGTGGAACTGGAGATTCCGAGGATTTTGATGATTTATTTCAACAGTTTTAAAAGACATAGTGACGAACATTATACTTCTAAAAAAGGATGAAATCACGTGAATAAGAAAAAAAAATTATGGATGCCGTTAGGCATTATTGTAGCTATTATTATCCTTGTGGTAGTCATGGGAACCACACCATGGACAAAGTCAAGTCATAAGCAACAGATATCTAAGGATGAAGTGGAGAAAGAGATGGAATCAGATGAGGATTCTAATCTCGACTCGGAAGATTTTCAATCTTTTGTAGAGGATGAAACGGAAGACACAAACAAGAATGGAACGGATGAAAATACAGTTCCTGGCTCGAAAGAGCTAGAAGATAATAGCGAATTAAAGGAAGAAAATTTCCAATCCTCTTCAGATGGGACAACAGAAGATGGGGACAACAATGGAACGGATGAGGATGCAGTGCCTGATTCAGAAGAACCAGAAGAACCTCCATTACAGGTTGAAGAACCAAAAGACGAGGGGTATGGTCCATTATTGTAACAAAATGGAAGGAAGAAAAATAGTAACCGATGATGGATTTGGATGAATCTTCATCGGTTACTATTGTAAATGGCAGAAATCAAGAAGGAGCATATAATGAAAAAAAGGAAAAAACGTTTTATGGCAGTAGTATTGGCACTTTCAATCCTTGTCGGCATAGTGCCGCTGTATGTAAACGCAGATGACACTGCTATGATTAGTTCACAGGAGGCAGTTCCTGAGATAGGAAGCAATATGAATTTATTGCCTGAAAATACGACGTCTTTTAAAAACATTCATAGTAGTATTGCATTTGATAACACTGCTACTACTCGGTATGTTGTACTGCCAGACGATTTATTTAGAGCCGAACTTAAAGAAGACACATGGTCATTTTCTACTACGATTAACTTCAGTATAGTAGCGGCTCAGGGTCCGTCTGTAAGTATTGTTAAGGGGACCTATGAAGGGAAGGAAACTCGTGTTCGTTTTGAGATAAAAGATAAGTCATATGTTTTATATCGAGCAACAGGAGAACCGCATGAATATGGGACGCAGATGCAGAGCGGTACTACGGGAGTGACGTTAGAGGCGAATAAAGATTATCAATTAACGATGAAAGTAAGTGACAGAGAACTTTTGCAATGCTGGCTGGATGATACATTGATAGTTGAGATATCACTGAAAGAACAAGGGT
>JAZRQP010000134.1:0-43397 GCA_045649885.1 Faecalimonas sp.
TTATTTTCAAATGTGTACATTGTTGCATTTCCAAAACTTCTTGTTTTCATAAAACCCACCTCTTATTTGTATCATCTTCGATAATTTTCTTCCATAAACTTCTGATTACAATGTGGCAATAAATCTCTTGAAGGCTTCGCGTCCTTCCGGTGTACATTTGAATACGCCTGCATCCTCAAGTACATGTGTAAATACAATACCAACTTCTTTTTCCAAAATTGCCATTACATTTTCACTTGTAATCGCATCGTATTTTGAAACAAAGGTTTCTACCCAATCAGCATGTTTTTCAATCTGTTCGTTGCTCTTAATGTCTTTGCCTTCCACCAGGTATTCTGCCAAGATTTCCATCTCTTCCTTCAATCTTGCTGGAAGAACCGCAAGTCCCATAACCTCAATCAAACCAATGTTTTCTTTTTTAATATTATGCCACTGTGCGTGTGGATGATAAACCCCAAGTGGATGCTCCTCTGTTGTAATGTTATTACGAAGCGCCAAATCAAGCTCGTATGTATCTCCTACCTTACGGGCAATTGGAGTAATTGTGTTGTGTGGTTCTCCATCCGTCTCAGCAAATACAAATGCTTCTGCATCGGTGTAACCTCTCCAAGCATCTAGGATATGTGCTCCTAGTTCTATCAAGCGGTCTGAATCTGTACCACGAAGACGAAGTACAGAAAGCGGCCATTTCACGATACCAACTTCCACATCTTCAAATCCTTTGATTTCAAAGGTTTCTTCCATCTGTGCCCTTGCCATTGCAAAGGTATAGTTTCCACCTTGGAAATGGTCATGACTCAAAATGGAGCCTCCTACGATTGGAAGATCTGCATTGGAACCCAAGAAATAATGTGGGAACAATTTTACAAAATCAAACAATTTGATATAGGTTGCCTTTTCGATTTTCATCGGTGTGTGTTGTCCGTTAAACACGATACAATGTTCGTTATAATAAACATATGGTGAATACTGGAATCCCCAAGCACTGTCATTTACTGTGATTGGCATAATACGGTGGTTTTCTCTTGCCGGATGATTTACACGTCCTGCATAGCCTTCATTTTCAACACACAGTAAACACTTCGGGTAACTGCTTGCCTTTGCCAATTTTGCCGCCGCAATTGCTTTTGGGTCCTTTTCCGGTTTTGACAAGTTGATTGTAATATCAATTTCACCGTATGGACTGTCCACCTTCCATTTGCGGTCTTTCTTCACACGGTAGCGGCGAATATAATCACTATCCTGGCTCAATTTATAATAATAATCAGTGGCTTCTTTTGGAGATTCTTCATATCTCTTTGCAAACTCAGCCTGAACCTGCGCCGGTCTTGGCATTAAACAGTTCATTAGTTTTGTGTCAAATAAATCGCGATATACAATGCTGTCTTCGATAATTCCTCTCTCTACAGCCTCATCTAACAATTCCTTTAATACAACCTCCAGTTCAATCTCTTGCCCTGTAATGTCTGTATCTTCATAATTATCTTCATGAAATACATCCAATAAAAGGTTGGTTGTATAGATGCGTTCGCATTCAGGTGTAAGACCGGATTCAATACCATATTGCACTAATTTCTTAATATTTTGCAAAAACATATTCTGCCTCCTGATTATAAAACGTGTGCTCCGTCTCCGATATCCACTACGTAGAATTCTGCTTCATGTCCAACTTTTTCAGCGTATGCTTTGCCGATAGTTGATACAAAGTTATCTACTGCATCATTTTTAACGATACTTACAGTACATCCGCCGAATCCGCCTCCTGTAATACGAGAACCGATAACACCTGGTGTTGCCCAAGCAAGGTCTACTAAGATATCGATTTCTTCACATGAAACTTCATAATCATCACGGAGAGAAACGTGGGAAGCGTTCATCAATTTACCAAATGTCTCTACATCATTTTCTTTCAATGCAGCTACTGCTTTGATTGTTCTTTGGTTTTCATACACTGCGTGCCCTGCACGTTTTTGTCTAATTTCACACTTAATCGCATCTTTGTTTGCTTCAAACTCTTCTTCTGTCAAATCTCCAAGTGTTTTAATATCTACAACCGCTTGCAATTCTTTTAAGGCCGTTTCGCATTCATTTCTTCTGTCATTGTACGCAGAATCAACCAAGCTGTGTTTTACCTTACTATTAATGATAACGATTTTCGCATCTTCCAAAACAACCGGTGCATATTCATATTCCAATGTATTGGCATCCAAGAAAATGGCATTATCCTTCTTACCCATTGCACTTGCAAACTGGTCCATAATACCGCAGTTACATCCGTTGTAATTGTTCTCCGAATATTGTCCAATCAAAGCGATGTCTACCATAGAAACATCAAATCCGTATAAATCTTTTAATGCAAGCCCTGTAACCACTTCTAATGATGCAGATGAAGATAGTCCGGAACCATTTGGAATATTTCCGTAAATCACAACATCAAGACCAACTGGAAGGCTCATACCTCTCTTTTCAAATGCCCAGATAACTCCCTTTGGATAATTGGTCCATCCAGCTTCTTTCGTTGGAACCAAATCATTCAAATCTGACTCTACAATACCTCTGCCTTCAAAGTTCATCGAATAGAAATTCAACTTATTGTCTTCTCTTTTTCTTGCAACTGCGTATGTACCAAGTGTCAATGCACATGGGAATACATGCCCGCCATTATAATCCGTATGCTCACCAATTAAATTCACACGACCTGGTGCAAAATATGTACGGATATTCCCTGTATTTCCAAAAATCTCATTAAATTTATCAATTACTTTTCTCTTCATTTTTTTCTCGTCCCTTTCGTTTATTAGTAACTTGTATGTTCTTACTTATTTTATCCTTAATTTATCGTTACGTCAATTTAAATCTTGTTGATTGAAGTATTAACTGTTATAATAAACGAATAGGATAAAGGGGAGGAATTCTCGAATGTACAATTTTATCGTCAACCCAAACGCCAGGTCTGGACTTGGTCAATCCGTTTGGAATGAATTAGAAACTATTTTAAGAAAAGAAAAAATAGAATATCAGGTTTTCTATACAAAATATCAAAAGCATGCAACATCCATTGTTCGGGAAATCACATCCGATGGCGAGGAGCACACCATTGTTGCACTCGGTGGAGATGGAACCGTCAATGAGGTGGTAAATGGGATTGTACATTTTGATAAGACGATTTTGGGCTACATACCAATTGGCTCCAGCAACGACTTTGCAAGAGGACTTGAACTTCCTACCAATCCTGTGGATGCTTTAAACACCATTTTGACTTGTCCGCATTTACATCCAATGAATGTTGGTGAAATGCGTTATCGCAATAAACTGCGCCGTTTTGCTGTAAGCGCCGGTGTTGGCTTTGATGCTGATATTTGTCATGAGGTGGTCGTATCTCATGTAAAAAAATTTCTAAATAAATTAGGCCTGGGGAAACTTACCTATGTATTCGTAGCACTCCATCGTTTAATCGTAACTTCCCCATGCAAATACGAAATCACACTAGACGGAGACAAAAAGCTTACGTACGAGAAGGCATATTTTGCTGCCATCATGAATAATCGTTTTGAAGGCGGCGGCGCCAAATTTGCGCCAGATGCCAAAAATGATGATGACAAACTGGATGTATGCGTAGTTGCCAATATCGGAAAATTAAAAGCACTGATGCTATTCCCAATGGCTTTTGCCGGAATTCATACTAAATTCAAAGGGGTTCATATGCACAGAGCTGCAAACTTCCATATTCAAACAGCACGTCCACTTCCGCTACACACAGACGGAGAACCTATTTTTATACAAAAAGACATATCCTTCCGTTGTGCACCTGAGAAAATACGTGTGATTACGACTAAACCATAGAAACTTGCGAGGTAGATACTTTGAAAAATTTTTTCCAAAAATATAAGCATGCCTGGGTATCAATATATGCTTTGATATATTTGCCTTGGTTCTATTACTTAGAAAAGACAATAACACAAAACTACAGTTTGATTCAAACGTCATTCGATAAAAAAATTCCTTTTATTGAATTTTTTATCATTCCATATTTGTTTTGGTTTTTATTCATGGCCGTAACTGTTTGTTATTTCTTCTTTAAGGACAGAAATGAATTTTATCGACTTATATCGTTTTTAGTGATTGGCATGACCTTGTTTTTAATCATATCAACCTTATGGCCGAATGGTCAGGCTTTGAGACCGAAATATTTTGAACGAGACAATATTTTTGTGGACATGGTAAAACACCTATATGCCACAGATACTCCAACCAATGTATTTCCAAGTATCCACGTATATAATACACTTGGTTGCTACATCGCAATTAAGAAGAGCGAGCATTTAAAAAACATTCGCTGGGTTCAAAGTGCCACATTTGTTACAACAGTTTTGATTATCTTATCAACTATGTTTTTAAAACAGCATTCAATCATTGATGGAATCTCTGCCGGTATATTTGCAATCATCTCTTATGTGATTATTTATGCCGATGAATTCAAACGGGAACAGGCTTATAAACAAGTGCCGTTAAAATTCTAATAAACGTTGAATGCCGTACCCAAAAAGGAAGGGACATACTATGAAAACAAAAAACACGAACACACGTTGGATGGTCAGTGTTGCACTGATGGCTGCCATCGTAATCCTATTAGCTAATACGCCACTCGGCATGATTCAACTACCCATTATTAAAGCAACTACCGTGCACATTCCGGTTATTATAGGAGCCATTTTACTAGGACCCCTGGCCGGCGCAATCCTGGGAGCTGTTTTCGGAGCATGCTCATTAATCAGCAATACAATGGCACCTACGTTATTATCTTTTGCTTTCTCGCCATTTATGAGTACAACCGGACTTATCGGTGCTGCAAAAGCAATTTGGATTTCTGTGGGCTGTCGGATTTTGATTGGTGTTGTATCCGGTTGGCTATGGATATTGTTTAAGAAGATAAAAATGAACAAGAAAATATACCAGGTAATCGCATTAGCCATTACCGGTTTTGTAGGTTCGATGGTAAATACCATTACTGTTATGGGAAGTATATATATCCTATTTGCCAAGCAATATGCCGAAGTAAAAGAGGTGGCAGTCACTGCTGTGTGGGGACTCATCATGACCACGGTAACTGCATCAGGTATTCCGGAAGCAATTGCCGCTGCAATTTTGGTTGCGGCAATTACCAAAGTACTTCTCAAATCACGACTTGTAAATTAAATATATAATAAAACCCAAAAATAGCGAGCGTTATATAACACTCGCTATTTTTCTCTATTTACTTATTACTTATTCTCTGTCTTAAAATCTCATCTAAAATCTGCTCTGCCACTTCATCCTTACTCATAAGCTCCAGCGCAATTTCTTTTCCCGGAGTAATCATAGTAATCACATTCGTATCCACTCCAAAACCTGCACCCGCCTGCTTCAAGTTGTTGGCAACAATCATATCTAGGTTCTTATGAATCAGTTTTCTGCGTGAATTTTCAAGCATGTCCTTTGTTTCCATAGAAAAACCACACAAGAATTGTCCTTGACGCTTATTCATGCCTAGATATTTTAAAATATCCTTGGTGCGCTCTACCGGAATCACCATATCATCATCTGACTTCTTGATCTTGTCATTGCTAACTGTTGCAGGTGTATAATCTGCAACTGCTGCCGCTTTGATAATAATGTCCTGCTTGTCTGCGCGGGTCGTCACAGCTTCAAACATATCCTCCGCACTTTTTATGTTTACCACATCCACAAAACGTGGCTTTGCAATGGCTGTTTCCCCAGTCACCAACGTAACATTTGCACCACGGAACGCTGCATTTCTTGCAATGGCATATCCCATTTTTCCTGTGGAATGATTGGTAATGTAACGAACAGGGTCTAGCGCTTCTTGAGTAGCTCCCGCCGTAACAAGCACATTCACGCCTTCCATATCCTTCTCAAAGGCGATGGCTTTTAAAATATAGTCCAAAAGTACATCTGTCTCCGGAAGTTTTCCTTCTCCGATATCTTTGCATGCGAGCATACCTGTAGCCGGTTCGATGATTTCAAATCCATAATGTTTTAATATCTCAATATTATCTTGTGTAATCGGATTGTGAAGCATCTGCGTATTCATGGCCGGAGACACAATCTTCGGACAATCACATGCAAGCACCGTTGTTGTAAGCATATCATCCGCCAAACCGTGCGCCATCTTTGCAATTACATTTGCTGTAGCCGGCGCAACAAGCACCACATCCGCTTGCTTTGACAGAGCCACATGTTCCACACTATATTGGAAATTGCGATCAAATGTATCTACAAGACATTTGTTGTTTGTCAATGTTTCAAATGTAATTGGATTTATAAAATTCGTGGCATTCTTTGTCATAATCACATGCACATTGCAGTGAAGCTTAGAAAGCTTACTTGCAAGGTCTGCAATTTTGTAAGCAGCAACACTGCCAGTTACACCAAGAATGACTGTTTTTCCTTTTAACATCAAAGTTTCTCCTCTTATCTTATCAACTTCTGTATCTTCTTACTCGTCTCTGTTCCAGCCACCTTCAAAAGCTCAAACAACAAAGACTCATAGGTGGTTACAATTGCACCCTCCTGACGAGCACGCTCAATCGCAACCTGCTTGTCCGATTCCTTTCGGCTGGAAATACAGTCTGCAACCAGCACCGGCACGAATCCCGCTGCCTTCAAATCAATTACCGTTTGAAGCACGCAGATATGGGCCTCGATTCCACATACGATTACATATTTCTTGGAACTGAGTTTGTCCTTCACGCAATCATATGCCGTAAATGAAATCTTATCTATATATTCGGAAGTCCCTGCTGCCTCTGTAATCTCCTCTACCGTCATACCAAGCCCTTTGGTGTACTGCTGAGTAACCACCATCGGCACGTCCAGTATCTTTAATCCCTCTAATAAAATACTGGAATTATGAAGCAGTTTGTCCTTATCATGCATCACCGGAACCAATTTTTCCTGATAATCCACCACAATTGCCGCGGTGTACTCTCGTTCGATTCTCATAAATCGTCCTCCATCATTTCAAATCCAATTCAACTGGGCAATGGTCAGAACCCATCACATCTGTCAAAATCTTGGCATCTTCCAATCTGTCCTTCAAGCACTCTGACACACAGAAGTAGTCAATTCTCCACCCTGCATTCTTTGCTCGCGCACTAAAGCGGTAAGACCACCATGAATAAATGTCTTTCACATCCGGATAAAAATATCGGAAGGTGTCAATAAACCCTGCTTTCAAAACTTCGCCAAATTTCCCACGTTCTTCATCTGTAAACCCTGCATTCTTGCGATTTGTTTTCGGATTCTTAAGGTCTATTTCCTGATGCGCCACATTTAAATCGCCACAGAAAATTACACCCTTCTTTTCTTCCAGTTTCTTTAAATATACAAGGAAATCTGTCTCCCACTGCATACGGTAATCCAGTCTCTTAAGCTCGTCCTGAGAATTTGGTGTGTAAACAGTCACCATGTAGAAATCCTCAAATTCTAAGGTGATCACACGCCCCTCATGGTCATGCTCCTCTATCCCAATTCCATACTGCACAGAGATTGGCTCCTGCTTTGTAAAAATAGCAGTTCCTGAGTATCCCTTTTTCTCTGCATAGTTCCAATATTGATGGTAGCCCTCTAATTCCAATTCTAGTTGGCCTTCCTGCATCTTACTTTCCTGAATACAGAAAATATCAGCATCCACTTCCTTAAAAAAATCCAGAAAGCCTTTCTGTACACAGGCACGAATGCCATTTACATTCCACGAAATTAATTTCATCTATATATATCTCCTATTTCTCCAATATCTTTTTAATCTCTGACATAAATGTATTTACATCCTTAAACTCACGATAAATAGATGCAAATCTTACATATGCCACTTCATCCAACTCTTTCAGTTTCTCCATAACAATCTCACCGATCACGCTGGTTGGAATCTCCTTTTCCTCACGGCTGAAAATTTCCGTCTCAATCTTTTCGATTGTTTTTTGGATATCTGCCGCAGAAATCGGTCTTTTATAGCACGCACTCAAAATACCGCTCTCGATTTTAGCACGGTCATATTGCTCACGGTTGTTGTCCTTCTTAATTACAATAAGCGGAATTGTCTCTATCTTCTCATACGTGGTAAAACGTTTGCCACACTCGTCACAGCAACGTCTTCTACGAATAGAACTTCCATCCTCTGCCGGTCTTGAATCTATAACTCTTGTGTCTGTTGCACTACAATATGGACATTTCATTTTTTGTTATCCTCCTGGTAAATATAAATCTACCCTTGTATTCTAACAGAAATGTTTCACTATTTGCAACCTTTCAGGCATTTTTCCTCGCTAATTTCTACCATAATAAAGTCTTCCCCAATCTTTTTTATACAATCAAAGGGAATTACAAACTCACAATCGCTTCCGAAGATACCACAGAACTTGGTATGCTCCGGCACAACAAGCGCCTGTATGCAGCCATTACACAGGTCAAACACTAAATCCTCCACACACCCCAGCCGCTTGCAAGTACACAAATTGATTACCTCTTTTTCACGAAGTTCACAAAGTCTCATACTATCACCCTTTTTACTTCTTATAATTCAATATATGCAGAATAATTTGTTCTTGTTGTTTTTAGGGTTGTTTTTTTCTATATTTTTGCTATACTATCATTAGAAGCTGTACCACTAAGCGTTTCGGACGTGTGCGGGCGGATATTTTCATCACCTGGCGTAGTGGCAAGGCTTTTTTCTTTTTTGCGCCTAATATACATTGTCTGTGTATAAACATCTAAGTGTTTTTTTGAAACAACTGTAACTATCGTCCGTTCTCCTCTCGTAAACTTCAATACTGGTTTATTGAAATACATACCACCATTTTCTATCAACTCTGGATTTCCAATGACTTCTGGAATATAGCCAAAATCTATGTCTGTAACGACCTTTTGTCCTCTCCCCACTTCCTTGCTTACTTGTCCATGAGATTTTACAATTTTTCTTATTTCATCTGCTCGAAGCACACAATTATGTCCCTCTATATCCACCTGAAACATCCTTTTCACTCGCTCTGCTAAATCACTTGGAATAATACCAAAATACATTTTTTTATTACTCGTCTTCTCACTTTTAGCCTTTTTAACAAATTCCATTAAATGCTTTTCATCTTTGTAAATTTCGATCTTACTACTATGACCCCAATTTTCTATTTGTTTTTTTGTATATGGCTTTAGGTGCTTTTTTCTACTCATATCGAACTCTTCTTCCTGTCTCTTCATTATTTTTTCTATTTTATAAGTATATCTATTGGTATTTACAATATACTATATGGTATAGTTATTTACAAGCATAACTTTTTGTATTATACTAATAAATATAATTTTGTTTTATCAGAATTGGAGTATAGATTATGGAAGAATATAATTATAAGAAAATTACACAACTCATGAAACAAGCACGGAAGGAATACAACTATACGCAAGAACAAGTTGCAAAAGACTTAAATTGTACCCCTGCATTTATCAGTAATGTGGAAAATAATCGTGCAAAACTTAATTTACGTATCCTTAGTTATTATTCACATGCTTTTAAAGTTCCTTTGGAATCTTTTCTAGATCCCCACCCTGTTGAAACACAAAGGGATTATGTTGTACTTCACATTGATAAAGAAGAGGAACTAAATAAAGAACTTTTAGATGTTTTTAAACGTTATTCCATTGAAGAACGAAAGAAAATCATAGAAATTATAAAATATTGGAACTCTGACTCGACAAAACCGCTTTAAACGGTTTATATCTAAGAAACCCCTAAGGAATACTAACTTATTCCACAGGGGTTTTGTAATTCATCAATTCTTCTTTTTCTTTTCTCGTCATATGCTTAATCGCATACTCTCGGCGCATAGCTTCTTCCTTCGTCTCAAACATCTCATGATAAACAAGAACTACCGGAAGTCTTGCTTTTGTATATTTCGCTCCCTTTCCATCATTATGGTCCTTCAGTCGCTTTTCCAGATTATTGGTCCAACCAGTATAATAAGTGCCATCCTTACACTCCAAAATATATGTGTAATTCATCTTCATTCACCCTACTCCTGTAAGTTCTCTGGTCTAAAACTCACTGGCAACAGTTGCTCCAACATGTAAGTTTCTATCCCATCGGATTTCAACAAATAAATTTCGAAATCATCTGCACAGAATTCACGCATCACTTGTCTACATACACCACATGGTGGAAACAAACCTTCAATCTCTCCATCTTTTCCACCACAAATTGCAATTGCTACAAATTCTTTTTTGCCTTCACTTACAGCTTTAAAAAATGCTGTACGTTCTGCACAATTTGTCGCAGAAAAACTTGCGTTTTCCACATTGCACCCTGTATAGACACTGCCATCTTTGCACAGCAATGCTGCTCCAACTTTATATCCAGAATACGGACTATAAGCCCTCTCCATAGCTTCTTTGGCCATTGTCGCTAATTGTTCTTTCGTCATAGAAACCACCTCACTATTGATGTTTATATATCATAGCAAAAGCACGCAAAAAAATCTATTGTATTTTTTATATTTTGGTATATACTATGATTAGAAGCTGTACTTCGTGTCGTCTCGGGCGTATAGATAGGGGCTTGTTCATCTATCACTGTTGCAAGGCTTCTATTTTTGTTGCTTATATACATAGGTTGTCTATATACTCTTCCAGACAAACATCCTCTTCAAACATCTCCAACTTTTCTTAAGGAATTTGTTGGTAAAATATAAAGTGTTTCTTAAAAAAATCTTATGCTTTCCATTGAAAAACGGATGCTCTTTACGAACATCCGCTGGATTTTTTGCTATTTTCATAATCGCTAATTTGTTTCCAGAGATTTTCCTCAAGTTGCTTTGGAATCTTAACATCTTTTAACAGAGGATTCGAATTCACTTGATAAAGAATTGTTTCTAGTTCTGCATCGAAAAGCTGTGTAATATACTTCTTCCATTCTTCATCCGAATCTGTGCTTGGTGGATAAATATACTCTGTATTCTTCTTTAACATTTTTCCCCTTTCCGAGACCCTTTGTAAATTGTATACTAAAATCTTTAACAGTTCCAGCCCTTATCAATGTCCCTAACAATTTTTAGTTAAATTTGCGTACAACAAAAAGACCACCCACTGCTGGTCTCATGCTTTCTATTAAGTTTGTTGATATTAAGCAGCTCTTATAATCTGCATTCGTTTTCTCGGATGCTTGTTTCGCAGAATCTCCGCCTGTTTTTCAATTGCAACATGAACATATATCTGAGTAGTTTTTATTGAGCTATGACCAAGAATCTCTTTGACACAACTAATATCTACTCCCTCTTCAATCAAATATGTAGCAAACGAATGCCGGAACATATGAGGCGTGATATTTCTATCAATACCTGCCAGTTTCGAATACTTTTTCATCATCAATCGTATCGATTGCTCCGTATACCTAGCACCCCTTTTATTTACAAAAAAGTAACCACTTTTCTTAATGGCATCTTTATTTTCTTCATAATACTCCTGAAGTAGTTTGACTAACGAACTATCTCCAATTTGCACATATCTCTCTTTTCCACCTTTCCCCATGATTCTTATTGAACCCGTAATTAAATCGACGCAATCAGCACCAATATTGGAAATCTCGTATACTCTGGCTCCTGTCCCAAAGAATACCTCTACTACTGCCATATCACGCAGCCAATACTTTTTCTCCAAATGATTGCTCTTGGCACCATGAAAATACATATAGTTCAACAACTGCTCAATTTCATTTCTTGGAATAATGCGTGGAAGCACAATAGTTTCTTTAAATTTCACCTTAATCCTCCTAAAAGGGCTCTCCTCTATATATTCCTCCTCTTCCAGATAATTATAAAAAGCTTTGACACTGGCAATTTTTCTTTTCACTGTTTTTTGCTTATAAGTCTTGTGCAAATCCGTAATATAATTCTCAATTTCCTCCTTACTCGGCTCTTTGCTTGATACTGCCTCAAAAAACTGTCGCAAATCAATCCGATATGCCTTTAATGTTTTTTGATCCAACGCTCGTCTGAACTCGCAATATTCTAAATATTGCCCTACTTTTTCTTTCATGTACATAACCTTACACCTCTGACCTTTTTTCGTTAGTGTAACACACGCAAAGTACAGATGCATTCGAAAATGTATCAATAACGGATAATTGTTAGTTATCCGTTATTGGTCACGTTTTTTATAAACCTATATAATTCCAATGTGAATGTTCTATTCAATTTACTATTTGCATAAAATGATATATGGAGGAACTATAATGAAATATTTAGTTGTTTGTGATTATCGAGAAAACATGAGAAATCACTCAGAGGACGAGCTGAAATTGTATAATGATCATCCAAGTATGCAAAACATCAGAGAAATAATTTTGGCAATACAATCATTAGGTCATCAATGTGAATATTTTGGAGGAATTCCCGAATTAATTCGTGCGGTTGATGAAAAAAAAGTATTTAATGATTGTATTTTCTTGAATTTTACTGATGGTATGGATCAAGAATACAGCCGAGTACAAGCCCCTGTTTTATTAGATATTCTAAATGTGCCCTATAGTGGTTCAGAAGTATTTCCATCTGCATTAATGAATAATAAGCATTTTTGTAAACAAGCATTAAGGGATAGTGATATTTCAATTGCTAAATCTTGTGTTGTAAATAATAATATTCCCATTGATTGTAAAGAACTATCTTTATGGAAGTTTCCATTGTTTGTTAAACCTAATTGCGAAGGATCATCACTTGGAATTTCTCAAGATAGCGTATGCCACACGTTATCAGATGTAAAAGTTAGAGTAAATATATTATTAAAAAAGTTCGATGAAATTATTATTGAAGAATATGTGCCAGGAATAGATATCACAAATTATTTAATTGGTAATAATGATAATTATTATATTAATGACGTGATAACTGCAGAACTTTTTGACGAATCCCCATATGCTGTATATGACAATATGACAAAACACAATAAATTAAGAACCTTATTTTTAAATGAAGAAAAAATATCATCAGACATACTATCTAATGTAAGAAAACAGTCCATAAAAATCGCAAAAGTCATCGGGGCAAGAGACATATGTAGAATTGATTATCGTTTAGATATAGCCACATCTAAAATGACATTTATTGAAATTAATTCTGCACCGAGATTTAGCAGTACAAGTGAAATTGGTTTTATCGCTCAAAAACGTGGCATCACCTTTTCGAAAATGCTTCAATATTACTTACAGACAATTTCAGACAGAATGTAAGAAGGCGGTAGAGTATTTTCTACCGCTTCGGATTACCTAATCAACTAATCGTGAGCATATATTAAAAACCAAGGCTCAAAAGTAGTTGTTTGCAAATATTTAGTTGGTGGCTCGTTTTTATAAATTTTATTTACAAGAATATTATAGCGCCATTCACTAGAACTATTGTTTACAAATGGGCGAGCTTTTTCATAATATGAACATTCCATAATAGGATTGTTTGTTTTAGAGCAATAAATTGCTAAATTCATATACACCTTTCTTTTAACAATCGGATCAACTATCTTATGTTTTTCTATATAATTTTTTAAGAATTCATAATAATAATGTGCATCATCGAGTTGATTTAAATATAATGTACATATCATTAAATGTGTTTGTAGCACTAGTTCACCATAGTTGGTTTTGTTCCAAAAAAGAGCTTCCAATAAGATAGTTTTGGCTTTTTCATATTCTTTATCTATCATATAGCATATAGCTAAGTTGTTAGCTACGTATGAGAATTCGTGTATTCTTAAATTCTTAATAATTTTACATGCTTCTTCAAAATGTTTTTTTGCATCATCAAGATTATTCTCCTTTACCAACACAAATCCCATGGTATTTTTTATAAACGCCTTCTCAACGTCATTACTCAATTTCTTTTCTGCTTTTTGTAAAATTTCCAAAGAAGTTGTATTGTCCCAGAAGTTCTGACACCCTCTCATAGTGTTAGCCCAAACTTCCGGGTATTCATTCTCATAATTTTCTTGTATATGTAAAAATATTTTTCTTGAAAGTTCCAGTTTGCCTGGAACTTCAAAGTAAAACATATGGAGAATATTTAATGTTTTTACATACTGCAAACTGAATTCGGTAGTTTTACTTAATGCTTTTTCAATCTTCTTAATAGCTTCATCTATTTTCCCAATATTATTATAACTTTTACCCAAGTAAAACAAAAAATAATATTGAGCCAGTTCGAATCTTAACTTTTCCAAATCCAATAATTCCATTTTTTTAATTGCGGCTTCAAAATTACCAGCTTCATATGAAACTATCCCTATAAATAAAATTTGTAAGGGATGCAATTTATGTATACTCTTATCCAAACGCAAAAGAATAGTATAAGCATCATATACTCGTTTAGAGTGAAACAATTTTTTTGCATAGCAAAAGTTAATAGTTTCCCAATTATTAGTTTCAGCTTCATATGAGTGTTTGCAGCGTAACTCCTCGTTCTTGTCATAGTTTTTATGGTTGCAAAGAAATTCGTAGGTATATTGCGCAAATATTTTCTTTAGATTTGAACTATTGTAAATTTCCATTAATTCCATATAGTCAAGATCATGATATGTCGATATTATATCCGGTAAATCATAACGTAATATCCCATTATCAATCAATACTAACAGTTCTCTATCAAAAAGAGATTCATTATAAGAGTTATAGAATCTAAATCTTTTAGAAATATACAAAGCCAATTCTTTTAAGCGATCTACTTCAATTTCTGGTGTTAAGCATAAAAATGAAAAAATAATCCACTTCTGTACTGGCGTAAAATCACTATCATCAAATTTTATATGATTCTTTTGTAAAATTTTAAATAATTTATTCTTATCTATGCTTGCTTTATTATGGTCAAACAATCGAATGCCATTATGTTCTAGTAATTTTCTAATTATTGTGCCTAATTTTTTAGGGCTACCCTCACACTTGTTATAAATGTATTGTAAATCTGTATCTGAGAAAGATTCCATTTTAAATATGGGTTCTAGTATTTGAAAGAAATAGTTATATTTATCAAATTTATTAATATCAATAGCAATATGAGGTAACTGGAAAAAAATAGCATCCTTAAATTCCTCTTGTAAATCTTCCGTTGTCGTTACTATACAAGCCTTGAAATTTTCTTCATCAATAAATTCTTTTATTATCTGAAAAAAATGTTGTGCTAGTTCTATATTGCAACGTGAAAAATTGTCAATACAAATACAAATTTTTTTGGTTTTAATAATTGTTTTAATATATTCACCAATTAATTCTAACGAATTTGTATTTTCGCCATGTTTATTAACAACGTAATATCCCAAGTCAAGAATCAGCGGGACTAATTTGCTGATTTCCGAAAAAATTTCCTTGGTAATATCCTGTGTCTGTTTATATGTATGGTTGTAAAAATATTTGTATTTTCGTGATATAGTAGTAAAAAAATCTTCATCATGATGTTCCTGAAGAAGCTTAATGAAGTCAGATAATATCTCTATTGAGTTTTGATTTTGTTTTATATCCATATAACACAAGGCATATTCATCATGTTCCTTTAAAACATAATTAAAAAATTCTGTTTTGCCAAAACCACGATTTCCCCTTATCCAAAGTGCTCTCGAATTATGCTTTGTTAAAAAACTGTGCAATTGATTTTGTTCATATTCCCTATCTACAAATCGAAAATCAAATAATTCTGTATTATTCATTGTTGTGCTCCATATAAAACTCTCTTTTGTAAAATTTTGTATCACATTATTAACGGATAACTAACAATTATCCGTTATTTGCTTCATTAAAAAAAGCAAGAAAACAAAACGTGCCTCACACGCTATCTCCTTGCATTAATAACCTCATTTTATTTTATCACAACTTATCTATTATTGTAAATATTCAAATTTCAACATTTACCTATGCGTTCCATTATCATTTAGGAGAACACCTACTTTACAATGTGATCGAAGAACCTTCTAAAAGAGCTATTACCTTAGGCAGTATCATGCTCTCAACTTTCTCAATCCAATTAAATATGTCACTAATTTTATCAATTAATGTGTAATTCTTTGAAAGATTAAGTTTCATTCCAATTCTATGCACTAACATAGCTTTATCATATACTTCTTTTAATTGCTCCGATTCATAATTGTCCATGCAAATTATATTACAATCATGCAAATAACGAACGCATAAATGAATAAAATACTTCTGTTCCATAAAGGCACGCGAATATCTTATGTCAAATTGTGGATTTTCATGAGTTTTTATACAAGTTACATAGAAATCTTTAAGCCTTCTATTTGCATCCATTCCATAAATGCAATTTTTTTGCAAATTATGGCTTGTTGTAGAATTCACATATTCTCCCAATTCACTCCTTATCCGTCCTATATCATGCGTAAAGGTGGCATCAACATTATATTGCCATAAATCAAACCAAATCCTGTCAGATGGGCTATCAAACAAACTCTTAGCAAAATTTTCATATGAAATCTCAAAAGGCGCATACCTTTGGTCCTTCAAAAATCCAGCAGAGTAAAATGTTCTGCTTTCATCATTAAACCCATATATTATGTAGTCATGCAGAAAATCTCTCTTTTGATATGCACTCTTACCCGGAATATGTCTCTCATTATACGCACCGAACACATAACAGCCAGCATTCAAGACCTTTTTTAAAACATCAATAATATCACTGTCAAAAACCGAATACATATCCTTAAACATATTGATATATTGATGTGATAATATCTCATCCTCTACCGCCCACACATCTGCTAAACATATATCATATTTGTGATTCGGTGCATTGTCATTAAATGAGCAATTCAGATTTTTTCCTATAATCCAAGGCGTGATATCCAACTTTTTGGCATTAGCATGAGCTTGAATAATCCCTAAAGGAAATGCCATATAGTGATAACAAATTGTTAAAGGGTGTATTTCAAATGGTAATTTCACTTTATTTGCAGACATATTTTTCCTCCTACTCTTTCTGTTCCTTCAAATAAAACGCAAAAATCTCAATCATTTCTCTCGGATACGGCGTCTTGTCATCCCAAAACTTTCCGCCTCCCATTTCTGCCAACAAACTCGTTCCGCCATTCTTCACAAATACATCCCGTACTTTACGGATATTCTTCTCTACAGTCCGCACATCTTTCTTGTATTCCAACGCAATCGGAAGATACAGTTCCTTATACATATGTTGTAGGCGCTCTGGATTTTCCAACACCATGTAAACAGAACGAACAAAATATTCATACCCCTGATAGTGTCGAAACACTCCCTTGGAATAAAGCAGTTCCTGTAGTTTTTGGTCCATAAACGGTTTCCTCCTTTGTGATATATCAATCAACAAAGATAAAGCAGACTGGAAGCTTTTCCCATACTTTCGACCTTCATCTACCTTTTCCGACTAAAATAGTGCTTACCGACCTATTAGTTCATATATCTCTTTTAAAATATTCGATATCTGCTCCGTCTTTTCTTTACTAAATAGTTCAAGTATCATAACCAGCTTTTGATCATAAGAAACCTCCTGTTTCCCTGTTAATATGTAGTCGCAATTAACACTCAAAGACTTGCATAAGTTGTGCAAAACCTGCGCTGAAAAACCCTTTTTCCCAGTCTCAATTTCATATAGAAACTTAGGAGAAATCTCGGCTAATTCAGCAAGTGCTTCTCGCGTATATCCTCTCATTACCCTTGTTAGTAGTATTCGTTCCCCCGCATTTTTATATATGTTTATCATTTGTATCAACTCCTTTTTTTAAGATAGCTCAATGTAAAGAGGCGAAAAACCAACTATCATTCACATTTACATTACCTAAAAAACCGTTTTCATCAAAGATAATCTTATTCCCCTATCACTATTACAACATTTTCTTGTCCCAAACTATTAGATTGTTTAACTTAACTTCTATTTCATATCGCTTATTTATATTTAAATTCATCAAATTTATTATTTCTTACAGTTCAGTACAGAATTCCTTTTTTGTCTCTTTCTCCTAATATACTTCATTCATCACATACAAATGAGGAACAGGAAATGAATAACAATACGCAAGCAACCGTTGAAAATATGACAGATGAATATAAAAAGCAACTAGTCAAATACCTACTTCAATGCATAGTTTCTGAAGGAAGTAAAATTTTATTATTTTCAATCATCTCTCTAAGATTGCACCTATTTAGTGAATTTGCATTTGCTATGATATTGCTCATTCTTCTTAGAACAAATGGCGGTGGGTTACACTTCAAGCACTATATCAGTTGTTTAATAGTAAGCTTTCTCGTAATGTTTGGAAGTATCGTTTTAGGAATAAATTTTCCTTTATCAAATTTGATATCTGGAATCATCCTAATCATAAGCATTGTGGTAGGGTATCAACTTGTGCCGGTTGTATCTGCCAATCGCCCACCTGCCACTGAGAAACTTATTCAAAAAAGCAAACGAAACACCATACTAATCCTCATTACGTATTTAATTTTGATATGCATTGTTCCAGCCAACCGATATACCAATATTGGTGTTTGGATCGTTGTCATACATATCTGCCAGTTACTATTGGCAAAAATCTTAAGAAGGAGGAAAAATAAATGTGGAATGCACTAGCAAAATGGTCTTGGCAACTTGGTTTTGATTACCCTAGCCTTGTTTTATGGGGTGAACCAAAATTCCCAATGCCGACTCAACATTAGAATGTGAAAGAGGGTGAACAGCATTTCTCCATTCACCCTCTCATTTTGGAATTACTAATCTAAAGCTAACCCAATTTCTTCTTTCTTTTATCTGATTTCCTACAATTAAATCTGCTTGTACCTTTGCAACCAATTGCTTTACTCTAGCCAAACCGATTCCTCTGTATTCTCCCTTTGTGCTGTATCCTTCCTTAAAAATGTTTTCAATTTCTGCGGAAGTTAATTTATTTGATATATTGCTGACTTCTATCATTAAGTTTTCAGATGTTTCTTCCAATACTAAATCAATATATTTTTCTTTGCTCTCTGCACAGTAACTTTCAAAAGCATTAGTAAGAAGTATACCTAGTATTTCTATTACTTCATGTAGTGACAAACAACACTCCGCTCCGTCTACATGAATGTGATAGTCAATCTGTACATCATTTTTCTCATAAGCAACACATCTGTAATAAAGATATCCAGCTAGTATAGGATTGTTACAACCTACCAGTATTTTGTCGTAACGACACTCCTCTAACAATATCTTTCCATATTCACTCTGTTTTTGGACCAAATCTTCCAATGAGTTTGCAGTCAAATGCATACTATAAATAGCACCAAGTTGATTCTTAAAATCGTGCTGCTTTCTTCGCACTTCTGAAATTAATTCCTTATATGTGTTACCTTATATTTCCTGCATCTCCAATTCCAACTTACGCTTTTCTAGCATATGCTTTGTTCTTTGAGCAGAAATCGCACTAAAACACACCATAACACACGAAATTAAAAATATAAAATAATATATTTGGTCCACTTTCCCACGAATTCGATAATCTACTATAATAAATAATGCACTAAACCCACACAATAATATCAGAGTTCTCCATGTCCCCTTGTCCATATTCAGATGAATCTTTTTCATCCTGAACCAGGGAATCTTAAAAATGGACATAGTCATTACGAGACCCAACGTATTTATTAGTAACATCAATGCCTCATCAACTTGGAATGCATGAGCAATTGGTGTTGCCACAATACTAGCAAAAATCTCAATTAACACAATTACAAAGAAACTCAACAAGAAACGACCTATTGCTTCTCCAAATTTCGTTTTAAATTTCATAACACAATATACAAATATCATCAAGTAAACAAAAACTGATGCTAGTTCTCCCAAAATTTTCATGTATATTAGTGCCATAACCACCAAATCAACTGAGATTAATATAATATTTTCGAGTGTAACTTTAAATCTTTGTTTAAAGATGCCATGAACGCATAATAAAATCATCCAAATTTCCAAGAAGCATGCTATCTGGTTAATTCCATTCTCGATTATCCAGTCACTAAAATTAACCATTTATCCTATCCCCAATCTTCTCTTTAAGTTTATTTTTCATAATAACCCCAATTTCAACTGGAGCCTTGACATGCTTTAACTTTATGTATCGATTGGTATAATCAATCTCCTCAATATATCTTTTATTAATAATTGTATAACGACTACATTGAACAAAATCTTTGGAATCTATCTCTTTCATCAACTCTTCGCATGTCTTATACGGAATTTCCAACACATCATTCTTACAATGAATTATCACTTTTCTGCGTGCGTTCTCAATATAAATAATATCCTTTATGCACTTCGCATAGACAATCCCATCTTTTCTAAAATACACAAAACGCTCGCCATCATCCTCTACCGGAAATTCCAAGGCCTTTAAAACACTTTTACGCACTTGCTCCACACTAAAAGGCTTTTCAATATAACCAAAACAATGTAATTGACTATACGAATACAATTTGGGATCTTCTAATGATGTGATAAAGATTAATGGCGTAAATTGATATTTTTTGATTTCTCTAATTTCCTGTGCAAACCTTAATCCCATCACATCGCCTGGTTTTTCCGGGCATAAAATAATGTCCAGCAAAAATAAATGGATATGATTCTCCATTGCGATTTGATAAGCGCTATGCACATCAGAAGCCATGTATATAGTTATATTCTGCGCCAAATCAGTTATAATTTTATACAAGGCCTCCCTATGACTTTTCTTATCTTCCAGTATCAGTATATTTCTCTTTTGCATATTCTAAATATCCATTTCTTTTAAGACTTCCAAAAACTCCTTATCATAAATGGCTTGTACATCTTGCGTAAGAAACTTTGCTGTACTCAATCTGGTAAAATAATTGACTAGGCGGAATAACAGATACATCTTATCCTTTTCAGAACAATTTAAAATTGCCTTCCATACCTCTTCTCTGTTTTGCTGTTCCCCAAATAGAATATAATCAGAAGATACCTTCAACTGCTTTTCTATCTTTGCAAGACAGTCTACTGATACTTGATTCTCTGCACTCTCTAACTTTTTATATGCCGATACAGAAATATCAAGAATTTCAGCAAATCGTTCTTGTGTATATCCTGAATTCACCCGAATTCCACGCAAACGTGCAGCCACCTCTTGTTTTTGGATTATAGTTTCACCTTTTTTCATTGAGCACCTCCGTCACCTACAGACTTTATTATTGTATATATTTTAGACAATTTTATACAGTCATCTCAGATGTACGTAAAGTGCCCCTTTAATGTACTTTAGTAATAAAAAAGGTGTTGTTATCATTCACAACACCCGAACATCCAGAATAACTTGTATGTAGTTTTTTATTTGAAGATGCGTTTCTTCTGTATTAGTATTATTGTTTGATCATCATATTAACATAATAACCGTCTCTTAGATATCCTTTGAGCTTGTCCACGATATTTTGTTTTGTAAGATGAAACATATGCACTGGTTCCCTCATCAGTATTTCTTCATGATAAGCTGGTGTCACATTTTCAAATTCAAAACCAAATCCATTTGAAGCAATCAGATTGTAATGAGATGCAATCCAGTCACGGTAATATGGAGATGTTTTTATAATCGCCATTCTATTGTAAATCCAACATTTTGAAACACAGTTGTATATTCCGATAGAGTTAATCCATTTGCACGGACAAACTGTACCACCTTAACGGAAAAACAGAGCCACTTTCACGGAAGGTGTGCCAGCCAATCTCTTTTATACTACAAATATTCCTTTTTCAACCTACCAATTAACTCAAAAGGAAAGCACTCTGCACCACCATTTGGAATCCCTTCAAGTTGTTCTATAAATTCTTGCATTAGTTCGATTGCTTCGCTGCTATGTACTCCTGTGGTTGGTGCGTGGCGTACATACCAAATCTGATCATATATTTCTACTTGTGCCAAGAGCCTTTCCAAGTCAACTGAGAAACTCATCTCGTTTCGCCAATTCGCTTCTCCATATCGTCTAATGATGTTGCTCAATCTTCTAAGTATGGCTGATTTATTTAAATCTATAGGCACATATATCCTACGATTATCACTTTCTGCTTCGGGTTCATTATTCTCTTCGATTTCTCTCACAATTGAACCATCAATTAGCCAAGGTTCGTTAATAAACAGAGGATGTTCTTCTTTTGGAATTGGATATGGATCCAAACTGTGGTGTTGTTTCATGCGAAAATACCTCCAAACTTTTGATGATATAAATATAACAAATTTTCACATCACAAACAAGAAACTATTATCTCAGCAGATAGTTATTCTATTGTTACGGAAGGTGTACCATTGCATATAAATTTCCTATAATGATATTGGCACACATTTTGTATGACTATCATTTTAGGAGGTCCGTAACTATGGTCAATTATCGAGAAATTCTAAGGCTTACTAGCCTTGGATATTCGCAGCGTCAAATCGCTGCAAGTGTGCATAGTTCCCGCAGCACAATAAGTGAAGTACAGGGACTTGCAAAAAAACTGGATCTAACACTCCCGTTAGACGAAACAATTACAAATGAGGTTTTGTATCAGACATTCTATCCTGAACGCCTGACAGCCACAGATCCTCGCGTAGAACCGGATTACAGTTACATTTATAAAGAATTAGCCAAACCCGGCGTCAATCTCAGCCTGCTTTGGAGCGAATATTGCGAAAAAGCATATGCGAATGGGAATACGCCATACATGTATTCTCAATTCTGTGATAAGTATCGTCATTAGGCTAAAATTACAAAAGCAACCATGCGTATACAACATAAACCGGGTGATGCCATGCAGGTTGATTGGGCCGGCAATACCATCCCTTTGCATGACAAATATACAGGTGATGTGACGGATGTATACTTGTTTGAGGCAGTTCTGCCATGTAGTTGCAAAGCGTATGTAGAAGCACGCGAAAACATGAAAAGTGAATGCTGGCTCGCCTGTCATGCACACGCGTATTCTTATTTCGAAGGTGTAACAAGATTGTAATACCGGATAATTTAAAGACCGGAATTGTCAAAAACACTAAGTATGATACCATTATCAATCGGAGTTATCAGGAATTGGCAGAATACTATGGAACTGCAATGGTTCCTTGCCGAGTAAAAAGTCCGCAGGATAAAAGTCTTGCAGAAGGAAGTGTAAAGTATGCTTCCACATGGATTATCGCGGCTTTTAGAAACAGGAAATTCTTCTCCATGAAAGAAATTCATGAAGCTATTGCGGAAAAACTCAATGGGTTAAACAACTATCCTTTCAAAAAAAGGGAAGGAAGCCGCAACACTGCTTATCTTGAAGAAGAAAAAAGTTTCATGAAACCGCTCCCTTTAACCCCTTACGAACCTGCAGTCTGGTCCACTGCAAAGGTTCAAAATGATTATCTCATAACTGACGGAAAAAACAAATACTCTGTTCCGTTTGATTTAATTGGTGAACAGATTGATATTCGTCTTACAAAGAATACAGTAGAGGCATTTTATCATGGTTCACGTGTTGCTTCTCATCCACGTTTGAAAGAAGTGACACGTACTCCGGTGGTGCAGCCGGAGCATATGCCACAAAATCATTAGAAGTATCTCAATCGTAATAGTGATGAGTTCCGTATATGGGCATCTAAGATTGGCAAGCAAACCATGGCAGTCATTGAATACTTCCTTATATCCGGCACACAACCGGAACAGGGCTACAAAGCATGTTCCAGTCTGACAAAGTTTTCAGACCGGTACGGTCACGAACGTTTGGAATCAGCCTGTGAACGCGTTTTATATTACACCTCAGAACCAACAATAAGAAATATAAGTACCATCCTGAAGAATGGACAGGATAAATTATCTATATCTGATACAGTAACTACTGCAAGCAAGTCATCCCTAAGCGGTGGTATATCTCGTGGTCCTGGTTATTTCAAAAGAGGAGGTACAAAATAATGATTAATGAACAAACATGTGAAACGTTAAAGAAAATGAAGCTTACAGCAATGGCTGACGAACTAATGAATCAGTTAAAGGATAAAAATGCCTACAGTAATCTGGGATTCGAAGAACGATTGCAAAAGGATGCGGTTCGTTAAAGAAAGTATTAGCAAACTATAAGAAGGTAGATTTGCTCATTCTGGATGAGTGGCTGATTCGCCCACTTACCCAGCAAGAATCTTATGACTTATTGGAGATTGTTGAAGCAAGATGTACAGACGGTTCCATCATCTTCTGCACACAGTATGAACCGGATGATTGGTATGCGCGTTTGAATCCTAACAATAGCATGGATATAGAAACCGGAAGTGCAATAACAGATGCTATTATGGATCGCATCATACATAATTCATATGTAGTCTTAATAGATGGACGCGTTTCAATGTGAAAACGACATGGTCTTAGAGCCAGTGCTTCTAAGGAGGTCGGAACTCATGAATAACTATTATGCCTTTAGTAATAATCACAAATGTATTAAATGGAACGATTATGAGTTGACCAGACAAGAACTTGAAGAGGCAGATGAATTGTGTCATGGAAATTGGATTGAGATACAACGACTTCAGATATGAATTATCTTTCTTGAAGAAATATTAAAAGAAGCTGGAATTGACATTCCAAATATAGATTATTAATTCAAAATGGTACAGTCTCCGTGAGGGTGGTCCTCATCCTCCGTGAGACTGGTACAGTTTTTCCGTGCAGATGGATTAGCATGGGCGGAATATACACTCTGTCTGTTTATGGTGCAACAAAAATGAATATGTCCTATAACAACACACGATTTGTCTTGTAATTAAAACTTGCCATGAAATGCTTGTAACTTTTCCCTAGCTTAATGACATTACTACTAGGAAAGATTGGATACTTTTCACCGTTAGAAACGTGCACCGATAGGCGCATTAACAAAACAGGCACTGAAATATTCAGCACCTGTTTATTCAAATATGAAACAACTTACACTTTTAACCCATCATATATTAAAATCCTTTAAATATTTTAACCCATCAGAGGTTAATTCATACACCCTATCACACACTTCACTAATATACTTCCGGTCATGTGAAACGCTTATTATCGCACCTGGAAATCTTGCTAATTGTTCTCGTACAATTCTCCCTGATAATGGAGACAAATTTCGTGTTGGCTCATCCAATATTAGTATATTGGCTTTTTCCCAACTAATTTGAAGGAAGAATAATTTTGCCTTTTGTCCTTCGGAAAGTTCAGCAATAGGACGTTCCATTTCATCAGATGTATATTTTAAAGTTCCCAAGAATTGTCTGATCTTCGTTCGCCTTTTTTCATCTCCCGAATCATCTAAATAATCTATAGGTGTTATTTGTTCGTTTAACACTTCTTCATAATTCTGTGGCATATACACTACACATATGTCTTTGCGACTCGAGAGGACTTCCATTATTTTTCGAATTAGTGTTGTTTTTCCAATTCCATTTCGGCCAACAATACATATCTTTTCAGGTCCACGGATTAATAAATTAATATTGCTTGCAAGCACATGCTGAGCCCCTAATGAATATAATTTATCTAGCGAACATTCTAAAACCATTTTATTGGTTGGAAGTGAACATTCTCCCACTCCATATTGTAGAAGAATAGGTCTTTCTTCTTCCGGAACCTGTATCATATCTTGATTGATACGTTCAAAACGTTTCTCCATGCTACTTATTGCTTTCATTTTTTTCTTCATAAGACGCCCTGGCGCATCTCTTTCTGGTTTCGATATATGGTCAAGCTTATATTGCACGCTTTGTTTTAGGCTATGCAATTTTTCATCTCTCTTTTTCTTTTCTCTTCTTTCATTATATGCTTGTTTTATTTGCCTTTCGAAATCACATTTCCGCTTTGTCATATATTGTTTATATGGCAACCTCTCAATTGTATGATGACTTTGTGTTTTTTTATGCAAACGTTCTATATGAATTACCATATTGGCCGTATTTTCAATTAATGTTTCGTCATGCGAAACATATACCACAATATATGGCCAGTCTAAAATAACTTTTTCTAACCATTGTAATGTCTCTATATCTATATCATTGGATGGTTCATCCAAAAGTAAAACTGTTGGTTTTGCAAGCAACAAACGAACTATTTGTATTTTTATTCTTTCTCCCCCTGACAGGTCTTCCATCTTACGTTCTTCATAAATAATACCACTCGGTAAATGCAGTTTGTTTGACATTTCATTAATTTCTCCAACAGACCATTCCCAAAATGAAGGCTCTTGTTCTAAAAATTCTATTATTGTCCTTTTTCTATCTTCAAACGATAGTTCCTGTGGCAAATACCCTAATGTTTCTTGATTAACAATTCGTTTACCCTGATATTCTGTATAATTCTCTATCATTTTAGGATTATAAATCCATTTAAGTAAAGTCGATTTCCCATTACCTTCTTCACCAATTATCACCACCTTGTCACCATAATTAAATACACAAGAAAATTTTTGAAGTATTAATCGCATATCCTTCTTATGAGTAATATTAAGATTTTGAACCTGTATCATATTCACCTCCTGCAGTTTGTATCCATACTTCACACTAGTTTGTATCTTACACAAAATCATTTCTTATTCGATGTCTCCATCCTATAAATTATTCTGTCGCATACAACCTTCTTTTCATCCTATTTCATCAAAATCTGCCTCTGGAAATATTGTTAAAAAGAGCATTTTCATATCATTGTTTTTACCCGTAGTCTTAAATTGAATTTTTGTCACATCGTGTTTTTTTGATATAAACTGCAAAATCTTTGTTTCTATGTTTCGTCCAAGTGCACGGCAAGACATGCTAAACAAAGTCAATACATTGTTCTGAACTTCAACGCACCCGGCTATTCCTAAGTCACAAAAACAATCTGATACTGAAACCGAATATAATTTTGTATCACGATGCAAAATCCTTCGTTTGATTTCATCAACAGTATATCTTCTTCCATTGCTACATCTATTCGTTCGCTGTGTTAATTCAGACACACGACTCAATTCACTAGGTACTGCTTCGTGAATATCAACAACTATCTCCAAAGCTGCAAGATATTCTTCATATGATGTATACTTGGCCTTCAATTCCTCTCGCGCTTGATTCGTTTTGTATGTATTTGTACGCTTTGTTATATCCCCTATATCTGTATATCTTTTTAAATTAAAACAACTAAGTTGGGAATATACTGAATCATATTCATAAATAATGGAAGTAACTTCTGGCAATAACATCTTTACAGCTTCAACCTCAATGTATGAATCATCTACAAATACCATACTATCCAGACCAATATTAAGCGTTTCTGCTATTTCTTTTATATTAGTTGGTTTGTTTTCCCAATTAACCTTGAAACAAGAAATGTGTTCTTCTTTCAGAATCATCGCATTATGATTACGAAACACATTATATACATCTGACAATTCATTCTTGCTACAAATAGCGATTATTACTCCGTGAAAATATAGTGATACAATAAACTTTTGGAACTCTTGAAAAGACCTGCCTTTTCCAAGTCCACCTATTTTAATATTTTCTATCCCATCTTCTGAAAGTATACCACCCCATAGTACATTGTCACAATCTAATATCAAACACTTTTTAGTAACTCCTCTATGAATAAGATATTGTTTATATATCTCTTCTATAGATATACATATCAATTTTTTTGAATATGGTGCATTCCATCTATATTTTCCTTTCATTGTATATGAATTCTCAATACCTACCCTAGCAATAAGATGTTTCAAATCAATAAAACATACTTTATCACAAAGTCTATCATATATTCTCATATTCAGCCTCTCATTTAAGTACTTATCATACGGAATATTTCCTATGACTGAAAATATGGGTAAATAATAATCTTCAAAAGTAAACCATAATATTGTAGCTCTCGTATTAATCTCCAAAAGTTCATCATACAACCTACTACATAAATCAGTTATTTCTAACTCACTTTGCTCTGAGATGACCAAATTAAATCTATCACCACATAGTGCTTCAAAATTTAACCATACAACGATTACTTCACTGTCCAATAGTTTTTTTTGACATTCATATGACTTATGTTCACCATACGATATTCTTTGTAATAAAGTGTGTTTTCCTGAAAATTTCGACTTTATACACTGTCCAAAATATGGTTCGAATACTATGTTTGACACCAATGAAATTACTACTGTTTCTTTATTATGATGCATTAAATCATCCTCTTTCCTCATAATATTCTCTCAACTTCAAAAGTCTCACATATAAGTAGTCTAGTTGGCTCCTATTTTCAAATATATCATCGTCAATTCCAAATATAAATATATCATTCGTTGTGAAGTTCATATTCTGTTCCTATATTAAAATTGCACACATTTATTTGTATAATATTCTTTCTACAACATTAACAATTTTGCTTATTGTATCAAGTTGTTCCATATATAATAATTCATCTGGAATCTCTATACCAAATTCATCTTCTAGAGATACAATAATTCTGATAAAGGCAAATGACTCAAGACCGAGGTCTTGCAAATTATCTTCGAGAATAGACTCAGATAACTCTTCTATTTCAAGCGCCACTTTTACGATGTTTATAATTCTGTCAATATCATTTTTCTGCATTGCTTTTCCCCTTTTACATTTTTGTCAAATTGTATTCAATTTTTTTTAAATCATTTTTAGTCAAATCTTGTTCCATTAGTTGAAATAAGTCTATAGAGTTCATTCGCGTCTCTATATCATATTTCCACATTTTACGTTCACTATTTGTTAGTCCATAATAGTCAAGCAATTTCATTCCTTGTTGTGATTTAAATACTTCCACAAAGTCTTGTAAAACAGAATCTTCAAAGAGAAAATTTGTATGATATAGAACATAATAGACATATGGACAAATTTTAATTTCTTCGCAAAATTCATAAAACTCAAACATTGGAATTTCTTTTATATTTGCTTTAAGTAAATTATAGATATCTTCAAAGGCCGCTTTACTATATTTTTTGCGTGTTGCCAACAAATATATTGAGTTCATATCTTTATATTGATGTAAAATTAAATGGGCCAGAGCTTTCATCGGTGATAACGTATTAATTTGAAAATTATATATTTGTACCGGAATGACATTAGATAAAAACAAAGTTGTCACATTACTGTCGCTCTTATATTCTCCCCAAAACACACTATAATTCAAATCCACCTCAATATTAATAGAACAAATTTTCTTTCTAAAAGGAAGCGTTTGATGCGAAAAGTTCATCATCATTATTTGACCTTCTCTATCATACACATTCTGCTCAAAACCTTTCTTTTTTAATATTGCACTTGCTCTCCCCACATTTTTTCTTTCAATCAACAAATCGATGTCACGGCTAACTCGTTCCCCTAATTTACCATAAGCAAACAAAGATAATGCTTCACCTTTTACAATAGCATACGGAAAATCAAATTCACTAAGAACCATGTTCAGTTCTCTGAATCTCAATGCTGATACAGTCTTATATATTTTACTATTCTTATTCATTATTCTCCTTTATTTTTTAAATATAAAACAACAACACATTTCCTATTTTGTGGAATACATAACAGGTACCTCGTCTCCACATAGATGATGACTTTAAATAACTCCTATAAAGATTTCCGCACCACCTAGATATTGATGCTCGCAAATATGCTCTTTTTGAATTTATATGTATAACTTGACCTAACGTACAATTTTGTGTTGCCTTCCCCAAAATTACACTATTTTTCCTTCTATCTGGCAAATACGAATGATCTCCTTTAGTGATATAACCTTCATCATCTTTTGATATAATTCTATGAATTTTCATTTGTTTATTATTTGATACCAAAACAATATCACCAACTTTGTATCGGTCAAATGCTACAATTTCCACCACATCTTTATTCCTTATTATCGGCTCCATGCAATTACCATCCGCAACAATTCTTATTGCTCTCTTAGTCTTAAGTTGCAAATAAGTTGCAATATATTTCTCATTCATTTTATTACGATCCTTATAAATTTCTATTTATAATTTTGAGCTTGTGCAACAAACATAGCATAATACTCTCCACGCTTAGCCATCAATTCATTGTGAGAACCGCATTCTGCTATTTCGCCATCTTTAAGCAAAATGACTTTGTCTGCACAAACACATATTCCCATTCTATGAGACACAATAATACAAGTGCGACCATCAAAATTATCCAAAAAAGTGTTTAAGATATCCATTTCCGCTATAGGATCTATTGCGGAAGTTGGTTCATCTAACACTACTAGTTCACTGTTTCTAACAAAAGCTCTTGCAAGTGCAATTTTTTGCCATTCTCCCAACGAAAGTTCTTTTCCGCCAAATTCTTTTCCCAATCGAGTATTAAGCCCTTTTTCGTCAAGAATATACTCTATTTTAGCCAAACGAAGTGCAGCCATAATTTTCTCTTCCCCTTCAATAGCCTCTGAATCTGAAAGAGCAACGGCTTCTCTAACAGTTGCTTTATGTTGCAATGGGTTTTGTGACATAAAACTAAGCATATTATAAAAACTTTCTTTTTGTATTTTTGAAAATGGAATTTCATCAAACAGAACCTCGCCCAAATCACATTCATATAGACCTAATAATATTCTTAATAATGTAGATTTTCCACTTCCGTTTTCTCCAACAATAACCACTCTTTCTCCTTTGTTTATTTGTAAACATACATTCTTAATAACATAGTTTTCATTGTTGGGATAACGAAAACAAACATCCTTCAACTCAATTCTACCAGGAATTTTTTTCAATGAGATTTCTCCGTTAGATGCATCGGGTAAATCAATAAACGCTATATAATCCTTGCTAAATTCTACCCCTTCAAAAACATTGCCAACACTTATTAAGAATTTCTTTGTGTAAGTCTGCATTGATAAAAAAGCAGAAAGGCATGCACCTAAAACTCCTATATTAATTTGGCCTTTTAACAACAAATAAATCGTTAAAACCACGCTCAAAAGATATCCTCCGGTTGATATAAAATCAGCCAAAAGCATGGACAAAGAGTCTTTGTATTTAAAGTTCCAATCTTTTTCGTCAACATCATCCCTATAATAACTCCACTTCTCTCTAATGTAATGTGAGAATGCGTATGTACGTATTTCCTTCATACTTTTCTTATCAAACAATAAACTCCAATAATAGTCCATATTACGCTTTGTTTTAGCCTGAAAATATTTCATTTTATAAAATTCTTTTCCTCTAATAAGCCTAATTAAAAAAAAAGGAACAACGCTAGGAATGCCAAGTAATAACAACCATGGACTATATTCAACTAGAACTGTCATAATGCCTAATACTGAAAAGAATCCATTCAAGATATTTACTATTGCTATAAATAAATCAGACAAGCGCTCATCCACCACTATATCCTGTGCTCTTTCAATCATATCATTTATATGTGCATCCTCATAACTGATAAGTGATAGCATCGCGGCTTTCTTTGACAACCTTTGCCTGAAATGATTTGTTGCTTTTCGATATACATATACATTTGTGTTAAGACCATTCAAAAAAATAATCAAACTCTGCACTAGGCGCATTGCCACAAACAATACTACATATTTCATCACAATAGCAAAATCACTGTGTTCTACTTGATAATAATAACCTACACTCTCGAAAAGCTGTGCAGTAATCTTAACCGCAAAAACATAATATGCCATTAGTGCCATGGATAAAATTAATTCAAAAAAGCAATTCCATGGAATAGCATAAAAAAATAATAAAATAACTCTCCATAGAGTCCTTATCTTTAACCTCAAAATTATCACCTCGTTTTCCGATTTTCGATATACCAAGAACTTTGTTCTGTAAACATTGTATAGTAAATTCCTCGCTTCTCCATCAATGCATTATGATTTCCATCTTCAATAATTTTACCTTTTTGCAGTACTAAAATTCTATCGGCTACCTTCGCAGACGCTAGTCGATGCGAAATAAATATATAGCCATAATCTTTTAATACTTGTGAAAAAACATGATACATTTTGCTTTCTGCCATTGGGTCCAAAGAAGCCGTGGGTTCATCCAAAATAATAAACTTACTTTTACACAGACACGCTCTTGATATTGCCAACTTTTGCCACTGTCCGCCCGATAAATCTATCGCATCATCTTCTAAATTTCCCAAATTAGAATCAATTTTTTTATTCAACCTATCAACAAACTGCAATATTTGGCCTTGTTGCAAAGCTGCAAAAATCGCCTGATCGTCATTCATTTTTTTTAACTCGCTATACGCCACGTTTTCTCGAATCGTTGAATAAAATCGAAAATAGTCTTGAAATACAACACTTCTTACCTTCTTCATATCTTCATTGGAAATTTCATTAATATTAACACCATTAACACTAATACTTCCTCTGTCCGGTTGATATAAACCACACAACAACTTAATAATCGTCGACTTTCCTGCACCATTTTCTCCTACAATACATATTTTTTCACCCGCATGTATACAAAATGATAAATCAGAAAAGACTGGTTCATCTTCATCCGGGTATGTAAAACTAACATGTTTAAATTCTATTTCGTATACATCGGAATTTAATATTTCTTTTCCATCTTGTTGATTTGGTATAGAAAAGAATGTCTCAAAATACTCCATTTTCTCCATTCTTCTGCCCAGCGAAGTTATTGAATCTGATAAATTATATGAAATTGTATATATAGATTGAATGGCATTAACAAGAACCACAAATGTGCTAACAGAAATAATCTTATGATAAATACTGTATAAGAACATTCCCATAATTGAAGCTGAAAAAACAAATAAGAGTAATGTACTAGTCAAAAGTAAAAATTGTGATTTAATAGTCGCCTTCACATGTTCCCCTAACACCTTTTTAGCTTTCTCATTCCAAATTTTACGAATATAACCAATGCCATTCATAATTTTCAATTCAGACAAGTTATATTTCTCAAGTAGTAAACTATCATAGTATGCCAGCTGACGTTCAGCAAAAGTCTGACTTTGGTGCATTTTTTTCACTATGAAAGAGGACTTGTAGTCACTCCACAGCACAGGGATTAAAACTACTAAAAAAATGGCAAAAAACCAAAGTGAAACTTGTGTAAAAACATACGCTATACCTAACAAAGATATGGTATTCTTCACCAAATTTAATGTTTCATCAAAAATAGTCAAAATCATCTCGTGCGGGGCTTTTTCTAACTGATAAAAAACATCCTTGCAATCTGATTTCTCAAAATAACTATACTTTATCTTACTCACCTTATTCGCCATAAGTGGCAATAAATTTTCTTTTAGTTTTTTTAAAATAACTAGTCGCAACACATTTTCCAAATGTGTTTGTAGAACCACCCATAAGTTAATTAGAGCAAACACCGTCACCCAACTGATTATAGGCTTTATACCAGATGCTTCCATTATAAAATTTTCGATTTTTTCAATCATCTTCTGCATTACATAAACAGAAAACGGCGTACATAAAGCAGATATAAACATTAATAAAATTTTGACAACCGTATAAAACCTTGTCGCTTGACTCATTAATTTTATAGAAAGGAAAAATCTTTTTATCATTTTCAACACCGTCCTTAACTAAAATATGGAAGTTCTTGAAGTTTAGCTAAATCTATCGAAACTCTGTTTTCTATGCCTTTTAACTGTTTACTACACTCTTTAATTCCGTCGTTTTGTTCTTTTGCATATCTAAATAATTGTTCAGCCGGCAATGAATTTTCCACTATAAATAACGCTTTTTCAAAAATTTGTATGGTTATATATCCAACTTGTCTATTCATTTCGATAACTTTTTCTAGGATTTCAATATCTACTGTTGCATGCATTGAGTAACGACGTAATTTGGAAAGCAAAAGAGAAGTATTCGCAAATTTAACAAATGAATATGCTCTCTCCAAAACACAATATAACCTCTCCATTCTATCATCAATAAAATCATACGCATATGGATCCGTAATAGGTTTTTTGATGTCTTGTCTCAATAAACCTGCTTCTGCAACTTGTTGAGTTATTTTAGTACTACCAGATAGTCTAAGTTTACTCATTATATCAAACGGATATAGAGTTACATTATACGTCGTTGCAAATTCAGCATTTGCTTTTAGTTTTTCAATTGTTGAAAATGGATTAAAGTTTATAAATCCATATTCAACTCCTATAAAATTAGGATCATTCTTTAATGCTTTGTTAAGCAGTTTTATTGCATTAATATGGTGTTCTAAATTGGGCCCTTTATTATATATTTTGACATCATCTGCATTTCCTGTTTCAATGCCAACTAAAATAGAATCTAACCCCACAGTGCTCAATTGCTTTAACTTTTTTATAAATTCATCATTTACTTGATCAGAACGCACATTAAGATTAAACTGAAAATTGAGTTTTCTCTCAACAATTTGATTATATAATTCTTGTAGACGTAAGATAGCGTGTTTATTATTACTACAAAATGTAGAATCCAAGAAATTGATTACAACAAATTTATTTTCCCCCATTAGTTCTGCGACTTCATCTAAAATATTATCAATACTTCGATATCTAACTGAGGAGCCAGTACATAAATTCTTTTCAAAAATTGTATTTGCTTCACAAAAACTGCATCTGCCAACACAACCTCTCGATCCAATTATATTATATATATTACTATCTCCTACCCGATATTTTCTACTTGGGAACGGCAACTCATCCAAATTTTGAACCAAAAAGCGAGATCCTGTCATAACAAAGTGCTCTTTCGTTCTAACCACCAATCCTGGGCATTCCACAAGTGTTTCACCTCGGGATAATCTATAGCACATTTCATTGGTCGTTACTTCGCCTTCACCTAAAACAATTGCATCTACTTCTGGATAGTGTGTCATTATGTATTCATAATAGCATACAGCCTCTTTATTTCCAAGCACAATAAACAATTGCGGTAGACGTTTCTTAATCTCTCTGCAAAAAGATAATATTTCATTAAAATTATGTTGTAACATAGGTAACCCTACTACTTCTGGAGGATTCTCACATACTTCTTGAATAGCTTTAGATACATCACATGATTTATAAAATTGAAATTGAACTTCTGCATTTTTATTATGTTCCAAATAGCTGGCTATATATCCAATGTTGACCCAAGAATTTATATTATTATCTAAATCATTAAATACTATAAATCTATATATTAGCATCTTCACTCTCCAAAACCTCAAAACCTGTAATATTTTTCCCTATCAAATTAAGGGGATCAACTCATCCAGTACAGTGAAATCGGAGTAATACAAATGGTACATCTCTACATGTTTTACCATTTCTAACACTGTCTTATACATAGTTTCCACTTCGGTATATCTCTTTATTTGATTTGTTATCAAACTTACTTTTTCACTTCCTGTCACTTTTTTTATTTCATTTGTGGCACTTACATTGTAATGAGGAATTAAAATCGTCGAAACAGGCATACGTGTCACCTCACACCTTTCTTTCGGCAAATAGAAATACCGAAGACTGTTGTTTATATCTCTACTTACTATTTGCAACTGTTCTTGCTTTATATCAAGTCCATCAACATTAGGATTACGTAATCTAATCGGGAGTGGAATACTTAATACAGTTTTTCCACTCGATATAATTAAATCATCTGACATATAGCTATAAGATGGCATCTGTGACAATTTTGCAATTAACGTACTCTTACCCGCCGCTTTTTCCTGTAGAACTAATATTGCCTTTCCATTATGTATAACACTACCACCATGAATTGCAATAGCGAATTGATTCCTTTTCATTATTTTGCTTACAAACAAATTTTCGAGTTCCACTGATAATCTGAATAAAATTTCATTAGCAGATAAAACATCACTTTCGACTACTTTTTCAGTAATTATAGATAGTTTATAAGTTCCATTACACATTTTCGAGACACTTATGTCTGCTGGATAACTTGTTGTTGATTTAAAACCAAATTGCAGGAACTCCAACTTGTCCACAATTTCTAGGGGAAGTTCCAAAACAATCGTTACTCCATGTATTAATAAAGAAATCTTCAATCTGTCCATTTCTCTCCCACGTTTAGTTGTTTTCTTAAGTTAACAACGTTTAAGTATACCTCTATTTTCTAAAATACTTAGCATATTACATATATCATTAGAAACGATATCTTTTTTCGGCTTCTCTTCATCTTGTAATTGACCATAATATCTGTCAACTAACTTTTCAAAACTTATTTCTTCTTTTAATAATTCATATATTCTAGAAGCCGATGTATTTAAATTAATAATGCAATTTTCTTGTGGCGAAAAAACCACCATATCACCTTCTACCACTTCACATATTACATCTTTTTTTATGGATAAAATTGTATTATTTTCATAATTCATAACATTTCTCCTCTTTTATTTATTGTTGATTTTATATGCTACTAGAATTTCATCACATCCAGGTATTAAAATCTCTTCTGACTCTAGATCGCAAAAGTTCTTTCCTTCTCCTAGTGTCGTTATTGCTATTCTCCAATATTGTTCCACCATTTTACAGTAAGCCTCTGAATGTGCATTTAAATTATTTCCATTTGCATCTTTTTCGATATTGTGTGGACATCCTCCTCCACAATGATAAAACGCAAAACACTTCTCACATTCTTTCAAATTATGTATCATCTTCTTAAATATTGGGTTTATTGTTATTCCCAGATCCGTTACTTTAGCAATTTGAAGTTCAGGTTCTTGTACGTAATCTGTACATGGCAATAAACTTCCATCCATGTGAAGCCATGGGTTTAATCCTAACGAAGCACTACAAAAATATTCTTTTAGCCGATAATCAAACGAAGAATTATAAAGATTTTTATCTGAATACTTTTCATTAACATATTGATAGACTTCAATATAAGATCTCATAAACTCCATCAATTTTTGCGAATGATTTTCTCCAAGCCTACTCCCTCGTCCCACATAAAATAACGGCTCAAAATGAAGTGCAATAACATTTGAATATTTACCAAAGAAAAAATCACATATTTCAGTCAACCTGTGGAAATTTTCAGCCAAAACAGTAGCTCTTACTAGTAATTTCTTTCCTCTTTTTTCACAAGTGCGTATAAATTTCTCTACCAATTCAAATGATTCTTTTCCGTTAACCATAGGACGTTGTGCATTCTGAATTTCAGCAAATCCATCTGCCGACAGATTAATTTGTTCTACATTTTCTATAATATATTCTGCATGACTTTCACTCATAATTCCATTTGTAACAAGTCCTATTTTCTTTTTGATATTATATTGCTCGCACTTTGACGAAAAATAATCAACTATGTACTTAAATAGTTCCCACTGAAATGTAGGTTCGCCCCCTCCGGTAATAATTAATTTCGCTTCTACCGATTCATGTTGGATTTTACTATGTATTACTGCATTTTTTATTAAATGGTTAATATAATTTGTTACTTGTTGCTTTGATAAATTTTGTTTCGGCTTTTCGCCAGTTTCGCTATAACAATATCGGCAACGCAAATTGCATTCATTTGTCGGTATAATACCCAAATTATATGAGTGCAAGCTTTCAAAAGTATACTCTTCCCTCGGACGTCTAATCACTTCATCATCATATTTTTCTAGTAAATTATTACAACACCTAGAAATAATATTTTTAATCTCAATACTATTTACTTCCTTTTTTAACTTCAAAACAGTTTTATTAAGTGGTAAATATACATACTTGTTATCAATCAAATAATATTTCATTATATTCTCCATTTCTGAAAACATTTTAAATTTTCAATACGTAATCACTGTGTTTACACATTTCTTTTCTTACAATGCATCTTGTTCTCAAGCATTTTATTAATTTACTATTTAGTAACGTCCATTACAGTGACAAGCACAAGAACCTGCAAGAGCTGTAATTTCTTCTAAAGCTTCCACATCAATGATTTCTAAAACAGGTACTTCATGAATTAATTTTTCCATATTCTCCCCTCCTTTCCTTTTTTATCTTTGAAACATATCGTTATGTTCTATACTTTTGAACAAGATGCCTAAAAAAATGTTCTATTGAAATACGCTTCATTAACCGTTTTAGCCCCATTAAAAAGTAAAGTTATGTCATTAACAAGCATATTAGTATAAGCGCTTTCAATATCTTTAGCAGATACCATATTAATGGATTCCATTATTACTTTGTCACTTCTTATAGTACCATCTAAAAGAAGCTGTAACCCATATAGCGTCATTTTTGATGATAACGTTTCATGTTTATACAAATGTTCTTCAATCAAATTTCTTTTTACTATTTGCAAATCTGTATCAGAAATTTGTCTTCCAGCATATTCTAGTAATAGGCTGCTAACTTCCCTCATTACTACTGGTGCCGATTCTGATATTCCTACTATTTTAAGGTAAATAATTCCTGTATCCAAAAAACTCTGCGAAACACAAAATGCATTATATGCTATAGATTTATTTCGTATATATTGAAACAATTTGGAATGCGTTCCTCCACCAAGATAATTACATAATGCTCTAATTGCCATTTGTTGTTCAGAATTCCTCGCTACACCATCAAACAACATCCTTATTGTCTGTGTTTCTTTTTGTGGTTCCAACTTTCTACATGCAATATCCTTATTACAATAACTTTTCTTTATCTTTTCATCTTTCACACTTATTGCACACCAATCAGAAAATAATTTTTCCGTGTTAAAAATCACTTGTTCTTCATCTATTGCTCCAACTATGGAAACAACACAGTTATCTGGTCTTATATTATTATTGAAATACTCCTCAACTTGTTCTTTCCCTATTTTAACTATATTTTCTTTTCTCCCTTGCGGTAAAAACGAAAGCGAAACATTACGTAAATGTTCTTCAAAAAGTTGTTGTTCTAACCCCTCTTCACCGTTACCACCTTGCATTTCATTTAGTATAATTCTTTTTGCATGTAATACATGCTTTTCATTATCACTATATTCACATATTTCTCTAAAACATTTCAAAACCGGCTCTAACTGACATACAGAACATTTGGCAAAAAAACAACAATATTCTTTTGTCGTAATTGCATTGGCAAGTCCTCCTGCTTCATAGCAGTTATTAATAAATTTTTCACTTATAACATGTTCCATTAAATGTGTTATTCCATTTGTATCAGCTGCTTCATCTCGCGAACCCACCCGAAAAAACATCCCGATTGACACAATCTCTTGAATATTTACTGCAGCTGCCACAACCTGTAAATTATTTGAAATATTATTAACAATCATGTTGTCTATCCTTATAAATTATTTTTATAAATTATTTTGTGCTTCTAAAAACCCCTCATATAGTCTGTTGTATTGCATTTCCCACCAGAATATATGTGTTTCATCAATTGTACTGTTAGAACTTTTTTCTATGAGCGAACAAACAAAAATCACATAATCAATATCCAAACGAATTAGATTATTATAAATTTCGTTAAGTACAGCAAATTTATTCTTATCAATTTCTTGATACCCTTCTATTAAATCAGCTTTACTCACCATAGGAGAAATAATCTTATGCCACTTTTTCAAGATATCGTGTAAGTAATTAACTTCATCATTAACAAAACAATATCCTTTGTCATTATTTCTGCTTAATCTCTCTCTATCAAGAATTTCTTTCAAAGCAGTTCCTTCAACAGAAATAATGTACATATGTATCGAAAAGACATTATATGCGTCATTCAAAATATTATATTTTTTAAGCATTTCAAAGTTCATTTTTATCTCTGCAATTGTTACATAGGGATCCATCGGTATGAATCCCATATTAATATTTACATTTAGGTTCTTGAGAATCTGTATCGCTTCAATATTTTCCTCGACAGTAGCATTTTTATTATAAAAATCCAATTGTCTTTGACACAATGATTCAATCCCAACAAAGACTTGATTTAAACCAACCCTTTTTAATTCTCTCAATACATCTTCCGATTTTATTATGTCCTTTGCACATGTCGTAATATTAAATGGAATAAAAATATTATTTTGTTTCAAAAGATTACACAGTTTTACAAGACGAGTCCTATTTTCCTTGGTCGATTGCAAGAAATTATCATCAAAATACCAAATCAATTTGCACTCAGGATATTTTTCATGTAAAAATATAATTTCTTCAAACACATCTTCTGCGCTGCGAATACGATAGCAACAACCTTCGCTTTTTCTATAAAAAGAAGCAATAGAACAATAAACACAATGACAAAAACACCCTCGACTTGTAATCATAGTTAACGTCTTATTTCTATAAAAGACCCTTTCAGGAAACGGTAAAACGTCAAGATTATTGATTAATTCTCTTTTCTCTGTAACGACCACCTGGTTTTTATGTAAGTAAGCTATCCCCTTCGTTTTCTTAAAGTCTTCTCTTTTTTCAAGTGTTTCAACTAACTCTAATGTCGTGATTTCTCCTTCTCCAACAATACAACAGTCTACATTGAATGTTTTTAAGAGTGTCTGAAAAGAAAGCGTTGCACAATATCCACCCAGAAAAATAAAAACATTCGGTTTGATTTTACGGATTTTTCTAACAATTCTTAGCGAATTAATTCTATTATTATCATAAACAGAAATTCCAATTACCGAATAATCGTTTTCGGCAATTTTTTCTATAATAGCTTTGATTGATATGTTCTGTGCCATACATTCCATTAAATCCACTTCATATCCTTTTTGTTTCAAAAAAGAACATATATAACCCAAGCCCAAATGCGGCACAGTAAAGCCACTTAAACTTGAATCCGCATCTTCCGATGGATCTAATGAATATCCTGGATTAATTAAACAAATACGCATTTTTCATCTCCTGTTTTAAACTTAACCACAAATCATTATCTGACTAACGCTTCATTTATTTTGAACAAATCAACGTTAAACTTCTGATAAGTAGTGGTAAATTTATTGCAATCCTCTCTTAAATCTTCAATTCTCTTTAAAATCAATTTCTTATTGGCATCCAAATATCACAATACTCGCATCCCATTTCGCTTTTGTCAATTGCTTACAACATTGATTTAAACTAGAAATCCGAAATTGCTTTTCTATCTTTTACATATAATTCAAAAACTGGACTGTGCTTCTTTTCATGCTGTGGAAAAATCTTTTCCATCAACGATATACTGAAATCTATTCATCCGAATCAAGAATGTTTCATTCTGAAAATTGTGTTTTATACTGACAGTCAACATATATTGGAAGCAATAATCGTTTTGGGAATACTATCTAAGGGACCTTAAAGTACTCTATCTTTATCCACCTTGAATATCCTGTATCACATGGTTATAAACATTTAGTCGAAATCCCATTATCACCGTATTTCTCATTCAAACATGTGTATATTCTTTGGAAATGTTGCTTTTTTTGTATATTTAAGAAAATATTTTTTCTGTATGCTACACCTCGGGATATTAGCTTTGCTAATCACCACCAAATGTATCAACATCATGTAGTATTTCACCATATATGCTACGTAGTTTTTTATTAAACACCATTCTATAATCCTCAATTGCTTTCTGTATTATTCTTACACTTTCAAGATAAAACCATTGTTTTATAAATTATCTTGGCTAAGAGCCGTGCTGATGTTTTTTCCTGTTTTTCTCTTCCAACTACTAATCCTAAATCATGATACACAACACCTGTTAACAAAATATTATTATCTACATTCGGCAATTTATTTATAGCAATATTGCGTTCCATCACATTCCAAACGTGTTGTTTATTGTTATGGTAATAGCATTAGGATGTTGTCCAAAATAAACAGCGTCCATTAATTCCAGATTGTCCCAGACTCCCAGTTTTTGGACTCCCTCACCAAATATACGCGACACTGAAAACCTCTTTTGATTGTATTATTTGCCAAAATGCAGTAACAACTCTTCCCATTTACCAATTGCTTCCCATTTAACACCCAAATCTTCTCTTCCCATATGCCCATAGGCAGCTAATTTTCGATAAATAGGCTTTTCTAACTCCAAATGCTTAATAATTGCAGCTGGTCTCAAATCAAACACCTTTTCTATTGCTTCGGCTATATCGCTTTCCGGGTACTTGCCTGTACCAAAAGTATCAACCATGACAGAAACAGGCCGTGCTATACCAATTGCATATGCAATTTGAATTTCACATTTTCTTGCTAAACCTGCCTTTACGACATTCTTTGCAATATATCTCGCCATATATGCTGCACTTCTATCTACTTTTGTAGGGTCTTTTCCAGAAAACGCACCACCACCATGCCTTGCATATCCCCCATAAGTGTCAACTATGATTTTTCGTCCGGTAAGTCCACTATCTCCTTCTGGTCCTCCAATAACAAAACGACCCGTCGGATTTATATATATTCTCGTCTTTATATCTAACAAATCTTTTGGAATAATCGGCACGATTACTCTTTCTACAATGTCTTCATGAAGCTGTTTCATATCAACATTGTCCATATGTTGTGCCGAGATGATAACCGTATCTACGCGAACTGGCTTGTCATCCACATACTCTACCGTCACTTGCGACTTACCATCTGGCAGAAGATATTCCAACTCTCCATTCTTTCTAACCTTTGTCAATTGCATAGCGAGTTTATGTGCCAGTGAAATTGGTAGAGGCATAAGTTCTGGTGTTTCGTCACAGGCATATCCAAACATCATTCCTTGGTCGCCTGCTCCATTGTAATCTTCTTTAAGGTCAGAACCTTCTTTAACTTCCATTGAATGATTCACGCCCATTGCAATATCTTTGGATTGCTCATTTATAGCTATTACAACATCGCAATTTTCGGCATTAAATCCATGCTCTTTATTGTTGTATCCAATATCTCTAATAACACCTCTCACGATACTTTCTATATTAACTTGTGCTGTTGTAGATATTTCACCCATAACATTCACACCTTTGGATGAAACTGTAGTCTCACATGCAACTCTGCAATTCTTATCCTGTGATATAATTGCATCTAATATTGCATCAGAAATCTGGTCGCACATTTTATCCGGATGTCCTTCTGTCACGGATTCAGATGTGAAAAAATATCTTCCCTTCATGATTTTCCTTCTTTCTTTATCGTTTGTAGTCTCATATTCCGCTATCTATTACACATAACTTAATATTTATCCCCTGCATTTTCAATGCGCTATAATTCATCCAGAATAAACTTATCGTTCATGAACATATACAAAAAAGAAGCGCTATTTATCTCTTTTGAGACAAATATCACTTCTTCTTACGGCTGCTTGAAAGCATAAAAAATGTGTCTACGACACTTCAACTCCCTAACCCTCAATCTTGAGGGAACTGGGAGTTTCTTTTTTCTCTCTTTTGCTTCATAATAGTTTTATGAACAGATTCCAAAATATTTTTATTGACCATTATGAAGAAATGA
>JAZRQP010000135.1:0-8208 GCA_045649885.1 Faecalimonas sp.
TTCATCACCCTCCACGGCCCAGGCTACATCGAAGACACCCTCTGCGGCCTGAATTTCCGGCTCTCCCCCCGGTCTTTCTATCAGGTGAACCACACCCAAGCCCAGCGGCTCTATGAGGCCGCCATTTCCCAGGCACAGATCACGAAAAACGACACCGTCCTGGACCTGTACTGCGGCGTGGGCACCATCACTTTGGCCATGGCTTCTGCCGCAGGCAAGGTCATCGGTGTGGAAGTGATCCCTCAGGCAGTGGAGGATGCCCGAGATAACGCCAAGCGCAACGGCATTGAAAACGCAGAATTTTTCTGTGGCGATGCCGGTCAGGCAGCACTGGAGCTGGAGGCCAAGGGCATCCGGGCAGATGTGGCTGTGGTAGATCCGCCGAGAAAGGGTCTAAATGCCGACACCATAGAGGCGCTGCACCGCATGGCACCCCGCCGGATTGTCTATGTTTCCTGCGACCCCGCCACTTTGGCCCGGGATGTGGCACTGCTGAAAGAGCGTGGCTATAAGCTCCAATCCGCCACCGCCGCCGACCTTTTCCCAAGATGTGCCCACGTCGAAACAATCGTGCTTTTGTCCAAACTCCCCGATACCACGGTTGAGGTGGAGATTGATATGGAAGAATTAGAAGAAACAGCAGGGCAAACCAAAGCAACCTATCCTGTTATCAAGCAGTACATTCTTGATAACTACGGATTCAAGGTTCCCAGCCTGTATATCGCACAAGTAAAACGGAAATACGGCTTGGCGGTTCGGGAGAACTATAACAAGCCTTGGAGCGATAACAGCCGCCCTGCACCCAATGTTCCTCCCGAAAAGGAACAGGCAATCGTTGAAGCCTTGCGGCATTTCAAAGAATTGCCCTAAATACAAACCGAAGGACACTTGGAGTTTATCTCCGAGTGTCCTTTTTCTCTTGCAAAATCCGTTATAAAAAACCTCCCGATTTATATAATAAAACATCACAAAACAGGAGGTTTACTGTAATGGAAGAAAGACGAATAGCAATCTATTTAACGAATCTGGGAAAATACGTGGGGGGATGCCTTGTCTATGAGCTTGTAAAGCTGCCGATTGATAAGGAAAAACTTGACGAGGTATTAACCAGCATCGGCATTAACGAGCAGTATGAGGAAGTTTTTATTAGTGATTATGAAACCACGCTCAGCAATCTACATATTTCCGAGTATTCCAGCATCCAAGAATTAAATGAGCTGGCAGAGCGATTAGATGGGTTGGCAGACCACGATTACGAGAAATTGGCAGCAATTCTGGAATGCGAAAGCAGTATGAGCATTGCAGAGGTATTGGAAACTATCGACGAGCTGGATAACTATGATTTATTGGAGGGTGTGGATAGCGACTCAAGCCTTGCAGAATACTATATTGATAACGGATATATCTTCTGCGATATTCCCGATAATATCAAGATGTATCTGGATACAGATAGGCTGGGGCGCGACATTCGCCTTGAGTCATCAAATGTGTGCTATACCTCTTACGGCGCAGTCATTGACAACCGATGAAGCAATACGACCAGCACAAAGCCGCCTCCATCACGGAGGTGGCTTTGTTAACTGTTCGACAAATTAAAATTGTCTTAATCAGTTGGTGCATAGGCTTCATCGTATTCAACCATAGTTTGAATCCAATCTACCAATATAGCATCTTCGACGGCAAAATAGTCTGCAGTATTACTACTTAATCCAGCAGCCTTCCATGCTTGCTCAAACGAAATGCTTTCAAGATTACTCAAATAAACAAAAGTTGAATCAACAGCCGCATTTGGCATTCTACCGCTGATTTCAAGTTTGTATTTATAGGTCAAACCATTAGCCTGCCATGTGCCGTCAGAATTCTTGGTATATGTGTGCAAACTCCCGTTAAATTCGGCATCCGCTGTGGGTGCAGGTTTTTCAAAATCAAACAACAGGAAAAATCCTGCTACCAGTAAAGCTACAGTTACCAAGACAGAGGTCAAAATAGTTGCATTTTTCTTTTTGTTTTTGGCTATCTCATTATTGGCATATTCGATGATGTCTTTTACGACTTTTTCGTTGTTCTCTTTACTCATTACTACAACCCCCAGTTAACAAATCATATAGACTTACATCTAACACTTCTGAAAGAGGAATCAAAATTGTTATATCGGGAAAGGATAATCCCCGTTCCCATTTACTTATGGCTTTATCGGTAATATGTAACTGTTCAGCTAATTCTTTCTGAGACATGTTTTTCTCTTTTCGCTTTTCTGCAATAAAACAGCCAGTTTTTTGGGCATCCATAAGAATCCTCCTTTCAGCTGTAGTATATCGCAAAATAACAAATGAGTAAACCGACTGGTGGTTTACTCACTTGTCTAATCCAACTTTGTTAAACTGTTCGTCAAATTGGAATTGGCGATTACTTTTTTGATTGTTCAGTACACCAGTCCTTGGTATTGCAATAAGGACATGCCAACATATATTCATTATCAGAATGCTCCGTAACAACTACCTTCGACCATTTGATATTGAACTCGTTTGAACAATGCTTACATTTGAAAGTATGTGATGCAATGCGTTTCGCAATAATCACAATTATTGCTACAGCAACGATAGGAATTAGTACAGCAAATAAATACTCCATATATTTACCTCCTTCGTCAAATTGGAATTGGTTAATGCTTTAACCAATTATCATAAGCCATTTCCTCGTAAGATAATGGGTTCAAATGTAGTATGCCTTCGCTTGTTTCTAAAACTGGATGGTTACCGCCCGAAACATAATTCACACGACGATAAACGATTTCTGTATCGGTTATGTGGGAATATACCTCATATATGATTTGGTTTCTCGTCACCATATATTCTTCGCTTATAGAATTTCCATCATAGCAGGTGACATAGGCATAGGTCGGGTAATGCCCGCCATCCGCAAAAAATGGAAAAAGATATCGTTTGTTTTCAACCCAATATACTTGAAACAGGCAATCGATTCTTCCGTTGATGTATGCTTCAATCTGAATTGTTTCGTTATCATTGTTTTTGATAAACCTGAGATAATCTTTTGCTGTCGCACGGAGTTTGTCGCTTTCTTTCATCCCTTTTTGCTCTCGCACCAGATTATCGTAATGTCCTTGCTTATATCCTACAAAAGTAGTTTTCTTTCTCGGCATATATGAGAAAGAGCAAGATGAAGTATCGACTTCGTAAAAACCAACTTTATTGCGAAGGTCGTTCACTTCGGTTATCAATTTGTCTAAATAGTTAAAGTCAACCATAATGCACATCACACCTACAAATTCAAGTTTGTCTAACTGTTTGCTTAACTTAATTATATACAGAGCCAGCATCAAAAGCAATCTAAAAAATTATTCGGTATTTGTTATATTTTTTGAAGCAGTTTTATATAATATCAAAGTAGGTAAACTACTATCGCTATTCTTCTTTACTACAAACTACTCACCGAATGATAACGGGGTAACTTTCCTGTCATTCACCCAAGGAGCATTATTTGCAGTTAAACAGGAAGAAAAATCAAAAGGTATTATTATTCAAAGGCGGAAATTTTAATAGGTTAATGTAAGTAGCTTGCTCAGCGGACCGTGCCAAGTCCAACAATCACCGCAAAGTGATACTATGCTGGGGGCAAGTGAAGCAGCATAGTCATTATATCCCGAAGGGGGGCAGACCGATTGAGGTCTGTCCCCCTTTTTATATTCCAATGCGTTGAGAGCCGCAACGGAATACTCCCTGCGAAAGCAGGGGGTATTCCGGTTGCAGTACGGCATAGATCCGTGATGCCATAAGCATTGGAATATGCAAAAGAAAACCATATATAATGTAGTAATTTAAAATATATGGCATATTGCGACAGCGATATTCGTCACAAAGGAGGCATCTTGAAAAGACGGCCAATGCGAAGGCAATGACCGAAAAGGAAGAATTTTTAGAAGGAGGGAATTTGTGTTTCTGCGCGCAGGAACAGCCATTGTCGTATAGCAAAGATATGCGACAAGTTAGGCACAGGGGGATGGCATCCCCTGTGCCTAACAGGCAAATGTACGAATGTAGGAAAATTGTGATGGTGAGGCTTTTGCCTTCGTTGGGCGGCGATAAGGGTTATTCCGACAGGAATAACCACTTATCGCAAGAAAATAACCATCACCGACTCAGGAAAGCATCGTGGCAAAGGTGTTTTCCGTAAGCCTTAGGCTTTGTGCTGTGTAACAAAAGCTACCGCCAAACTGAACTAATGGGAAGTGGAACTTCTAAAAAGCCAACAGAAAGGGGGAAACACAATGGCAAGGCAAAAATCAATTCGCTATCAAATGAAGGAGGCTTTAGGTAGGATGGCTGCATACGGCACAAGTAAGCACGAGCAAAGACAACTATCCAAAGCTGAGGGCATAGACCTGACAAAGGACAAGATTTTTTCCTTTGGTTAGCACAATGCGAACATATCAAAATGAGGTTAAGAGATATGCAGATTGGCTGGAAAGTCGTGGGATGCACAAATGCACTATGACAGAAGCGGCAAGCCATTTGCAGGAGTATTTTGACTATCAGGTAAACGAGAAAAAACTGTCGGCGTGGTCGGTGCATACATCTTGTAGCGCTTTGGTAAAAACCTTTCAAAAAGATATGCGAGATTATACCATTCCCAAGCGGCAGCTATGCGATATTACTCGCAGCAGAGGGGTTCGCCTCCACGACGAGGCAAACAACCGCCTTGTGGGGGATGTGTTAGAGGCAAATCGTACCCTAACACTCCGTCGCAACGAACTCAAAAATCTCCGTGTTTCAAACTTTACAGACAACGGCAGTTCCATCACTATGCAGACGATTGGCAAGGGAGGCAAACACAACACAATCGTATATAGCGACAAATCGTCGATGACAACAATCAGGGAGCTTATAGCAAACAAGGCACCGTCGGATTATGTGTTTGACCGTCAGGCATTCAAAAACGATGCCGATTTTCACCAAGCGAGAGCCGAAGGGTTCCAGCTTCGCTATCAGCGAATTTGCAAGGATATGCAGCAGCGGCCAGAAGCTCGTGCTGAATACCAGCAAATGATACGAGATACCTTTGCGGCTCAGGGAAGAACACTTAGGGAAGATTTAGACCGCCCCTATGTATGCAGAGGCAGCCATCGTGCCAGCCTTGAAAGACAGGGAATAGTCGTTTCCTATGATAGAACCGCAGTAATGGCCGTTTCCATATCTTCGCATTTTCGTTCAGACACGTTAGTGCAACATTATTTGGCAAAATAATTCAACAAATCGGGGGGTCTCGTACATATTTTAGTTGTATAACTTCGTGACGTGCATATTATTCTAACAAACCATAGAAAGAAAGGGGATTTTGTTATGAATGATATGGTTAAAATTTTTCAATCAAACAAGGTCAATCTGCTGATGCAGCTTGACACGAAACGGAGCAAGCTTCAAACCAATGATTTTGGGGCATCCTACTATATTGTAGGAAAGGACAAGAACGAGGCAAATATCTATGTGGCGCCGCCAGTCAATTATGACGGCAAGCTGACTATCGATGATTTTGCTTTCTCTGGTACAACCCATAGGTTGTTTATGTACATTAGGGAATTGTATGCCCTAAGAATTACACAGACCATAGATTTCTCCATCAAGGAATATATGCGTCGTTGTAATTTACAGGACAGAAAACAGGCCAGAAAGCAGATTGAGAAGGACTTGTTCGCGCTGTCCTCCGTCAGTTATGAGGATGGCAGTACCATTATAGAAAGCTTTGATATGCCGAATGGTCGTGTGTCTGTGCAATTAAGCACGGACTTTATGGCTGATATGAGTAGAGAGAACTATATTCTTCTGCCGACGGAGTATTACACCATCGACAGACATCAGTTCTCTTATGCACCAAATCTGCTGTACTACTTATTGCTACTGAAATACTACAACTGTAAAAAGACAAATAGGAATAGGGTCAGTATTAAGTCGTTGCTGGAATATGGCAAATTCCCAACGATTCAGGAAGTGCGGCAGACCAAGAACAACAGCATCAAGGATAGAATTGTTGTGCCGTTTTTCCGTAATCTTAATGCTTTGAAAGAGGTCGCCAGATATAGCTATTACAGCGAACGAGGCGAAAAGCTGACTCCTGACGAGGTTCGAGCTTTGGACTACGAAGATATGGTTCGAGTGGTCATACATATTGAATGGCTATGCCCTAAGAAAAAGTAACCCTTTGGAGCTTCACGCTCCAAGGGGCAACCTTAAAATCGTCTGCGGCAAACCCCCGAGGCACTCGGGGAGTTTGCCGGTGGCACACAAGGAGCAGATCGGTGTTGCCCCTTGGATGAAATAATGGTGCAAAGAAATGATAATGCAGTATATAAAAGAGATTATTTCTTGCAGTAAGAGTGCCATATAAGGGGTAAAGCGGTGCTGCCCCTCTGAAAAGATATTGCACCGCCAGTATATTTTGCTAATTTCCTCCGCTAAGAACTCCTAAGAGAAAATATAAGAAAGTGTTTAGGTTAATGATGTGCTGTCTATTCCTTAGTGGAAAGCCAGCACTCAGGATAGGATGGTCTATGTAAACAAATACCAGGTATTTGTTTTTTTAGGCTATAATATCAAGCTTGGAAAACTGGAAACAGACAACCAAAGATGTGGATTTTCTCACTTAAAGAAAATACACATCCAGCATAGTACTTTAAGCCTTGTTATATAAAGCAATAGAAATACATTCAAGTATTTCAAAACTTAACTGTTCTTAGTTGTAGGAAAGAATAACTATATCATTATAAATTACATTAACTATAAAGAAAGGAACTTATACACTATGAATAATAACATCTTTGATTACATTAAATCTAACCTTAATACCCTTGCAGAAGAAAGCAAAGGTATCCCTGCTGAGTTTATCATGCAGAACAAAGCACAAGCAGGAGAATACATAAACACATCCGTTAGTCATTGTATTCCTATGCTTCTGAACAAGCTGACTGACCCTCATAACATCTACTACCCAACAGGCTTTGATAAGTTGGATGCTATTATGGGTGGAGGTTTGGAACCTGCATCACTAACTGTTATTGGAGGCTTGGCTGGTGTCGGAAAAACCACATTAGCCTTGCAGATGGCATATTTCATATCCAAGACACAACAAAAGGATGTGCTGTTCCTGGCTCTTGAAATGACGGAGTTCCAGATGCAGGTGAAGCTGATAAGTATGCTCACCGCTATGCTTGCCAAACAGAACACAGGAAACACTACACCCCCGCTGACTGTGAGCCAGATACGAAACAGCGGTAAATGGGGTTCTCTTTCGCAGGGCGCAGCCAACCTTTATGTGGATGCCGTTCGTGAAATGCAAAGCAATCCGCATCTGTATATCTGTTGCCCAAAAGGCAAGGCAACCCCTGAGAGTATCAAAGCTTGCATCAAGCATCATAAGGATATGACTGGTGAAACTCCTGTGTTGCTTGTGGATTACTTGCAGTATATCAAGCCTGATAAGGCAACCGCAACCGACAAACAAGCTGTTGACTGTGCCGTGGAGGTCTTGAAGGAAATCTCCATCGAATATGATACCCCTGTGGTAGCATTAAGCAGCCTGAGTAGAAGTGCCTACAACACCCCATCAATCGGGGCAACGAAAGGTTCTGGAGAAATCGAGTATACGGCAAGTACAGTCTTGCTCCTTACTCCCCCTGCCGATAGTCAGGAGGAAAAGGCAAAGAGCATTGACAGCAAGAAGCCAGCCAATCCCAGTCGGTTCATCCCTGCCATCAAAAAGCTGCAGTTAACAGCGGTTAAGAATCGTTCAGCCGATGCAAACTGCTATATGCCGTTAAATTTCTGGGAAGAATTTAACTTTTTTTCAGAAGGCTAAATTCCTAAAAACCGCATAAAATCAGCACTTTTGTATAATTTGCTTGATAATATCACTTTGATACTAACAGAAAATTGTATAATTTGCATAAAAAGTACTTGACTTTTTTCAACGCTTATGCTATAATCCGTTTTACAAACAATTCGTGGCAGCAGAAAGTGTCGGTCTATCGGCACTTATGCACCCTTGCTGAATAACCAGCGCATAAAAGGAGCGCACTCAGGATTCTGTTATTAGCAAGTACATGGCCTTAGGCCAAATATTATGAAGAAGGAGGGATGATGCCCACCAATCACGAGACCATATTTTGTATTACTCACAATGCAGTACCGCTGCCCTTTT
>JAZRQP010000136.1:0-4303 GCA_045649885.1 Faecalimonas sp.
ACCAGTGCTGATTTTAAGCAGATTAATGCAACCATAGCCGGCAAAAAGGATATGGAAGAAGTGGTGCAGCAGGCGAAGAATAACATGGGTATGTACGGAAAGAAAACGATTCTTTTCGTAGATGAGATTCATCGCTTTAACAAAGGACAGCAGGATTATCTGCTTCCGTTTGTGGAAGATGGAACCTTGATTCTGATTGGTGCAACGACAGAGAACCCGTACTTTGAGGTGAATGGTGCTCTGATTTCCCGTTCCAGTGTCTTTGAACTGAAATCGCTGGATAAGGAAGATATTAAAGTTTTGTTAAAGCGCGCTGTATATGACGTAGAAAAGGGTATGGGAAGCTATAACGCAGAGATTACAGAGGAAGCTCTGGAGTTCCTTGCCGATATTTCCGGTGGTGATGCCAGAAATGCGCTAAATGCTATTGAACTTGGCGTTCTAACAACAGAGCGCAGCGAGGATGGAAAGATACATATTACTATAGATGTGGCGCAGGAATGTATTCAAAAGCGTGTGGTTCGCTATGATAAGACGGGGGACAACCATTACGACACCATTTCCGCATTTATTAAGAGCCTTCGCGGTTCGGATCCGGATGCGGCAGTTTATTATCTCGCAAAAATGTTATATGCAGGTGAAGATATCAAATTCATTGCAAGAAGAATGATGATTAGCGCATCGGAGGATGTGGGAAATGCAGACCCGAACGCATTAACTGTGGCGGTGGCGGCAAGTCAGGCAGTGGAGCGAATCGGGATGCCGGAAGCTCGGATTATCTTAGCGCAGGCAGCAACCTACATTGCCAGCGCACCAAAAAGCAATGCAGCATACTTGTCAATCGATGCCGCATTGGAGAGTGTAAGAACGCAGAAAACAACAGTTCCGGTACATTTGCAGGATGCACACTATAAAGGGGCAGCGAAATTAGGACATGGAACGGGATATAAGTATGCCCATGATTATCCGGAGCATTATGTAAAGCAGCAGTATCTGCCGGACGAGATTAAGGATGCGAAGTTCTATGAGCCGACGGAGATAGGTTTTGAAAAACAAATAAAGGAAAGGTTGGAGAACTTGAAATAGATTCCGTCTTGACGGATTACATGAAAATGGCGAATCATAACAGATTCGCCATTATTTGTGCATAAATTTCCTGATTCTTTTTATTCCAATTGTTTGCAATCGTAGTTGCTTCTTCCTTAGTAGGAACGATTAGAGTCATGTCTATCAGCGGAGCATCGCTCTCGATAATCTGGCATCGCACCGCATATTCCAGACTGCTGACTTGATAGTAATCCGCTTTTACAGAGATTTCATTCTTCAATTCATAACGCTTTTCTGCGAGAAATGAATGGATATCATTCTGTATTGCAGGTGAAATATTGTTGTGGAAGAATTTAATTGTGTCCGTACCCTCATCTGTCAAATGATAGTAGGTACGGTTGTGGGTGGTTTCTTCGCGGATAAACCCAGCCTCCACCATTTCCGAAATCGCCTGTTGCAATGTGAAATAGGTGGTGTAGCCCTTGTCCAAAATAAACTCCGAAATCTGTCCATTTGTCAATGGAAAATCCAATTTATCCAACATATATAATATGATTAATTTATAGAGTGTAAATGGTTCTGACATGAAAACTCCTTCCCTTGCCATATATCAGCATCTTTTAAATATTTTTGCATCGTGTTTAAAACAAGCCGCTTGTTGCCGGTCCACAGAGGGGCAACCAAAAGACTTTTTGGGCCATCTCCTGTCAGACGGTGTACCACAATGTCCGGACGCAAGTGCGAAAGCAGCTTGCCAAGCAGTATGAAGTACTCGTCCATGGTTGGCAGATGAAATGGCGACTTCTCATAAAGACAAGCCAAATCCGTACCCTTTAATATATGCAGTAATTGCAATTTTATTCCATTTATTGGAAACTTGTTTAAATAAGAAATGGTCTCCATCATCATATCTTCGGTCTCATTCGGAAGATATAAAATGGTGTGAACAATCACAGAAATACCAATCTTTTTTAAATCATAAACGGCTTTTTCAAAAACGTCAAGGGTATATCCTCTTCTGATAAACTTAGCGGACCTTTCGTGAATGGTCTGAAGCCCAAGCTCTATCCACACAGGTTTTCTCTGGTTCAAACGGAATAGTAAATCCAGAATTTCGAGTGAAAGGCAATCGGGCCTTGTGGCAATGGATAGCACCTTCACATCCTCATCATCCATAGCCTCTGTAAAAATGTTTTCTAAGTACGAAACAGAAGCGTAAGTATTGGTGTATGCCTGGAAATATGCTATATAACCAGAACCGGCATATTTCTTTGAAACAAGTTGTTTGCCTTGTGCCAACTGTTGTTTGATGGACAGCCTGCGGTCACTGGCAAAATCCCCGGACCCTCCTGCGCTGCAGAAGATGCAGCCGCGAGTATCAAGAGTACCATCACGGTTTGGACAAGTCATGCCACCATCTAAAGAAATTTTATACAATTTTTCACCAAATGTTTCCTTTATATAAGAATCCAGAGAGTAATACCTTTTATCACCCCAACGTTTCATTTCACCACATCCTTGGTGTTTATCATAGCATTCTTACCAGCGCAAATCAACAAAGAGAAAAAAATAGTTTGATTTCGGATGAAAATTGTGTATAATATAAAAATAGTAGAAACATTCGAGGCGTCAATTCAGACAGATAAATCCCAAAGATAATGTTTTTGAATAGAGAAAGGATCGTATGATATGAGAGAAAAGTATGAATCTTTGCCATTGGCAACTTTGCGTGATTTGGCAAAGGCAAGAGAAATGACAGGTATTAGTACATTGAAAAAAGCAGAATTAGTGGAGGCAATGCTTGAACAAGACGAGAAAGATAAATTAAAAACAGAAAAAGCTGCAATGGATATTGAGCAATTGGACAGTGGTGAAGTTGCACATGGTATTCTTGAGGTTATGGGTGATGGTTTCGGATTTATTCGAAGCGATAACTACTTGCCGGGAGAGAATGATATTTATGTATCGCCATCTCAAATTCGCCGTTTTGGATTGAAGACCGGAGATATTATTACCGGTAATATCAGAATCAAGACACAGCAAGAGAAATTCTCTGCATTATTATATGTAACTAAAATCAACGGATATACTACTACGGAAGCTATGCAGAGAAAGAATTTCGAAGATTTGACACCGATTTTCCCAGATGAGAGATTGCATTTGGAAAATGGAAAGAGCAGTACGGCAATGCGTATTGTGGACCTCTTATCTCCAATTGGTAAGGGACAACGTGGTATGATTGTATCACCACCGAAAGCAGGTAAGACAACCTTACTGAAACAGGTTGCTCAGGCATTGCTTAAGAATAATCCGGATATGCATATCTTGATTCTTCTGATTGATGAACGTCCGGAAGAAGTAACAGATATGAGAGAGTCTATTACCGGAAAGAATGTAGAGGTTATCTATTCTACTTTCGACGAATTGCCAGAGCACCATAAGCGTGTTTCTGAAATGGTAATTGAACGTGCAAAACGTTTGGTTGAGCATAACAAGGACGTTGTGATTCTTCTTGACAGTATCACAAGACTTGCAAGAGCATACAACTTGATTGTACCTCCAAGTGGACGTACCTTATCAGGTGGTCTTGACCCGGCTGCTCTCCATATGCCAAAACGTTTCTTCGGTGCGGCTAGAAATATCAGAGAGGGCGGCAGCCTTACCATTCTTGCAACAGCACTTGTAGATACAGGAAGTAAGATGGATGATGTTGTTTACGAAGAATTCAAAGGTACCGGTAACATGGAATTAGTTCTGGATAGAAAATTGCAGGAAAAACGTGTATTCCCGGCTATCGATATTCCGAAATCCGGAACCAGAAGAGAAGATTTGCTGCTTAGCCAATCTGAACAGGAAGCGGTTTATATTTTAAGAAAAGCACTCAATGGTTTAAAACCGGAAGAAGCTGTAGATAATATCTTAAATATGTTTGCACGTACTTCCAATAATGCGGAATTTGTTGAAATGGTTAAGAAAAACAAATTCTTATAGAAATAACTTGCAATGTTGATATATTTGTGATAATATATAAAAGCTGTTTAGAAAAAACAAACCTAATCGCGGTTGGAAATCGCGAAAAAATGATGAAGAGGTGAATAAAATGAGAGAAGGAATCCATCCAACATACCATCAAGCAACAGTAACATGTAACTGTGGGAACACATTTACAACAGGTTCTACAAAAGAATCAATCCACGTAGAAATTTGTTCAAAATGTCATCCATTCTACACAGGACAACAAAAAGCTGCTCAAGCT
>JAZRQP010000137.1:0-3229 GCA_045649885.1 Faecalimonas sp.
TTTGGATAGAGAGTACAGATACGAGTAGGAGGAAAGAAATGAATCAATTTGAAGCATCAATTATTTTATGGATACAGGAAAATTTGAGAGGGGCACTGGATGGCCTGTGGCTCTTTATTACACATCTTGGAGATGACGGGATTCTTTGGATTATCATGGGAATTGTTTTGTTATTTTGGAAGAAGACCAGACCGATTGGATTTACGGTTCTTATTTCACTTTTATTTGATTTCTTAATTATAAATGTTACATTGAAAGATTTGGTTGCAAGACCAAGACCATTTGTGGTAAATGAGCTCATTGAGCCATTGGTTGGCGGTGTGTCACCATACCGATCCTTCCCGTCGGGACACTCAGGTGGTTCTTTCGCGGCGATGTTCGCCCTATACCGTTGGGTGCCGAAGAAGATAGGTGTTCCGGCACTGTTTTTAGCAACGCTTGTGGCACTGTCCAGATTGTATGTGGGTGTACATTACCCGACAGACATTCTTGGTGGCTTTATCATTGGATTTATATGTAGTGCATTGGCATATGCTATTGTAAAAATGGTAATGAATAAAAGGGGAGAGAAGAAAATTAATGGCTAGAAAGACGAAAAAGCAAATACTGGCTGAGGAGATTATTGAGCGCTTGCGCAACGAATATCCGGACGCAGAATGCTCGTTGGATTATGATGAGGCGTGGAAGCTTTTGGTGAGTGTACGTCTTGCAGCTCAGTGTACCGACGAAAGAGTCAATATTATTGTAGAAAAATTATATGAGAAATATCCGGATGTAAAGTCTCTTGCCGATGCCGATGTGGATAAAATCGAAGAAATTGTCCGCCCTTGTGGATTGGGAAGAAGCAAGGCGAAGGATATCAGTGCCTGCATGAAGATTCTGCGGGATAAATATGATTGCCAGGTTCCAAAAACCTTTGATGAGCTATTGGAACTTCCGGGAGTCGGAAGAAAGAGTGCAAACCTCATTATGGGAGATGTGTTTGGCGAGCCTGCCATCGTGACAGATACCCATTGTATCCGCTTGACCAATCGAATGGGGCTTGTGGATGGGATTACAGAGCCGAAAAAGGTGGAGATGGCATTATGGAAAATCATTCCGCCGAAAGAAGGTAATGACTTTTGCCACAGATTGGTATATCATGGAAGAGCAGTTTGTACAGCGAGAACTACGCCGTACTGTGATAAATGTTGTTTGAATGACATTTGTCCGAAGAAGGGCGTTGGAGAGAAAAGGAGATAAAAAAGATGAATAACGAAATTTTGGCAGTGGTTGCCGGACAGAACATTACAGAAGAGGATTACAGCATTTTCGTGCAAAGTATGCCGAGAGAGCAACAACAATATGCGGCAGACCCTCGTTTTAAAGAACAATGTATAGAACAATTAATTTCTGTGCATTTATTTGCAAAAAAAGGTGAAGAATTAAAATTAGAAGAAACAGAAGAATTTGCAAAAATCATTGCCAATGCGAAAAGAGACATTTTGGCACAGATGGCAATGCGCGAAGTCCTTGGTGGCATCACGGTTACAGAAGAAGAAATGCAGGCCAACTATGAAGCAAACAAGCAGGCATACTCAAAGGGTGAGACAGTAAGTGCAAAACACATTCTTGTAGATTCTGAAGAAAAATGTAATGAAATTTTAGCTTCCATCAATGCCGGAGAAAAGACCTTTGAAGATGCAGCGAAGGAATTTTCGTCATGCCCTTCAGGACAAAGAGGGGGAGACCTTGGTGAATTCGGAAAAGGTCAAATGGTGAAAGAATTTGAAGAAGCAGCATTTTCAGCAGAAATCGGACAAGTGGTTGGCCCGGTGCAAACACAGTTTGGTTATCATTTGATTAAAGTGGAGAAGAAAAATGAGGCAACAGTTGCAAGCTTTGATGAAGTGAAGGAAACAATTAGAAGAAGTATGCTTCAGCAAAAGCAAAATTCAGTTTACTCAAAAGAAATCCAAAATTTGAAAGAAAAATATGTCGAAAAATAATTGATTTTTTATCGCTCATTCACTATAATTGTTTTATATTTTTTATGCAAATAAAATATGTGTGGCAGTTGCCATATGACAGGAGGAAAGAGAATGGATTCAAATAAGAGACCAGATACAATGGAACGTATCACAACACCAGAGCTCGCTGAAGCGTTTATTGCAGAACAAGTAGCAGCAGTACGTGAGCAAGTTGGTGACAAAAAAGTATTATTGGCACTTTCAGGTGGTGTTGACAGTTCAGTTGTTGCAGCACTTTTAATTAAAGCTATTGGAAAACAGTTGGTTTGTGTGCATGTAAACCACGGTTTAATGCGTAAAGACGAATCCGAAGGTGTTATTAAAATGTTTAAGGAAGGTCTGGATGCTAACTTGATTTATGTTGATGCAACTGATCATTTCTTGGGATTGCTTGCAGGCGTGTCAGATCCAGAGCGCAAGCGAAAAATTATAGGTAAAGAATTTATCACAGTTTTTGCTGAAGAAGCAAGAAAACTTGAAGATATTACATTCTTGGCTCAGGGAACTATCTATCCTGATATTCTGGAATCTATCAAGGCGGCTGAAGGTAAGAAAGCAGTTAAGTCTCATCACAATGTAGGTGGTCTTCCAGAAGACCTTAAGTTTGAACTTGTAGAACCTATTAAACTTTTATATAAAGATGAAGTTCGTGTAGTAGGTGAAGCTCTTGGCTTACCACACTCTATGGTTTATCGTCAACCATTCCCAGGTCCGGGACTTGGTGTTCGTTGCCTTGGTGCAATTACGCGTGACCGTTTGGAAGCACTTCGCGAAGCTGATGCTATCTTACGTGAAGAATTTGACAAGAATGGCTTGAGCGAAAAAGTATGGCAGTACTTCATTGCTGTACCAGATATCAAGAGTGTAGGTGTTAAGGATGAAAGCCGTTACGAAGGATGGCCGGCAATCATCCGTGCTGTCAATACAAAAGATGCTATGTCAGCGACGATTGAAGAAATTCCATATTCAATCCTTCATCATATTACCTACCGCATCACTCATGAAGTTCCTGGTATTAACCGAGTTCTTCTTGATTTGACACCAAAGCCAATTGGAACAATTGAGTGGGAGTGACCCAAATGTCAAAGGACAAACTAATTTAGCCTCTAAAGGGCAAACAAAATTATTCTGAATAAACAACATATAGAGAATCTTGTATGGGCTCTTCGAGCCCGTCCAGGGTTCTTTATTTTTTTACCTTTTTTCACGGTTGTTACCCT
>JAZRQP010000138.1:0-9113 GCA_045649885.1 Faecalimonas sp.
ATTTTGCTTGATTTGTTTTTGCGCATAACCATAATGGCGGGAATATAACCATCATCAGTCTTTTTGATATATCCATAAGATTCTAATCTGTTTAGAATAGACTTATCAATATCTGCGCTCTTGCCCTCGGCAACCGCAACCATTGCTTGCCCGTCCGCATAGGTAAGAACCGGTGGTGTGCGATTTTCAATTCCGCAATACTTGAAGCGGAATTGACGGAACATAATTTCGGGCAAATCCTTTTCGTTGGGGCATGAAACACATCCGCTAAGACCCACATGTTTGGGCTCATCGCCGTGATGGATTTCCATACCAAGCAAATCCCATTCGCCACCATTAGGACGGATAGTATGTCCCCATGGACCAATATTAGGAACATCTTTGGCGTTTTTATTAAAAGGCTTAAGGGTATCAAAAGATACGTTATCAGCTTCGATCATAAGAAGCGCCCACTTCATATCCTCATAGCTTTGATAATCTTCATGCCAATTAGGTGCATTTTTGTTTGACCACTCAATATTATACTCCATCGTGTCAATGATCGCCTTTGTAAGCTCAGGAGCAATCCCACGCACATGTGCACAAATCTTTTCTTGTGCTTCCGCACTCACAATAAAAATGTTGGTTTCGTATTTATTGCCATTTTTCTTCATCAATGTAGCATCTACAAGTGTAGATAGTTCTTCTTCCATATACGGAAGAGCTACTCCCACCTCCATTGCAAGTTCTTCTGCCGTTGCAGGTGTTCTATATGCTGCAAGCATAATGTTTTTGCTGAGAGAACGCGAAACATAAATTCCGGGTTCGCCATTTGCCCCATGTAACCCATTAACCCAAAATGCAATATTTTCGGGATTATAGCTTAATTTTCCAAATTCTCTTGCCATATTCATACCTTCTTTCAATATGATTCTTGCGCGATGAAGCCTTTGCTGAACCGCACTTATCGAAATAGAAAGCGACGAAGCAATATCACGAACGCTCTTGTTCTCTATGTAGTAGGCAACGACAATGTTACGATAATCGCTCTTAATGAACGCCAGCTCCCGCCGAAGCAGAGCCATTTGCTCTGTATGTATCATTTCATCAAGGGTATTTTCGCTCTCGTCCTCGATCTCATAATCACCGATATCGGAACCGGTTACCGACTCATTTCGACTATGCTTTTCTTTTGCCCATACCGAATAACGGTTGCGCGCGATCTGCCATACCCATGCCGAAAAGCTCGTTGGAATCGTACCTTTATTCAAAGCCGTGATGATCTGAAGTGCAATATCTTGAGTCAGATCTTCAGCTTCAATTTGGCCGCCTGTCTTTTTCAAGCAGAAATAAAACATCTTCTCCATATAGTTTTTTGAAAATTCATTGATAAGCATATCACGCATTTCGTTCGTTTCTTGCATTTTCTCGCCTCCTTTCACTCATGTAGTGTGGCGTTTCTCGATTCGCTGACAAGATTATTTAGAATATTATAACACAAATTTATGAATTAGTCTATAATAAAGCTTTAGAGGTATGGGCACGACGTGCCCATACCAACTTTTTTCAGTGGGTGAATTTCGCCCACTGATTTTCAAGTGTTCAAAATGAGCACTTGATTTGGGTGGTGGTCTCTGCGACCACTACCACTTTTACGAAATGCCGGCACAATGCTTTTGAAGATCAAAGGCTCAAAATGAACCTTTGATTCTGCTGCGGGTCTCCGCGACCCGCACCACAAACGAAAATGAGGTATGGATTAAAACCATCCATACCACACCTCGACCGATCAAAGGGTCAAAATGACCCTTTGATTTTCAAGTTATCACAATGATAACTTGATTTCATCCGCTATAACAGTCATTTGATATTAAGTGGTCAAAATAACCACTTGAATTAAAAATATGGGCTGGGTCGCAACGACCCAGCCCACCCGATTCCTCCTAAGGAAAACATAAAACAACAAATAGAAACTATTATTCTTACGCGAAATAGATAAAATAATTATTTTTTCAAATTCCACTTGACAAAATTTAAGTATTTTGCTATAATAATAGACGAAATAACAAGGTCGGAGGTGACCACATGGAAAATATGCTTAAAAGTATTCGTCAAGAAGATATCCAGGACATTTTTGAATGTCTTTCTCAAGCAGTAGGTGAAGATCGTCAAGAGGCATCCGAGCACTTAGGATTGAGAACGCGCGTTTCTGAACCCTTTTTGAACTGGGATCTAATTTATAGGAACCTGATGAATAAATTTGATGAAGGCAACTTGAAGTATTCCGTCACAAAGCGCGGTATGTGGACGGTCCTTTTGTTGTATGACGAGAACAGCAAGCTCTTATTCTCTTTTATGAGAGCTTCCCGTTTCAAGGATATAAAGAATCGGAAAAGTGCAAGCCGCCCTCAATACGTACAAGCGTTAATCAATCTGAATGCAGAGTTGCAAGCACCCGAAAAACAAATCCGTTTGTTTGCAGATGAACCGAAATTCACACAAACAGAGCTTGAAAGAACGCTTGACGAACTTTGTGCAAATTTCGATGGTAGCATTGATACCAAGAATTCCAGACATGTTATGGTGGTCTTCTCGAACAAATATGGCAGCATAGATTCCCTAAAAGCATATTTGTTAGATCGTGATCTCGACATTGTTTGCGAGCAGGATTGGCTCGATACCGCTAAACCTATTATGAGCTCTATTCCCGAAACAGTTCAACCTGTGGAAAAAGAAATCGTCCCCACACTCAAGCCCAAGGCGCTTAACAGAATTCGTGAAAAGGAGCTTGTCGCAATCAAGGAGCAAGAAGCACAAAAGAACGCCTAATCGCAATTGTAAAACAAAACGAAAAGAGAAATTTGATATGAAAACATTTAATGGGAACCGTCTTAAATCGGCACGACAATACCGAGGATTAACGGTAGAAGAATTATCACAACAAATCAACGTAAGCAAACAAACAATATCTCAATATGAAAACGGTGTTATAGAAAATGTTCCGTTCGAAAAAATTTTAGCGCTTTCAACTGAGCTTAAATTTCCTTATCATTATTTTATTCAAAAAAGCAATAGTTCTGTTAGAACAGGCTCCACTTACTTTCGCTCGCTTATGAAAACAAGCAAAAAATACAGAACTGCTCAAATTGTGAAAATGGAGCATCTCGCTGAAATATATGCTTTTTTGAATGAATATCTCGATTTTCCTTCTCTAAACTTGCCCGACTGGATCGGCAGTATCGAATCACCAACAGAAGCGGCATATGCACTTCGGGAGTTTTGGAATTTAGGCAACAAACCAATTGAAAACATTATACGAGTGGTAGAACAAAATGGTATATTAGTTACCACCTTTGCGACAGATACTGACGATATTGATGCGTTTAGCCAATTTGTTGAGCTCGATGGGACAACCATCTATTTAATTGCGCTATCAAGCAATAAAGAATCTGCTGCAAGAATTAACTTTGATATCGCGCACGAGCTTGGCCATATCATTCTCCACGAGTGGAGTGAAGATGAGGATGCAATATCTCGTGAAGCATTTAAGAATAAAGAAAAAGAAGCCAATGAATTTGCCGCAGCATTCTTGTTGCCGGAGAGCGAATTTGCTAAAGAGGTTTCTTTAGAACCTCAAAATTTGGACTATTATATTCAACTTAAGCGCAAATGGAAAGTTTCTATTGCTGCTATGTTATATAGGTCTTGTTCTTTAGATATTATAACGCAAAACCAATATCAGTATATGATACGAATTATGCAGAACAAAGAGTGGAGAAAGAGTGAGCCGCTTGATAATGTTATTAAAGCCCCTAAGCCTTCATTACTTTCGGATGCAATAGACGTATTACTTGTAAATAAAGTTTTTACACCTCAAGAATTAGTCGAAGAACTTGGCAATATGGGACTCGCAATGGATCCTTCTGAATTAGAGATACTTCTTAATCTTAATCAAGGAACATTAGCACACCGAATTATACCTAAAGAAAAGATTGTTGCATTAAAATCTTTTAGACCCAAAGATGAAAATTAAAAGTTAGGAGTGTGTAATGGCTACACTGCCCTTTAAAACTCTAATTTCAAAGGAAGAGTATAGAACTTCAGAACGTTGGTATCCAGAGCCCGTTGATCGATATAAACGTGCGATTAATGTATGGGGTAATGAAGATGATACCAAAAGATTAAGAAGCAATTTTGCTTATAATATGCAATACATTGAATACATCGAAAAGCAATTGGCAGAATTAAAACTTTCCGATGTTATTCTTACAATGCTATATAAATCTTATATTATTACAGGAATGTCTATTATAGAAGGATTGTTTGTTAATCTATTGCACAGAACCGGAAAATGGAGCACCTCTACTTGGGAAGAATTCTCGTGTGTAGTTGCCAATCCCAAAGATATTAATGGAGATATGGTTAAAGTTGAAACCCACCTATTCAAGCAGGTTCCGGAATATGAAATGAGAATGGATTTGGATTCGATGATAAAAAAGATAGAGAAAAAGAATTTGATTTCGATTGATCACGATACATTTCCAGCATTAAAGAAACTTCGTGAACTCAGGAATCGAGTTCATTTACAAATCGGCGATGGTCCATATGATCACGACTACAATTGTATCGGTTTCAACGAAATTCAATTAATGAGAAGAATATTATATACAATTCTGACTTCTCGAGAATTTTGCAATAATTCTTTAGTGTACGATTTTATAAAAAATGCTTACATAGAACGAGGCGGAACTTTATAAATCCATGCCGAGACCGATTTTTATATCGTTCTCGGCATCTATTTTATACGAATTTTTCAAAACTAACATCACCAAAGGAGAATTAAGAAATGCCAACGAAAAATCAACATTTTGTTCCACGTGTATACCTTAAAGCTTGGGAAACGCAAGTTGAAAATCACCAAGAACCCAATAAGCGGTTTCAAGGAGTTTATATATTTAAAAATGGGATCTCCATTGGAGAAGGGAGAACAGTAGAAACCATTCTTTGGAAACCGCACTTATATACCATAAAATTTGATCAATTATATATAGCCGATAAATGTCCTGCAGTATATAGCTTTTATGTTAATGCGGTATATGATACCATGATAAATAATCAACCGTCACCAGTGTACGGCAAGCTTGGATATAGTGTTATTAAAACCAAGCAAAGTGTGAGAAAACATTTAAAAGATATTGAAAACTGGGATTTTTATTACCATAATGGTGACATGGCAAAGAAAAAAGCAATTCTTAACAGAATCAGGGATATAAGATGTTATATTCTTGAAGATGCTTTCAGCCAAAACTTTGAAAATAGTTGGGAAACAATAAGAAATACTTTCATACACGAAGTTAAAAATGGTATACCTGTTGCATTGGACCAAAGCGAACGCTTAATATCTGAAAAAGCAGCAACAGATATGTTGTCGTTCTTCTTTATGATGCTTTGTAGGAGCCCTAACTTTGATGCGATGGGAATATATACATGGATTAATAACATTTTGGTTTCAGCATTTGGAATTTCTAATGAAATAGATGAAATGATGGAAGCTGTCTGGTTTACCGAATTATATCGAATGTTTTTTAAGGAAAAAGGTGGCTTTTTTCACACGGTATTTAGCCAAGCATTTTCTAATTGCCAACTAATCTTATTCGAAGCATATAGTAATGCAGAAATGTTCATTACGAGTGATAGTCCCGCATTTCAAAACGATTGCAAAGTTTTGAGAGAAAATGAAAATGGATTTATTTTTCCTCTTAGTCCAAAATATTTGCTCTTTATTGCAAAGGGAAACGGTGGCATTTCAACAGTGGACTATCGTTATGCTAATAGAGATACGGTGCGTCATTTTAATCGCATTATCAAAAATAATAGCCATTATAGCGTAGTTGGAATAAACAAGCAACTTTCTGAAATGATTTGAGCAACACCTTCCTCACTATCAAAATGTTGGAATAGGATACTTGACAAATTTTCAAAAGTATGCTATAATTCTATCGTGAATATATTTTCATTTATGTACTGAGGTGCACATATGCGATACTTAAGCGAAGAAACAATGCAGAGGATCATAGCCTTTGTGGATGAATATTATAACGATAACAGCTATTCGCCGACCATTGCGGAGATCTCGCGAAGCTTATCTTTGGCGGTGGGAACGGTACACAAATATTTGCACCGCATGACCGAGATGGACAAGCTGTATTTTGACGGACGCCACATCATCACGCCCTACATTGAAGAATTGCAGGGTAAATTCCACGCGCCTGTCAGCGGCGATATTGCCTGCGGTTCTCCGATCTATGCAGAGGAGCGGCATGACGATACATTCCAAATCCCGACCAATTATATCGGTAAAGGCGAATACTTTTGGCTTCGCGCAAAAGGCGATTCAATGATCAACGCCGGAATTGATAGCGGTGACTTGGTATTGATCCGCAAACAGAACACCGCTAACGAGGGAGATATCGTGGTTGCCTTGATTGATGACTCGGCTACGCTCAAAACGCTTTCCTATGACCGAACAAATCGTAAGATTGTGTTGAAATCCGAGAACGATGACAAGAAAAATTATCCGAATCAGATTTACGATAGTATTATCATTCAAGGCGTAGCAGAGCACGTCTTGAAAAGAATTAGCAGGAGGTAAACTATGAATTGGATTGATTCTATAAAAGAAATTAACAAAGCGCGAACAAACAATCGACTTGTAATATTTGTGGGTTCGGGTGTATCCAACAATTCTGGTGTTCCGACATGGAAAGGACTTATTGAAACCATTGCAAAAAAGATTAATTATAATGAAAATTGCAATGGATGTTGTTCTGTTGAAGCATCTTGTCCTAAAGATGATTGTAACGAACGATTCGACTTTACTGCAACGGAATTTTTAAGAATTCCCGAATACTATTATCAATCTGCGCTTCAGGATGAGTATTTTCAAACTATTACAGACACCTTGAAATGTGACAAGGAATCCAATGCGGTAGATGAGATAATATTAGATATTGCCCCTCATCACATTATAACTACAAATTACGATACTTTGTTGGAGAATTCTGCTTCAATTAAAACTGCTAATTATAAGGTAATATACGAGGATAAAGACCTCTTATCGAATGCCAGCGATGGTTATATCATCAAGATGCACGGGGATATCGACCATCCCAAAACAATAGTGCTAAAAGAAAGCGATTATATAGATTACGAGCATACACACCCACTTATCAGCACGTATATCAAATCACTTCTGGTTAACCATACATTTTTGTTTGTAGGCTACTCACTAAATGATAACAATCTCAATCTTATTATTGGTTGGATCAATTATTTTTGCAAGCAGTATGGTGTGTCAGAACGACCTTATAGTTTTTTGGTACAAAGCGCTGCACCCTCGGAGTTCGAGTTATCAAGGCTTGAAAAAAACAATATTTTTGTTATTAGTTTGGATACTTTGCCTTCAGATTTACAATCCCAAGCCAATGTGCCCGAAAGTCTTACTCATCCAAGTGGACGCAATTTGTATACGTACTTAAAATGCATTTCAAACAATACAATTTCAAGTCAATATATCGACTTAAGAGATATACTCAACGAAAGATACCAAAAATTGAAATCATATTCTAAAATCTCTTATGAAGACTTGATCTCTGCCTATTCTTTCGGACACCATTTGATTTTGAATACTGTTCTCATTCTTTATGATAAGGCCATGTATGAGAAATTAATCGTACTGCTAACAGAAGAAAATCCGCTTATTCTTGATACATTTCAGAGAGCAGGTATCACGGGTATACAAGTTCATTCAGAGGATACACTTTCCTATGACATCCCTTATATAGAAAGATCTTCACTTGCGCAGTTTTATTTGGATAACGACTATGAGTCTATAGAAAAACAAATTGATGGTTTGTCACCTGCGGAAAAAATATACTACAATAATCTTTTAGGCATAGATTTTAATCGTGATGAGCTGATTCATAATGACCTTAAAACAATTTCAAAGAACGACTACATTAGTGTCTTGTTGCATAAAACTCGCGCTCGATTGGTATCACTTTCGCTGTTCGATCGCCAAGAAACGCGCACGGCAGAATTGGAAGATTTGTTAGAGTCAACTCCGTATGCATATAGAAAATCCATTGGATTTCTCAATAAGATGTTTTCGTCTTTTGCTAAAGATGAAAATAAAATGCGAGAAATATTAAAAAATCAGCAAAAACGATACGAATACAATAGTAATACGTTTTATTCCGGACATGCTTACTATAACCTATGGGAAATGCAGGGGTATGTATATAATTATTATGATTTCTTTATTGACAATCTTTTACCCCTGAATTTCTTTTCTGATCCCTGTACCTATTTTGCTTCTTACGTAGAAGCAATGCTATGTTCGTATTCTCTTACTTCCTCAAATCCATATAACCTTTTGGCTATGAAAACAGATATCAAGCCATATCCGTTAAATGAGATTGATATTGACATCATTGTTAAATATACAAAACATAAAAATCTTAAAGAATGGATAAAAAAATACAAAATACAAAATCTTAAGATAGCGGATGCCGATATCGTTAACAAATTTAATAATTACTGTAAGTCCATAAAGAAGTTCAATAATCGCAATTGGGAAGATCACACATTGAACTTTTTGGTGCTCATATCCTTAACTGAATTTGATGATACTCAAAAGAAAGCATTGTTAGATTCATTTATTGATTTAATGAAATATCTTTCCTGCAGTCCTGCTGCGATTAGTAGCATTTTTTATGGAATCGAAACAGTGGTGAATAAATTCTCTCCATCTTTCACAAATCAAATGGTAGAAGATTTATTAAGCTGTTTATTTGAACCTACTGTTTACAAAACAGCGATGGAGCGTTGCGATAGTGCCTTATTAAGAGTCATAAAGAAATTGTCAGATGAAGTATCTGAAGATTTTAAGACATCTATAGAAACAGATATTGATTCACTTGAAAACCCGAAAGAAAAAGCGTTCAAAATTTATCAAATGAGAAAGTTAATCAATATAGAAAAGTACAAAGCTTTTCTTGAGGATAATTTGGATTCAATTTCGTATACACATTTGTTTGACTTTTTAATTGAAAAAACAATTGACTTTAACGATA
>JAZRQP010000139.1:0-2462 GCA_045649885.1 Faecalimonas sp.
ATGAATCTCTTTGAACCGGTGGAGTGATGCAGGTGGTGTTAATCTAAAGGTGTATGCACGAAGCTATCGTTTTGTTGGTATGCATATCTTGATGATGTTGCAACCAAAATTCTCCGGTGGAATGAACTTTGTATTCTTCATTATCTCGTTCGTTATTTCGAATATATCTTTTGCACTAATCAGTTCCTTCTGTTTTGTATAATAAAGGAAACTCACTCTAACAAGTTCTCCCGAACCGCTTATGGATACATTGACATCCGCAAATCTTTTGCCATAATCATCAACAATTGCTCTTATTTCGTTAATAGTTTCTTTTACAGTGCTCTCTCTTAGAAAATCCTCAACTGCATAGTTGTATTCAATTGCCCCAAGTTTTCCGTCGGGCTTTATTGAATCATTGCACAACTCAATTACATAAGCCCTCATTACTGAATTTTTATAGTTCCTGAAACAGATGGTCTTTCCATTATATTCAACATACTCATATGTGTAGATGCTGTCATTCTCTTCTGTGTAAAAAGAGTTGTTTGCATAGCCATAAATGGTGTATTGCAACAGACAAAGTAGTAGAATAATTTTTCTCATAGCTTATTCATTGAGGTAGCTTTTAATTTCGCTTTTCAATAACGGAATTAAAAACGGTGGAATCATTTTTATTCCCATTTTTGCATATTCTTCAAAAAAAGGAATTGGTTCGTCGTTTACAAGTTGTTTGCTGATGCGAACAATGTTTTCATTAGTCATGTGTTCTGCAAAGGATGGTTGATATATGAAGTCGAGGTCAACAATTTTTCCGTCCGTGCTGATACATACGTATATGGAAATTGGAAGTGAAAGACCGTCGTAATTCTCTAAAAAAATGCCACACCTGTCTTTCCCGAATCCTTCTAAAATTTCCCTTGTTACATGTTTGCAAAATATGTGACGATTTTTGTCTTTGTAGAAATTGCTTTTTAGATATTCTTCACCTTTTTTGCCATTATAAATATGATGTTTATTATTATAATGTTCTTCCTCAAATTGCTTTAGGCCGCAGAAAACGGTGCTGTCTGATTTGAATGTTTTGTAATATACAGTGTCGTTGTTGCATACCTGATATTCCACTTTTGTACTATCAACTTTGGGATTTTCTATTGAATAGCAATATTGTGTTAAGATAATCCCGAATGTTATCAAAATAATCCGTTTCATAATGTTGTTATTTGTATTTTATTCCAAATAAATCAAATAATTTAATCCAATTGTAGTCGAATTTGTTTACTGTTGGTGTTTGATATGAGTTGCTTGGTGTATAATTTTCTTGAAATTCGTCAATGTAATTCTCTATGTTAGAAAGAAAACCGTTCAGATCTAAAATACCATTTTGGTCAAGTGAGTTAATTATTAAATTAATATAGTTGTCATCATTTGAATTTGATAGTCCTGCATAGCTGTCTTCGTTATATCCTGTGGTTTTTAGTTCTTGTTGAAAATACAAATCCTTGATTACATGCTCTTGGAACTCTAAATTTGATTTCCCATGGGCGCCCATTCCTAAATAGTTTTGTGCTGCGTGAATCGCTTCTGATAGCAAAGTGTATTTATTGACATGCTTGCTGTCCAATGTGATTTTGTTTGCATTGTATATTCCGTTTCTGTCGGTCCTGCCACTGTCTTTATCAAGTGTGTGCAGTTCATCTCCTACTCTGATTTCAGTTCCTAATTCATTCAATACATTCTGCACTCCTTTGGGTAATTGGGTTTTTAGTTCATTTACTTGATGTGTGTATCTGCCTTTTGTGGGTAAATAAAGTAATTTTAATGTATTGTTACTCTGTGTTGTGTCATTAATTTCTGCAGTGTTGTTGTCTGCGCTTCTATTGTGTGCGGTGTTTGTACTCAATGTTGAACCCGGGTGGGCATTTGCTCTTGTGCTGTCAATTTTCAGGCTGTCATTTGCTGCCGGTGCAACCTTGGTATCATGTACAGGTTTACGTTCGTTTGCTTGTGGCTTCGGGTTAAACAAACCGCTAAAAATATTCTTTTGCTCCGGGTTGTAGTTTGTAAACGGCGTTCCCGATTTACCGTCATTGAAGCCCGGTACTTTCAGTGTCAGTTTATCCTGTTGCTCTTTGGGAGTCTTGCTTTCGTTAGATGCAACTCCCGAATTGAGTATACCGGTTGTCTTGTCTTCAAAAAATACACTTTGTTTTGGCTTCTCTTCGTTTAGCAGTACATATGTTGTCTCATCTTTCTCTCCTAATATTTGGGGGAAAAGTGATATTAATGCACTGCGCTTCTTTTTCGCTTGTTCAATTTCCTTTGGATTGCTCGAAAGGAAAAATTCTTGATAATTATTTTTCATGTGTAATAATGCTTTTTACAGCAAAATTACTTTGGCAATGAAAAACAAGGTTGTTGAAATGCCACTTTCTCTTTCTCACTGCTAATATACACAAAACAGGAGCCTTTGTCAATAGAAA
>JAZRQP010000140.1:0-16111 GCA_045649885.1 Faecalimonas sp.
AATAAAGAGAGGCGGTTCGGTTATTGGAGCATATGACGGTAATAGGTTAGTTGGATTTTGTTGTTTGGATGGGTATTTATGTGGTGAATCAGCAAAGTATGCGAATATTACAATGCTTTTTGTAGACGATGATTATAAAAGGAAAGGGATAGGAAAGGCATTATTTAGAAAAATATCGGAATGTGCTATCGAAATGGGAGCCGAAAAAATGTTTATTTCAGCAATTCCATCTGTTGAAACGGTTTCATTTTATTTTAGTATGGGTTGTATAGAGGCAAAAGAAATAATTTCAGAATATATTGACACGGAAAAAGATAGATATTTGGAGTATATATTGAGACGAAATAAATAAGGTCTATAACGCAGGCGATTTCCAAAGTGTTCGGAATTGGCTGGAAGTTATATGGAAGCGCCTCACACTATCTGTTTGAGAAAATTCAATTTGCATTATTGACTAAAAAATTTGTTCTTGCAATAGCAATCGTTTTATAGTACAATGAACTTCGGTTGGAACAGTTAGACCAATCAAAACTAACTGTTTACATTAGTGAAGTTTAATGAAATTCGGGCAATTGATTGACTGAACAATTGACAATGAAAATGATGTTGCCGAACTCCTTTCTTTATGCGGGGTTTGTAAAACATATCATTTCGAATCCCCGATGCTTCATTGAAACACTAACCACAACAAACGGTTGGTGTTTTTTATTCCATAATTTCATATGGATATGCGGCTGTGGCGGAATTGGCAGACGCGCTAGATTTAGGCTCTAGTGGGCGACCGTGCAGGTTCAACTCCTGTCAGCCGCATCGAAACTCAGAAACGAAAGGTTTCTGAGTTTTTTGTTTATCTTCTAAAATTGCAATAGAATTTCTCACAATAACATGGTACAATAGGAAAAGATATGAAAATCTAACGGAGTGAGAGATGAAAACAACAGTAGTCAACAAAAGATACGAGGATGTAATTGCGTTGCCGAAGGAGAAGCGGTTTAAACCTATGAAGCAAAGCATGTTCTTTCGCGTGCTTTTAAAAGTTGCTTCCTCTTTTGATTTGGCAGCAGCTCATTTTAAGTGTAATAAGATTGGTATGGAGCAGTTGAAATCGGATGAACCGTGCTTGGTTTTGATGAATCATTCCAGTTTTATTGATTTGGAGATTGTGGCGTCTGTGCTATTTCCAAGAAAATTTAATATCGTTGCAACCAATGATTCCTTTATGGGAATTATGAAATGGTTGATGCGACTGATTGGCTGTATCCCAACAAGCAAATTTGTCACAGATACAAGGCTGATTCGAGATATGATGTACTGCGTAAATGAACTGAAAAGTTCCGTGGTGATGTATCCGGAAGCAAGTTACAGCTTTGATGGAACGGCAACACCTTTGCCGGATAGTATAGGGCGTTTTATTAAAATGTTAGGTGTTCCGGTTGTCATGGTGCGTACATACGGAGCATTTTCAAGACAACCATTGTACAATTGCCTGCGTAAGAGAAAAGTTCAGGTTACTGCAGATATGAAATATGTTCTTTCGGCAGAAGATGTAGCTGTGAAGAGTGCAGATGAAATTAATGAGATTATCAATAAAGAATTCGACTTCGATAATTTCAAATGGCAGCAGGAAAATAAGATTGCCATTCCGGATGCAGAGCGCGCGGAAGGGTTGAATAGGGTTCTTTATAAATGTCCGCATTGTATGACAGAAAGCAAGATGGTGGGAAAAGGAACCACAATTACTTGTGAGCAGTGTGGCAAGCAGTATGTGCTTACAGAGTATGGCTTCTTGCAGGCAACAGATGGCGATGGGAAGTTTGAACATGTACCGGACTGGTATCGCTGGGAAAGAGAATGTGTTCGTAAAGAAATTTTAGATAATACATATGAATTGAAGGTGCCGGTGGACATCTGCATGATGGTAGATATGAAGAAGATTTACCGCGTGGGAGAAGGCATTTTAGAACATAACAAAGAAGGTTTTTACTTAACAGGATGTGACGGCAAATTAGATTACAGGCAAAAGGTGACAGCATCCTATAGCTTATATGCAGATTACTATTGGTATGAAATAGGAGATGTAATCGGCATCGGCGACAACAAGGTATCTTACTATTGTTTCCCGAAAACAGAGGGGGACGTTGTTGCTAAGACACGTCTTGCAACGGAAGAATTGTACAAGATAGAAAAGGAATCAAGAAAAAGAGGTTAGTAGTGTATGGAGAATTTTAAATCCGTTTTTTCGGAATCTTATCAATCTTTATATTGCCGCGCAAAAAGTATTATAAGTAAGGAAGAAGATGTGATTGCACTTATGAAGGAGGTGTATTTACTGGCGGCAGAGTCAAAGGTGACAGATGCAAATGCATGGATGGCAAAGCAGATCTATGTTCTTGGTTGTGGGAAATTTAGAAAGAAAAAAGCTCGTGAGGCGGAACTTATTGAATTGCTGGAATCAGAGTATGAAGCCGGCAAAGGCATAGATACAGACAAAACAAAGGCATTGATTTGTGAGACCTTTATGGAGCTTCCGGATTTGTATCATGCATTACTAGTTGCATTTTATATGGACAAGTATTCTGTAAAAGAACTTGCAACTATCATGGGATATAATGTAGGTGTCATTATCAATCGTTTGAATTATATTCATAAATACCTCAGCAAAAAGCTGGAGAATTATCAGGAAGAACATAAGGTGAAGGTACAGTTCTCAGTGGAAATGGTATATGAAGCGCTAAAACAATGGGCTGCTGACAATACAATGGACGAGACCGTAGTGCAGAACCTTTATACAAGCCTATGCAAGGAACTGGATTTGCCGGTAGAAGCTTTTTCGGATGAATCAGATGTGTCAGATAAGGTGCAAGAAGTGGAGGCTGAAAACGGAATAGATGCTGTGAAGGAAGAACTGCAAAGTTACAGCGTGAAGAGGGGATTGGATAAGAAGCAGGTTGTTCTTCTTGCAGCAATTGTTGGAGGACTGGCTGTTTTAGCTCTCGTAGCAATATTGGTATTGGGAAATGGTGATAAGAAGGAAGAACTGAAAGATAACAAACCACCGGTAGAGCAAAGTGAAGACGACATCCAAGAAGACGAGACGCAAGAAGATAATACACAGGATGACACCCAAGACGAGGTTCAAGAGGATGAAGTCCAAGATGAACAAATTCAGGACGAGGATACCCAGGTGGAAAAGGATTCCACATACATTTTGCCGGATAGCAATTCAAGAAAACTTACCAGAGCCGATTTGCAAGGATTGTCGAAAGAAAAACTTCGTTTGGCAAGAAATGAGATTTTTGCAAGACATGGAATGATTTTCGGTGTGCCGGATTTGGATGCGTATTTTGGAGAAAAATCATGGTACAAACCAACCTATTCATATGATGATTTCTATGATAAAGTGGAAATGTCAGCGATTGAAGAAGCGAACATTGCATTGATTAACCAAGTGGAAGAAGGAATGGAATAAAGTACCAGAGGAGAAGAGTGAGATGCTCTTCTCTTTTTTTATGCCTTGTGTATAATGGGAAAGGTGGGGGAAATAATAAAAATATGTAAAAAAGGGGAAATTTTTATGTGTGGAATTGTTGGATATACAGGAGCAAAAGATGTGGGACAACTTTTGCTTGATTCATTAGAATTGTTAGAGCATAGAGGGTACGACAGCGTAGGAATCGCCCGAGTCATGAGCGCGACAGACAATGTGCGTATCGATAAATGTGTAGGAAGAGTGCGTGATTTGAGGACGGAATGTGAGAAGGAAACCATTCTTTCTACTTGTGGCATTGGACATACCAGATGGGCAACTCATGGAGGCGTGTTAAAAAAGAATGCACATCCTCATCGCTGTGGACAAGTAACCATTGTTCACAATGGGATTGTGGAAAACTATCGCCAATTAATTGAAGATTATGAGCTGCAGGAGCAATTGATTTCAGAAACCGATACAGAGGTAGTAGCTGCTTTGTTAGACCATTATTATCATGGCGATGCACAGAAAACAATTCAAAAGGTGGCAGGTAAATTAAAAGGGACATACGCCCTTGTTATGATGTTTGAGGACCAACCAGGGGTGATTTATGCCATTCGAAACGTCAGCCCTATCGTTGTTGCAGAGTGTGAAGAAGGGATGATGTTGGCATCTGATTTGACAGCCCTTGGGCAATTTACAAAGAAGTATTTTGTAATGCCGGAAAGAGCTGTTTTAAAGATGGAAGCGAACCAGATGACGTTAGTTGATTTTGATGGGAATGTGATGGAGACGGAGTTCTTAACCCTTGATTGGGAAATGCAGAGCCTCGGGAAAAACGGCTACCCATTCTATATGGAAAAAGAAATCATGGAGCAACCGGACACATTTCTGGCTACAGTTAAAAACCGAATTGTGAATGGATTGCCTGATTTTTCGGCAGACAATATTCCAGATGAGGCGTTGACCGCATGCAAGAGAATCTGTGTTGTGGCTTGTGGAACTGCTTGGCATGCGGGATTGATGCTGCAGGCGTTGGTGAAGTCTGTTTTGCATATGCATATCGATGTGGAGCTGGCATCGGAATTCATGTACTCGGACCCAGTCATTAACGAGAATACCTTGCTTATTGCGGTTTCACAATCAGGGGAAACGGTAGATACATTAGAAGCAGTGAAATATGCGAAAAAACGTGGAGCAAAATGTCTGGCTGTTTTAAACGTACGAGGTTCTTCTATTGCCCGTGAAAGTGATTACGTGCTTTATACAGAAGCAGGTCCTGAAATTGCAGTGGCAAGTACAAAGGCATATACTACTCAACTGGCTGTTATGTATCTTTTGGTAGCAAAGATGGCACTTCTCAGAGGAGAATATACAGTAGAGGAAACTCGCCATTACATGGAAGAATTTCAGCGGGTTCCAGAAGCGATTTCCAAGGTTTTGGAACAACGAAAAGAAATCCATGTAATTGCAAAAAATGTATTGGAAGCAAAAGATTTATTTATGATTGGACGTGGCATGGATTACTCCACCTTGCTGGAAGGTTCTTTGAAGCTAAAAGAAGTGTCATATATTCATTCTGAAGCATACGCAGCGGGAGAATTAAAGCATGGGCCGATAGCATTAATAGCGCAGGGCGTTCCGGTGGTTGCGTTGGTTACGCAAGAACAATTGATGTCAAAGGAATTGTCTAATATCAAGGAAGTGAAAGCACGTGGTGCCAGTGTCGTGCTTTTTATAAAACAATTGCTGGCAGAGCAATTAAAAGAAGATTACGAACTTGTTCTTCTTCCAGATTTGGAAGATAAATTCATGGTATTTCCGGCAGCGGTTGCACTACAGCTGTTGGCGTACTATGTTTCGTCGGATAAAGGATTCGATGTAGATAAACCGAGAAATCTTGCGAAGGTGGTAACAGTAGAATAAAATGTCAGACAATTTAAAAATAATTCAACAAAATGTATTGACAAACAGAAAAACAATGTTATAATGACAGTATAAACAAAAGATAAATGAAAAATAACAAAAAAGAAGAAGGAGGACAGACCACCAAAAACTTAAATTAAAAACCAAAAGTCTTTGTATATAAAGGAGATACGTAAAATGATTGAACCAACAAATTAAAAAGGAGTATCAATTGTAGAGAAAATTGATACTCCTTTTTATTATGCGGATAACAGGACTTGAACCTGCACCGAGAAACCCCGACTAGAACCTGAATCTAGCGCGTCTGCCAATTCCGCCATATCCGCTAACAAAATGTATTCTAGCACAAAAAAGTGTGTATAGCAAGAGTAAAATATGATAAGATACTATTAAGAAAAAGAACAAAGTGTTAGGAGCAGTATGAGCGAAAAACAGAGATTTAAACTAGGAAAATTATTGTTGTTGTCTGCCAAAACAGGAGTGGGTGCAAGTGTCGCCATCTTTATTGCGCAGGCACTACATTTAGAATATGCAACCTCCGCAGGAATTATCACCTTACTCACGCTGATTACCACCAAATGGGAAACCTTCAAACTATCCTTTATGCGATTGGTAACATACCTTATATCAGTTGCCTTGTGTTGGACAATTTTTCATTTAATTCCGAATATGTGGATAGAGTATGGTGTGTTTCTCTTTTGCATTGTGTTTTTGGGCGAACTTATGGGGTGGAGAAGTACCCTGTCGGTCAATGCAGTTATAGGAACTCATTTCCTAACCACGCAGAATTTTACGATTGAATTTTTGATCAATGAGCTTCTATTGGTTGTAATTGGCATTGTGATTGCCATTTTGTTAAATTTAATCCACATCAATAACGCCCAGGAGAATGGGATTGTTCGAAGCATGCGCCATGTAGAGCATGAGATGAAGAAGATTTTGACGGAACTTGCAAGTTATCTGGGAAAACAATCATCAGGAGATGGTGTGTGGGAGGATATCATCAAACTAGAACGTAAATTGGATGAGTATCTGGAGTCGGCTTATGAATTTCAGAATAATACCTTCCAATCTCATCCGGAGTATTATATTAATTATTTTGAAATGCGCTTGAAACAGTGCGGTGCGCTTCACAATTTACATTCCGAGATGCGCCGCATGAGAAATATGCCGAAGCAGGCCCACATTGTTTCGAATTTTATTACGGACATTACGCAGTATGTGACCGAAATGAATGATCCGAAGAGACAGATTGAAGAGTTAGAAGGACTATTAGAGGAGCTTCGAAATGAGCCATTACCGGAGACTCACGAGGAGTTTGAAAGCCGTGCAGAACTATATCATGTGTTGATGGATATGGAGGAGTTCCTTTTATATAAGAAGCGATTTGTAGAAGAAATTGATGAGACACAATTTCGCATCTATTGGAAACAAGAGATTGAGACAAATAAGGAGGGGTGGTAATGAATCCAGTTTATGAAAAATTATTAAAATGTTATGACAGTATTCAAAAGAAGATTGATTTCAAACCGGAGATTGCTTTAGTATTAGGCTCCGGTCTAGGTGACTATGGCGAAACCATTGATATCGTAGCAACTTTGGATTATCACGATATCGAAGGATTTCCGACATCAACAGTAGAAGGACATAAGGGACGTTTTATTTTTGGTTACATTCAAGGCGTTCCTGTAGTGTGTATGCAAGGCCGCGTTCATTACTATGAAGGCTATGCCATGTCGGATGTGGTGTTGCCAACTAGACTGATGAAGATGATGGGTGCAAAGGTTCTGTTTCTGACAAATGCAGCAGGGGGATTAAACTTTGATTTCCATGCGGGAGACTTTATGATGATTACTGACCACATTATGACGTTTGTTCCGTCTCCGCTCATTGGGGAAAATATAAACGAACTGGGTGCCCGTTTTCCGGATATGAGCGATGTGTATAAAAAGGATCTCCAAGACATTATTCGTGGTACGGCAAATGAGCTTGGTATCAAACTTCAGGAAGGTGTTTACATTCAATTGACAGGTCCAAATTATGAGACACCGGCAGAGGTGAGGATGTGCAGAGCATTAGGCGCAGATGCGGCAGGGATGAGTACAGCGGCAGAAGCGGTGGCAGCCAATCATATGGGTATGAAGGTATGTGGCATTTCGTGTATTACAAATCTTGGCTGTGGCATGCTTGATCAGCCCCTATCACATGCTGAGGTGCAGGAGACAGCAGACCGTGTGGCTGTAGATTTTAAAAATTTGATTACTCAGTCCATTCTGAATATTTATCGTGAACTAATTGCGGACGCCATTTAAGGAATTAAAAAGTTTCCCTAAAGATAATAGGGAAACTTTTATTTTTTCTATTTACATATCCCGCAACCAAGACTGCATCCGGTCGGGGTTCCGGCTAAGCCGCCCATTGCAGTTTCACGCAATTCAAAAGGTAAGCTTTTTCCTACACGCAGCATGGCATGAGCGATTTCATCAAATGGAATGTGATGTGTTACACCACTGAGGACAAGTTCTGCAGAGGTAATCGCATTTGCTACACCGATTGCATTTCGACTCTGGCAAGGTGCTTCCACCAACCCAGCAATTGGGTCGCATACAAGACCCAGTAAGTTGGAAAGTGCAAAGCTTGCAGCATCCAGACACATTTCCGGTGTTCCACCCATGATTTCTACAATGGCACTTGCTGCCATGGCACTTGCGGCACCAACTTCGGCCTGACATCCTGCTTCCGCACCAGAAACGGATGCATTTCTCATTAATAAATATCCGATGGCACTTGCATTTACCAGACCTTTGCATAGAGTTTCATCGTCAATATGGTGCTCGTCTGCAAGAGCAAGTAACACACCAGGAACTACGCCGGCAGAACCTGCCGTTGGAGCTGCTACGATTAGTCCCATTGACGCATTTACTTCCAAAACTGCCATACTGTAGGAAATAGCTTTGGATAACATGGAGCCACACACACAATCGGGTGTCTTGCCGTGTTCTACTACTTTTTTTGCTTCTCCACCTATGAGCCCCCCAATAGATTTCCCAGGATTTGTCAGAGGCTTTGTCGCTGCCTGCTTCATAATGGACAAGGCTTTTTGTAACTTCTCTTCTAATTTTTCAGGGGTCATAGAGCCGGTTGTGATTTCTCGCAGTCTCATAATCTCAGAGATAGGAAACTGTTTTTCTTGACATTTTTGTAATAATTCTTTTCCACTATAAAAATCCATATTCCCATCCTCCTACATCTGAATTAGCATCAAATTATCCACGTTTGGATTGGTGCGAATCTTATCTAAAACATCTTCTGGAATTGGTTCGTCGGATTCCACCACAGTATAAGCGTTTGCTCCTTTGTCCTCGCGGAATAGGCGCATAAATGCAATGTTTACTTCTTGTTCACTGAGGGCTTGTGTTATATGAGCCACAACACCTGGCTTGTCCTGCTGGTGAACGATGAGGGTACTGTATTCTCCGGTAAATTCAACGTCTATGTTATCAATACGAACAATCTTCATCTTGCCTCCGCCGATGGATTCACCGCGAACGGATAATTTATGCCCATTTACACCAACGATATCAATGTCGGCAGTATTCGGATGGTTGGTACGAGTCTCGTCATCGATGATGTATTCGTATGCTACGTTCATATTTTTTGCATGTTCAAATGCATCACGAATGCGCTCGTCATCTGTTGCAAACCCTAGAATGCCGCCTAAAAGTGCACGGTCTGTTCCGTGTCCTCGATATGTCTTGGCAAAAGAGCCGTATAAAGTAAAGGTCACTTTTGAGATGGCTTCCGGAAACATCTTGCGAGCCATAAGTGCGATGGAAACGGCACCGGCAGTGTGGGAGCTGGAAGGACCAATCATATTTGGACCTATGACATCAAAAATACTTAAAAAATTCATAAAAATATCCTCCTTAGGATGTACCTAACGCTAGTATAACAAGAAAAGTGGAAAAAATCATCGAAAATAAATTTTTTTTGACAGAAAATATGCTATACTCTGTTGAGAAAGTATTAGGTGAACCAATGTTAAAATTAATTGATAAATTAAAAGAAACAAAACATCTTACAAAAGAAGAATGGGTGGAGCTGATTGAAGGACGTACACCGGAAGTGGCAGAATATCTATTTGCTCAGGCGCGGGATGTACGGGAACAGGTATATGGGAAGAGTATCTACATTCGAGGTCTCATTGAATTTACTAATTTCTGTAAAAATGATTGCTTCTATTGTGGGATTCGAAGAAGTAATACCAATGCGTGCCGTTACCGTTTGGATTTGGATGAAATTCTAGAGTGTTGCGAAAAGGGATATGAATTGGGATTTCGCACTTTTGTGCTGCAGGGCGGAGAAGATGCGTATTTCACGGATGACCGACTGGAGCAAATCGTGAAGGCCATTCGAGGTCAATATCCGGATTGTGTAATTACGCTTTCCGTGGGAGAACGTTCCTATGAGAGTTATAAACGCCTATTTGATGCAGGGGCAGACCGCTACCTGCTCAGACATGAGACCTATAATACAGAACATTACGCAAAGTTACATCCGACAGAGTTGTCTGCCAAAGTTCGTCAGCAATGTCTGAAAAATCTGAAAGAGATTGGTTATCAGGTGGGGTGCGGATTTATGGTGGGTTCCCCATATCAGACAGCGGGACACTTGGCGGAGGATATGATGTTTCTTGCGGAGCTCAGGCCTCACATGGTTGGAATTGGTCCATTTATTTCGCACAAGGATACACCATTTGCAAAGGAACCGTCGGGCACATTGGAACTGACACTTTATATGCTTGGACTGACAAGATTATTGCTTCCAGAGGTGCTTCTTCCGGCAACAACGGCGCTGGGAACCATTGCGTCAAATGGTCGCGATCTGGGAATAATAGCAGGGGCAAATGTGGTCATGCCGAATTTATCTCCAAGTATGGTTCGAGAAAAATATTTGTTATATAACGTCAAAGCCTACACTGGTCTGGAGGCAGCAGAATGTGTACGGGATTTGCAAGATAGAATGAGAGCAATTGGCTACGAAGTGGTTGTGTCAAGGGGCGACTGGCTAGGCGAAAGGAGCAAATAAGTGATGTATAAATATAATCCAGCATCGAAAACAGCAGAAGAATTTATCAATCATGAAGAGATTCTGGAAACCTTGCAGTATGCAGAGGAAAATAAAAATAATGAGAAACTAATTTCAAGTCTCATCGATAAAGCGAAGCTTTGCAAAGGGCTTTCCCATAGAGAGGCATCTGTTTTATTGGCCTGTGAGATTGAGGAGAAGAATCAGGAAATCTATGAACTGGCAGCAAAAATCAAACAGGATTTCTACGGGAATCGAATTGTAATGTTTGCACCTCTGTATCTTTCGAATTATTGTGTCAATGGTTGTACATACTGTCCGTATCACGCAAAGAACAAGACCATTCCACGAAAGAAACTGACACAGGATGAGGTCAGAAAAGAGGTCATTGCTCTTCAAGATATGGGACATAAGCGTTTGGCATTGGAAGCGGGAGAGGACCCAAAGAATAATCCGATTGAATATATTTTAGAATGTATCGATACCATTTATAGAATTAAACATAAAAATGGGGAAATTCGCCGCGTGAATGTAAATATTGCGGCAACAACGGTGGAGAATTATCGCAAACTAAAAGAAGCAGGTATTGGAACGTATATTTTATTCCAAGAGACCTATCACAAAGAAAGCTACTTAGAATTGCATCCGACAGGGCCGAAGCATGATTATGCCTACCACACAGAGGCAATGGATCGCGCCATGGAGGGCGGCATTGATGATGTGGGACTTGGTGTTTTGTTTGGATTGGATAAATACCGTTACGAGTTCGCGGGGCTTTTGATGCACGCGGAACATTTAGAAACTGTTTGGGGAGTGGGTCCGCACACCATTAGCGTGCCTCGTCTTCGCAACGCAGATGATATTGATATAGATTCATTTACAAACGGAATTAGTGATGATATTTTCGCAAAGATTATTGCGTGCATTCGTATTGCGGTTCCTTACACGGGCATGATTATTTCCACAAGGGAAAATCAGGCTTGCCGTGAACGAGTACTGAAGCTTGGCGTGTCTCAGATTAGCGGTGGCTCAAAAACCAGCGTTGGAGGTTATGCAGATTCGGAAGAGGAAGACGAAAAGGGCTCAGAGCAGTTTGAGGTCAGCGACACCAGAACACTGGATGAGGTTGTAAAGTGGCTTATGGAAATGGGGTATGTGCCGAGCTTTTGTACGGCATGCTACCGCGAAGGACGGACGGGAGACCGTTTTATGGAGTTATGCAAGAGTGGACAGATTCAAAACTGTTGTCATCCAAATGCGTTAATGACTTTAAAAGAGTATTTAACAGACTATGCTTCTAAAGAGACGAAGCAGGTTGGGGAACAGTTGATTGAGAAGGAGTTGCATACCATTCCGAAGGAAAAAGTGCGCCAGATAGTAATGGAAAATTTGCGTGCGATTGAAGAAGACAATCGGCGGGATTTCCGGTTTTAGAGAAAGGAATATGTGTATGAATCACACACCATTATCAGAACGTATACATATTGGAATATTTGGAAAACGTAATGCAGGGAAGTCCAGCATCATCAATGCAATTACCGGGCAGGACTTTGCCATCGTGTCAGATGTAAAGGGTACAACCACAGATCCGGTTATGAAGGCAATGGAACTTCTTCCGCTGGGTCCTGTGGTATTTATTGATACGCCAGGCTTGGACGACGAAGGAGAACTGGGCGAACTGCGCGTAAAAAAAGCCTATCAGATGTTGAACAAGACGGATGTTGCGCTGGTGGTGATAGATGGAAAGAATGGAATGACGGCAGAGGATGAAAGTGTCTTAGCCAAGATTCAAGAAAAAGGTATTCCATGCATTGTCGTTTATAATAAGAAGGATTTGGTTGCAGATGTTGGTGTCGATAGACTGTCAAACTTGCAGAAAAGCGGAAATGCAGGGAGTTGCACGAATTGTGTTTGGGTTAGCACGACAACTGGTGAAAACATCGATGAACTAAAAAAAATGATTACAAACGTAGTTCCAAAACCAGATGTTTTCAAACCGATTGTAAGCGACTTAATTAAACCTTTGGATTTTGTAGTATTGGTTGTGCCGATTGATGGTTCAGCACCGAAGGGCAGATTGATTTTACCACAACAACAGACCATTCGTGATATCTTGGAAGTGGGGGCAGTACCAGTTGTAGTAAAAGATACTGAGTTAGAAGAAATGCTTGATAAATTAAAAGAGAAACCAAGTCTCATTATCACAGACAGTCAGGTGTTTGGGAAAGTGGCGCAGATTGTACCAAAAGATATACCACTCACTTCATTTTCTATCTTAATGGCTCGTTATAAAGGAGATTTAAAAACTGTTGTAAAAGGTGCATGTGTTTTAGATGAATTGCAAGATGGAGATACGGTTTTGATTTCAGAAGGTTGTACTCATCATCGACAGTGTGAGGACATTGGAACCGTAAAACTTCCAAAGTGGATTGCAGAGTATACAGGAAAAAATATTCGTTTTGCATTTACCAGTGGCACAGAATTTCCAGATGATTTATCCATGTATAGAATGGTCATTCACTGTGGCGGATGCATGCTTAATGAACGAGAGATGAAGTATCGCTTGAAATGCGCAGAGGATGCGAAAGTACCGATGACCAATTACGGGACCGCAATTGCGCATGTGAAGGGGATTTTGGAAAGAAGTATTAGGGTATTTATTTGAGGTATAGAGCATGAGAATACAAGGATTACAAAGATTAACATTATTGGATTTTCCGGAGAGAACAGCGTGTACAGTATTTACAGCGGGCTGTAATTTCCGTTGCCCATTTTGTCACAATGCGTCTCTAGTGGTGGACATTTCAAAAGAGGCGGAACTCAGTGAAGAAGAATTTTTTGCATTCTTAGAGAAACGCAAAGGAATTCTTGACGGGGTGTGCATTAGTGGGGGAGAACCATTACTACAACCGGATATTGAAACCTTTATGAAAAAAATAAAAGACATGGGATTTGCCATTAAGTTAGACACCAATGGAAGCTTTCCGGATAAGTTGATTTATTTGGTGGAGCAGGGGCTTGTGGATTATGTTGCAATGGATATTAAGAATTGTCCGGAGAGCTATGCAATTACCGCAGGGGTAGAGACACTGGATGTTGATGCTATCAAAAAAAGCGTTTCCTATTTAAAAGAAGGTCACGTGCCGTATGAGTTTCGGACAACCGTTGTGAAGAATTATCATTTCAAAGAAAATTTTGAATTAATAGGACAATGGCTTCAAGGAACAGAAAAGTATTTCTTACAAAACTTCGTGGATTCCGGTGATTTGATTGGAAAGAGAACAAGGGGTTGCAGCGAGGAAGAAATGAAAGAATTCCTTGCAGTAGTGCGGGAGTATATACCAAACGCGCAATCGCGGGGGATGTAGATGAATAAGAAAATTATCATAAAAACGGCATGGTACATATCAAAAATACCATGCCGTATCTTATCTAATTATTTAAAAAAGTAAATACAAAAAGTATGCGAGATAACAAATCAACATAATGATTCCGCCAGTTCTTGTAAGCTTTCTTTTGCGGAATGTGCATACCCACAAAACGATTCCTGCTGAAATTGCAACTATACAGTCAATGACAAAATTTGATACGAAAGCAACTGGAATAATAACTGCGGATGTTCCGACTACGAATAAGATGTTGAAAATGTTACTTCCTACAATATTTCCAATGGCGATGTCCGCTTTTCCCCTGCGGGCTGCCACTACGGAAGTAAATAATTCTGGTAGAGAAGTTCCAAGTGCAACAATGGTTAACCCGATAAATCGTTCGCTCATGCCAAACATTTTTGCGAGTGAAGTTGCAGCATCAACTGTAACATCACTGCCCCAAATAATCAGCACCAAACCAACTACACCCATTAAAATCATTTTCCAGATAGGGGACTCTTTGGTCTCTATTTCCTCTGCCTGCATTTCACCCTTTTTCATCAGCACAAACATGTATGCCAAATATCCAAGGAAGCATACCCACATGATGATACCTTCTAATAGGTTGATAGTTCCGCCGGTTGCACCACACACTAATAAAAGTAATGTAGCTGCTAACATAATCGGAATTTCGTAACGGATAGTTGTCTTTGCAATTGCGATGGACGTGATGACAGAAGCAATTCCAAGAATAATAAAGATATTCAAAATATTACTTCCAACAACATTTCCTACTGTAATATCCGCATTGCCTTTTAAAGCAGCAGTAATACTTACAGCAGCCTCCGGTGCACTGGTTCCCATGGCGACGATGGTGAGACCAATCACTAATTGTGGGATGCCGAATTTATCAGCAATTCCTGACGTACCTTCCACGAACCAATCCGCACCTTTTACGAGTAGTACAAAACCAAGTGCTAACAATAGTAACTCAACAAATAACATATCTTTCCCTCCTATAATAAAATATGTGGCGAGAAGTCTTATCTTTGCTGTAAGCACTTTTATTCCAACAAAAAAGAGACTTCATCGCATAAAAAATGTGCAATAAAGTCTCGTTCTTATCTCAGTATGCATCCCGGCTTTTAAAAGCGTGGTGACGTTATGCATAACACCATTTCTGGTGTGAACTACTCCCTTGTATTGATATCATTATATGCATCTCTTAATGTAATGTCAATAAATATCGATTGCAAAACGCCAAACATGTGCAAATAATTACAATATCCTAACAAGATATTGTGTCTTAATAATCATAAAAAAGCACAACATCTTGTTGTTTTTTATATTGACGAACACAAATCTTAGTGTTACAATGATTAAACGAGGGTTGTATTTTGTACGGAGGAAGAAAGATGTATCAAGTAAAGAAGAGAGACGGGAAGATTGCAGATTTTAATCTGCAAAAGATAGCAGCGGCTATCACGAAAGCATTTGAAGCACAAGAAATGGACACGCATCCGGATATTATTGATATGCTTGCATTGAAAGTAACAGCAGACTTTAGTGCAAAGATTAAAGATGGATTTGTACGTGTGGAAGACATTCAGGATAGTGTGGAATCTGTGCTCATCCAAGCAGGATATAGCGAAGTTGCGAAGGGCTATATCTTGTATCGTAAGCAAAGAGAAAAGATTCGTAACATGAAGTCAACGGTTCTTGATTATAAAGAAATCGTGGACAACTATGTAAATGTCAATGACTGGCGTGTAAAAGAGAACTCTACAGTAACCTATTCTGTGGGTGGTCTTATCTTAAGTAACTCAGGAGCGATTACAGCAAACTACTGGCTGTCAGAGATTTATGATGAAGAAATCAGCAATGCACATAGAAATGCTGATATCCACATCCATGATTTATCTATGCTTACAGGTTACTGTGCAGGATGGTCATTGAAACAATTAATTCAAGAAGGTCTTGGCGGAGTGGTTGGAAAGATTACATCAGCACCTGCTAAACACTTATCTACATTGTGTAACCAGATGGTAAACTTCTTAGGTATTATGCAAAATGAATGGGCAGGAGCACAAGCATTTTCTTCATTCGACACCTATCTTGCACCATTTGTAAAAGTAGATAACTTAAACTATGAACAAGTAAAGAAATGTGTGGAATCATTTGTATACGGTGTAAACACACCGAGCCGTTGGGGAACACAGTCACCATTTACGAACATTACTTTAGACTGGACAGTACCAAA
>JAZRQP010000141.1:0-9748 GCA_045649885.1 Faecalimonas sp.
GTGCAAAGAAAGTGGATTTTGTAGGGAAATATATTTAAGTGAATTTCGGTTTTGAACCAAGTGCTGGTTTTTTACATTTTGGTTCATTCCAAATATCTCGTGCTAACTCTTCCGTTTTCTCTTCATAATTAGCATCGTCCCTCATATCTATAAAGTCGCGACCAGATAAGAATACAGGAATATCTTCCAAATTCCCAGACCTAAATAAAGGAATAAATTTCTCAGTTTTAATATCTTTTTGAATTTCAGCAGATATTATAGAATATTCAACGCCAACGCCCCCAACTAATTTCTCCGTTTTCTTTTTATAGTTCGGTGTCATCACACATATAACCCTTTGTGAATCTGTAATTGCATGCTCCATAAAATGAGGTAATAGTTTCCCAAGTTTCATCTCCCACTTATCTAGAATAACTCTTATTCCATATTTTGATTGAAGATGAGTAGCCAAATTTAGCACCCATGCCTCATGCTGTTCATCATCCCACGAATATGAGATGAACACTATTGGATGTTGTTCTTCTAACATTGAGGTTTCTACTTGTTTATCAGTAACATCTTTCTCTGCCAGAGCTGATTCTGTTTCCGTTTTTTTGTCCTCTAATAAATCCAAATCGGCTTCAAACTCTATTTCTGCGCGATTATATACTAATTTATCCTCTATCCAAGATTGCAAATCCCCGTAGAAATACATTCTTTGTTCTTTAGGCAAACTCTCAATCAAATCTTTATAGTAGTCAACTCTACTTGTTGATCTCCCCTTTTTCCTAAGTTCATCAATGTACATGCCATACGACGGCGGTAATTCATCTGAACATTTTAAAATAAGGTTATAAAAATCGGATCCCTTAATATAGCATAATGCTCCCTCTTGTGATCCAATAATTCTCCAGAGTTTATTATATGCTTTATTCCAATCAGTATCAACACAAGCCGGAATTATCCATGGAGTATTCTGCATTTTACCCACAAGATTTTCCTCATAAATATAATCATACCCCTTTTGTGTTAATACGATGCATTCCAGAGGGTCTTTTTTATATGTAAAATATCCCGTTATTTGCAATCCGCCAAAGACTATATTAAACAATTCTTTCTCTTTGGGATTCAAATTCATGATTAACGAGAAACGAATTACTCTCATTGGTACGATTTCGCCTGCTTTGCACTTTGATGAGCGAAACTTATCAAAAATCAATTCGGCAATTTTTCTTTCATTCATAATCGTGTACGTCCAATTTTGTCAATAGTATTAAGAACATTATAACCAACTATTAGTTTGCATTCAAGTTACCAATCTCTTTTGTTAACGCATCCGCTCCTGCTCTGGTTGGTGAAACCGAAGTTATTTCCCCTTTAATTTTTGATTTATCAAACCCTAATTTCTCAAGAATGTAATTATGTTGCAATTCGAAAGACTTAAAGACATCATCCCAACTCATTGCATATATTTCATAATTATCAACTTTATTGACAAGAAAGCGTTTATTAAAATGTTCAAATGAACGATATTTATCCTTCACATCCTTTGACAGTTCCTTACTAACCACATAAAATTTCCACGTCCTAAGTTGACTATTAAATTGAGCCTCATTTTTAATAAGGTTCATGTAATCCTCAATTTGACGATATTGAACAACACCTATCTCAACATTAGGTCTCTTAAGTTCGACTATTACATTATCCTCTATCAAGTTAGAGTCCAAATACGGATGGATGTATTGCCTACACATGAAAATATCCGGCCGCCTATTTCTTTCTTCGCTACCTATAACTTCTGGCTTCGCATCTTCTCTATCGAGAATGTATAAATATTTTGAAATTAGATTTTCAAAAGATTCGTCATGCGATACCATGTGAAATTGTTCTCCAAAAAGCCAATAATTACTTTCAATGATTTTTTGTATATGATCTCTTTCATTCGTAAATTTTGATAAATCATACACCAATTTACGCAATGTCTCTATTACTTCATATCTATCATGAATCATATTAACCATGCGATTAATACGGCTAATCGTGGTTGAACGCAACACATTTGACAATTGCTCTCGCTCTTCTTCTGATAAAGTTACTATACCATCCAAAATGGATATAATCCTTTCTCTTTCATTAGAATCCAACAAAAGGTTAAGGAAGCCAACTAATGTCTTTTCTTGTTCTTTTTTCAGACCTTTGAATATCTTCGGTTGGATAATATATATATTCTTTATAGCTTCCTCTAAATCTTGCCTGCGTTCTTGATCATATTTATTATCCTTAAAGCGAGGCATTGAACCATTTTTTACGAATTTTAGTAGCAGATCATTCGCTCCAATTTCTTTCACAAAGTGTCTTTCATATGATGCCAATCTTTTGCGCATTTCCTTCATCAATTCCTTATATGTAGGATCTAATTGATTAGTTACATTATCAAATCGCGGACTTGGTTCTTTTTCAAACTGGAAATTATTGAAATATGATGATGTAACATATACGCTATGATAAAAATTGATAGTATTATTGTTGAACGATGTCAAAACTTTACAGTTCTCTGAGAAATCGCCCTTCAACATGTAAAAATAAAATTTATCTCCAATCTTTTGGTTCCATCTTATATATGTCACATCAAATTGGTCATCGCCTATTTGCAATTGGAATTCATCTTTTGTACCAAATAGATATTCATAATCCAATTCTACTCCATTTAAGAGAATAGCATAATGCCTAAATCTATTCAAGCATAAAAACCAAGCAAATTTTTGTGCAATATATTCAGTAAAAGAAGCATCTATAAGATGTTCTTGATAGAGGCTTGTAAGATTTTTAAATGTAACCGTTGTTCCCGTGGATGCATTTGCATCTGTTATAATTGTTTCATCAGACACCTCATAATTTGACATATCTTCTACGGAGATGCTAATATTATATTGTTTTAGTTGTCCATCATCATCCTTATATCGCGTATTCCAATCGGCCATCAATGCAAAATTATGAAAAGAGAACCTTCCCTTTCCTTTTTTGCCTTTTACCTCAGACGTTCTTTGAAATGTTCGCATTTTTTGCGAATAAAGAAATGCGCCAAATGTTGATTCTAATGTCTTTCTATTGATTCCAGAACCATTGTCAGTTATAGAAAATTCCATAAGATTACCTAACTCATCTGCTACATAATCGAGTCGAACGGTTTGAGCACCAGCATCAAAGCCATTCCAAATATATTCAGCAATTGCTTGACGGTAATCTGTAGTAATCCCCGCATTTACTACGCTTTCATTATAGGCTGATATCTTATATTTCATGATATATTAGTTTAATATGTTGCACACCTAACTTACTTATTCTTCTTATGCATGGAACAAGTTATCCATTGTCAACTGAGCATTGATACCGTTTGCCCATGCGTTTTGTTTGAGGCCATAGGACGTTATCATCACAAGGCTTACTCCTTTGCGCGTTTTGGTTTTCGCTTGGAAAGTGCCTATTTTGTTACGTAACTCCAAATCGTATTTCTCGGTCAGTTCATATTCGCCTTGCGAAAACTTCATCTCACATATGTTGATCACATTATCGTCACGGTCAATAAGCATATCAATCTGCGCACCTTTCTCATCAGAAGCTCTCGGAACATACACCCATGAATAAACATTGCTTATAATACCGGATATACCTAATGCATGTTTTATCTGGTCTATATGTTGGAAACAAACACGCTCAAACGCCAAACCACTCCATGCGTTGTAAATTGGTTTTGATATTGTACGCGACCAATAGTCTTTTTCATTGATAGTACCATCCGCCATAAACTTGAAGTAGAACAATGTGAAGTTGTCTATCAGTTGATAGACAGTTTCTTTCTTGGCTTTTCCGATGGAGCTATACGAGCGCAGGAATCCACATTGTTCTAATTCACGAAGTGTTTTTGTCAGCGTGCCGCCACTCTCTTCTTCAAGTACTGCCATTAACTCATTGCGCGTCATGCCGACCTTCTTGGTTCCAAGAGCCGAGACAACATCAATGTAAGTTTTGGGAGAACGGAATAATGATTTATATAGCGCCTCAAACTCATTCCGCATTTTTCCATTAGGATAGAAGAACATACGGTCAATATTTTGCGCCCAAGATAAATCTTTACGAATCATATCCCAGTAGAAAGGGATACCGCCAAGAATCATATAGGTCTCCAGGATATTGCGGCGACTCATACCCAAATTGCGCTCCGTCGCATATTGCTCACACTCGTGCAGAGTGAACGGACGCAAATAGATTTGTTCCGTTAAGCGGTTATGCAAGCCACCATAGTTCATAACGATTTTGTCTATGATCCAAGAAGTTGCACTTCCGCATACTACCAAAACTATATCTTTACGAGCTGTCGCCCATCCATTCCAAAAATGATCAAGTGCCGAAACAAATTTAGAGTTAGGAGTGTCCAACCAAGGAAGTTCATCAATAAAGATTACTTTCTTTCCTTCCGGCAGCGTACTTAAGTGCTGACCTAACATAAAGAACGCCTGAGACCAGTTTGAAGGGCGTTTTACCTTTTTCATTCCTGCAATAATCAAGGAATTAGCAAATTCCTCTAATTGCTCCCGGATAGAAGCATCTTGCAAGCCCGTGTGTTGGAAGGCAAAGTTGTAATTGAACGTCTCACGCACAAGATACGTTTTCCCGACACGGCGACGTCCATAAACAGCCGCAAACTCAGATTTATCGCTCTCTAACAGCGATAGCAATACTCGTTTTTCTTCCTCTCTGCCAAACATAACATGTGGTACATTTTAATTTTCGGGTGCAAAGTTACAACAAAAATTTGACATCCGCAACCAAATCGTGTATTTTTTTTGAGATTTGGCTAAAATTCTCGCATTTTTACAACAACACTCAGCCAAATCTATGATTTTTTTTGCAGATTTGGAGAAGGTTGTTCGCATTTCTAGAGATGAGAAAGATCTAAAAGTTTGCTTAAATAGAGGGAAGATTACTTGCAAGACAAGCGCAGAACAAACTCTAATGATTTTGTATTTTCAGTGTTTCTTCGTGTAGTTTCTTATAGAACAATCTACATCCATCCACATCTGACAGCGTGAAGCCAAATAATTGATACATTTTATCGAGGAGATTCTCTGCATCATCTAATATGGAGCGATAACCAGAGGATAAATATTGCAATAATTTAGACTCTGGATACATAACACTCATTAACCAGAATGTAGAGGCATTTTGCTTAAAAATAGGCAAATATGTCTTTTCAAGATGATTTTCTTGATTAAGGAGGAACCAAAGTCTATCCTCTGTTTCTGGATAATATTCCGCAAATGTTTCAGTTGTTTCTATCCAAGGGAAAGAAGCCATAATTCTATCTTTAAACTTAAAATAGCCATATGCCTCTATTTCTTTTATACATTTTTCGTCATTTTCCAGACTTTTCAATCCGGCTTCTACTAATTTGTCAAAGTATTGGATATTTGAATCTCCATATAAGGCTTGTAATTTCTCAAATAGCTCAGAGAACCATATCATGTCGTCACCACTCTCTCGTTCTTTAATTTTCTTTTCTATTATATTTCTACAATCATCAGTATCTACAGGTTCTAATACATCTGGTACCTGTTCTAAAGCATCTGTACTCATAAAATCAATGGGAGCACAATAATCGGAATTGTGAACCAATTTTATCCCAGCCTTTTCATATGATTGTGCCACGAGACGAGAGCAAAACATTCTTTCTTCATGTTCTTTCTCTTCTGTATTCCTATAGTCACGTGTCCTCAATGCTTCGCGAGTACTAAACTCATTTCCCATTTTTGCACGAGCAAAAAAGATAACATTTTCAATACTTTCTTTTGTGGCATTGATTGGTCTATATACCAATGCATCATCGTTATTGATAAATCCATATGAAAAAATGTGATTCATTGTAACACCATATCCATTTGCTTCCATAATAAACGCATCGCCCATATATAAAGCAGCGTGTGTATATTTTGCGCCGCCCATTTTCTTGCGAAGACTTTCTTCGTAATCGTTTATTAAAAGGATGTCTCCTTTTTGCAGTTTCGCAGTATTAAAAGCATACTGTATATCTTCCCTTTTCATATAAGAATATAGTTTACGATATTTATTTGAGTGCAAAGGTACAAAAGAAATTTGACATAAACAAATAAATCTTTTGAATTGGAAGAGAATGCACAAGAAGCAACATGGAAAACAGCATAAGAAAACAAAACAAGACAACAAGACAAAGAGGAAGTCGATACAAAGATCTACACATTCCCTATCAAAATCAAAATTTTATTAGCATATCTCGTAGCAATCGTTCGAGCAAAACAATCATTGCCCTTGCGGCTAAGAAGCGAGATAAAACGAATTATTGTACATTTGGACGAGGGAGTGCGGGGTAAGAGAAAAACAAAAAACTCGCTCTCGGAAAGAGACGAGCGCGAATACCTTTTCTGCGGAAATTATGAGTCCTCAGGAGTAAGAATATCGCAAAAACAGGACACCTTTATAGGGTGACATCCAACGCAATACGATGTTTAAAACTAGAATATAATGTTTAGAAATGAACGAAGGTGGGATGCCAGAATAGATTCCGACGCAATGAACAAAGGGAATATTGCTATTTAATAATACCAAGTGAATCTATGTCTGCTATTAATTTATTAGTCCTTATAATAACACCCTCGTAGGTTAGGTGATAATCTGTATCGTAATATAACGAGTCTGGTAGCATATATGCTTCTGGATAACTGACAACAGGCAAATTATTTTTCTCTAACCGACTCCAAATCTCATTGATTTTACTTTTATTACATTCAAACGCCTCTTGTCTAAATGCAGGAGGGAATATGAACAAGTGCGCTCGCTTTTCCTTGCACTCCTCGTTAAAATCTTTGAGAATCAAGAAATGGTATAACACTAATACATCCTTTTAGTATATTCGGTTTCCACTCTTTGTTTTCATGATTCCTATTTGCATATCTTTCTACATCGCCAAATTCATTAACTGCTTCTTGTGCATATGGTAGCGTATCTCCGAATATTCCCACCCCTTTAGATTTTTGAGCATCTGTAAAAGCCATGGGAACATATCTATATAAATGCATTTGTTGCAAAAAAGGAACTTGTTTATAACCTTCAGGATATATGCTGGTTAATATACGTAAAGCCGTTTCGTCTCCATAGAACAATTTTGTATATTGTTCATATTCTGGTATTACAATTACTATATCATTTGTTGTTATATATTTTCTAAACAAATTGATTTGTAGATTGAGTCCAAGCCCAGCATGTGTCCCCGTATTACATACATTCAGATTATAATGCTCTTGCAACAACGGAGAACAAATCCCAAATCCGCAGCCACTTCCACCAATAATAATTATCTTGGGTGAGGACATAGTATCTAGACGTTCAATTTGTTTGCGCACATTTGTTTCGTGAGAATGTATACTATAATCATTCTTCACAGAGATAAGAATACGCCACAATAACGCTGTGCATCCAAAGATTACACTACAATATATTAGGATTCTAAGAACAAATTTTTTCATTAAAATTGAAAATAAATAAAGTTGTTACCATTATCGATTGCTTTCAAAAAGTAATACACTACTATGATTGTTAATATTACCACTAACAAACGGGGCATCTTGTTTTTATCTTTTAGACATAAACCATGCTCTCTACTTCTGTGTAACCATTCTACCACTAACATAATGCTAATCCCTATGAATGTTGGAATATAGTATAAACGCGTTATTATCCAAGGAATTGAAAATATGGATACATCACATATACCTTGTAAGTAATGTAACAATGTTTGCATGTGAGGAGCACGGAAAATAATCCAGCCGAGGACGATGAGAGCGAATGTAATTAGCATTAGTATGGCTTCTTTCCATGCGGGGAGAAGACGTCCTTCGGCGACTTGGTTGGTGTATTTGCGGTTGGCGCCGAGGAGAATGAGCGGGAAGAAGAGCAAAGCGTGGTATGCTCCCCATGCAAGGAAAGTCCAATTGGCACCATGCCAAAAACCCGAAAGAAGGAAGATAACAAAAGTGTTGCGTATGATGATGAGTTTTTTGTAACGGTCGGGGTGTTGAACGTCTGCAGGGATTTCGGGACGGGAGCCGCCTAAGGGAATATAGATATAATCGCGGAACCATGTGGTAAGGGAAATGTGCCAACGACGCCAGAACTCTGCTATGTCGCGTGAGAAATACGGGTTGTTAAAGTTGCGCATCAGTTTGACACCGAAGAGTTTGGCTGTACCGATGGCTATGTCCGAATAACCGGAGAAGTCGCCGTAAATCTGGAAGGAAAAGAGGATAGCGGCAAGAAGTAACGTGCTGCCTGTTTGGGTGTCATAAGTCGCCCAAACTTGATCGACATATGTGGCGCAGTTATCGGCGACGACGATTTTCTTGAACAAGCCCCACAAGATTTGGCGCATTCCGTCCACACCTTGGTCGTAAGAGAACTTGCGGTTAGAAAGGAATTGCGGCAAGAGGTTGGTAGCACGTTCGATAGGACCTGCAACGAGTTGTGGGAAGAATGCGATAAACGCAAAGAAAGCGATGATGTCTTTGGTCGGTTCGATCTTCTTGCGATAGACGTCGATGGAATAACTGAGCGCTTGGAAGGTATAGAACGAGATGCCAACCGGCAGGATGATGCGCAATAACAGGCTATCAGTGGAGATGCCAAAGAGTTGCCCAAACTCCGACACGAAGAAATCGTAATACTTGAAGATGGCAAGGATGGCGAGGTTGATGACGATATTTGTCGCAGTCCATGCTTTCGCTTTGTTCTGCGAGGTGGCTCTTCCGATGAGCAAGCCGCTGCCCCATGAACAGAACGAGGTAAACGCGATAAGAAGCAGGAAACGCCAATCCCACCAGCCGTAGAAGATATAACTGGCGATGACGATAAATGCGTTTTGCAGCCGCAGTTTGAGCGTGTCTTTTATGTGCGCGTACCCGATTGCCCAATAAATAAGGAACACGATGGGCAAGAAGAACGCAAATTCAATTGAGCTAAATAACATCGATTGATAGTAATAGTTAATTGTTGTGCTTACTATCAATCCGCTACGCAATAAAAAAAGTGCAAGTTTCTTATCGCGTACCAAGGTAACCCGCCAAGGAGACCTCTCACCTTTTAAGAAACTCACACACAATGAGCATCTATTACCAAAGGCGATAAGGTATCCCTATACGGAACCTTACTATTTATTTCTGTGTTTATCTCCTTAAAACTTGGCGGGTTTTCGGTAAACGCGAAATAATAGTAATGCTTAATATTTTATGTTATTGGCGCACACCTGCGCTTATTTCAAATTTTGTGCAAAGGTACGAAAAAAATATGAATTGGGCAAATTTTGGGGCGAGAAAGCACGGCAAAGGTTAATTTTGTAGGGGAAACACAAAAAAGATCGCAGCCTCCAACTGCGTTTTTTTGGGGGGAGACTTACCTAAGCGCGCTGTTCTGACGGGAAGCAGGTAAGTACATTAAAGAGTTATTTCTTCCAAACGGTGAGTAGGTAATATCACCACCAAACCAACCCCATTCCCCAGATAAAACAAGACACCACACATACAAAGAGCCCCTCATCGTAATGATAAAGGGCTCTGAAAGTGGCGGCTACCTATAAGGAATTCTATGTGCGTGCAGCAGTGAGGGCTGCCCGCACTCGCGCGGCGCACTTACTCCTTCGAATGTCCCCCGGATATTCTCGGTGCGCCTCAATCGCTTCACCAGCACA
>JAZRQP010000142.1:0-2477 GCA_045649885.1 Faecalimonas sp.
GCAAATTATATAGGCGTATCAGTATATAAACTTTATCAACTTGTAAAATCATCACAAATAGCATTTAGTAAACCCAACCGAAAAATATTTTTCTACCGTCATGAGTTAGATGAGTGGTTGAGTATTAATAAAATCAACAACATATAATATGGAAACAAAAATCACATCAGAAAATTTCAAATCGATATGGGAAAGTATTCTCATCAAGGCAACCGATAAATACAAGACACCCCCAGAGGTAATTCAAGTCAGCAATTCTACGATTAGCACATTAGGAAATTTCAGTGCATCTACCGGAAAAGGTAAATCAAAGAAGACCTTCAACGTTTGTGCTATCGTTGCAGCCGCACTTACTGGAAAAAAGGTTCTTAATTATGAAGCCAACTTTCCTGAAAACAAAAACAAAGTGCTGTATTTTGATACAGAACAGAGTTCATTCCACTGCCACAAAGTACTTGAAAGAATCAATAAATTGGCAGGATTCCCTTCTGACCAAGATTGTGAACTCATTGAATTTGTCATGTTGAGAGAATATAGTCCTTTAGACAGAAGACAAATTATTGAGTTTGCATTGGCAGAACGTACAGACGTGGGACTTGTAGTCATTGACGGCTTACGAGATTTACTGTTTGATATCAACAACTCTACAGAAGCGGCAGAAGTCATCGGACTACTTATGAGATGGACGAGTCAATATAATCTGCACATCCATACCGTCCTCCATCTCAATAAGGCAGATGACAATGTACGTGGTCATATTGGAACCGAACTAAACCACAAGGCAGAGACAATATTGCAGGTTACAAAGAATGAAAATGATGGAAACATCAGTGAAGTCCAGGCTACTCTAATACGTGATAAGGATTTTATTCCCTTCGCTTTCAGAATAAACGAAGAAGGTCTTCCTGAGCTTGTAGAAGGTCATGAATTCCGTCCTAAAAAGATCAAGAAGAATTTCGATTTTGAGCTTTTGGGTGAAGACCTTCACCGAAAGGCTCTTGATATAGCATTTGAGAATGTTTCAGAACCTATCACTTATTCTCCCCTATTGGAGAGGATGGGTGTAGGTTATGCTTTCATCGGTTTCGAGCGATCCAGAAATATCCATATAAACGTGCTGAAATTTTTGATGAAGAACGAAATCATTAAAAAGGAAGGTAAAGGCTATGTGTATAACAGAAATTTTCATTATACACCAGAATGTACTTATTGAAGCGGTGTAGTTTAGTATAGTGCCTATAGGGATTAAACCGCTACACCACTTCAAGTAGGACACCTATAAATTAGCAATACTGCCAACAACAGATAAGAAATTATGGAAATAGAAGAACTAAAGAATATTGAGATTACAAGGTTATTAAACCATTTGGGTTACAATCCTGTATCCAAGAACAGAGCAAACACCCAATGGATGTATCATTCTCCACTAAGGGAAGATAGGACACCCTCCTTTTCTGTTTCAACAAGAAAAAATCTCTGGAATGATTTAGGAGCAGGGATAGGTGGTAATGTCATAGATTTAGCCATACAGCTCAATGGCAACTGCACGTTTCATAAGGCTGTTACCTGGTTGGAAGAACAATATCGTTTATTCTCTAATAGCAACGATATGGAACACCCCATCAAGAAGCATCATGTTTATATTAATCCACAACGTCCTAGTGCTAGTGATATACGCGATATACGAATTGTAGAACTAACTCATAAAGCCTTACTTAGTTATTTGATGAAACGCTGCATACCATTGGATATAGGGATGAAGTATTGTAAGGAGATACATTATTGTGCCTATGGTCGTGAATATTTTGGTATATGCTTCCCAAACATTGTAGGCGGTATGGAAATCAGGAATGCTTTCTTCAAAGGTTGTCATGGTGAAAAATCACTGAGTCTTATTCCCGTTTCAAAAGAGAAACACACAGAATCATGTTGTGTTTTTGAAGGATTTATGGATTTTCTCTCTTACCAGACTCTTCTACGCAGTTCCAAAAACGATATTACACAGCCATATCCAAATGACTGCATAATACTTAACTCTACCAGTATTGTACATAAAGCAATTCCGTTCATGGAAGTGTACAACCATGTATATTGCTATCTAGACAATGATGACGCTGGGCTACGGGCTTTCAGTGTCATAGAGAAAACTTTGGGTGAACATACCACACTTATGTCACATTTATATAATGATTACAATGATATTAACGATTATCTTTTAGGAAAGAAAAAAAGACAGGATAAAGAATAAAATTTTTAAGAACAAAATAGCTTTTCATTGTACAATGCCATCCTTTGTTGTTGGCAAAACATGAGACCTCACCCTTTTGGGGATTGAGGTCTTTTTATTTTCTTAAAAAACATTTAGAGTACCAAAACAGAGTACCATTTAAGTATTATATCAAAAATTCGTTAACAAAAGGGTAAATTATTGACAGACTATTGTTTCATATATAGATTTTGTTTTTAACTTGGCTTCA
>JAZRQP010000143.1:0-68718 GCA_045649885.1 Faecalimonas sp.
GTTGCATTTGTGGAAAAGATGAAGGTTCTTCTGGGTGAAGAATTTGACCAATATATAAAATGTTATGAAGAAAATAGACTGTATGGTCTTCGTGTGAATACGAAGAAAATCAGTGTGGAAGAGTTCCAGAAAATATGTCCATTTGATATTACTCCAATTCCGTGGATTGAAAATGGATTCTACTATGATGGAGAAACTGTGCAGGCATCCAAACACCCATATTATTTTGCGGGCTTATACTATCTGCAAGAGCCAAGTGCTATGACACCAGCCAACCGACTTCCAATTGAGCCGGGTGATAAAGTGCTTGATGTTTGTGCTGCTCCTGGTGGTAAGGCAACAGAGCTTGGTGCCAAACTAAATGGAACGGGTGTACTAATGGCTAATGATATCAGTAATTCCAGAGCAAAGGGGCTTTTAAAAAATATTGAAGTGTTTGGAATTGGCAATGTGTTAGTTTTAAGCGAAGAACCAGGGAAATTGGAATCCTATTTTCCTGAATATTTTGACAAAATTTTGATAGATGCGCCATGCTCCGGAGAAGGAATGTTCCGCAAAGATAAGAAAATGGTAAAAGCATGGGAAGAACATGGTCCTGAGTTTTTTGCCAAGATACAAAGAAGTATCATAACGCAGGCGGCTAGAATGTTGAAACCTGGTGGTATGATTTTGTATTCAACCTGTACTTTTGACCCTGAGGAAAACGAAGGGACGATTGAATATTTGCTAGAGCAGTATCCAGAATTTGTCATTAAAGAGATTATGCCATATGAAGGGTTTGCGCAAGGAAAACCGGAAGTAACAGCTTCAAAGGACAACAGTTTTGCCAAGACAGTTCGTATATGGCCACATAAGATGCATGGAGAAGGACATTATCTGGCTCTTTTACAAAAGGGAGAGTCAAAAGAAACCACGAATGTTCGTCCTACAAAAGAACGTGCAAAGAAGGTGCCAGAAGAAATTCTTGAATTTTTCTCGGATGTTGATTGGGATATGGATTGGAGTCGTTTGGAAATTTACAGCGAAAAGGTATATTATATGCCGGAAGGCGTACCGAATGTGAAAGGAATTCGTTTCCTTCGTACTGGTTTATATTTGGGAGATTTGAAGAAAAATCGTTTTGAACCAAGTCAGTCACTGGCAATGTGCTTGAAAAAAGAGGAATACAAACGCTGTGTTAGCATGAATGCAGAGGATGAACGTATTTTAAAATATCTGAAGGGCGAAACCATTGATGTGGATGATTTGGTTTCGCAAAAAGATAAGGGCTGGTTCCTTGTTTTGGTGGATGGTTATCCACTTGGATGGGGAAAACTTGCAAACGGTTCCTTAAAGAACAAATATTTACCAGGATGGAGATGGATGTCATAATGATTCGTTTGGATAAATATCTGGCAGATATGAGTATCGGAACCAGAACGGAAGTAAAGAAATTAATTCGTCATGGAAAGGTTGCGGTTGACGGGCTAATAGTGAAAAATCCAGATATCAAAATCGATACCGATACCCAAAACGTGACTTGTAACGGAATTGCAGTAACATACGAGACCTATGAATATTATATGTTAAATAAACCGGCCGGCGTAATTTCAGCAACTTCTGATAAAACAGAAAAAACTGTATTGGATTTGATTGATAGAAAGAAACGAAAGGATTTGTTTCCGGTTGGACGTTTGGACAAGGATACGGAAGGTCTGCTTTTGATTACAAATGACGGCGAACTTGCACACCAATTACTATCACCAAAAAAACACGTTGACAAGCTTTATTATGCAAAAGTGGAAGGCATTGTGGGTATGGAAGACATCGATGCATTTGCAAAGGGTCTTGATATTGGTGAAGGAGAATATACAAAACCTGCAAAATTGATTGTTTTGAAATCAGATATTATTTCAGAAATAGAACTGACCATTCAGGAAGGGAAATTTCATCAGGTGAAACGCATGTTTGAGGCTGTGGGAAAAAAAGTGATTTATCTGAAGCGTCTAGAGATGGGAACATTAAAACTGGATGAAGGCTTAGCTTTGGGCGAATATCGTCCACTGACACAAAAGGAGATAGAAGAATTATGTTAAATAACATAGATGCTATTATTTTTGATATAGACGGAACATTGATTGATTCCATGTGGATATGGACCAATATTGATGAGCTATTTCTGGCTAAATATAATTTAACAGAGCCAGAAGGCTTTCATGAAGGTATGGAAGGAAAAAGCTATTCGGAAACGGCACAATATTTTTTGGACTTATTTCCGGAACTTCCACACACAAGAAAAGAATTGGAAGACGAATGGCATGAGATGGCTTATGAGGTATATACAAAAGAGCTTCAACTAAAAAAAGGTGCGTTCAACTTTATCAAAGATATGTATGAAGCAGGGATAAAGCTTGGGATTGCTACAAGTAATTCCAGAGATTTAGCAGAAGGGACTTTGAAAAATAATCAGGTACTAGAATATTTTCATACTGTCTGGACATCGGATGAGGCATTGGCTGGAAAACCTGCGCCGGATGTTTATCTAAAAGCGGCAGAAAGTTTGGGTGTAAATCCTGACAGGTGTCTGGTGTTTGAAGATGTTCCAAAGGGGATTATGGCAGGTAAGAATGCCGGTATGAAGGTTTGTGCGGTTGAGGACCCATTTTCAAAACCCCAAGAAAGCTTAAAACGAGAATTGGCTGATTATTATATTCAGGATTTCGATGATATTAAAAATAAAACCTATGAGGTATTGTAATGGAAAATAGATTTTTACCAATCTGCAGAAAGGATATGCTAGAGCGTGGATGGGAACAAGTGGATTTTGTCTATGTGACAGGAGATGCCTATGTGGACCACCCGTCCTTTGGACATGCTATTATTACGCGTATTCTTGAGTCCCACGGATTTAGAGTTGGGCTGATTTCACAACCGGATTGGAAAGATAAAAATAGTATAAATGAATATGGAGAACCACGACTTGGATTCTTAGTGTCTGGCGGGAATATGGATTCCATGGTGAATCATTATTCTGTGTCGAAAAAGCGCAGAGCTAACGATGCCTTTACACCAGGCGGTGTGATGGGGAAAAGACCGGATTATGCTACAACTGTGTATTGCAATCTGATTCGTCAGACGTATAAAAAAACACCGATTATTATCGGTGGAATTGAAGCAAGTCTTCGCAGAATGGCACACTATGATTATTGGTCAAATAAGTTGAAGCGTTCTATTTTATTGGATTCAGGTGCGGATTTGATTTCCTATGGGATGGGTGAACGTTCCATTGTGGAGATTGCGGAGGCATTAGACAGCGGACTTGCGATTGAAGATATCACCTATATTGATGGAACGGTTTGTAAAGTAAAATCCTTAGATAATGTGTATGACGCATTAATTTTGGAATCTTGGGATGAATTAAAAGAAGATAAATTGAATTATGCAAAAAGCTTTTATAAGCAATATTGTAATACAGACCCGTTTTCCGGAAAACGATTGGTGGAGCCGTATTCTGAACATTTATACGTGGTTCAAAATCCACCTGCAAAACCTTTGTCGCAGTCGGAGATGGACAGAGTGTACAGTCTTCCATATATGAGAACCTACCACCCGTCCTACGAAGAATTAGGCGGGGTTCCGGCCATAGAAGAGGTAAAATATAGTCTCATTAGCAATCGAGGATGTTTCGGAGGTTGTAGCTTCTGTGCACTAACCTTTCATCAGGGAAGAATTATTCAGACAAGAAGTCATGAGTCACTTATAGCAGAAGCAAAGAAATTCATATGGGATAAGGAGTTCAAGGGATATATTCATGATGTAGGCGGACCAACGGCAAACTTTCGTGCACCTGCATGTGACAAACAGCTTACAAAAGGGGCTTGTGTAAACAAACAATGTTTATTCCCAACACCGTGTAAAAATTTAAAGGTGGACCACAAGGATTATTTGAAATTATTGCGTAAGCTGCGAGAATTACCAAACGTAAAGAAGGTATTTATTCGCTCAGGAATTCGATTTGATTATTTAATTGCGGATAAGGATGACAGTTTCTTTAAAGAGCTTTGTGAGCATCATGTGAGCGGACAACTCAAAGTTGCGCCTGAACATGTGGCTGACCCGGTATTACAAATGATGGGTAAACCGGAAAATAGTGTATATCAGGCATTTACAAAAAAATATAAGCAAATCAATGAGAAATTAGGAAAGAAACAATTTTTGGTTCCTTATTTGATGTCTTCACATCCGGGTTCCACCATGAAGGAAGCGGTTGCCTTGGCTGAATATCTGCGTGATTTGGGTTATATGCCGGAGCAGGTGCAGGATTTTTATCCGACACCATCTACCATTTCTACATGTATGTATTACACGGGAGTGGATCCAAGGACTATGAAGCCGGTGTATGTGCCGAAGAATCCACATGAAAAAGCCATGCAACGTGCGCTGATTCAATATCGAAATCCGAAGAACTATGATTTGGTTCTAGAGGCATTAAAAGAAGCAGACAGAATGGATTTGATTGGATTTGATAAGCATTGCTTAATCAGACCAAAACAAGATAAAAAATATGGAAGATCGACATCGATCAAACCAGACGCAAAGAAAGAGGTTTCCAAAAAAGTAGTTCCGAAGAAGAAAAAAGCAATACGAAACGTACACAAAAAGAAGAGGTAAATTCATGAAAATTGCAATTGTTACAGGTGCTTCTTCCGGTATGGGAAGAGAGTTTGTCAGACAAATCGAACATTTATATAAAGAGCTGGATGAAATATGGGTAATTGCCCGTAGAAGAGAACGTTTAGAGGAATTGCAAAGCCGGATGCTTACCAATGTTCGCATATTGCAGGGAGACTTACTTGATGTTGATATTTACGAAATTGTGGAGAAGCTTTTAGAAGAGAAAAAACCGAATGTTCGAATGCTTGTGAATGCAGCGGGATTTGGAAAAAAAGGGGATGTGAAGGAGCTCTCCTGTAGGGAACAATTAGAAATGATTGATTTGAATTGCAGAGCTCTTACACACATGACAAAGATTTGTATCCCTTATATGTGCAAGGGAAGTCGAATTGTAAATTTGGCATCTGCAGCAGCCTTTTGTCCACAGCCTTCCTTTAGTGTATATGCTTCCACAAAATCATATGTGCTTAGTTTTTCACGAAGCTTGCGGACAGAACTTCTCAAAGACGGAATCTTTGTTACGGCAGTATGTCCGGGACCGGTGGATACGGAATTTTTTGAAACCTCCGGGAAACAAGATAATCCAATGAAAGAGGCAACAATGGTAAAACCAGAGGCCGTTGTAAAACAGGCTCTTATTGATGCGAGAGATGGTAAGGATGTTTCTATCTATGGAGCAGCCATGAAAGCGACAAAGGCAGCAACCAAGATTTTGCCGCATCGATTACTTTTAGATGCCATGGATAAATTTTGGTAGAGAAAGGGACACAAATGAAAATCAAAAAAGGGGATGCCGGCTATATTTGTCGGCGCAAAAGAAATTGTATTATAAAAACGATTGTTGAGTTTAGCATCGTAATTGCCTTGCTTCTTCTGGGCATCTGGCAAACAGGTGACAGGCTAAACCTATTAACGGTGGTTGCCATACTTGGATGTCTGCCGGCTTCGAAAGCATTGGTGGAAGTGATTATGATTGCTCCACACAAGTCAGTTCTCAGAGAAACAGAGAATGAAATAAAAGCTAACGCAGAGTATTTAACAACAGTCTTTGATATGGTATTTACAAGTGAAAAGAAAATCATGCCGGTTGATTGCATTGTGATTTCAGGCAATACCATTTGTGGTTACACTTCCAAGGAAAAGGTTGATGCAAATGAAGCTGCAAAGCATATAAAGAAATATTTAGATTCCAATAAATATACGAAGGTTTCTGTGAAAATTTTTGACAATTATAAGAGCTTTGTATCGCGAATAAAAGAAATGAATCAACTTGCCATAGAAGAAAAAGATCAAGAGAAAGAAAGAGAGTTGGGAATTCGCCGAGTTATCTTAAATCTTTCATTGTAATGGAGAAAATATGCAGGAGATTATTGTAAGTGCAAATGAGGCTGGTCAGCGTTTTGACAAGCTTCTTGCAAAATATTTAAATGAAGCACCAAAAAGTTTTATTTATAAAATGCTTCGCAAAAAGAATATTGTATTAAATGGTAAAAAGGCAACGGGAAATGAGAAACTTGCGGTGGGAGATTCTGTAAAGATTTTTCTCGCAGACGAAACCATTGCTAAGTTTTCTAAGCAAGAGATCGTTCGTACGGAAGCAAAATTGGATATCATTTATGAAGACTCTAATGTGCTTATGATTAATAAACCTGTGGGTATGCTTTCACAAAAAGCAGATATGAAGGATACATCAGTGGTTGAACATGTGATATCTTATCTGTTGGATAGCGGACAAATCACTGAGGAGGAGCTACGTTCCTTCAAACCTTCTATTTGCAATCGCTTAGACCGCAACACAAGCGGACTTATAATTGCAGGAAAATGCCTGGTTGGGCTTCAGGTGATGGGAGCCCTTTTTAAAGAACGTTCTTTGAGAAAATATTATCGTTGTCTGGTTCATGGATGCGTAAAAGAGGAAAAATATATCAAAGGATATTTGACAAAAGACGAAAATACGAATAAAGTAAGTATATTACAGTTTAAAGAGGCAGACAGCCTTCCGATTGAGACTGAGTACAGGCCGCTGTGGTCTAACGAAAGGTGTACGCTTTTAGAGGTGCATTTGATTACAGGAAGGACTCATCAGATTCGTGCGCATTTGGCATCAGAAGGGCATGCTATCATTGGGGATTACAAATATGGTAATCGAAAGATAAATGATGCGTACAAGAACAAATACAAGCTGGAAAGTCAGTTACTGCATGCCTATCGTGTGGAAATGCCAAAACTAGAAGGTGAATTGGAAGTGCTTAGTGAAAAACACTTTGTAGCACCGATTCCACCATTGTTCCAGACAATTTTAGATGCAGAGAAAAGAGAAGGATAATTCACATGGGAACATGGAATTCAAGAGGACTTAGAGGTTCCACATTGGAGGAATTTCTTAATCGTACAAATGAAAAATATTTGGAGCAAGGACTTGCGTTGATTCAAAAGATTCCAACGCCAATTACTCCGGTTCAGATTGATAAAGAGCATCGCCATATTACGTTGGCCTATTTTGATCAGAGAAGTACGGTAGACTATATTGGTGCTGTACAGGGAATTCCTGTCTGCTTTGATGCGAAGGAGTGTAATGCAGATACCTTTCCATTGCAGAACATTCACGAGCATCAAGTGAATTTTATGGGAGAATTTGAAAAGCAGGATGGAATTGCTTTCTTGATTATTTATTATAGTGCAAGAAACACATTATACTATATGAAATATAATGAATTACTTAAGTTTTGGAATCGTGCCAAGGATGGCGGACGAAAAAGCATCCGTTATGAGGAATTGAATCCAAACTATTTTATGCAATTAAAAAATGGATGCTATGTTCCATTTTTAGATGCGTTGCAAATGGATTTAGAAGAAAGGGACTAGGTTAGGAGGACTTCATGAAACAGCAGAATTTACATACACCGGACGGCGTTAGAGATATTTACAGCGCCGAGTACCGCAAGAAAAACGAGTTGGAAAACAAACTACAGAAAGTATTCGGTTTATACGGATATCATAATGTTCAAACACCGATGTTTGAATACTTTGATGTGTTTGGAAAAGAAGTGGGAACCATTCCGTCAAAAGAATTATACAAATTTTTTGACCGTGAGGGTAATACATTAGTTTTAAGACCGGATATCACACCATCCATTGCAAGAATGGCAACCACATTATATGATACAGAGAAACTGCCAATTCGTCTGTGCTATAAAGGAAATACATTTATCAATCATTCCAGTTACAGAGGAAGATTACATGAAACCACACAGGCTGGAGCAGAGCTTATAGGTTTGGATTCTGTGGAAGCTGATGCAGAGATGGTTGCTATGGCTGTAGAGAGTTTGAAAGAAGTAGGTTTGGGGGATTTCCAAATTCATATTGGAAATGTAGAATTCTTTGAAAGCTTTATTGAGGAAACAGGTTTAGATAAAGAAAAGGAACTTAGGCTTCGTGAATTTATCAGCAATCGTAATTATTTTGGTGTAGATGAACTTTTGCAAAATGCAAATACAAAGGAGACAACAAAAGTCGCTTTTCAAGTTCTGCCTGAACTGATAGGTGGCGTGGAGATTCTTCGCGAAGCCAAGAAATATGCCTTAAATTCCCGAACACTTGAAGCATTGAAACGCTTAGAAGCGCTGTATGAATTACTGACTGCTTATGGCGTGGAAAAATATGTTACATTTGATTTGAGTATGAGCGGAACCTATGGTTATTACACAGGCATTATTTTCCACGGATATACATACGGGACAGGAGATGCTATTGTCAAAGGTGGACGTTATGACCATTTGTTAGAAAAATTCGGAAAGGCATCGCCATCCATAGGTTTTGTCATTGTTGTAGATGAACTTTTAAATGCATTTGCAAGACAGAAGCTTCCAATCCCTTATAAGAACAAGAATACATTTATTCTTTATGATGCCAATAGACAGGCAGAGGCAATTAAACTTGCAAAGGAATTTCGTGCAAATGGGAAACCAACAGAGCTGGTTTTAAAGAGAGAAGATAAGAAAATTGAAGAATATATTTTCTGTGCGAAACAAAATTTATGCGTGAGTATGATGTATTTGACAAATACAAATGACATTGAAATGGTAAACTTGCTCACAGGAACGGGAAAGAGTGTTTCAAAAACGATAAAATAAAACTGGAGGATACAATATGAGATATTTGACATTTGCATTGACGAAAGGCCGTCTTGCAAAGAAGACGATGGAATTATTGGAGCAACTGGGAATTACATGCGAAGAAATCCAAGATAAGAATTCCAGAAAACTCATTTTTGTGAACGAAGAATTAAAATTAAAGTTTTTCCTGGCAAAGGGACCGGATGTTCCTACATATGTAGAATACGGGGCTGCTGATATTGGAGTTGTTGGAAAGGATACGATTCTGGAGGAAGGCAGAAAGGTACATGAGGTGTGTGACCTTGGCTTTGGGAAATGTCGCATGTGCGTCTGTGGTCCTGCTTCAGCTGCAGAATATTTAAAGCATCATGAACTCATACGTGTTGCAACAAAATATCCAAAGATTGCAAAGGATTATTTTTACAATAAAAAACATCAGACTGTAGAAATCATCAAGCTAAACGGTTCTATTGAACTGGCACCGCTTGTAGGATTGTCTGAAGTGATTGTGGATATTGTAGAAACAGGCTCCACATTGCGTGAAAACGGATTAGATGTATTGGAAGAGGTTTGTCCACTTTCAGCACGCATGATTGTAAATCCGGTAAGTATGAGAATGGAAAACGAGCGTATTAAAGATTTACTTGCAAAATTACGCACCGTTTTACAGGAGGGATAAAGATGAGAATTCTAAAGTTGGACGAAAATACCAAAAAGAATCTTCTGGAAGATTTGTTAAAACGTAGTCCAAATCAATATACAGAATATGAGGAAAGAGTTGCAGCAATATTAAATGCTGTAAAGCTGCAAAAAGATCAGGCAATTTTTGATTTTACGAAAAAATTTGACGGCGCCAGCATTGATGCTTCGACGATTCGGGTTACAGAAGATGAAATTCGGGAAGCTTATGAAACGGTAGATGCAACACTACTTGACATCATTCGCAAGGCAAAGAAAAACATTCAAGAATATCATGAAAAACAAAGACAGTATAGCTGGTTTGACAGCAAGCCGAACGGAAGCTTATTAGGCCAGAAAGTTACACCACTTCAAAGAGTAGGCGTGTATGTTCCGGGAGGGAAGGCAGTTTATCCTTCATCTGTTCTTATGAATATTATGCCGGCAAAGGTTGCGGGTGTGGAGGAAATTGTAATGGTTACTCCTCCTGGCAAGGATGGTAAAGTGAATCCAAACACATTAGTTGCGGCAAAAGAAGCGGGAGCAGATGTAATCTATAAAGTGGGTGGTGCACAAGCAATTGGTGCTTTGGCTTATGGTACAGAAAGCATTCCAAAAGTGGATAAAATTGTTGGACCAGGTAATATTTATGTAGCACTGGCTAAAAAGGCGGTATATGGCCATGTTAGTATTGACGCCATTGCCGGACCTAGTGAAATTTTAGTGATTGCAGATGAAACTGCAAACCCAAGATATGTTGCTGCAGACCTTTTGTCTCAGGCAGAACACGACGAACTTGCTTCGGCTATTTTAGTGACAACAAGTGAGAAACTTGCAAAGGAAGTTTCTGAACAAGTTGATGTCTTTGTGGAAGAATTAAGCAGAACAGAGATTATGAGAAAATCTTTGGATAACTACGGTTACATATTAGTTTCTGATACCATGGATGATGTGATTGACATTGCAAACGAAATTGCGTCTGAGCATTTAGAAATTATGACAAAGAACCCATATGATGTGATGATGAAGGTGCGTAATGCGGGTGCTATTTTCATTGGAGAGTATAGCAGTGAGCCATTAGGAGATTATTTTGCAGGACCAAACCATGTGCTTCCAACCAATGGAACGGCAAAATTCTTCTCGCCGCTTAGCGTGGATGATTTTATTAAGAAATCAAGCATTATTGCATATTCAAGAGAAGCGTTGGAAGAGGTACATAAGGATATTGAAATGTTCGCTAAGGCAGAGCAGTTAACGGCACATGCCAATTCCATAAAGGTACGTTTTGAAAAGTAGGTGAAAGATATGGACAACAGAATTTCAAATATTGTTAGAACAACAAAAGAAACAGATATTAATCTGACTCTTAATTTAGATGGAACAGGAAAGACAAATATACATACAGGCGTAGGTTTCTTTGACCATATGTTAGACGGATTTGCAAGACATGGTTTGTTTGATTTAGACTTGCAGGTTGTAGGTGATTTGCACGTAGACTGTCATCATACGGTAGAAGATGTGGGAATTGTATTAGGACAAGCGATTTTGAAGGCACTTGGTGACAAAAAAGGAATCAAACGCTACGGTAACTTTTTGCTACCGATGGATGAAACCTTAGCCATGTGTGCAATTGATTTGTCAGGAAGACCGTATTTGAATTTTCAGGCTGAATTTCCGATTGGAAAGCTAGATGATTTTGATACAGAGATGTTCCGTGAATTTTTCTATGCATTATCCTATAGCGCAGCAATGAATTTGCATTTAAAAATCTTGGAGCCGGGCAATGCGCATCACATGGCAGAAGCACTTTTCAAAGCGTTGGGAAAGGCTTTAGACATGGCAACAATGGAAGAACCAAGAATGAAAGACGTATGGTCTACGAAAGGAAGTTTATAGAGTGAATACATATAAAAGAGAGATTCCTTGTATTTTTATTCAGCAAGGGAAGGCAGTACAAGGGTTTGGTAACTCAGAAGTGATGTGTGAAGACGTTGTAGAACTAGCAAAAAAATATAGTGAATCAGACGCATATGAGCTTTGCATATTTGATTTATCGGTAGGAGATGCAGACCATGACCTAACAATTGATATCATGAAGAAAATCAATCGTGAGATTCATATTCCGATGATTGCCGGAGGCAATGTAAAACGTTTGGAGGATGTGAAAAAAATTCTATATACAGGTGCAAAAAAAGCAATTGTAGATATGTCTAAAGCAGAAGCAGCTGCACTCCTTGAAGAGGTGTCTAAGCGTTTTGGAAAGGAAAAAATTATTGCTTCAGTAGAAGATGAGAACGAATTTTCTAACCAAAAGGATTTGATAGAAAGCTACGCTAGTGAAGTTCTGTTTATGAAATGCTCAAATGCAGAATCTGTTATTAACATGACTGATTTAAAAACAATTATTGTGTCTGACGAGCAGGAGCTGATTCGCATTTCTGCAAGTGAAAATTTGCTTGATAGCAAGATGGACTTTTCGGAGTTTCAATTAAATTCAGACGGACTTATTCCTGTCATTGTTCAGGATTATAAAACCAGCGATGTCTTAATGCTTGCCTATATGGATAAAGATGCATATGAATACACCTTAAAGACAGGGAAAATGACATATTATAGCAGAAGTCGTAAGGAACGCTGGATTAAAGGAGAAACCTCAGGTCATTATCAATATGTGAAATCATTAACACTTGACTGTGATAATGACACTATCTTAGCTAAGGTTGACCAAGTAGGTGTAGCCTGTCATACGGGCGCGAAATCTTGTTTCTTCCAGCCACTTGTGGAAGCAGATAGTGAAGAACTTAATCCACTTCAGGTATTTGAAAGTGTATACGCAACTATTTTGGATAGAAAGGTAAATCCAAAAGAAGGTTCATATACCAATTATTTGTTTGACAAAGGCATTGATAAAATTTTAAAGAAAGTCGGAGAGGAAGCAACCGAGCTTGTAATTGCTGCTAAGAATCCGAATCCGGAAGAAATTAAATACGAATTATCAGATTTTCTATATCATGCAATGGTTCTTATGGTAGAACGTGGTGTAACTTGGGATGACATTGTAAAAGAGTTGGCGGATCGATAATTTGGAGAATTCTATTTTCATAAATAAAAGCATATACTACAGTATAGAGCGTAGTATATGCTTTATTTTTTATTAAGAACGCTGAGGTGATATATGACAGAGGTTGAAAAAAGAAGATTAAAACTATTGCAAGATGTACGAAAAAATTACAATGATAAAAATTCGCCACCTGCCATTCATCCAAGGTATAGCTCTGCTTATCATTCTCTATATCAGAATGGTTTTGATGAAGAGTCTAGGCCTAGCAGCACATTTTTGTTACGTCTGATTATTGCTGCAATTCTTTTTGCGTTTGTCTTTGTAATTGATTTTTACAAAGAAGACGTTGCTAACGTTAACAGTCAGACGATTATAAGTGAAATAAAAAATGATTTATTCAGCCAATGATTCCCATGTTTCATACAGGGAATCTAATTCTACCAAAATAGAAGCTTTCTCTGTAGATAATTCTTGACATTTCACACTGTTGGTAAAAATATCAGGGTTGGACAGCTCTATATCTATTTGTGTATCCCTTTCCTCAAGCAAACTAATTCGTTCTTCAACCTTCTTTAGTTCGTTCTGCCGTTTGCGCATTTTTGCCTGTTCTTCTTTTTGTGCTTTCCAGTCCAGCTTTGTTTCAGACAAAGAAGGAGTGGCAGGCTGTACAATTGCTGAAGAACTTGTATCTGTATACGCTGCAGTTAAGGCATCCTTTTTTTCTAAATAATAATCATAATTTCCGATATAATTCACCAGACTCTTGTTTACCAAATCCAGAATACGTGTAGCAGTCTGATTAATAAAATAACGGTCATGGGAAACATATAAAACGGTTCCGGTGTATTCGTTTAATGCCTTTTCTAAGATTTCCTTTGAGGCGATATCCAAATGGTTTGTTGGCTCGTCCAATATAAGGAAATTGGCTTCAGACAGCATCAGTTTTGCAAGAGAAACCCGTCCGCGCTCGCCACCGCTCAAATCTTGAATGAGTTTATATACATCATCGCCGGTAAATAGAAAAGCAGCAAGAGTGTTACGAATCTGTGTATTTGTAAGATTCGGGTAGTCATCGGATATCTCATCAAAGATGGTCTTTTCCATATGTAACACATGATGCTCTTGGTCGTAATAACCGATTTTCACTTTTGTTCCCAGTTTAAAAACACCGGAATCAGCAGCAATTACTTCATTTAAAATTTTAAGTAAGGTTGTTTTACCGGTTCCATTGTCACCAATGATAGCAACGTGTTCCCCGCGTTTTATTTCAAAGGAAATATTTTGAAACAAGCTATTAGAACCAAAGGCTTTACTTAAATTTTCTACAGACAAAACATCATTTCCGCTGACACAAGATGGTTCCAATGAAAAATGAAGTTCACCTTGATTTTCAATTGGTTTTTCTATTCGTTCCATTTTGTCGAGCATTTTTTCACGACTTTCCGCACGTTTAATAGATTTTTCCCTATTAAAAGAGCGCAGTTTTTCAATGACAGCTTCCTGATGCTTGATTTCCTGCTGTTGATTCAGATATTCCTTGATTTGCGCTTCGCGAATTATTTTTTTCTTCTCTGCAAACTCGGCATAATTACCTTTAAACATCATAATGTTGCCATGTTCAATTTCAATTACTTTTGAAACTACACGATTCAAGAAATAACGGTCATGGGATACAATCAGGACTGCACCGTCATAGTTCAGTAAATAATTTTCAAGCCATGCTATGGAATTCATATCTAAGTGGTTTGTTGGCTCGTCCAATAGTAATACATCTGGTTTTGTTAAAAGAAGCTTACCTAAGGCGACACGTGTCTTTTGCCCGCCCGATAATGTATTCACATCTTTTGTGAATTCTTCTTCACGGAAACCTAATCCTTTTAAAACGCCAACCAATTCACTCTGGAAAGCATAACCATTTTCTTGTTCAAAGCGTTGTGTCAGAAGATGATAGGAGTGGAGACGTGATTCTAGTTGCTCGCCTTCTAAATGTTTCATTTCCAACTCCATTGTACGAATCTGACGTTCCATTTCTATGAGTTCAGTGCGCGCTGATTTTAGTTCTTCAAGAATGGAATGGTGAGCAGATAAATCTTGGTGCTGAGACAAATAACCAATGGTTTTACCTTTTGATAAAATGATATCACCTTCATCAGTATCTAACTCTTTCATAATCATTTTTAATATGGTGGATTTGCCCGCACCATTTAGCCCGATTAATGCAGCTTTCTCGCGTTCTTCTATATGAAAGGAACCGGATTTCACTATAATCTGGTCTCCAAATGCCTTTGAAATATTATGGCATGCAAGAATCATATCTTACCTCCTGGATATAATAAATGTATTCCTTATCATTATACTGAAAAACCTATAAAAAACAATGAAAAAATTGACTTTAAAGAAACAATTCTATATAATAAAATTTAGGTTATAAATAGACAGGAAGGTGATTCAAGTGGAAGAGAGAGAAATTTCACAGGCAGTCATTCAAAGGCTCCCGCGATATTACCGTTATCTCGGTGATTTGCTTGATAATGAGGTGGAGCGTATTTCCTCAAGTGATTTGAGCAAAAAAATGAATGTAACTGCTTCTCAGATAAGACAAGACTTGAACAACTTTGGCGGTTTTGGACAACAAGGGTATGGATACAATGTCAAATATCTACACACAGAAATTGGAAAAATACTAGGGTTGGATGAAAACCATAACTTCATAATTATCGGTGCCGGTAATCTTGGACAGGCATTGGCTAATTACTCTTCTTTTGAGTCGGGCGGCTTTGTGTTAAAAGGCATTTTTGATGTAAATCCTCGATTAGAAGGGGTTACGATTCGTGGTATTCCAATTCGCATGATGGAAAATTTGAAAGAATTTATACGAGACAACCATGTAGAGATTGCAGTGTTGACTATTCCAAAGACGAAAGCAAGTGATGTTGCAGATTTACTTTCTGATACAGGGATTAAAGGTATTTGGAATTTCGCACATACGGATTTAAAGTTGCCAAAAAATATCATTGTAGAAAATGTACATCTTTCAGATAGTTTGATGAGACTCTCATACAAGATCGGGCATAGTGGAGAGAACATTACAGAATAATTGTCAGGTGAAACGTGCGGGTGAGTATGATATGCATACTTTCTGGCACGTTTTCATGTGAAATTATATTCTGGTCAAGCAAGAAATTAGAGAAGTGGAATATAGTTTAATTATAAATGTAAGAGGTGAATAGATTGAAGACATACAGCAGAGTTTATGCAAGAATTGATTTAGATGCCATTGCATCTAATATAGAACGCATGAAGCAGAATTTAAAGCCGGATACAAAAATAATGGCAGTTATAAAAGCGGATGGTTATGGACATGGCGCCGTTCAAATTGCACAGTTGCTGGAAGTAGTGCCTTACGTCTGGGGATTTGCGGTAGCTACATTGGATGAAGCGGTTGTTTTAAGAGCAGAAGGGATCCAAAAACCAATTTTAGTTCTTGGATGCGTGTTTCCTGAACAATATATGGAAATGCTGAAGCATAATATTCGCATGAATGTTTATACAGAAGAGATGGCTGTGTCTATCTCGCAGATAGCAGAACAAGAAAACATGACGGCTTACATGCACATTAAATTGGATACCGGCATGACAAGACTGGGATTTGATATAAATAAGGAATCTGTTGATGCGATTACGCGAATTGCAGGTTTGAAAAATGTCTGCATGGAAGGCATTTTTACACATTTTGCAAAAGCAGATGAAACAGATAAAACCTTTACAAAAAAACAAGTTAGCGATTTTATTTGGATGACAGAACAATTACAAGAAAATTCTGTCACATTTCAATATGAGCATTGTGCGAATAGCGCTGCAATTATTGACGTTCCGGAAGCAAATTTTGATTTGGTTCGCGCAGGAATTTCTACATATGGTTTGTATCCATCTGAAGAAGTTAAAAAGGATAATGTGATGCTAAAGCCGGCACTTACACTAAAAAGCCATGTGGCATTTGTAAAAGAGATACCTGTAGGAACTTCTATTAGTTATGGTGGCACATATATTTCTGAACGAGATATGAAAATTGCAACAATTCCGGTTGGTTACGCCGATGGATATCCAAGAAGTCTGTCTAATATTGGTTATGTATTAATAAGAGGGCAAAAGGCTCCGATTGTAGGTCGTGTGTGTATGGACCAATTCATGGTTGAGGTTACAGACATTGATGGTGTCAGTTTTGGAGATAGCGTAACCTTGATTGGCAAGGAGGGAAACGAGACAATTACAGTGGAAGAATTAAGTGACTTATCCGGAAGATTTAACTACGAATTTGTCTGTGATTTAGGGAAACGAATTCCGCGAGTTTTTGTAAAAAATGGAATAGTGTCTGAGCAAGTCGATTATTTTGCGTAAAACAAAGAGTTTATTTGAATACATCCGAAAAAGAGGGAAATAATTACAGTATCTTAATAAATCGGAGTGTGAAAATAAGTGCAAATCAAACGTGGAGATATTTTTTATGCAGATTTAAGTCCTGTTGTTGGTTCGGAGCAAGGTGGAATTCGTCCAGTCATGATTATACAAAACGATGTTGGAAACCGACATAGTCCGACAGTAATCTGTGCTGCAATTACTTCTAAGATGAACAAGGCGAAGCTGCCTACACATGTGGAAATAGATGCGAGCAAATATCATCTCGTAAAAAATTCAGTCGTACTCTTAGAACAGGTACGCACCATTGATAAACAGAGATTGAAAGATTTTATTTGTCATGTAGATAACAAATTAATGTGTCAGGTTGAAAATGCATTGAAAGTTAGTTTGGAATTACATAACTAATAAAACTGTACAAATTGATAAAAGAGTGCTAGAATGAACAAGTGTTTTAGATAAAATGAAAAGAGGGATAAGAAATGTCAGGACATTCAAAATTTGCTAACATTAAACATAAAAAAGAAAAGAACGATGCAGCAAAGGGTAAAATCTTTACCAAAATCGGTAGAGAACTTGCTGTTGCTGTAAAGGAAGGCGGCGGAGCCGACCCTGCAAATAACAGTAGACTTCGTGACGTGATTGCAAAAGCAAAAGCTAACAACATGCCAAATGATAACATTGAAAGAAGTATTAAAAAAGCAATTGGTGACGCTGATGCTTCCAACTACGAACATATTACATATGAAGGATACGGTCCTAACGGAACTGCAATTATTGTAGAAACATTAACAGACAACAGAAATCGTACCGCTTCAAATGTTCGTAATGCATTTACAAAGGGGAATGGTAACATCGGAACATCCGGATGTGTTTCCTTTATGTTTGATAAGAAAGGTCAAATCATAGTAGATAAAGAGGAATGTGAATTAGATGCAGATGATTTGATGATGACAGCTTTAGATGCAGGAGCAGAAGATTTTATTGAAGAGGAAGACAGCTTTGAAATCTTAACCGATCCGGATTCCTTTAGTGAAGTTCGTCTTGCATTAGAGGAGGCAGGTATTCCAATGGTTAACGCAGAAGTAACCATGATTCCACAGACCTATGTGGAATTAACAGACGAAAAGGATATCAAAAACATTCAGAAAACACTAGACCTTCTGGAAGAAGATGATGATGTTCAGGAAGTTTACCACAACTGGGATGAATAGACAGATGGAGGAAAAACAGGATGAGTGATTATAGAATTGAAACAAAATGTATTCAGTCCGGATACACACCAAAAAATGGAGAACCAAGAGTAATTCCAATATATCAAAGCACTACCTTTAAGTATGAGAACAGTGATGCAATGGGTAAACTCTTTGATTTGGAGGATTCTGGATATTTCTATACCAGACTTCAGAATCCAACTAACGATGCAGTTGCAGCAAAGATTTGTGATATGGAGGGTGGCGTGGCAGCCATGCTGACATCTTCCGGTCAGGCAGCAAACTTTTATGCAATCATGAATATTGCTGAAGCAGGAGACCATATCGTATGTTCATCAGCTGTGTATGGCGGTACATATAATTTATACGCGCACACAATTCGTAAAATGGGAATTAGTGCAACTTTTGTTGACCCGGATTGCTCGGAAGAAGAATTAAGTGCAGCATTCAAGGACAATACAAAGGCTGTTGTAGGCGAAACAATTGCGAACCCTGGACTGAATGTGCTTGATATTGAAAAATTTGCAAAGGTTGCCCACGCACATGGGGTTCCACTTATTATTGATAATACATTTGCAACTCCAATTAACTGCAGACCGTTTGAATGGGGAGCAGATATTGTTACACATTCTACAACAAAGTATATGGATGGTCATGCAACAGCAGTTGGTGGATGTATTGTAGATAGTGGAAATTTTGACTGGGATGCACATGCTGACAAATTCCCGGGACTTACAACTCCGGATGAAACTTACCATGGACTTGTATATACAGAGCGTTTTGGTAAAGGTGCCTACATTACAAAGGCAACTTCACAGATGATGAGAGATTTAGGTTCTATTCAGTCTCCACAAAACGCATTTTTACTTAATCTAGGTTTAGAAACATTACATCTCAGAATGCCAAGACACTGCGAAAATGCTGTCAATGCAGCGAAATTTTTACAGTCACATGAAAAGGTTGCATGGGTGAACTGTCCATCGTTAGAAGGTGACAAATACTATGATTTAGCACAGAAATATATGCCAAACGGAACATGTGGCGTTATTACTTTTGGGGTAAAAGGTGGCAGAGATGCCTGTGTGAAGATGATGGATGCACTGAAAATGATTGCAATTGTAACACACGTTGCAGATTCCAGAAGCTGTGTGCTTCATCCTGCAAGTCATACACATCGTCAAATGAACGAACAGGAATTGTTAGAAGCAGGTGTTCAACCAGACTTAATTCGTTTCAGTGTTGGTACCGAAAACATTGAAGATATTATAGATGACTTAAAACAAGCATTAGATTGTGTTTAGATAATGCAAATAGTAGGGGTGGGATTTTTAAATAAAATCCCATCCCTTTGCTGTATAACTTATATTTTTTTGAAATGATGGCATACTATTTACTGGTATTAGTCATTTTATCAACAAATGTAAGGGAGCGTACAAATATGAATAATCAACAGCAAGAAGAAATAAAAGAAACCGGAACTATTGAATTAGAAAACGGTAATGAACAACATAAAATCAAAGTATTCACGATTATTGGTGAAATCGAAGGACACGATGTGGCATCAAATAATACAAAGTCTACAAAATATGATCATTTATTACCACAGTTAGCAGAATTAGAAGAAACAACAGAGATTGATGGGGCTCTCTTTTTATTAAATACCCTTGGCGGCGATGTGGAAGCCGGACTGGCAATTGCAGAAATGATAGCTTCCTTAAGTAAACCGACGGTTTCGTTGGTGCTTGGAGGAAGTCATTCCATTGGCGGGCCATTGGCTGTGGCAACAAACTATTCATTTATCGTGCCAAGTGGAACTATGGTAATTCATCCGGTTCGTTCAAACGGCATGTTTATTGGTGTACAGCAAAGTTTAATGAATATGATAAAAACTCAAGACCGTATTACGAAATTTATTTCTACACATTCTAATATTTCACAAAAACGTGTGGAAGAGTTAATGCTAAATCCAACAGAGCTTGTAAAGGATGTAGGGACAATGCTGGAAGGTGAAGAAGCAGTAAAAGAAGGATTAATTGACGAAGTTGGCGGAATCAAGGAAGCACTTCAAAAATTGCATGAATTGATTGTAAATTTCTCCAAAAATGGTGATGACACAAGTTTCCAATAATGGTATAATAATATGGTTAAGAGACAAGGGGGATACTCATGGCATCAACTAAGAAAAGAAAAAAAACGCAGTCGAAGCGAAATGTAAATACAAAAGCAAATAATACGCAAAGCACACAAAAGCAAAATTTTATGCGTGATGAAATCACCATATTAGTTTCTTTAGCGGTATGCATCTTTGCAATGATTTCACACTTTGGTATAGGTGGATTCATTGGAGATGCGTTATCTGCATTTTTATTTGGTGTATTTGGGTTTATGGCATATATTGTTCCGATATTAGCATTTATAGGAATAACTTTTGTTTTGTCAAATAAAGGCAACAAACAGGCATATTTTAAAGCGTGTTCCTGCATGGCTGTATTTCTTATGTGCTGTACATTATTCCAATTAATTATTAATGGATATGATCCTAGTACAACATTAAAAGACATATATAGTTTATCTAGCATACACAAGGATGGCGGCGGCTGGTTGGGTGGCTTACTTGTTAACCTATTATGCCCAGCTGTTGGTGTTGTTGGTACATATATTGTTGTTTTTGTTTTATTTATTATTTCATTTGTTCTTCTTACAGGCAAATCATTTGTTGGAATGGTAAAAAAAGAGGGCGAAAAAGTATATCAAACAGCAAAAGAGGATGCGAAACGAAGAAGAGAATCAAGCGAAAAACAACGTGTGGAGAAACAGAAACGTGTTGACAAGGTTGTTTCCGGCGTATCCTTTAACACAACACTTGATAAAACTGCACCGTCTGTGGATGATATGCACGAGATAGAGTCACCTGCAGGTTCAAAAGAAACATTGTTTGCACCTGAGGAACCGGCGGAACTTGTGATTGACAGAGCAACACCGGTTGCTGAGGAAGAGGATTTTGTAGAACCTGAAAAAGAGGAACCGGTTACGAGAAAAAGAAGAAGTACAATCGAAAGTCGCGAAAGCGCTGCGACTGAGGCTGAGAATGTTGAAAAAGAGATAAAGAAGAACGTTGAAAAACCGAAAAAAGCTTACAAGTTCCCACCGATGAATTTACTTACAAGAGGAAAAGCATCTGGTGGCGATTCAGATACATATTTGAGAGAAACAGCTCGCAAATTAGAACAGACCTTGCAGACATTTAATGTAAAAGCTACGGTAACGAATGTCAGCTGCGGTCCGTCAGTGACACGTTTTGAATTACAGCCGGAAATGGGTGTTAAGGTTAGTAAAATTGTCAGTCTTGCAGACGATATCAAATTAAATCTTGCAGCTTCAGATATCCGTATTGAAGCACCGATTCCTGGTAAAGCGGCTGTAGGTATTGAAGTTCCAAACAAGGAAAATACGGCGGTTATGCTTCGCGATTTATTGGAATCCAGCGAATTTAAAACACATCCGTCAAAAATTGCTTTTGCAGCGGGACGTGACATTGCAGGAAAAGTTGTTGTAGCGGACATTGCAAAGATGCCTCACGTTTTGATAGCAGGTGCTACCGGTTCCGGTAAATCAGTTTGCATTAATACTTTAATTATGAGTATTTTGTACAAGGCAAGTCCGGAAGAGGTTAAATTAATCATGATTGACCCGAAGGTGGTTGAACTTAAAGTATATAACGGAATACCGCATTTATTAATACCGGTAGTTACAGATCCTAAAAAGGCCGCTGGTGCATTAAACTGGGCAGTGGCTGAGATGACAAGACGTTATCAATTGTTTGCAGATTACAATGTACGTGATTTGAAAGGCTATAATGCAAAAGTTGAATCTGTGCAGGATATTGAGACACAAGAAGAAAAACCGCAAAAATTACCACAGATTGTAATCATTGTAGACGAGCTTGCAGACCTTATGATGGTTGCACCGGGAGAAGTGGAAGATGCAATCTGTCGTTTGGCACAGCTTGCGAGAGCATGTGGTATTCACTTAGTGGTTGCAACACAACGTCCATCCGTAAACGTTATTACCGGACTTATTAAAGCGAATATGCCTTCGAGAATTGCATTTTCGGTGTCATCCGGTGTGGATTCCAGAACCATTATTGATATGAATGGTGCTGAAAAGCTACTCGGCAAAGGTGATATGTTGTTCTATCCTGCAGGTTATCCAAAACCGGCTCGTGTACAAGGCTCATTTGTATCCGACCAAGAGGTGCAGGCTGTAGTTGATTATTTGGTAAGTAATGGCGATGGCGTGCAATACAACGAGGATATCACAAATCATATCAATTCCGCACAGACAAGTTCCAATGGTGGATTCGCAGATGCCGGTGCTGATGATAGAGATGAATATTTTATCTATGCAGGTCAATTTGTAATTGAAAGTGATAAAGGTTCCATTGGAATGCTGCAGAGAAAGTTCAAGATTGGATTTAACCGTGCAGCAAGAATCATGGACCAGCTTGCTGAAGCAGGAGTGGTTGGTCCAGAAGAAGGAACCAAACCAAGAAAAGTATTAATGTCAATGGAACAATTTGAAGAATACATTGACGAGTATGTATAAAAAACAAAGGAAACACGAGGAGGAATCATAATGAAGACAGATATTCAGATTGCACAGGAAGCAGTAATGAAACCAATTAAGGAGGTCGCAGCTAGTATTGGAATCAAAGAAGATGATTTGGAACTGTATGGGAAATATAAAGCAAAATTATCAGATGATTTATGGGAAGAAATTAAAGACCGTCCAAACGGTAAATTAGTACTTGTTACAGCAATTAATCCAACACCGGCAGGGGAAGGAAAAACAACAACCTCTGTAGGACTTGGCCAGGCAATGGCAAAATTAAATAAAAAAGCGATTATTGCACTTCGTGAACCTTCTCTAGGACCATGTTTTGGTGTAAAAGGCGGGGCTGCCGGCGGCGGATATGCACAGGTTGTACCGATGGAGGATTTAAATCTTCATTTTACAGGTGATTTCCATGCAATCACATCTGCAAACAATTTGCTTGCTGCAATGTTAGATAATCATATTCAACAAGGAAATGCACTTCAAATTGATCCAAGACAAATCGTTTGGAAACGTTGTCTTGATATGAATGACCGTGTGCTTCGTAACGTTGTTGTTGGACTTGGAAATAAGATGGATGGAATGGTTCGTGAAGATCATTTTGTCATTACAGTTGCATCTGAAATCATGGCAATTCTTTGTCTTGCCAGCGATATTAATGATTTGAAAGCACGTCTTGGAAAAATTGTGGTTGCATATAATTTTGCAGGAGAACCTGTCACGGCAGAACAATTACAGGCAACAGGTGCAATGACTGCACTTCTTAAGGATGCAATCAAGCCAAATCTGATTCAAACATTAGAGCATACACCAGCTTTAGTACATGGTGGACCATTTGCAAATATCGCACACGGCTGTAACAGTGTGATTGCTACAAAGATGGCATTAAAGCTTGCCGACATAGCAATTACAGAAGCTGGATTTGGTGCTGACCTTGGTGCTGAAAAATTCATGGATATCAAATGTAGAATGAGTGGTTTAAAACCAGATGCAGTTGTTTTGGTTGCTACGGTTCGCGCATTGAAATATAACGGTGGAGTTGCTAAGAAAGACTTAAACGAAGAGAATTTAGAAGCTCTTGCAAAAGGTATCGTTAACTTAGAAAAACATATAGAAAATGTTCAAAAATTCGGTGTTCCTGTGGTGGTTACATTGAACTCATTTGTGACAGATACAGAAGCGGAATATGAATTTATTCGTAACTTCTGCGAGGAAAGAGGATGTGAGTTTGCACTTTCTGAAGTTTGGGCAAAAGGTGGCGAAGGCGGAATTGCTTTAGCAGAAAAAGTAATCCACACATTAGAAACAAAGGAAAGCAACTTCAAACCAATTTATGAGGATGAACTCTCCTTAAAAGAAAAAATTGAGACCATTGCAAAAGAAATCTACGGTGCTGATGGCGTGGAATTTGCGCCTGCGGCAGATAAGCAATTAGCTAAGATTACAGATATGGGGTATGGCAATTTCCCAATCTGTATGGCAAAAAATCAATATTCATTGTCTGATGATGCAGCATTGCTTGGAAGACCAACAAACTTCAAGATTCATATCAGAGAAGTATATGTAAATGCCGGTGCAGGATTTGTTGTTGCTCTTACGGGAGCAATTATGACAATGCCGGGTCTTCCAAAGGTTCCAGCAGCGAATGGCATTGACGTTAATGAAGACGGTGTAATTACCGGTTTATTCTAGGAGTAAGGATAGTTATGGCACAATTAATTGATGGAAAGCTTATATCAACACAAATTAAGGATGAATTAAAAGAAGAAGTTGCTGAATTAAAGGCGAAAGGTATCACACCTTGCCTTGCAGTAATTCAAGTTGGAAATGATCCAGCCTCTTGTGTGTATGTAAATAACAAAAAGAAAGCATGTGCATATATTGGCATCGAATCTCTTTCCTACGAATTAGATGAACAGATTTCACAGGAAGAGTTGCTTACAATTATTGATGAATTGAATCATAACGAGATGGTAAACGGTATCTTAGTGCAGCTGCCTTTGCCAAAACATATTGATGAAAATACAGTTATTCATTCAATTGCTCCGGAAAAAGACGTAGACGGATTTCATCCGGAAACTGTAGGGAATATGTGTATTGGAAGTAAAGGGTTCTTGCCATGTACACCAGCAGGTGTGATTCAATTGCTGAAGCGTTCAAATATTGATATCGAAGGAAAAGAATGTGTTGTAATTGGAAGAAGCAACATTGTTGGGAAGCCGATGGCAATGTTATTACTTCGTGAAAATGGAACCGTAACCATTACACATTCCAGAACAAAAGATTTAAAAGAGATAACAAAACGTGCAGATATTCTTGTTGCGGCAATTGGGAAACCGAAATTTGTAACTGCTGAGTACGTAAAAGAAGGCGCTGTAGTCATTGATGTTGGTATTCATCGTAATGAGAACAACAAACTCTGCGGAGATGTTGATTTTGATGATGTAATTGGAAAGGTAAGTGCCATCACACCGGTACCGGGCGGAGTTGGACCAATGACAATTGCAATGCTTATGAATAACTGCGTGGAAACTGTACGACAATAACAGAATAAATATTGAATTTTCACACGAATAAAGGTATGATAGAACTAATGAAAATAATATGATCGGAGGCATATCATGTATCAAATTAAAAGAGCGGAAATGCTTGCAACAAATATTTATCTTATGGATGTTGAAGCACCAAGAGTAGCGAAACACTGTGAACCAGGACAGTTTGTAATCGTTAAGATTGATGAAAAGGGAGAACGAGTTCCTCTCACAATCTGCGATTACGATAGAGAAGCAGGAACAGTAACGATTGTTTTACAGACAATCGGAGCTTCAACAGAAAAGATGGCACATTTAAAAGAAGGAGATTATTTTAGAGATTTTGTAGGACCTCTTGGATGTGCATCTGAATTTGTAAATGAAGATCTTGAAGAATTAAAGAAGAAAAACATTCTTTTTGTAGCCGGTGGTGTTGGAGCAGCTCCGGTTTATCCACAGGTAAAATGGTTACATAATCATGGAGTGAATGCAGACGTTATCGTAGGTTCCAAAACAAAAGATTTATTAATCTTAGAAGAAGAAATGAAAGCGGTATCTGGAAATTATTATCCTTGTACAGATGATGGCTCTTACGGACATGCAGGTATGGTAACTTCAAAGATTGAACAGTTGGTAAATGAGGAAGGTAAAAAATACGACCTTTGTGTTGCGATTGGACCAATGATTATGATGAAGTTTGCATGTCTTACAACAAAGAAATTGGAAATTCCTACAATTGTAAGTATGAATCCAATTATGGTTGACGGAACCGGTATGTGTGGAGCTTGTCGTTTGCAAGTGGGTGATGAAGTTAAATTCGCATGTGTTGATGGACCGGAATTTGATGGTCATTTGGTAGATTTTGACCAAGCAATGAAAAGACAACAAATGTACAAGACAAAAGAAGGTCGTGCATTGTTGAAGGTTCAAGAAGGTGATACACATCATGGTGGATGTGGACATTGTGGAGGTGACGAATAATGGCTGATGTATTAAAGAAAGTTCCTGTAAGAGAGCAGGACCCAAAGGTACGTGCAACAAACTTCGAAGAAGTATGTTACGGATATAATCAAGAAGAAGCAATGGAAGAAGCATCAAGATGTATCGGTTGTAAAAATGCAAAATGTGTGCAAGGATGTCCGGTAGCAATTGATATTCCGGGATTTATCAGCAAAGTGAAAACCGGTGAATTTGAAGAAGCATATAAAATTATTGGTAAATCATCTGCACTTCCAGCGGTATGTGGTCGTGTATGTCCACAAGAATCTCAGTGTGAAGGCAAATGTATCCGAGGACTCAAAGGAGAACCGGTATCTATCGGTAAATTAGAGAGATTTGTTGCGGATTATGCATTGGAAAATGATATCAAACCAGAAAAAGCAGAAAGCACAAATGGTCATAAAGTGGCTGTTATTGGTTCAGGTCCTGCAGGTCTTACCTGTGCAGGTGACCTTGCAAAAATGGGATATGAAGTAACTGTATTTGAAGCGTTACATGAACTTGGCGGTGTTCTTGTGTATGGTATTCCAGAATTCCGTTTACCAAAACAAAAAGTCGTTGCAAAAGAAATAGACAAAGTAAAAGAACTTGGCGTTAAGTTTGAGACTAATGTTGTAATTGGTAAGTCAACAACCATTGACCAATTAATCGAAGATGAAGGCTTTGAGGCTGTGTTTATCGGTTCTGGTGCAGGACTTCCAAAATTCATGGGCATTCCTGGTGAAAATGCAAACGGCGTATTCTCAGCAAATGAATATTTGACAAGAAATAACCTGATGAAAGCCTTTGATGAGTCTTATGACACACCAATTGCTGCAGGTACAAAAGTAGCGGTTATCGGCGGTGGAAACGTAGCAATGGATGCTGCAAGAACAGCACTTCGTCTTGGTGCTGATGTACATATTGTATATCGTCGTAGTGAGGAAGAACTTCCAGCCCGTGTGGAAGAAGTTCATCATGCAAAAGAAGAAGGCGTTATCTTTAATCTTTTGACAAACCCAACGGAAATTCTTGTAGATGAAAATGGGTATGTAAAAGGTATGAAATGTGTGAAGATGGAACTTGGGGAACCAGATGCTTCCGGAAGAAGACGTCCGGTTGTAGTAGAAGGCTCTGAGTTTGAAATGGAATTAGATACGGTTATCATGTCACTTGGTACATCTCCAAACCCACTCATTTCTTCAACAACAGAAGGATTAGAAGTAAATAAATGGAAATGTATCGTTGCAGACGAAACAAACGGTAAGACAACAAAAGAAGGCGTTTATGCCGGTGGTGATGCCGTAACCGGTGCGGCAACTGTTATTTTAGCAATGGGTGCTGGAAAAGCCGGAGCACAAGGTATTCATGAATATTTGAGTAATAAATAATGTATGAAAGTAATAGGAGGGATTCGCTTTTTAGAGAATTCCTCCTGAATTTTTATCTAACTATGTGTCAATTCTCCATTTTTCTGATATAATAATATAACGAGATTATTTCGCAGGAGGATATTTATGCAATTAGCAATGTTAACAGCACTCGGTGTGGGCGGCGCAACAATCGCAGGTGTTTTAATCGGATTTATCTTTCAGAAAGTTCCACATAAATTTAATGACGCAATCCTTGGGTTCGCTGGGGGAATTATGCTTGCAGCGGCAGTTTTGGGGTTGATTATTCCATCTTTGGATGAAGGAAATGTTTGGATTACTGTTTTGGGTATTTTATCAGGTGCTATTTTTTTAAATATAGCGGATAAAATCACTCCTCATTTACATCATATTACGGGGATTGATCAGGAAACCCATTCAGAAGCACAGAATTCATTAAACAAAGTTATGTTGTTTGTTATCGCGATTGCCATACATAATCTGCCGGAAGGAATTGCAGCTGGTGTTGGATTTGGTAGCGAAGATGTTAGTAACGCCATTACGGTGGCAGTTGGTATTGCACTTCAAAACATTCCGGAAGGTATGATTATTGTGTCACCACTTATTATGGCAGGAGTTTCCAAATGGCGTGTATTTTTAATTGCAAGTTTCACGGGAGTAATTGAAATTATAGGGACAATGATAGGTTTTACTGCAGTGTCAGTAGCAAGTGCAATTTTACCATTTGCATTAGCATTTGCAGGTGGAACCATGATTTATGTTGTCAGTGACGAAATGATTCCGGAAACACATAGTCATGGATACGAACGTATGGCCACATATTCGCTTATATTTGGATTTATTGCCATGATTGTGATGGATTTTTATATTGGATAAAAAGGGGATAACAGATCATGTTTTTATACGAAACTCATGTGCATTCTTTGACTGGAAGTGCATGCGGACAATGTACACCGCAGGAGATTGTGAAGGCTTATAAGCAGGCAGGATATGCAGGCCTTATTCTGACAGACCATTTTATAAAGGGAAATACAAGTGTTCCAAGGGAATTGGACTGGGAAACTAGAATGAATATGTATTATGATGCCTATCTGGATGCAAAAGAAGAGGGTGAAAAACTGGATTTTGATGTATTCTTTGGGATTGAACATCATTATGGAAAAGGGAAAGAGATACTAATATATGGTATTGATTTGGATTTTTTATTGGGTCATCCAGAGTTGAATACAGCAAGAATCGAAGAGTATGCGGACTTAGTGCATGAATATGGTGGTATTTTGGTTCATGCGCATCCACATAGAATGAGAGATTATATTGTTCCTGACATTGCACCACGTTATGATGTGTGTGATGGAATTGAAGTATATAATGCCAGTGATACAGATGAAGTCAACGAGTTAGCAGTGCAAGATGCACTCACCCTAAACAAACTAATGACTTCAGGCGGTGATGTTCACAGAGTAATTGATGAGCCAAAGCTTGGTCGTGCAGGTGTTGGATTTGAAAGACGTCTAAGAGATATCAATGACTTTGTTACTGCCTTAAAAAATGGTGAAGGTCAGATTATGTTTAACGGAGAAATGAGGAAAATACAATGAAAATAACAGTGATAACTGTTGGTAAGATAAAAGAAAAGTATTTAAAAGATGCTATTGCAGAATACAGCAAACGCCTTAGTAAATATTGTAAACTAGAGATTGTAGAGGTTGCGGATGAAAAGACACCGGATAATGCCAGCGAAGTGGTGGAAGAAAGTATCCGTTCAAAAGAAGCGGAACGTATCTTGAAATATGTAAAAGACGATGCATATGTTATTACGCTTGAGATTGGCGGAAAGCAGTTGTCCTCAGAAGAACTGGCAGATAAAATAGACAAACTTGGCGTACAGGGGACAAGCCATATCATATTCATTATTGGCGGCTCCATTGGACTTGGAAAGGAAGTTCTTGAAAAGTCCAATTATGCACTTAGCTTTTCGAAAATGACATTTCCACATCAGTTGATGAGAGTGATATTATTAGAGCAGGTGTATCGAAGTTATCGCATTATTTCGAATGAACCATATCATAAGTAAGTGCGGCGTTACTTACTAGAAATATTATAGAGAAAGTGTTTGACAATGTAATATCTATAATTATAAACTTGTAGAAGAATAGCTGATTGAAGGAGTAATAATAATGAATATAATTAGTTTGTTTAGTGGTTGTGGTGGTCTTGATTTGGGATTTGAAAGGGCTGGTTTTTGTATTCCCGTTGCAAATGAATTTGATAAAACTATATGGGCTACATATAAAGCAAATCATCCAAACACTTATTTGATTGAGTCCGATATAAGACAGATAACAAGGAAGGATATAGAAAAATATATTAATGGTGAAATTGATGGAATAATTGGGGGACCACCATGTCAATCGTGGTCTGAAGCAGGTTCTCTTAAAGGAATTAAAGATGCAAGAGGACAGTTGTTTTATGATTATATAAGAATATTGAAAGAATTTTCTCCTAAGTTTTTTCTGGCAGAAAATGTAAGTGGAATGTTAGCTGATAGGCATTCCATTGCTGTAAAAAATATTTTAGAAATGTTTGATGATGTAGGATATAATGTAACATTTACCATGGTTAATGCAAAAGATTATGGTGTGGCTGAAGAGAGAAAACGTGTATTTTATATTGGTTTCAGAAAAGATCTAAATATAGATTTTAAGTTTCCTAAAGGTTCTACCAAAAATGATGATAAGAAATTAACACTTAGAGACGTTATTTGGGATTTGCAAGAAACTGCGATTCCAGCAGGAGAAAAAAACCATCATAATCCCAACGCTATTAATAATAATGAATATTATACGGGGTCATATTCGCCAATTTTCATGAGTCGAAATAGAGTAAAATCATGGGATGAACAAGCTTTTACTGTACAGGCTTCGGGAAGACAATGTCAATTACATCCACAAGCACCTAAAATGATTAAAGTAGCAAATAATGATTGCCGTTTTGTAGCAGGCAAAGAAAATTTATATCGTCGCATGACAATCAGAGAGATAGCAAGGATACAAGGTTTCCCTGATAACTTCAAATTTATTTATGAAGACACAAACACTGCATATAAAATGATTGGGAATGCAGTACCAGTGAATTTAGCATACGAAATTGCGGTAGCAATCAAAAAATATCTTGATGGAAAAAACAATGAAGTAGAAATTGATAATGAATTAATAGATGCAAAGGAGGTAAACGAGAGAAAAGTGAGTACGAAGAGTAATGACCAAGGTCGTGCATATGAATATGCATGGATGCAAACGTTATACACATCATTGGAGGAAATTAGAAAAACAAGAATTATTGAAAATTCAAGTTTATTAGTTAACAAAAAAGCATGGTCTACAATGGATAATGATATAAAGGAAATATATATGGAATCAGCTAATGCAGCAGTTGAAACTATACTTGAACTTGAACCAAGGTTAACAGAAAAGGACGAGGATGAACTTACGCTTGAATTTCAAAAAGATGGAAAGGGTGTAGAAGGAGACGTTCGTGATATTGTAATTAAACGTGAAAATATAAGTTGGGAAATAGGTTTAAGTATTAAACACAAACACGAGGATGCAAAACATAGCCGTTTAAGTCACAAATTAGATTTTGGTAAATCGTGGTATGGCATTCCTTGTAGTCAATCTTATTGGGACGCAGTAGAACCTATCTTTAACAGATTAAAGGAAGGAAAGAAAAATGGCGAGCATTGGTCTGATTTGTCAGATAAAGAAAATACAGTGTATATTCCACTATTAAATGCATTTATGAAAGAGATAGACAAAGCATATTCAGAAGATAATGAACTACCAAAGAAGCTTCTTGAATATTTGATTGGAATTGAAGATTATTACAAAATTGTCAGTCATGATAACAAGCGTTTGACACTCATTCATACATTTAATGTGCGCGGAACATTAAATAAATCTAGTAAAACAAAAATTTCAGCGATTACTGTCCCTATTGTTGATTTGCCAACGGAAATTGTTGCAATCAAAATGAAAAAGGGGAGTGATAATACTGCCGAAATATATTTGAATAATGGATGGCAATTGAGCTTTAGAATACATAATGCCAATTCCAAGATAGAACCTAGTTTGAAGTTTGCTGTTAAATTTGAAGGAATGCCACCATCGGTTCTCCATTTGGAATGCAGATGGAAATAACTAAAAGCAGGTGAGGTATAACCTTACTTGCCTACGTTATGGGGAGCCATAAAAGTTATATATTGATGCTGATGAATTTGTTGATAGAATTAAGAAAGTGAGTGTGAAATATGAGTAATATTCAAGTTATAGCGGACAGTAAGGGGATACATATTATGAAAAAGTTAAGTTATCTATTCACAGCACTCGCAATTTTACTATCTAACATTATGTGCGCAGTTGTAGCTTTCAATTATTGTAGCATGCTTTGTGGCATTAAACATATGGGTTATAGCGCACCGGCATATGTTGCATTCTTTTATGCTATTCCGTTTTTGGTAGGCATTATTGTATGTGTTATTTTAGCTTTAATCTTTTATAAGAAATCAAAACATGATAAATAAAATAAACAAAGGAAAAAGAGAGTATGAACGACATAGATAAAAGCTTATATGCAAAAAAGGCAATAGATTTATTTAAAGAAGGATATAACTGTTCACAGGCAGTTTTCCTTGCATTTGAGGATAAATATAACATAGACAGAACAACGGCACTTAAGCTTAGTTCTTCCCTTGGAGGTGGAATGGGGCGGCTACGTGAAGTATGTGGTGCAGTTTCTGGAATGTTCTTAGTTGCAGGCGTGCTATACGGTTATGATGACCCAAAAGATTACGATAAGAAGACAGAGCATTATGCCAGAATCCAACAACTTGCAAAAGAATTTGAAACACAGAATGGCTCCATTATTTGTCGTGAACTTTTAGGACTTGGTACAGAAAAGGAAGACCCTGCACCAGATAAACGCACAGATGAATATTATAAAAAACGTCCATGTGCCGAGCTTGTTGGTATGGCTGCTGCAATTATGGAGCGGTATATTTTGGATAATACAATTATAGAGTGACATAAATTAAGCTCCTTGTTTTTGCAAGGAGCATTAAATATCGTTTACTATTTATCATCCTGTTTACGTAATCCCATCTTAGTCAATACATGAACAACACGTTCACGAGGAGACCAGTAGTTGATTAATATAGAAACGATAACACCAACGGCTGTATCTAAGATACGATTTAATGAATATGACATATATGTATCAACCGGAGTGTTCAGTAAGATGATACACAATACAACTCCGCCTGGTTGAATGGCACCCGGCCATTGGAAAAACAAACTGGTTAATACCAATAAAATGATTCCAATGAAAATGAAAACAAGTAGTAGCATATGATGTCCGCCGTCCGGATAAAAGAGTGTGTAAACTGGAAATAAAAGCATCCCAATAACACCACCAAAGATTGTACCAAATAAACGGTTCCCGCCATTCAATTTCGAATCTTCCATATCCCTTCCCATACCAAAAACAGCACCGATACAGGCAAACGTCGGATTTCGTTTGATTAAAAAATATAAAAACGCAACTAAGGTTGCTGATATTGCAGTTTTCATGTTACGCATACCGATATGTGGTCGGAATTTCACCTGCGTCTCGTCTTTCGTTTGTAAATCAGACATATGAATCCCCCTTTAAAATTACAAAGGTTATTATAGCACTTTATCTTTATTTTTCAAGGTAAATATGATAAACTTTTAAATAGAATTTGAATATAACAGATAGACGGAGGAATAAATTATGGTAAATCACATCGTTATGTGGAATTTTAAAGATGAAATCAAGGAAGATGATAAAGCTGGATTAAAATTAGCAATGGAAGAAAATTTAAAAGCACTTGTTGGAAAAGTACCAGGACTTTTAACGGTTGAGTTTGTTAGCAATCCAATATCTTCAAGCACACATGATATTGCCCTTGTAACTACGTTGGAAAAAGCAGAGGATATTGCTGTTTATGCAAAGCATCCGGAACATGTGAGGGTTGCGGATACATATGTTAGACCATATGTAAAAGACAGAGCATGTCTAGATTATTAGAAGAAAGAGTCTTGTTTCTTACTAAATATAAAAAAGAAAGATTTATGTCTTTCTTTTTTTGTGCCCTTGTGATATAATGTTTCATACGTTGACGCGTTAAAGCGTAAAACAATCCAAGAAAAGAGGTACATATATGCCAATTACAGAAATATTGGAGCGAAATTGTAAATTATATGGAGATGAGGTTTGTCTCATAGAGGTTAATCCGGAGATTAAAGATAATCGAAGAGTAACTTGGAAGGAATATGAACTCATTGAGTCAAACTCACCGAGTTATTATCGCCGTGAAATTACATGGAATGTATTTAATGAAAAAGCGAATCGATTTGCGAACCTTCTGATTCAACGTGGTATTAAAAAAGGTGATAAGGTTGCAATTCTGTTAATGAACTGTTTGGAATGGCTTCCAATTTATTTTGGAATCTTAAAGACAGGTGCGTTGGCAGTACCATTAAATTTCCGTTATTCAGCAGATGAAATTAAATATTGCGTGGAGCTTGCAGAAGCAGACATTCTTGTATTTGGTCCTGAATTTATTGGTCGTGTGGAAGAAATAGCAGATGAGATTATGACAAATCGTTTGCTGTTCTTTGTAGGTGAACACACGCCGATATACGCAGAAGATTATTTATCTCAGACTATGAATTGTTCTAGTCAATCACCGATGATTCGATTGAATGACGAAGATGATGCTGCAATTTATTTTTCATCTGGAACAACTGGTTTTCCGAAAGCAATTTTACATAATCACACCAGTTTAATGCATGCGTGCAAGGTAGAGCAGAATCATCATAGCACAAGAAAAGAGGACGTGTTCTTATGTATTCCACCGTTATATCACACTGGTGCAAAAATGCACTGGTTTGGTAGCTTCTTGGAAGGCGGAAAAGCAGTACTCTTAAAAGGGACAAGTCCGGAAGTAATCTTACGTACCGCTTCAGAAGAACATTGCAGCATTGTATGGCTGCTTGTACCGTGGGCCCAGGATATTTTGGATGCACTTGACCGCGGGGATGTGAAGCTGGAAAACTACGAATTAGACCAATGGAGATTGATGCACATTGGTGCACAGCCGGTACCACCAAGCCTTATTAAGCGTTGGATGGCATATTTTCCAAATCATCAATACGATACAAACTATGGACTTAGCGAATCTATCGGACCAGGTTGCGTACACCTTGGTGTAGAAAATGTACATAAAGTAGGAGCAATAGGAAAAGCTGGATATGGCTGGAAAACAAAGATTGTTGATGAGCGTAGAAATGAAGTAGCAAAGGGTGAAGTGGGAGAATTGGCTGTATTTGGACCAGGTGTTATGACTTGCTATTATCGTGACCCTAAGGCAACTGCGGATGTAATGGACGAAGAAGGTTGGTTGTATACAGGTGATATGGCACAGGAGGATGAAGATGGTTTTATTTTCCTTGTTGACCGTAAAAAAGACGTTATTATCAGTGGTGGTGAAAATCTATACCCTGTACAGATTGAAGACTTTATTCGCGAATATAACGCAGTTAAAGACGTTGCTGTTATTGGACTTCCGGATAAACGTCTTGGAGAAAAAGCAGCAGCAATTATTGAACTTAAGGAAGGTTTTGAATGTACGATAGAAGACATTGAAAAATTCTGCCTGAAGTTGCCAAGATACAAACGTCCGAAAGAAATCATTTTTGCAGATATTCCACGTAATCCAACGGGAAAAATCGAGAAACCAAAGCTTCGTAAAATGTATTGTGGCGAAAGTCTTGTAGCTGCACAGAATAGAGGATAGCCATGTAAAAAGCACGAGGAAATAAATTCCCGTGCTTTTGTTTTGTAAAAATTTCTATTTATTAATCACTTTATCCAAGTCGGATTTTTTGATAAAGAAACCAGAATAACTAATTCCCCTATTTGTTTCGATTTGAATCTCACCATACAGATATTCTTCCGAAATATCATAATTTGAAAAACTATCAAGAATGAGATATTGCTTCAATTCTTTTAATTGCTCCAAATCACTTACAAAGTTATGTGTATCTTCATATTTGTTTCCAAAGATTTCCATGTTAGTAATACGGATGTCTTCTGATTCTTGAAAACTTTTCACACCTTTTTCCTTCAAAAATGCAATTGATTTTGCAAATGAAGAATAGACATAATATCTTTCAGCAGTTGGATACTTCATATTTTCTGACTGGAAAGAAACATTTATTTCGTATTGTTTTATGTCAGATAGTGCATCCTTTAGTTGTAACTTTGAATATTCCTCCAAATAAATATCAATGAATTGATTTAATTCTTCTTTTGCAAGGTCTAAATCCATACCATTTATGCCATTGTTAACGGAAATGCCTTTAATGTTTTCTTTGTCAATGTTATAAAGCACACAGTAATCATCTTTAACATCTTCATTGGCATAAAGTTTGCTTAAGTTTTCAGAGGCTTTGTTTGCATCAAAAGAATAATCCCGTTTCACTTCGCGTCCATCTTTCATTACATAAGTAATTTTGATATTATAAAAATTATTTTCTTTATAATAAATTTCATCGTCAGACGGAATTTTACAATCTTTAATTTCTCTGACAACAGCAATAGCATCTTTTACAAGGTCACCTTGAATCCAGTCTCGTTCTGAATCCCATTCTATATTCATGTGCCCAAACAAATTAGAATCAATTTTTACGATCTTTACATCCTCTGCATCAGGAATGTATTCGTCATACTTAAACAAATCAATCCAAAATACAAATACAAAAGCGATACATATAATAAATGTTGCTAACAGTTGTTTTTTCTTAGTAAGCAGGGCTTTGATATCAAATTGGAAAATACATTCCAAAATACCATGCAGTAAAAAACCACCAAATATTATTCCAAAAATGAGCCATGCCATGGAAGTCATGGTAGCCATTTCTTCTAGGAATAATCCTGCATATAAAGTCAATGGAATCACAATCGTAAAACGGATTACATCATTAGCTTTTTCAAACGCCATGGCACGTCCGGCAGTTTCGGAAGGCCGGCGCAAGAATAACACATAAGCAATGATTCCAACAAGGATTGTTAAGATAAAACAGCCAATGATATAGGTCCAATGCTCCTTGAAATTCCATTCTTGCCAAGAGTCTGTCATTTTATAAACGACAGTAACAGGAGAGAAATAGTATATATTAGGATTTGGTTCTCTATACACGTAAGTGTCAAAAAATCTTGCACAGTATGTTGGAAGTAAGTTTGCTAAAATTAACGGAACATAGCATGCGAACACACCTAAGCCTAAAAATGCAATAATGGAATGTCCGGTCATAATCATGGCAAGTGCCGTTGTAAACCATGCTACTAAAAAAGCACCAATCATACAGATATAATTCCACAAAATTGTCTGTAAGATGGCAAGTGAACCATATCCTGTGCTGAAGATAATTCCAACTTCAATCGCTGTGGTCAATGCACTTAACATAAAAAACAATAAGAAACAGCTTGTAAATAAGGCTTTGAACCATGTCTGTCTGCGAATCGGCATGGAATCATAAAAGTCGGTTTCGCGTTTTGAATGCATATATCTAAAAAAGTCAAAGGCAAGATAAGCACCAAATCCCAAAGCAAACACGCCGTAAGCAAATTTAGGAGAGCAGAGATCAAATAAATTCTCCGCAATACGTGATATGGCAGGATTTTGCCCACCAACCAATTCCTCTATGGTATAATCTTCAATGTATGTGGAACTTAACGCATTTTGTACACTCATAAAAAAGGTTATAATATGAATAAAAAATCCAAGCACGGTGATTAATACAGCTGCCGTGTGTCTACGTAATGTTTCTATTATTAATTTAGGAAATGAGACTCTTGATGTCATATCCAGCCACCTCCGTTTCGCTAATAAAGATTTCTTCCAATGTAAGTGGTACCGCTTCACAATAAATTGGGTTTAAGGTGTTCAGCCATGAAACAACTTTTTCCGTTTCGCCTCGTACGGTCATTGTGAGAAGCTTGCCATGTCGTTGTATTTTTAAGACTAAGAGAGCATTTTGAATCTTCTCATCCAGTTCTTCCGGTAAGACACATTGGATTTTCGTTAAGTTACATCTCAAATCTTCCAAATCTTGAGAGAGCAGTACGCCGCCTTTGTGCAAAAGACCAATATGGTCACTAATGTCTTCCAATTCTCTTAAATTGTGAGAGGCGATCACCGGAGTAAAGGAGCGTCTTTCCATTTCCTGAATAAAGATAGCTTTAATGGCCTGACGCATCACAGGATCAAGACCATCAAAGGTTTCATCACAGAATAGATAGTCTGTACCGGCACAGATTCCAATTAAAATAGAAAGCTGTTTTTTCATGCCTTTTGAAAAGGTACGGATTTTCCTGTCAGCAGGTAAATCAATTTTATCTAACAATTCATGAAAACGGTCCTCATCAAAAGCAGGATAGTAGGTCTTATAGAACGAGCCAAACTCCTTTGGTGTGGAATTTGGAAAATAATACTGGTCATCGGAAATATAAAAGAATTTCCCTTTTGCCTCCGGATTGTTCCATACCGGCATATCATCGATTAATATTTCACCATCGTCTGGCTTTAACACACCTGCCATCATACGTAAAAGTGTACTTTTACCGGCACCATTTGTTCCAAGAAGTCCCATAACCGTATTATTACGGATGGTCAAGCAAATGTTGTCAACTGCCTTAACGTCTTCAAAGATTTTACTGACATTTTTTAATTCTATCATACCTTCACCTCCTGATAAATTTCCCGTACACAGTCCAATACATGAATAAATTCAATCCCCGACTCCTTACATACCTGAAGTTGTGTCTTAAGTTCCTCTAATAACTTTTCCTGTTGTTCCTTTACCACATCTTTTTGAGCAGAGACAAAGTTTCCTCTGCCTACAACAGAATAAATCAAACCACGTCGCTCTAACTCGCTGTATGCTCGTTGAATGGTGTTTGCATTAATGGATAACTCTACCGCAAGAGCACGAACAGATGGGAGCTGTGTGTCAGGTTCCAATGCACCGTTTAGAATCAGTATCTGAAAACGGTCAATAATCTGTTCATAGATTGGCCTTTTATCCTGATAATCGATTACAATCATAGATACACACCCCTTTCTAAAGTGTATTAATTGTATTAGTACACTTATTATCTCATGCCAGGTAAAAGTTGTCAATTATCTTAAGAGATATATAAGAAATACTTAATAAAATTTATAATTAGAAATATTTAATAAATCTATTGACATTATAAGTATGAGTGATAAAATAGGATACATCAATTGCATATCGGCCAAGTGAAGCTCGCAGGTAACACTGTGATTGGATGGCACGCTGGAGAATCCCAATTAATGGGTGCCGAAGGTGATAAGTGAAGTAAGTATACTCATGAATCTCTCAGGCAAAAGGACAGTCATGACTTTTTAAAAGTTATTGTTTATGTTGGGTTCAAAGGTTTTCTTTGAACTCTTTTTTATTCCTTGGGATATGCAAGATACACAAGGAGGAAATGATATGTTTGTAGAAAAAATTACAGAAATCAACAACGCAGTAAACTCATGGATATGGACAGATTTTGGTTTGTATCTCTTATTAATCGCAGGTGTTATTATGACAGCTGTGACAGGTGTGTTCCAAATCACACATCTGAAACATTGGTGGACAAAAACCATTGTGACAGTATTTAAAAAGGATAATACATCCACAAAGAAGACAGATAAAAAATCTATTTCTCAATTCCAGGCTCTTTGTACCGCATTGGCTGCAACTGTAGGAACAGGTAATATCGCAGGTGTTGCAGCGGCTATCTGTATCGGTGGTCCTGGTGCAGTTCTTTGGATGTGGATTGCAGCATTCTTAGGAATGATGACAAACTTCTCCGAAAACGTACTTGGTATCTATTATCGTCGTAAAAACAAAGACGGCGAATGGTCAGGTGGTGCAATGTACTACTTAAAAGATGGTGTTGGTAAAATGAAAGGTATGAAGATACCTGCATCTATCTTAGCAGTGTTATTTGCAATCTTTGCGATCTTAGCATCATTTGGTATCGGTAACATGGGACAAGTAAATAAAATCACTTTGAACATGGAATCAGCATTCTTTGCAAATGTGGACTGGACAGTTGGCGGAGTTAACATGATTAACTTAATTATTGGTTTAGCTCTTTTAGTTATTGGTGCCCTTATTATCATCGGTGGACTTCAAAGAATCGCAACTGTAGCAGAACGCGTAGTGCCATTTATGGCTGTTGCATATGTAATATTTGGTTTAATTGCAGTATTTATGAATTATGAGTTAATTATTCCTGCGTTCCAATCCATCTTCGCACATGCACTTGGTGTAAAGGCATTAGCAGGTGGTGTAACAGGTACAGCATTAAAACTTGTTATTGTACAGGGATGTAAACGTGGTGTATTCTCCAATGAAGCCGGTCTTGGTTCATCCGTAATGGTTCATTCTTCATCAAACGTAAAAGAACCTGTAAAACAAGGTATGTGGGGAATCTTCGAAGTATTTTTTGATACTATGATTGTATGTACAATGACAGCTTTAATTGCATTGACATCTGGTATGATTAACTTAGAAACAGGTGTTGTAAATGCAGGTGTAAGCGATGCAACATTAATCAGTGAATCATTTGGTAAGATTTATGGACAACCAGGTGAATGGTTTATCGCAATTGCAATGTTATTGTTTGCTTTCACAACTGTACTTGGCTGGTCTCAATACGGTTCAAAAGCAGTAGAATATTTATTTGGTGAAAAAGCAGTTAAGGTTTACAAAGTTATCTTCGTATTAATGATTGTATCCGGTGCAGTGATGACATCTTCTTTGGCATGGGATATTTCAGATACATTTAACGGACTTATGATGATTCCGAACTTAATTGCAGTTGTAATTCTTAGCCCATTAGTATTTAAGATTACACGCAACTATGTAGACCGTAAGATTAAAGGCAAAGATGTGAAACCAATGTATTCATTCGATGATGAAATTCAGGCTGCTGCAGAAGCTAGTCAAAGTGAAGATATTATTGAATAATATTTGCCAATTTAAAACTCATGGGTTATAATAGACTCATGAGTTTTATTATGGATAAAAGGAGAGGGAACTTATGAAGAAATTTTTTGACGAATTTAAAGCATTTATCAGCCGTGGCAACGTAATGGATATGGCAGTCGGTGTTATCATCGGTGCATCTTTTAAAGCAATTGTTGATTCGTTAGTTGCAGATATTATTAATCCATTGCTTGGTCTTTTTGGAGGAATGAATTTCTCTGAATACAAATTAAAATTGCTTGGTGATGCAACTTTGAATTATGGAAACTTTATTACAGCCATTATTAACTTTGTAATTATGGCATTTGTAATTTTCTGTATTGTGAAGTTCATGAATGGTGTTTCAGCCAAATTTACAAAGAAGAAGGAAGAGGAAGCACCTGCTGCACCTACAACAAAGGTTTGTACATTCTGTAAATCAGAGATTGCAATTGAAGCAACAAGATGTCCTCATTGTACATCGGAATTAGTAGTGGAAGAATAATTACATAATGAATACACGAAGGGCTAACGAAAGTTGGTCCTTTTGTTTTGCTGTTTCAAGTTGTCACGTATTTAAACTCGTGATAAAATAAATGTATCTACTCAGAGCAAAAATCTTTATAAAGTGAGAAAAGAGATGTCAAAAGAATTAGAAGCATATTACAACAAATTTTGTGAAGAAAAACGATTAACCAGAAGACATGGAAACGTGGAATATATCACATCCATGAAATATATCCATAAATATCTAGAAGAACTGCCAAAAGATGCGAAAATTTTGGATGTAGGGGCAGGAACGGGACGATATTCGGTTGCTCTTGCAGAGGAAGGTTATGATGTAACTGCTGTTGAGCTTGTGAAGTACAACCTTGGTATTTTAAAACAAAAAGGAAGCACTGTAAAAGCATATCAGGGAACAGCGTTGAATTTGAAGCGATTTCAAGACAACACCTTTGATATGACACTTGTATTTGGTCCGATGTATCATTTATATAGTTTTGAAGATAAGGTGAAGGCACTTTCAGAAGCAAAACGTGTTACAAAACAGGGTGGTGTTATCTTGGTTGCTTATTGTATGAATGAATACAGCATCGTTCTACATGGTTTTAAGGATAACTATATCAAAGAAAGCATCAAAGAAGGCAAGGTAAACGCTGATTTTAGAGTGACTCCAAAACCGGAGGATTTATACGATTATGTAAGATTAGAAGACATAAATTCGTATAATAAAGCAGTGGGGGTAGAACGACTTCAGATTGTTGCAGCGGATGGTCCTGCAAACTATATGCGCCAGACTTTAAATGCTATGGATGAAGAAACTTATGATTTATTTATCCAATATCACTTGTCAACCTGCGAAAGACCGGAACTTTTAGGCGCAAGCGCACATACTTTAGATATTTTACGAAAGAAATAGATTGGAAATAAGATAATGAAGCGTAACATAGACATGAATGAAATTTCAGATGGAAAACTATATGATATCAACGACATGGTGAAAGCAGATTGTAATGATTGTAAGGGATGTTCAGCATGTTGTCAGGGGATGGGACAATCCATTGTGCTTGACCCTCTGGATGTTTTTAATTTGACAGTTGGCTTAAACACCACATTTGAACAATTATTAGCAGAAGCTATTGAATTAAATGTAGTGGATGGAGTCATTTTGCCAAATTTAAAAATGAGTGGAGAACAAGACTCTTGTCATTTTTTGAATGCAGAAGGACGGTGTTCGATTCATAGTTTTAGACCTGGCATTTGTCGCCTGTTTCCATTAGGAAGATTCTATGAAAATCAGGATTTTAAGTATTTCCTTCAAATTCATGAATGTAAGAATCCAAATAAAACAAAAGTGAAGGTGAAGAAATGGATTGATACACCAAATCTTCAAGAGAACAAGAAATATATACTAGACTGGCATTACTTTATTGATGATGTGCAGGAGAAACTAATGCATATCGCAGATGATGAACTGGTTAAAAAGATTGATTTGTTTATTCTGCAGCATTTTTTCATGGAACCGTATCATCAAACCGAAGACTTCTATGAACAATTTAACTTGCGTTTAGAAAAAGCAAAGAAAGTAATAGAAACGTTGGTGAACTTATGATTAAAGATTATGTGGCATTTGACTTAGAAACAACTGGGCTTAATGCAGAAAATGACTCCATTATCGAAGTTGGCGCTTTAAAAGTAATTGATGGAAAAGTATGTGAACGTTTTATTGAATTTGTAAAACCTGCTCAACGCATTTCTCCAAGGATTACAGAGATAACAGGAATAACAAATGAAATGGTTTCAAATGCACGTCCAACAAAAGAGATTATTCGCGATTTCGTTTCATTTTGTGAGGATTATACTCTAGTTGGACATAATATTATGTTCGATTACAAATTTATGAAACAGCACGCATCAAGATTTGGTTATTCCTTTGAAAAAGAGGGTCTTGACACGTTGCAAATTGCAAGAAAAGTTTTACCGAAATTGGAGTCAAAGAGTTTGGGAGCATTGTGCGAGTATTATCACATTACCAATCAAGCGGCGCACCGTGCTTATCATGATGCGCTCGCAACGGCCAAAATTTATCACATGCTGGCTCATGATTTTGAGTCTACAAACGCCAAATTGTTTATACCGTCACAATTACAGTACAAACCAAAGAAAGTACAACCATGTACAAGAAAACAGATTGAATATTTAACAATGTTATGTTGTCATCATAATATTAAAATGCAGGACCATCCGGAAATGCTTACAAGAAGCGAAGCATCCAAGCTGATAGACAGCATTATTTCAAACTATGGTCAAATGTTTTAGGAGCAACTTATGAATCAAAATCACTTGGTAGTAGGAATTCTTGCACATGTTGATGCAGGAAAAACTACACTGGCAGAGAGTATTTTATATTTAAGTGGAAATATCAGAAAGATAGGAAGAGTGGACCATGGGGATTCATTCTTAGATTATAATGCCCATGAACGCTCTCGTGGTATCACCATTTTTTCAAAACAAGCAGAAGTAACCATTGGCGAAAAAGACATTACACTGCTTGACACTCCGGGACATGTGGATTTTTCGGCGGAGATGGAAAGAACGCTCCAAGTGCTCGATTATGCCATTCTGGTGATTAGCGGCTCTGATGGTGTGCAAGGGCACGTGCAAACCTTATGGAAATTGCTAGAACGTTATGATATTCCTACATTTCTTTTTATAAATAAAATGGATCAACCAGATACGGAGAAAGAAACTTTATTAGCAGAACTTAAGAAACGACTGGATGAAAGGTGTATTGATTTTTCATTAGATGTGGATTCGGAAGAATTTCAAGAAAGCCTTGCTATGTATGATGAGTCACTTTTGGAAGTTTATTTAGAAGGTCATACTATTGAGAACAACACGATAAAAGAACTTATTTTAAAACGAAAAGTTTTCCCGTGTTTTTGGGGTTCCGCTCTAAAAATGCAAGGTGTAGAAGAATTTCTAAACGATTTTGAACAATATACAAGTACCCCTAAATATACAGAAGAGTTTGGTGCGAAAGTTTATAAAATATCCAGAGATAAACAAGGTACACGTTTGACACATTTAAAAATAACCGGCGGTTCATTGAAAGTGAAGGAATTGTTGAAGACAGATGAAAAGGTAGACCAAATTCGCATCTATTCAGGTACAAACTTTACAACTGTGAACGAAGTTTATGCGGGTAGTATATGTGCGGTAACAGGTTTAAATAGTACCAAGGTTGGAGAAGGGTTAGGAAAGGAAACGGATTCATTCCCACCAATTTTAGAACCGGTCTTAACCTATCAAATTCAATTACCTGATGGCTGTGATGTGCATGGAATGTATGTGAAATTAAAACAGCTTGAGGAAGAAGAGCCGGAACTTCATATTGTATGGAATGAGCAATTAAACGAGATACATGCACAGGTTAAGGGCGAAGTGCAGATAGAGATCCTCAAAAATATCATTTCAGAACGTTTTGATACACCAGTAGATTTTGGCGCTGGAAATATTGTTTATAAAGAAACTATTGAAGAAGCTGTAGAAGGCGCTGGACACTATGAGCCGCTTCGACATTATGCAGAAGTACGATTGTTATTGGAACCTGCAGAGCGAGGAAGTGGATTGACCTTTGAAACGAATGTCAGTGAGGATATCTTGGATAAGAACTGGCAGCGACTAATTCTGACGCATTTAGAAGAGAAAGAACACAAAGGCGTACTGACTGGTTCAGATATTACCGACATGAAGATTACTCTTGTTAATGGGCGTGCGCATTTAAAACATACAGAAGGTGGGGATTTTAGACAGGCAACCTACCGTGCAGTTCGTCAAGGCTTGAAACGTGCAAAAAACATTTTATTAGAGCCGGTTTATGAATATCAGTTGGAGGTTCCTTCTGAAATGATAGGACGTGCCATGTCAGATATTCAAAAGATGAATGGAACATTTATTCCACCGGAAATAGATGGTGAGATGTCTGTTTTGAAAGGAACCGCACCAGTTGCATGTATGCGTGATTATCAGATGGAGGTTGTTTCTTATACAAGAGGGTTGGGCAGACTATTCTGCACATTAAAAGGATATGAACCATGCCATAATACAGAAAACATTGTTGCGACTATTGGCTATGATGCAGAAGGTGATTTGGAAAATCCAACAGGCTCTGTCTTTTGTAGTCACGGGGCAGGATTTACTGTGCCTTGGAACGAAGTGGAAAATCATATGCACACGGAAAGTCTTGCAAAACAAAAACGCCAAAGAGCGATTGAAGAGAATGCTTATGTTGCACCGTCAACAATTGACGAGGATGAATTACAAGCAATTTTTGAACGCACCTACGGTACGAGTAAGAGAGAACGCTATGACAGCACTAGAACGGTAATGGCATACTCTGAGCCAAAGAAAATAAAGAAGCAAGAACCATTGCCGGAAATTTTGCTGGTGGATGGCTATAATATTATTTTTGCATGGGAAGACTTAAAAGAACTTGCTGAAGCAAATATTGCAGGTGCAAGAGGAAAGCTTATGGATATCTTATGCAACTTCCAGGGATATCGAAAAAACATTGTAATCTTGGTGTTTGACGGATATAAAGTGGAGGGAAATCCGGGAGAGGTGTTAAGATACCACAATATTTATGTGGTCTACACCAAAGAAGCAGAAACGGCTGACCAATATATCGAAAAAACAGTTCATGACATAAGTAAGAAATATCATGTTCGTGTTGCAACCTCCGATATGATGGAGCAGATGATTATTATGGGGGCAGGTGCTCACCGTATCTCTGCAAAGGAATTACGGGAAGAAATCATTCTGGTAAACCGAGAAATGCAGGAAGAACATATGGAGCAGACCAAGAAAACAAGTGCCTATCTGTTTGACGGTCTTCCGGAGCATTTAGCTGATTTTATGGACGATGTACGATTGGGCAGACGTGAATTTAATGAAATAAAAGAATTAAAAGAGGGTGAATAGTCTATGACAATGTACGATTTGATTCTTAAGAAAAAACGTGGCGAAGAATTAACAAATGAAGAAATCTGCTATATGATTAATGGTTACACAAAGGGAGATATTCCAGATTATCAGATGTCTGCTATGATGATGGCAATCTGTTTTCAAGGAATGACGCCGGAAGAAACTAAGAATCTGACACTTGCAATGGCTGAAAGTGGCGATATGCTGGATTTATCTGAAATCGAAGGTATCAAAGTGGATAAACACAGTACCGGTGGCGTGGGAGATAAAACCTCGTTGGTGTTAGGGCCAATGGTAGCATCACTTGGTGTTGCGGTAGCAAAAATGTCAGGCAGAGGACTTGGTCATACAGGCGGAACTATCGATAAATTGGAAAGCTTCACTGGATTCACAACCGGAATTTCCAAAGAAATGTTTATTAAAAATGTGAATGAAATTCATATGGCGATTGCAGGGCAGACAGCAGACCTTGCACCGGCGGATAAAAAGTTATATGCACTTCGGGATGTAACAGGAACTGTGGATCAAATGTCACTCATTGCAAGTAGCATCATGAGTAAAAAACTAGCTTCCGGTTCGGACGCAATCGTATTAGATGTAAAAACAGGCGACGGCGCATTCATGAAGACACTAGAAGATTCCAAAGCATTGGCAGAGGCTATGGTAAGCATCGGAAAGCTTGCCGGAAAGAAAATGGCAGCCATTATCTCAGATATGGATCAACCACTTGGAAATGCAGTTGGAAACATACTGGAAGTAAAAGAAGCAATTGATACACTACATGGAAATGGACCAAAGGATTTGGAAGAACTGGTGCTGACACTTGGTTCCTATATGGTAGTTGCGGCTGAGAAGGCTGATACGTTAGAGGAAGCAAGAGAAAAGTTGGCTTTATCGTTACAAAATGGTTCTGCATTTGATACGTTTAAAAAGTTTGTGGTTGCACAAGGCGGATGCGAAGATGAAGTGCTACATCCAGAGAAGCTACCAGTTGCTAGGTATGTAGAAGATGTGTTATGCGAAGAAGAAGGGTTTATTGCAAAGATTCAAACAGAAGAAATTGGACGAATTTCTTTATTACTTGGTGGTGGTCGAGAAACAAAAGAAAGTGTAATTGATTTAACGGTTGGTCTTGTATTAAACAAAAAACGAGGTGATAAAGTACAAAAGGATGATGTGCTTGCCACCATTCACGCAAATGATAAGGAAAAACTTGTGCAGGCAAAGGAAAGAATCTTGAATGCGTATATGATTGTGAAGGAAGAAGTTGATAAGGAACCAATTATTAAAAAGGTGATTTTCTGACAAAAAGTTGCCAAAACAGTGTATTGTCAGATAATTTATAATATGTTATAATGTAGAAAATCTCAATGTAAGAACATGGCGTTCAATATGCTCTTGTGTTGAGATTTTTTCGTATTAGGAAAATTCCTACTCAACAGCAGGGGTAGTAACAAAAGGTCTTGAGAGGAGGAATTCTATGCGGAGACACATCAAAACATTCTTAGGTTACTTATTGACTATCACACTCATTTTTTCAGATTTATCGTTTGTTGTATATGCGGAAGAAACTGCGGATTCGATTGAAACTACAGAAAATGTAGTTGCTTCAACAGAATCTATGGATGCTACAACAGAAACTGCAATTACTTCCGAGGAACCGGAAATTATTTCAGAATTGACCGAAAAAAGAGATGAAAAAACGAAATATTTTGCCATGAGTGATGGAACAATCAAGGCTTGTATCTACCCGCAAAATGTTCATTATCTCAAAGACGGAAAATATGAAGAAATCGACAATACCTTGGTTGAGACTACTGAAGACGATAAAGTTTATTATAAGAACAAGAAGAATGGTTTTTCGGTAAAAGTGCCGCAAGTCTTTTCAAATGATTATATCGAATTTTCGGATGAGAATGGCTATGTGAGGTTCAAGTTACAAGGTGCAACAAACAAGAGAATCGAAAAGATAGAAAAAGAACAGGCAAAGAAAAATACAGATAAAACAGCAGTAAACAATGTCAATGATAAAGCAATCTTTAAATCAATTAAGGGTGATATAGACATCGAATATGATCTTGCTGGAAATAAATTGAAAGAAACAATTATTCTTTATAAGAAAACAAAAAATTCTTTTATATTTGATGTAGAAACATCAGCAGCAAGTGCTGAAGTAAATACCGACAACTCCATTAGTTTTTTTGATTCAGAAGGCGTTGAACTTTATATGATTGCAAGTCCGTACATGACGGATTCTGCAGGTGAATATAGTAATGCAGTTGAAACAAAACTACTGAAAACCGAGAACGGCTATACACTTACATATACGCCGGATTATGAATGGCTTTCTGCAAAAGAAAGAGAATATCCTGTAAAGATTGACCCAACACTTTTCCAGGCCATATATAAAGAGACTGTAACGGATACCTACATTAGTAATGTGCAGACAGCTAGTAATCCGGATATCCGTGGTTATTGGGATGTGCTTAATATCGGCAGAAGAACATCTACAATTAATGGTGAACAACTAATTATGCGTGGACTGATAAGATTTGAAATTCCAAGCGAAATTGGGAAAACAGACTGCATTGTAGATGCAAAATTGGATTTAGTTCATTATACAGATTCCGCGTATGTATCAGTGAATGGTATACAGATAGATGTCCACGAACTAAAAGCTGGCTTTATTGAAGGTAGCACTTGGTGGGAAAATCAACCACTTCATGAAGAGCCTATTATAACAAACTATGCAATTGTAAACACAAGCAATACCTTTTCAGGCACTACTTTGTCATATGATAGTTTTAACATTACAAAACTTGTGAATAAATGGCATAATGGTGAAAGTAACTATGGAATCATGTTGAAGTTACATGATGAAGGAACAACTGTTTCGGGTAGTAAACAAGTATATTATTTTGCAAAACAAAGCACTTACTATGGCAGTGTTTCGAAGTTTGTTGAAATCACATATCGTAACGCAACGGGGTTGGAGGATTATTGGAGTTATACCACTCAAGATTTCGGGCAGTATGGAACTGGCTATGTAAATAATTACAATGGTAATCTTGTGTATATACATGAAGATGCTACATTTAATTCTTTGATTAATGGATTTACGCTTTCGCATGTGTATAATACGAATCTGTCTGGTAGTGGAATGGGATATTATGGAAGTGGTTGGAGACTGAATCTTGCTCAGAAACTCGAGCCTATTACCGTGACCGGAAACAGTAGTGTGAAATATGTGTATACGGATGGGGATGGCACGCGGCATTATTTTGTCGAGATAGATGATGGGGAGATTGTGGATGAAGATGGTTTGGGATATACATATGCAGATATTTCAGAAGGAATATTTGCAAGAAGACTTACGAATATAAATGGGACAGTGTTAAAATTTGATGGAGCCAATTATTTGCGACAAATTGTAGATTCAAATGGTAATGCAATTAATCTGAATTATGTATATAGAAGTGGAGCGCCCAATTATTTGGCGTCCATAACCACTTCTTCAGGAGGAGAAGTGGTATTGGGTTACGATAGCAATTATAATTTAACAACTATTACTGATAATGCGCAAAGAGTGACTATGTTTAAATATAATTCTGGTAATTTGACAGAGATAAATTATCCGGATGGAAATGTGTTGAATTTTGAATACAGTTCAGATACATATTTACTCAAAAAAATCGAGTTTCCAGACGAGAAAAAAATTCAATACGAATATAATTCATCAAACAAAAAAATTTCTAGTGTAAACTATTATGGCGAAGATGGTACGGCATCTACTAATATATGTTTCCTATATAAGCAAAATCAGACGCGTGTAATTGATTCTGATAATAGAGGAATTACTTATCAATTTGACACCTTGGGGAGAGTATTTTGTGTATACAATGATGAACAGAACATCTATAGTCAGACTTACAATTCAACAGTTTTGACTGGAAGCGACATATTCAGTAATAATAAATTGGCATCATCTTCTAATGGAGCAGTATATATTAATAATTTATTGGGGAATCCTGTATTTTCCAATGATTTAACAAGATGGGACAGCTATAAAAACAATTCTGACACTCAGATTTTAGTGGATTCAAGTACCGGTTTCTTGACTACAGAATCTGTAAAAATAACAAATATCGGAAATACAATTGGGGCAATTAGTCAAAATCCAGTAGGAAGTTCTGGTGAAACTTATACTTTTTCGGGGTATTTAAAAACAGAAAATGTTCAGTCAGAAGGTTATGGAGCAGGTTTAGAAGTAGTAGTAAGTGGAACTAGTGGAAATAAGTTCTATTATGCAGATTTCATTACTGGTACCACAGACTCTGAAATAAATAATGGTTTTTATCACGTCAGCATTTGTTTTACTTTGGAAGACGGAGAGTATATTAACAGGGTGACTGCTGGACTTTACAATGCATCAGGTACAGTATATATTGATAGTCTTCAATTGGAAGAAGGAGATGTTGCAAATCGGATTAACTTGATTGATAATTCAAGTTTTGAAAGCACAACGGGATTAAATAGTGTGCCGACAGGATATACGGTTAGTTTTAGTGACAATTCATCGGGTACTGTGACAAATGAAAAACATGAAGGGAATTACAGCTACAAAATAAATGGAAGCACAACAGAACAACGTAATTTAATCAAACGAGTATCTATGGATGGAAAAGCTGGGAATGTCTATTCATTTGGAGGCTGGGCAAAAGGAAATGCAGCTCCGCATAATAATGGAATCAGTTGTTTTAATCTTGTGCTTAATATTATCTATAATGATGGCACAGGAGATAATTTTAACATTGCTTACAATGAATTTGTGGACGAATGGCAATTTGTTATGGATACAGTAGTTGCGAAAAAGGATTTTTCGTCCATAGAGTTACTTTGCTCTTATGATAGAACTGTCAATAGTGCTTATTTTGATAATATCTTCTTGTATCGTGATACCATGCAAAGTTACATATATGATGATAATGGAAATGTTATATCAGTTGTGGATTATTCTGAACAACAATCACGATTTGATTATAATGAAACAAATCTTTCTAAAATTATCAATCCAATGGGAACCGGATATGAATATTTTTATGATGGCAATAATAATTTGTTTGCTTTGCGGAGCAGTGAAGGGCTTGTTACTAATATTTCTAATGATGCAAAAGGTAATCCGACGAGAACATCTGTGTACGCAGACTCTTTTTCAGCCGCCATACAGGAAGGAAAAACATATTATATCCAGTCAAAGAGAACAGGTGAATATTTGTCTGTTGAAAACGCAGGAACAACAGCTTTTACAAATGTTGTAGAGATACCTTATACAGGAGGGAATGAGCAAAAGTGGAGATTTGTGAAATCATCAAAGGGTGGATTCTACATATATCCTGAAAATGCACCAGGGATGGCTATGGATGTCTATGAACCAAGTGTTTCATATGAATACAATGTGCATCTCTATACACAGAACGGTACTGATGCACAGATTTTTGCAGTTATCCCTCAAAAAGATTTTACCTATCAGATACTTCAACCTTCGTCAAATGGTGGAAAGATTCTGACAATTAACCGAAATGTTACTAATGATAAAGCAACTGTTTTGGCGCCACAAGGAAAACTTAATCCAGACCAGTGTTGGTATATAAAAGAAGTGGAAGAAGAGGCGACGCAAATACAAGATGGAATTTATCAAATTAGAGCTCGGCATAGTGGTAGCTATCTTGACAATTACACAATGACAGAGGGGGCTAATGTTATTCAGTATGAATATAATTTATCCTCCTCTGTTCAGAGGTTTAAGATTGAATGTTATAATGGCACGGAGTATTATACATTGTCTCCGGTAGATGCACCCGGACTTTATTTGACAGTAAGTGATGAACTGAATAATGATAATTGTGAACTCATTAAATTAGGAAATTCAGACATAAACGATTACAAATTATTTAAGTTTCAGTACAATGAAGCACTAAAATCATGGCAAATTATCCCAAAATTAATTGAAAATAAATGCTTTGATGTTTCTCAGAGTAGTGTTGTGAATTTCACGAACCTTGTTATCAATATAAATCAAGGTAATATAAATCAAGGGTTTATTTTTGAAAAACTTTCTGAAAGTATAACTGCCTCGGCAACCTACCAAGACAACGGGAACTACCCGCACAAAGTTACCGATGCACGCGGCAATACCACAACCTACACTTACGACACAAGTCGCGGCCTGCAAACCGGTGTTATCGATGCAAAAGGCAACACAACAAGTTATACTTATAACGCATTAAATGACCGTTTAGAAAGCGTAAATTCAGGTGAAAGCACTGTAAACTACCAATATGAAACCAATGGTGCTCTTAAAAACATCACAACAGCAAATGGAACGATATATAACTTTATCTATGATGTATTTGATAGGACAAGCAAGATTTCTGTAGGCAGTCAACCTTTGAGTGAGACAATTTATCAAAATAATCATTCTACACTCGTAAAACAGTTCAAATATGGTAACGGAGTTTATAAGACCTATACATACGATAATCAAGAACGTTTGATCTCTGAAAGTGTAAATGGTACAGAGATTCGTACTTATGTATATAATAAGAGTGGTAATATCGCTAAAATAACTGACCATATAACGAACGTTACAACCACATTCCGCTATGATCTAATCGGCAGAACAGTAGAGATGAAAACATCTGACGGCCAGAGCATGAATTTTATCTATGATAGTTTCAATCGCTTATCATTATCAAAATGGACGATAGGGAACACAATACTTAGCAGTGGCTATATCTACGGTGACAACTCAATAGATGGTCAAAAGACAGGACTTATCTATGGAGTCAATTTAAACGGTATCCAGCAGCTCGCATATCAATACGACGAATTAGCCCGTTTACAAACCAGAACACTAAACACAACAACGCCATTTGTTACGGAATACGGTTACCTGGAAGGTGCAGCCGCCCATACAACAACCACACTTGTAAAGACCGTGAAAAATGGTAATGATACATTGGAGTACACCTATGATGAACTAGGCAATATCACAACCGTTGCAAAAAATGGAACCATAATAGAGACATATACCTATGATTCATTAGGACAACTCACTAGTGCAACCTACGGTGGAAACACCTATACTTATTCCTATGATAATGGTGGAAATATCTTAGAAATTAAGAAAAATGATGTTGTAATCAAAAGCTATACTTACGGTAACAGCGAGTGGAAAGACCTATTAACATCATTCAACGGTGAAACTATCACCTATGATACAATCGGTAATCCATTAACCTACCGCAATGGCATGAACTTCACATGGCAGAACGGCAGACAGCTTGCTAGCGTAACACAAAATGGAACAGCAGTCGCAACCTACACATACAATGCCAACGGACTCCGTACAACCAAAACCGTAAACCAAACTACAACCGAGTACTACTGGCAGAACGGAACCCTATACGGCCAGAAGACTAATGACGAATATATCTTCTTCCTATATGATGAAAACGGAAATGTCTATGGATTTATTATTCAAAGCGGAACACAAAAGTCACATTACTACTATGAATTTAATCTACAAGGTGATATAATAGGAATCATAGATAGTACAGGAGCGAGAGTTGTAGAGTATACCTATGGAGCATGGGGCGACATTTTATCTGTCACCGGAACACTTGCAGATACCATCGGACAAAAGAATCCATTGAGATATAGAGGATATTATTACGATGCCGAAACGGGATTCTATTATGTATCCAGCCGTTATTATGATCCTGAGATTGGGCGGTTTTTAAATGCAGATAATCAGCTCTCAACAGGTAGTGATTTAACAGGGATGAATTTGTTTGCTTACTGCGGCAACAATCCTGTTAATCGTATAGATCCAGATGGACACGCATGGAAAGATATTAAAAATTGGTTTTCAAATACTTGGAATAAAGTAAAAACAACGGCCAAACAAGTTGCTCAAACTGTGAAAAATAAATTGACTAAAAATCATTATGAGGAAAGAACTAAAAAGAACGGAACACATCCGACATATGATCAAGTTGTTTCAAGTTCCAGTTGGACAAAAGTTTCAAAAGACCAAACAAAATATCACGATAATGGAATTGGCAAGGCGGAGTTAAAATATACGAATAAAGATGGAAGAGAAGCTGTATTTGATGGAGATACATTACAACCAATGACTGATCCACGTTACATAGCAACATATAATTTTTGCCCAATTCAACAATTACCAGATAATCCTGTAATAAAGGATTATGTGACATATGGAATAACAATGGCCGGACATGCATGGAAAGATGTTATACCTTATTATATATGGGGTAATAGCCCAGAGGATACCACTACCTTTAAGGACAGAATATTATTGTCATTTTAATGTAATTTAGTGAAAGGGACAGATTATGGGTAGAAAAGTAAGTAAAATATTAATTTTTGGTATTATCATAACATTGATGTTAGGAAATGTAGGGTGCACTAAAATGGTTGATGGATATAAGAAATTTATAATTGAAGGATTTGAAGAATTTTTTGAATATCAATCATTAGAGGAACAGGAAAAACAAATTAATTCTGGAGAATTAGATTTTTGTAAAAGAGAAGAAGTTTTATTTATACCTTTTATAAAAGAAATAAGTGATACTGAATGTGCTATATTAATATTTCCTTATTCTAAAAATATAAATAAAAAAATAAGTCTAGATGAAGTATCATTAGCAACATGCGGGGGCGATGATATATGTTACACTAAAGAATACGGAGAAATAGAAGTCTTTTCAAAGTGGAATGATTCAATGGTTCTTGTTGATACATTTAACAAATCAGAAGAATGGTTCTATAATGGAAATAAGTTAACATTGAACATTCGTGTTAGTATTAAGAGCGAGAACAAATGTAACGTAACAGAGATTTCTTACAAAGTAACTATTAAAGGATATAAAGGAACAACATTGCAAGTATAGTTAAAAAGGTTTCAGGATTTTTCCTGACAAGTGCCTTTGGGCTATCCAAAGGCGTTGCTTGCTAGTATAGTGTATTCGTTTTGACAACAAATACACTTTGTAAAGTTTAAAATTAGGCTTCGATTTATGCCTTTTAAGTGAGGAAACAGATAAGAGCGATGCTCTATATCTGTTTTTCTCACTTAAGGAGGCATGTATGAAAAAAGTAAAGTTAGTTGTTACAGAGAAGTTTGTTGGCAAACGTAACCTAGAAGATGTTCTGATATTAGCTTTTCAAACTGAGTTGTCTGTGTTGAAAAATGACGAATTATCCGCTATAATGAAATCAACCAAACAGTCTCAGGATTCATTTTGTTCCGGAAAGGAACTAGGGAATGGACAAATGAATAATGAGCAGACAATTTATAATGCAGCATTGTACTGTAGACTAAGTAAGGATGATGAGCAGGCAGGAGAAAGTGTCAGTATTGGAACACAGAAAATAATCTTGGAAAAGTTCTGCAAAGAGAATGGATTTTCTGTACGCGGTGTATATGTGGATGATGGATATTCGGGTTTAAATTTTGACCGACCTGATTTCCAACGAATGATTGGTGACATTGAGGATGGAAAGATTAATCTTGTCATTACAAAAGACCTTAGTAGATTTGGCAGAGATTATATTCAGACAGGATATTATACAGAAGTGTATTTTGTACAGAAATCTGTCAGATATATTGCTGTAAATGATGGTATTGATACTAACCGAGACGATAATGATATTGCACCATTTAAAAACATTTTAAATGATATGTATGCAAAAGATTTGTCTCGTAAGGTCAAGACTGCAAAACGTCAGAGAGCATATCAAGGTATGTATATTAGTTCTCAGACCCCATACGGATATCGAATCGATCCATTAGACAAGAATCATTTGGTGCCGGATGAAGAGGTTGCACATGTTGTCAAAGAAATATTTCGACTTGCCCTTGCAGGAAAAGGTTTACTTCAGATTAGTAGAACTCTGACTAAACAGCGGATTCTGACACCCGGTGCTTACAAGGCAACAAAAGGTGACACACGTTTCGAAAGGTATATGAAGGACAAAGATTCTCTTTTCGGCTGGTGTTATCAAACCATTCGAGCGATTCTAAGAGATAGGGTTTATGTCGGAGATATGGTGAATCATAAATATGAGATTGCCAATTATAAAACAAAGAAACGAGTTCCTATACCAGCCGAAAAACAAATTGTTGTGACTGATACACATGAAGCATTGGTAAGCAGAGAGGATTTCGAAAGAGTTCAGCAATTTGTGAGTTTAAGGCACAGACCGAAAAAGCACAATTACGAGAACATTTTTAATAAACTTACTTTCTGTGCAGAATGTGGCAAACGAATGACAATGATGATGAAACCTTTAAAGGATGGTTTGCATCCCATGATAAGGTGCGTCAATCATTTTACCAAGCCGGAAGAATGCAGACACTATCATTATATTTATTATGAGGATTTGTATGCTGAGGTTTTAAGACGGATTCAATGTTTAACAAAACAGGTTGAAAGCGGAGAACTACTGAAACAACTACAAAAACAGAATCAAGCACAAAAGAATCTGAACAAACTGATAGAAGAGCAGAACAAAATTCATTGTCGTTTACAGATGTTGAAGAAGATTATCCGAAAACTGTATGAGGACTTTGCAAGCGAACTGTTGGATTCAGAAGGTTACCATGAATTACTGGCAGAGTACGCAAAAGAGCAGAAGCAGCTGACAACACGATTATCGTCCATTGATGTAGAATTAAATAAGCAAAATGATTATGAAGCTGATGTAGAAAAATTGAAAGACGTGTTGGATGAATATCTGACAATGGAACATTTGACAGAAACATTGGTCAATCAGTTAATTGAACGAATTGAGATTGGACATCCGGTAAAAGTGGATGGCGTAAGACAACAGGAGATAACGATTGTTTATCGCTTTGTTGGAAGAGTAGAAGAAGTAGATTGAATTAGGAATCAAAGTGAGAATAACAGCCGAGCAACCGTTGGTGGTTGCCGGGTACATATATAAGTCCGGCCGAGACGGGATTAGAAAATCTAAAAAATAATATACAAAAGCGCTGAGGTATATGATTTATAATCTATATCTCAGCGTTTTTTAGGTTGGATTTATTTAGTTACGGTGCAGACATAAACAATATATCATTACACCGTAGTTTGAAAATTCAAATTTATTAAATTACGGTGGTGCTTTCATAAACTGTAATCATACACCGTAAAATTTTCAGTTACAAACTAGTTTTCATGTTGAAAAAAGAAAAGATTTTCAATGTTTTAATGGAAAACAGTAAATTATTACGGAGTAATATTTGTATATCTACATTTAGACCGTAATTCATCAGATTCAAGATTTTTTCTATGGTGTAGAATGAGAATTATTAAAATTACACCGTAAAATATGAATATAAATATTTTTAAATTAACAAAACTTAAACAAATCCCAAACATTTCAGAAAAATCCAAGCCTTATGATAACATCATCAACGGAAAAGAAAGGTGAGGAAATAAATATGAGCAATACAATGTATTTAGTAACTGGAGCAGCAGGTTTTTTGGGAAGCACAATCTGCAGACAATTAGTAGAACGCGGGGATAAAGTAAGAGCATTGGTTTTACCAAATGATAAATCTAGGAAATTTCTTCCAAAAGAAGTAGAAATCTGTGAAGGCGATGTTTGTGAGATGGATTCATTAAAAAGATTCTTTACAGTACCTGAAGGGACAGAAACAATTGTTCTTCATATTGCAAGTATCGTAACAGTATCTCCGGACTATAACCCAGTTGTAATGAATGTAAATGTTGGTGGAACAAAAAATATCATTCGTCGTTGTTTAGCGCAACCGGAATGCAAGAAATTAGTATACTGCAGTAGCACAGGTGCAATTCCGGAAACAAGAAAAGGTTCCAAAATCAAAGAAGTAATTTATTTTGATGAGGACCAGGTTCTTGGATGTTATAGCCGTTCAAAAGCAATTGCAACACAGGCAGTACTCGATGCAGTTAAATTAGAAGGTTTGAATGCATGTATTGTTCATCCAAGTGGGATTTTTGGACCGGATGATTTTGCAGTGGGTGAAACAACAAAGACTGTGATTGATATTATCAATGGCGCAATGCCAATGGGAATTGACGGGTCATTTAATCTTTGTGATGTACGTGACCTTGCTGCAGGAACAATTGCAGCAGCAGATAAAGGAAGAAAGGGACAATGTTACATTCTTGGAAATGAAGAAATATCCTTCAAAGATTTTTCTAAGATGTTAGTAAAAGAAGCTGGTTGCAAACCTATCAAATCATTCCTACCAATTAGCGTAGCAAATTTCATTGCCGGTATTTTAGAAAAGCGAGCATTGAAAACAGGTAAACAACCACTTATAACCACATTCTCAGTATACAATCTTGCAAGAAATAATACCTTTGATTCCTCAAAAGCAAAAGAAGAACTGGGATATACAACAAGATCTTATGAAGAAACCATTCAAGATGAAGTGCGTTGGTTGAAACAGGAAGGAAAGATTTAATAGTGAAAAAGGAGAAAAAAGACATGAAAAAATTAGCAGATGTAAATGAAAAAATTGCAGAAAAGGTAGTAGAAGGTTACAAGAAAATCGAAGACGGCGTAGTTAGCGGTTATAAGAAAATTGAAGATGGTGCTGTATCTGGTTTTAACAAAGTGGCAGATAAATGTATAGAATTACTTTTTGCAAAAAAAAACGAAACGGTAGAAGAAGCAAAAGAGAGACTTTCAGCAAATGTTAAGACAAAAGAAGAGAATGAAGATAAAGGAGAAACAAAATAATGAACCAAAATGATAAAGATTTTTTAGTACAAAAAATTCGTACACAATACACAGAAAAAGAACATACACAGTTGGATGCATTAAAGGACTTAGATAAAAAAGTAAAAAGACCTGCGAATGTATTCGCATACATTTTTGGTTCTATCGGAGCCATTATTATGGGTAGCGGAATGAGACTTGTAATGACAGAAATTGGTTCCATGATTGGTGTTGAAAACGGAATGGTTCCGGGAATTATTGTTGGAGTAATTGGTTTGTTTATGGTAATTATCAATTATCCAATTTACAAGGGTATTCTTGGTTCACGTCGCAAAAAATATGCAGATGAAATTATTGCACTTAGTGACAAAATCATGCAGGAATAATTATGAGTATGAAAATCGTATGAATACTGGTTAGTATTTGTACGATTTTTTTATCAACAAACAAAAACAGAAACAAAACTTTAACATTTCGCTGTTATTTTATATAATAAGTATGAAGAAATCACGGAGGGAATATCATGTTTAAAATATTAGTTGTGGAAGACGACAAAGAGTTAAACCGGACCGTTTGCTCGTTTTTAAATCATAGTGGATATGAAGCAACAGGATGCTTGAATGCAGATAATGCATTTGATGCAATGTATGAAAATGTGTTTGATTTAATTGTTTCTGATATTATGATGCCAGGCACGGATGGGTTTGAGTTTGCGAAAGAAGTGCGCGATATGAATGCAGACATTCCAATTTTATTCATGACAGCGCGAGATGACATTGCATCCAAACAACGTGGATTTCGCATCGGTGTCGATGATTATATGGTAAAACCGATTGATTTAGATGAACTATTCTTGAGGATTGGCGCGCTTCTTCGCCGTGCAAAGATTGCAGCAAATCGAAAACTTGAAATTGGTAGTTTTGTTATGGATGCAGACGAGCATACAGCGTATTTGAACGAGGAAGAAATCCAAATGACAAACCGAGAGTTTAGCATCTTATATAAACTGTTATCTTATCCCAAAAAGACATTTACGAGTACACAATTGATGGATGAATTTTGGGATGCAGATACAGAAACAGCTCCAAGAGCAGTGGATGTCTATATGACAAAACTTCGCAGCAAATTAGCAGAATGCGATGAGTTTGAGATTGTGACGGTACATGGACTTGGATACAAGGCGGTGATAAAATGAAAAAGTTTTTAAGAGAAATCAACCAGTTTTTTGTCTTTTTCATTCTAGTTGCGTTTGTAATTACATGTTGTACGATGTTATTTGTAAAGGCACTATCATCCACATCTCATTTGCTTTTAACGGAGGAAACTCTTGGAACTGCAGCAAAACTTACCTTTGCAAATGTTGTGCTGCTTAGTCTGATTTTTTATGTCGTTGATTCGATTCGAAGAAAACTGACGGTTGACCGCCCTGTAAATCGCATTACAGAAGCGGCCGGTAAAATCATGCAAGGGGATTTCAGTGTTCGCATAAAAAAGCAGAGTAAATTTGCAACAGACGATAAATTTAATGAAGTGGTGGAGTGTTTTAATAAAATGGCTGAGGAATTAGCAAGTGTTGAGACGCTTCGTACTGACTTCATTGCAAATGTGTCTCATGAAATGAAAACACCCCTTGCAGTCATGCAGAATTATGGAACGCTGCTGCAGACTCCGAATCTTTCGGAAGAAAAACGAATAGAATATGCCAAAGGTGTAACGGATGGTGCTCGTCGTATGGCAAATATGATGACCAACATTCTCAAATTAAACCGCTTGGAAAACCAGCAGATTTATCCGCAAACCAGAGAATATAATTTAAGTGAGCAATTATGTGAATGCTTATTACAATACGAAAATGTATGGGAAAAATCAAATATTGAGATTGATACCGATATTGCTGATAACGTCATGATTACAGCAGATGCAGAGTTGTTATCATTGGTTTGGAACAATCTGTTTTCCAATGCGTTTAAATTTACAGAACCTGGTGGAACGGTCTGTGTGACCCTAACTGCAACAGCACATCATGCAGTCATAAAAGTATCTGATACGGGTTGTGGAATCTCACCGGAGGTCGGCAGACATATCTTTGATAAATTTTATCAAGGTGATACGTCTCATTCTGTACAAGGGAATGGACTTGGTCTTGCGTTGGTAAAACGAGTGATTGATATTATGCATGGAGAAATCGGTGTAGAAAGTACAGTAGGAAAGGGTACAACATTTACAGTAAATATACAAAAGAAAATAGAAGGTTAAGGAGTAGTAGAAATGGAACAATTTAACTACACATATTCTGCTAAACAGCAGGAAGAAATTAAAAAAATTCGTGACAAATATATGTCATCACATGAGGAAACAGATAAGATGACGAGGCTTAGAAAACTAGACCAAAGTGTCACTTCAAAAGCTACGACAAAGGCACTTATTATTGGAATTATCGGTGCACTTATTATGGGACTTGGAATGAGTCTTGTCATGACCGAACTTGGTGAAATACTTGGTTGTTATCGTTTTTTCGCTATATTAATTGGTGTTATTATTGGTATAGCTGGCATGATTCTAGTCTGCTGTGCTTATCCGCTTTATACGCATACACTGACAAAAGAACGTGAGAAAATTGCTCCGGAAATTATTCGTCTCACAGATGAATTAATGCAATAAAAAATAGCATAGATACAAACCCGCCACACATATATTTAATACAAACGTATATGTGTGGCTTTTTTATGGACAAAAAGAACTTAAAAGCGCGCATCACAGATGCCGCCGGCATGCCAAAAGACGTCTTGCTTGGAGTTCCACTACTTACAATTGCAGGACAGTCGGAAGCATGTATTGAAAATTATCGTGGAATATTAGAATATACAGATAAATTAATTCGAATTCAAACAAAACTTGGGAAAATACATGTGATAGGAAGAAACCTACAGATTGAATTTTATACCAATGATGAAATGAAGATTATAGGACATATTACAGTGATTGAATTTCATGAAGGAGGCTAGGGATTGTTTACTTCGTTATTTCGCTATATTCAAGGTTACTTAAAGATTCGTGTAACAGGATATTCACCGGAACGATTTTTAAATCTGTGTAAGAATAAGAAAATCGATGTATGGGGATTAGAGGCGAGACATAATGCGTATGATATGTATATTCGCATTACCGGATTTCGTAAATTAAAGCCAATATTAAAAAAGACGCAGACAAGAGTGACGATAGAAGGGCGGTATGGATTGCCCTTCTTTTTCCATAAGTATAGAAAACGAAAGTTGTTTTTTACAGGCACAATTCTATGTATGATTTTGATTTACAGCTTTACCTTTTTTGTTTGGGATATTCATTTGGAAGGAAACATTTCCATTACCGATGATGTTCTCCTTGAATATTTAGAAACTCAGAATATCTCCTATGGAATGGCTAAGGTTAGGGTGGATTGCGAGCAGATTGCAAAAGATATTCGTAAGAATTTCAACGATATTATCTGGGTGTCAGCATCAATGCAAGGGACACGTCTTTTTATTCATGTAAAAGAGAATACAGATACATTTGATATGACAGAGGAAAAAGAGGAACCAAGCGATATTGTTGCGGATAAGGATGGTGTTATAAAAAGCATTGTTACAAGAAATGGCGTGCCACAGGTAGTGGCAGGTGACGAAATCCAAACGGGTAATATTCTTGTTTCGGGAACAGTGGATGTGTTAAATGATGCGAAAGAAGTAATTGCATATCGTTACGTAACATCAGATGCAGATATTGTTTTAGAACGCATTGTCCAGTATGAAGATAAAATTACAAAGAAATATGACAAAAAACAATATACAGATAAAAAGCGGCATTTGTTTTTTATTAAATCCGAAAAACATGAAGTGATGTTGGGGTGGTTCAAAAATTCATTTAAAAACTTTGAATCACAGACAAAGGAGACGGAACTAAAGTTTGGCGAAAATTTTTATTTGCCAATATTTATCGGTAAGAAAACACTTTTGGAATATGAATATGTAAAATCAGAATATAGCAAAGAAGAAATGGAAACCTTATTAACAAATAATTACAAACGTTTTTGTAAAGAATTAGAAGAGCAGGGTGCCATTATTTTGGACTCTAATTTTAATATCATTGATGAGAAAGATGGAATGAAAGCAAGTGCTACCATGACTTTACTTGAAGAAGTAGGAATAAATAGGAAAATCGTTGATTTCCAATCACCTCCTGTGGTAGAATAAAATGGATTATGAAATGAATTAGTGAGGAACTAGATACATGAGTATTTTGGAAGAATTTATTGAAATTCCGGCAGAGCACGAAAGCAATATATTTGGTCAATTCGATGCTTATGCGAAGAAAATAGAACGTACACTTCATGTCACCTTAATCGCACGTGATGGCAATGTGAAGATTCTGGGCGAAGCAGTTCGGGTAAATCAGGCAAAACGTGTATTAGAGCAGTTAATGGCACTTTCAAAACGTGGCAATAGCATCTCAGAGCAAAATGTGGACTATGCCATTTCTTTGGTGTTTGAGGATAACGAAAAAGAGTTGGTAGAAATCGACAAAGATATTATCTGTCATACACTTCAGGGTAAGCCGATCAAACCGAAAACCGTAGGACAGAAGAAATATGTGGATGCCATTCGCAAGCAAATGATTGTATTTGGTCTTGGACCGGCAGGAACGGGGAAAACCTATCTCGCTATGGCTATGGCAATTACCGCATTTAAGAATAATGAAGTTGGAAGAATTATTTTAACAAGACCCGCCATTGAAGCAGGAGAGAAATTAGGCTTCCTTCCAGGTGATTTGCAAAGTAAGATTGACCCATATCTAAGACCACTTTATGATGCGTTGTATCAGATTATGGGGGCGGAAAGTTTTATCAAGAACTCAGAAAAAGGCTTGATTGAAGTAGCACCGCTTGCCTATATGAGAGGCCGCACCTTAGACAATGCCTTCATCATTCTGGATGAAGCACAAAATACAACACCAGCCCAGATGAAAATGTTCCTGACTCGTATCGGGTTTGGTTCGAAGGTTGTTATCACCGGTGATGCGACACAAAAGGATTTACCGGCGGGTATGATTTCCGGTTTAGATGTGGCAACAAAGGTTGTAAAAAATATTGATGATATTGCGATATGTAATTTAACAAGCAAGGATGTTGTGAGACATCCATTGGTGCAAAAGATTGTAAAAGCTTATGAAGAATACGAGCACAAACAAGAACGTGCAAAAGAGAGAAGGAAAAAATAATGACCTTATTTTTTGAAGAAGAAGGCGAATTAGAACTAGATTTGCCATGTAAGGAATTAGCAGAAAAAGTAATAAATGCGGCATTGGATTATGTGGATTGTCCATATGAAGCGGAAGTTAATTTATTATTGACAATGAATGATGAAATTCAGGAGATGAATCAAAATTTCCGAAGCATTGACAGACCAACGGATGTATTGTCCTTCCCAATGATTGATTACGAGGAAGCTGGAAACTTTGATTTTTTGGAGGATGTTATGGACGCATTTCATCCGGAATCCGGAGAATTGATGTTGGGTGATATTGTGATTTCCAAAGAAAAAGTGATTTCTCAGGCGGAAGAGTATGGGCATTCCATTGAACGTGAGTATGCATTTTTGATTGCTCATAGTATGTTACATTTGTTTGGATATGACCATATGGAAGACGATGAACGTATTATCATGGAGCAAAAGCAAAGAGAAATTTTGGAAGTTTTGGAAATAGTAAGATAGAGGTTGATTTATGAACGGGGAACAAAAGAAGAAAAACAATAGTTTTCTTATACAGGGCGCGATATTAGCTGCGGCAGGTATTGTAACGCGCTTGATAGGGCTAGCATATCGTATACCGGTTAATAATATCCTTGGCGATGAAGGTCAAGGCTTTTATGGTTGCGCATTTTCCATCTATAATATTGCCCTTTTGCTTACCTCGTATAGTTTACCCCTTGCAGTATCGAAGCTGGTTTCTGCAAGAACATCCAAAGGGGAGCATAAGAATGCCATGCGCATTTTCAAAGGAGCACTGTTATTTGCCATAGCAGTGGGCGCGTTGGTTGGACTGATTGTATTTCTGTTTGCTGATTTCATCGCAGGAAATATTATGTCCCTTCGCCTAAGTGCTTATGCACTTCGCGTCCTTGCACCATGTTTGTTCGTGGTTGCTGTTATGGGTGTGGTTCGTGGATATTTCCAAGGTTTGGGCACAATGGTGCCAACCGCAGTTTCTCAGATTTTAGAGCAGATTGTAAATGCCATAGTCAGCATTGTAGGGGCAAGCTATTTGCTGGAAATGGGCAAAAAGGTGGCGGAATCAAAAACTGAACCTTCATTACCTTTCGCTTACGGTGCAGCCGGCGGTACACTTGGAACATTAATGGGCGCGGTTTTTGGTTTGGTATTCCTCTTGGTTTTACTGAAACTCTATTATCCGACCATGAAACGTCGAATTGTACGAGATCATACGCATGCACAAGAAGGATATAAGGAAATCTATACTGCATTAATACTTACCATTGCGCCGGTTATTTTGAGCACGGCCATATACAATATTAATGATACCATTGACCAGGGGATCTTTAGTTCTGTGATGTTAACTCAGGGACACAGTGAGAAACAGGCTGCTGAGTTTTTAGGAATGTTTACCGGAAAATATAATACTCTGATTCATATCCCGCTTGCAGTAGCAAATGCGCTTGGTTCTTCGTTGATACCAAGCTTGACTGCTTCAGTAGCAAACGGAACAAAGCAGGAAATTCGTTCCAAAATCAGTATGGTTATTCGATTTGCAATGTTGGTTGCAATTCCAAGCTGTGTGGCCTTTTTTGTCATGCCACATCAGATTTTATCCTTGCTATATGTAGGGAATATAAGCATTCCTGCAAAGATGCTGCGCATTGGTGCAATTACGGTAGTCTTTTATTGTTTGTCTACAGTAACAAACTCGATTTTGCAGGGATTAAACAAGATGACAACACCGGTAAAGCATGGTGCAATTTCACTTGCCATTCATCTGGTGGCCGTTGTCGTTATGTTAGTTGGATTTAAATGGGAAATTTATTCTCTGGTAGTGGGTAATATTATTTTCTCAATTAGCATGTGTATATTAAATGCCATGGCAATTCGAAAAGTATCTGGATACCACCAGGAAGTAAAGAAGACATTTTTGATTCCATTTGGGGCATCCTTTATTATGGGTATTGTCATTCTCGTTGTGTGGAATGCACTTGCAATCTTTACACCGGAAAAATTGGCAACGCTTGTGACAATTGTTTTGGCAGGCATATCCTATATGATAGCATTGCTGAAATTAGGAGCGTTAACACCGGAAGAAATTCTCGCATTCCCAAAAGGAACGAAAATATTAGCATTTTTAAAAAAGGTCAAACTTGTATAATATTTGACAATAGAACCAATACTGTATAACAAAAAAGGAGTTGCCTTTATGAATAAAAAATATGGTATTGGTTTTTTGTTGGGATTTATAGTATTAGTTGCTTTATTTGTTTTGGCGTATCGCATCAGTTACAATCGTGCATTGGACAAGCACAATCAACAAAACAAACAAATGACTGAACAAGTGACTGAAACAGAACTTTGTTACTATATCAAAGAGTCAGACGGGTATGTTACCGTTTATGAATCTGACAATAAAACTGTTTATGATTACACCACGATATTGGTTGAGGATTTACCGGAAGAAATAAGACAAAAAGTAAAAAAGGGAATTAAAATGACATCCTTGGGACAGGTTTATGGATTCTTGGAAAATTATTCAAGCTAAAAAATATAGACGAAAAAGAAGTTATGATGTAATATAAGATAAGATTTAAGGAAGGACCAAAGAAGATGACAGAGGAAAAAATTGAACGAATTAATGTGTTAGCCCGCAAGGCAAAAGCTGAAGGTTTAACAGACGAAGAAAAGTTAGAACAACAAGCACTTCGCAGAGAGTTTATTGATGATTTTAAACGTAATTTAAGAGGTACGCTGGACAATATTTCTATCCAAGAAAATGACGGTTCTATTACGAACCTGGGTGAAAAATATGGACACAAAGAGGGACATTAGAAAACGTGTTCTTTCATACAGAGATAGTATGGACAAAAAGGAGTGGGAGGAGAACAGTCGCAAAATTCAGAATTGCGTGTTGACTCATCCTTTCTTTTTGGAATCAAATAATATTTATTGCTATGTAGATTATCGCAACGAAGTCGAAACAAAATCAATTATCAACAAAGCGTGGGAATTAGGGAAACGCGTAGCTGTGCCCAAAATTGAAGACGAAGATATGAAGTTCTATTACATTTCTGACTTCAGCGACTTAAAGGAAGGCTATCGTGGGATTCTGGAGCCGGAGAATAATTTCTATGCAAAAGATACACATGCACTAGTCATTATGCCTGGCGTAGCCTTTGATAGAAATCGGAACCGCATTGGATATGGCAAAGGGTTTTATGATAAATTTATGGAAAAGCATCCGTCATATCATACGATAGCACTAGCATTTGAATGTCAGATGCTTGATGCAATTGATGCAGAAAAGTTTGATTACAGACCAGAAGTTTTAATTACAGAGGAGAAACTATACGATGAACACATTACCGAATGATCCAATGTTATGTTTAAGCGTTGTTAATACGAAGCTAAGAGACCATTATGCAAATCTGGATGCGTTATGCGACGACTTAGCAGTTGATAAAGATTCTTTAATTATAAAACTTGGTACAATTGATTACGAATATGATGAAGCAACAAATCAATTTGTTTAGAAAGGACATTACATGAAACAAATAAATGATTACATAAATGATATTGATGTTACAAAAGAAGCGCCGGTAAACGAGCCTGAACGTCAGTATTATTTCATCAAAAAAGCAAGAGAATATGTGAAAATTGCATCTGAGGAAGCCGGACGACCACTTACATTCTGCGTTACAACCTTCGGATGCCAGATGAACGCACGTGATTCCGAAAAACTGGTTGGGATTTTGGAGGAAATCGGATACGTGGAAGAAGCAGATGAAGAAAAGGCAGATTTTGTGATATATAACACCTGTACGGTTCGTGAAAATGCAAACATGCGTGTTTATGGACGTTTGGGTCAATTAAAGGCATCAAAGAAAAGGAATCCACACATGATGATTGGACTCTGTGGTTGTATGATGCAGGAACCTCATGTGGTTGAGAAATTAAAAACCTCTTATCGTTTTGTTGATATCATATTTGGAACACATAATATTTATAAATTTGCAGAATTAATTGCAACTCGTTATGAATCACAAAGAATGGTGATTGATATTTGGAAAGATACGGATAAAATCGTGGAGGATTTGCCGAGCGAACGTAAATTTCCATTTAAATCAGGTGTAAATATAATGTTTGGATGTAACAACTTCTGTAGTTATTGTATCGTACCATATGTGCGCGGACGAGAGAGAAGTCGAAATCCAAAGGATATAATACGAGAAATTGAACATTTAGTTTCTGATGGTGTGGTAGAAGTAATGCTACTTGGCCAAAATGTAAATTCCTACGGAAAGAACTTAGAAGAACCAATGAGTTTTGCACAGCTTTTGCAGGAAATTGAAAAGATTGAAGGTCTGGAACGCATTCGTTTTATGACCTCTCATCCAAAG
>JAZRQP010000144.1:0-8046 GCA_045649885.1 Faecalimonas sp.
CTTGTCCAGTTCACGTCCTTGTTTGTTGCATTTGTTGGTGTTACTGTTGCTGTCAATGTAAATGTATCTCCTACATTCATTGTCTTTTTACTTTCGCTTATTGTTACATCTGCAACCGGTACTACCTTGGATGTTACTGACACACTACATGTCGCTTTCTTTTCTTCTGAGCCTCTCTTGATTGTTGCTGTTATTGTTGCATTTCCCTGCTTCTTTGCTGTTACTGTTCCGTTATTTGATACTGTTGCTACACTTTCATCACTGCTTTTCCACTCTACACTGCATCCACTTGGCTCTGTTGTTGCTGTTATTTTTTCTGCTTCATCTTCCTTTATTGACAGACTTGTCTTATTAAGTGTTACCTTTATTGACTTTACTGTTATTGTAAAGCTTGATGTTTTTCCCTCATATGACACTGTTACCATCTTTGTTCCGCTTGTTGCCATATCAGGTGTACTTACGGTTACACTGCTTGTTACATCCTTTGTGGTTCCGTCGCTATATCCTGCTGTTACCTTTATTCCGGACTTATCAAAGCTGTCTCCCACATAATATGTTGTTTTTGTTGGTTTACTTGTTACTGATATATTTGACAAGGTTACTTCTACTTGTTCTGTTGGTTTCTCCTCTGCACCACTACTTATCACAAGTCCCACTAATGTTCCCTGTTCTGTCTTTGTGTTTGCTTCGATACTCTGTGATATTACCTTTCCCTTACCTACTGTTTCACTTGTTTCGTATCTTAATACATTACTTGCAAGTCCGTTCTCGATAAGTGTCTCCTGTGCCTTTTCAAGCTTCATTCCCTTTACATCAGGCACTGTTACTGTATATCCGCTACTTACTACAAGTGTTACTGTTGAGCCTTCCTTTATCTCTGTTCCTGCCTTTGGCTCATGTCTTATGATTGTTCCGGCTGACACCCTTGAGTTTTCTTCATATTTAACTACAACCTTGATATTCTTTTCTTCAAGCTCTGTTTTTGTTGCCTCCAGTGTCTTATATTCGTAGTTACCGAGTTTTATTGCTTTTGCACCCATATTTACAGTTATCTTTACTGTTGTACCTGCATTTACCTCTTCTCCAACACTTGGATTCATTCCGATTATCTGATTTTCCGGTAATGATGCATTATACACTTCTTCCTTACTGTAATACAGATTATTCTTTGTAAGCTCTTCTATTGCTTCCTCATAACTCTTTCCCAACACATTTGGCACTATCACTTTCTTGCTTGTATCTATTTCTTCTGAACCGATACTTACAACAAGTGTGATTTCTGTTCCCTTTTCTGTTTCCTTTCCTGCCTCTATGCTTTGTGAGATAACTGAGCCTGGCGCTATCTCCTTACTTTCTTCTTTCTCTTCCTTTACTACAAATCCTAATTCCTCTAATACTACTCTTGCTTCTTCAAGCGGTTTGCCTGTTACATCTACTACATATTCTGTTCCTTTACCATCACTTAATATTAACTCTACTATACTACCTATTGCTGTTATATTAAACGCATCCGGGTCCTGAAGCATTACAGTTTCTTTCTTTATTCCGCTTTCCACCCTGTCACTTATCATATATGCAAGGTAGTTCTTATCCAATTTTTTCCCTGCTATTTCTATACTTTTTCCGATTACCTCCGGCACCAATGTCTGTCCATCCGGTATTACATAATCCTTCTGTAATGTGGATTTTGGTCCTATTACTCCTGCTGCCAACAATACTGTTAATATTACTACTATTACTGTTCCTGCCGGTAAGCCTATCTTTGCCCACATTGGCCATGTTAACGGGTCTATCTTCTTTATTCCGCTTCTTTTTCTCTTTACATCCTCTTCACTAAGCAATTCTCCTGCGAATGTTATCATTTCTCCTGTTCTGTCCTCTATTCTGACATTCATCGCATTATATATTGCTGTTTCCTGATTCTTTGTTATCTCCTTTGTATACTTACTTATCGGCACCAGCATATCCTTCTTATTCTTCTCATACTGGGCTCTTCTTTCCATTGCATCCGGTGGTGTTTCTCCTGTTATCATTTTATACAACACCGCTCCTAAGGAGTACACATCTGTGTGTGCTCCCTGGTCTCCTCTGCTTCTATACTGTTCCTCTGCCGAATATCCCGGCTTTATTATTACTGTCAGACTTCTGCTTCGTGATGTTGTTGCATATCTTGATGCTCCGAAGTCTATCAGCTTTACTTCTCCTTTTTTTGTCAAAAATATATTATCCGGTGCGATATCTCTATGTATTATTCCTTCCTCATGCACCTTATTCAATGATTCTATTACCGGCATTAACATTCCTATTGCTTCATCTGCCGCTATTTTTCCTTCTCGCTCTAATCTCTTCGCTAATGTTTCTCCCTCAAGATACTCCATTACTATATACGCTGTTTCATTCTCTTCAAATGTATCATATATCTTTACTATTCCTGCTTCATTTCGGAATACTGCTAATCTTTTTGCTTCATCTATGAACTTTTCTTTTCCGTCATTAAACTGTTTACTCTTATCTCCTGTAAACACAGTAATCCTGGTCTGTCCTGCTGAACGTGTTGAAAATTCGCTTGGTAAATATTCCTTTATTGCTACCTTTATCTCAAGCACTGTATCCCATGCAAGATATGTTACTCCAAAGCCTCCATATCCCAACACTTTTCCCACTATATATTTCTCATTCAGCACTGTTCCCGGATAGATATGTAACGCATTTTCCACTTCTGTTCCCTCAACATATCCACATTCCGGGCATATCTCATATTCCTTTGCATATGTTCCCATACAGCCTAGACATCTTACTTCTCCTGTCTCTCTATCTGTATATCTTCTTTCTGCTCCACTGAATATATGTTGTGTTTTTCCGTCCATATCTTTTCCCTCTTTCAGTTTCCCCTATATATATGCCAATACTCAAGGTGCGTTTCCACACCTTGAGCTTGATAAATTAAAACTTGAAATTACCTTTCTTACTAACGAGATACTCAAATTCATCAAATACGGTTGCGTATGTATCCAAAGAGTAATCATTAATAGGTAATGCACCGGTTGATTTATTTTCACCCAAAAGCTTATTTTGCGCATTTTGAGTCAACATATATGCCAAAAATGTTGTTGCAGCACGATTCTCAGCCTCATCTTCTGATGGCAAAATACTCCAATGAATACTAAATTCACAAGGTAACTTGCCTTCAATTGCTAACATCACCGGAACGCCAACACCTTTTTTGGTCATATCCTTAATTTTCAGATAATTTGCAGTACTACTAAAACACATTGATACAGAACCATCAATAAACTGTTCAATATTGCCTTCCTGAATTATATTAGACTCTGTGTCGAAAATAGTTTCGAATTCATATGACATACTTGAATCTACTAAAATCTTATTTTCCCCAGCCAAATATGATTCTATTTCATCAAAATTCTTAATTGATTCATCTTCAACACTTAAATAGTTTGTATTAATATAAATAACTGGAATATTAAAACCGATTGGGACCTGTTTGTGGTTTGGATAATATTTATCATATTTATCAAAAACGCTGCACTCTGTTGCATTACCGCCAAATTTATTAAAAAACTTGTTTAACGAACTGCCATCATCGACTGAATATATTACTGATGATAAATCCAACATAGAAGAAAGTTCTTCTTCTGACATCCCATCACTTATAAATAAATTTGCTTCTGATTCACCTTGCTTTATATCCTCTATCACAGCTTCATACTCATCTGATGTGTATTTTGTTGCAACAACGGTAACATCCGGATACTCCTCACAAAAACTCGATACAATTTCAGAATAAGCCGCTGCCATTTCTTCAGAGTTATCATCGTCTATATAATATATATTGATTGTTGCTGGGTCCAGCGTTACCTGTTCTTGCTTCTTATCAATATCTGATAAAAATACTCCTGCCACTACTGAAAATAAAGCTACAAATATTGCTATACCAATCAATCGTTTTACTTGTTTTGACTTTTTCTCTTGACTAGGAACCTTAACCTTAATCTCTTTTTTTATAGCCTTTTCAAATTCTGCAATACTTTCGAATCTTAAAGAAGACTCAATCGCCATTGCCTTCATAATACTATCAGAGATGTACTGCTCTATACTTGTATCAATCTGTTTAGGTGGGAGCAAATTATCCTTAATCTTACGATTAGTAGATTCTTCTGGTTTCTCGCCAGTAATGCAATAATACATTGTGGCACCTAAAGCATATATATCGGTTTTAGGCCCCTGTTGACTTATCTGGTCATACTGTTCTGGTGGAGCAAAACCAGGTTTTAGAATTATTGTAAAGTTCTTATCCTCATTATTTGAAAATCGTGCAGCACCAAAGTCAATTAATTTAATGCCACCATTTTTTGTTAAGAAGATATTATCCGGGCTTACATCTCGATGGATTATACCATTCGCATGAATATCTTTTAAAGCATTACAAGTATTCATTATAATCTTCATACTTGTTTCAATATCCAATTTTCCATTTACGGACTCGATATACTCGCTCAAATTATATCCATCTAAAAATTCCATTACAATATATGCAGTAGAATTCTCTTCAAAATATTCATATACATTGACAATGTTTCGATGAGAATTAAAATTTGTCATATTTCTCGCTTCTTCTATAAAGCGAGTTAAACCATATTCAAATTCCTTCTTTTTCTTACCTGAGAATAATAAAATATTCTTTGTCCCTGGTGGACGGTTCACAATACCACTTGGATAGTACTCCTTAATAGCTACAACTGCCTCTAATTTTTTATCCCATGCCTTATATGTAATACCAAATCCACCAAAGCCTAATACATTGCCTATTATGTATCGTCCCGCTAATTCTGTACCGATAAATAAATGATTAGGCTCTCTCGGCTCAGAACCATCTATATATCCGCAGTGTGGGCAAAGCTCAAACTCATCATCATAATAGTTAAAGCAGCCATTACATCGTTTTTCCACAATTTAGCCCCCAAATAACATTATTCATAATCATCCCATAAAAAATCTTCTCCACACAACGGATAGAACAACAATTCACAGGAACCTAACATAATAACGTCACCTTTTTTTAATTCTTTAAATGTCATCAATAATTCATTGTTGAGATAAGTTAATCCTCTACTTTCACCACTTTGAACAAAAAATCGTTTTTGTTGTGGGTCATAAGTTATTGACGCATGACGTTCTCTTGATACGGTTTTTTCTTGTGCTAAAGCTACATCCATGGTCAATGCTCTGCCAATATTGTTTCTACCGGATTTCAAGCTAAAGCTTTCGCCTTTATATTCACCCTTTACGCAAACTAACCAACCAACAACAGGCTCAATATCATTTGAAAAATTGTAAAATGCAACTGTTTTTAAATCAGTTGTATTGTTAACAGCATCAGCTTGTTTTATAGCGACTGCAAGTGATGATACAGGTTCTTCAACTTCTTCACACGCTTTTTCTGTAACACACTCGTCTACAAGTTCATTATTATCTGCCTTTACCTCTTCAAAATAGTCATTAATTGCCGGCATATCATAAGTTGTTTCTAATGGTGCTTCATCAGTTATCACTTGTTTTGCTACATCACTATTGAGTTTTTCTGTATCTGCCTCTTTCCCTATAGCAAAGAAATCATTAACAGATGAAGAATAAACATCTATGGAAATGTCATCATCATTTTTAAAATCAGCATCAACATTATTTGAGCGTTTAGAAAAAAAACCTTTATTGCGTTTTGAGAACAGGCCTTTTTTCTCACCGGACGATTGTTCTTTGAAAACATCATTCTCTACAACAGGTTCATTTTTCACCGGAAAAGTTGGTGCACCAGCATTGTTACAATGTGGGCAAACATCATATTTATCCTCATCATAATACTTACTACATGATTCACATTTAATTGGTTTCATATCAATTTCTCCTTTATTCTTATAAATATGATTGTTGTATTATCTCGACTCTCTGTAGCACACATTTCTGTCTGCTCAATCAATTCAGTAGTTATAATGCTTGTACTTGAATCTTTCTCAACAATTGATTTAATTTGTTCATATGTTAACACTTTGAAAAGGCCATCCGTTGCCAATAATAGCTTATCACCATGTTGGAGCACCAACGGATTATTGCTTAAATCCATCGTTTCAATGCCACCCATACCAACAAAACTGATTAGTGCTTCTTTTTTATTTAGTTCATCTTTGGTAGGAACATAATCTACCGGCATCGAATCCAATATCATTGAGTAATTGTGGTCACGAGTAGCTTGTATCATCTCATTTCCTCGCACTATATACAACCTACTATCACCAATCGAAAGCCAATATGCCTGACCATTTTCTATAACAACAGCTACAAGAGTAGTTCCGGCTTTTAATCTTTCTCCATAACTATCCTTTAACTCAAAAATCTTTTCATCCAAAACATCTACACATCTCAACAACACTTGTGGAATTGTTTCACTAGAATTCTTTTCCGCAAGCATTCTTACAAGCGTTTCAGCTGCGCATTGGCTTGCAATAGAGCCTCCTTCCAGACCACCCATACCATCACAAACAACCGCTACAAAACAACTGTCAAGCTGTTTATATATAGCATAATCCTGTTGTTCCTCTCGAGTGCCTATAACACTTTGTAGTGCACATTGAATTTCATATTCCTTCATTATAGTCACCAATTTATAATCTTACAGCAATCGCTGAGAAGTTATCCATATCCTTACCTTCACCGTTTTCTCTGACAACGGAAATCATTGCCTCTATCCAATCTGTTGCACGATTTGATTTTTTATGAAAACTTTCTATCTCTTTCTCTGTTATGAGTTCCCAAAAGCCATCTGTGCATAATAAAAATGACATTTTATCTTTTCTTTTGATAATATCTGACAATTCATAGCTGCTGGCACCCCATTCAACACCCATTACTCTAAGCAACTTGTTTCTGTCTGGGTGGAATCTGATATCTTTTTCCTTTATATCTTTTGCTAATGCCAACATCTGAGGAACACTATGGTCTAAAGTTCTTGATTTAATTTTAGATTTTTTCATTACATACAGCCTAGAATCACCAATATGTCCCCATCTTATTCCCTTCTCACTTATTGCCAAAACAACAATTGTAGTTTTCATTTCAAATCTTGCTGATTTTTCACTTTGCATCTCCAGAAGTTTCTTCTGAACATATTCAAAAGCCTCACCCATATCATTCAAAAAATCCTCTGAGGCTCTAAAGCAATTCACCATCTCATCAGCAACAAGCTTGGACGCTTCTTCACCTCTTCCATGTCCACCGAGGCCATCAGCCAACACAAATATATAGTTATCATCTTTCTGCTCGTATATTACATAATCTTCATTAATCTCTCTTGAGCCAACATTGGTATACAACCCAAAATCTATCATCTAGTTCATCCTTCATAATGCACTAATACTCAAGGTGCGTTTCCACACCTTGAGCTTTAGTTAGTTTTTTCTGTTTTTATCAGTCAATTACATTGTCTGTCAATGAGTTTGCAAGGCTTGCATTTGCTTCTTCTGCTGTCTTATATGTATTTGCCATTTCAATCAAATCTGATGAATGCTCATTTACCATTGCAATCATTCTCTGAATGTCATCATTTAATCCGTTAAACTTAGCCTTATATGCTGCTGATGCTTCACCTGTCCACACGCTTGCTAAGCTATTTACGATATCTGTCATTTCATTTGTTAATGTACTTACTGTACTTGCTGTTCCTGAAAATTCTGTTGCTGCTGCCTCGAGTCTCTGTGGCGCTACCTTAATAATTCCTTCCATTGTCTTTTCTCCTCTTCTATATTAATACTTTCTTGTTGTTGCTGTTTCTACGTTTCTTGCTTCTGCTTCTGCATACTTCTTTGCAATTTCATTCAATGCGTTTGCATATGTAATGATTGCATTGTAGAACTCATACATTTCATTCTTGTCATGTTCAAATGCGTTATGAAATGCATCTCTTGCTGCGCCTTCCCACATTCCTGAAAGTGCTGATTCCTCTGTACAAAGCTTTTCAATCTGTCCCTTAAAATTGTT
>JAZRQP010000145.1:0-37097 GCA_045649885.1 Faecalimonas sp.
GTTCTTTTTCTAATTGTCCCCAATGTAGCCAAGCAGTTTCATTGTCTTGGCAATATACATTATTATTACCTTTCTGAGAATTTCCAAACTCGTCTCCTGCTAAAATCATCGGCGTTCCGCGAGAAAGCAAAAGTAAAGCCATGGCATTTCTTCTTTGTTGCTCTCTCAATTTAATAATGTCTATATTCTTAGTATTTCCTTCTCTGCCACAATTCCAACTATAATTTTCATTAGGACCGTCAAAATTATTTTCTCCATTGGCAAAATTTCTCTTTTTGTTATAAGAAACCAAATCAGACAATGTAAATCCCGTATGATTAGTTATGTAATTATAACCCTTTGTTTCACTCACACTATCTCGCATTCTCCAAATAGCATGTTGAACACTACCTTTATCCCCTCTCAAAAATTGTCGCAAGCAATTCTGAAAGTTATCATTGTGTTGCAGAATCTTTGTATTCTTTAGCATTCCATCAGAATAAATAGAATCCATTGGTGCAACATAAGGATTTAAAACAAAGCCATCCACATGATACTCCATCATATAATATCGCAAACACTCTACCATTAATTGCTTTGGCATAGCATCTGTAAACGGAAAATGAAGTATAATTTCAATTCCGCCTTGATGAAATCGCTTCACCATATCTTTGAATTCTTTTTCTGGACACTTAGATGAGGCATACTTCTTTTTAATTGAAAAACAACGCGCATTTCCGTATCCCCAATAATTTGTATATGGTGTGTTTTCGTCAAAATCATAAATCGGCATACATTGAATCTGATTAATTCCCAAGTCTTTTAAATATGGTATCTTTTCAATCACACCTGCAAATGTTCCTTTATTTTTCACTTTTGAAGACTTATGCATCGTAAAGCCTCTGACGTGAATGTTATATGCAACAATTTCATGAAAAGCCAGCCCCAATGGCTTGTCCCCTTCCCATTCATAATCATCTAGCAAGATTTTACCTCGCGTGATGTTTTCATGCTCTGCAACTGATTTTACATATGGATCTATGATAAATTCTCCATTAATTTCATAATTATACTCCATATGGTCAACGTCTGATTGCGAGAGTGCAACATAGTGCACTTCACCCATTGCATGTTCTTCTGCGAGTTCAATTCTCTCTAAAGGCGCATCGCTATTTTCGTGATACAAGCATAGAAAACATGTTTTTCCGCTCTCAACCGCAACAGAAAAATTTATCACATCGTCTTTTACTGAAATGCCAAGTGGCAGTGGATATCCTGTCATTCTCTTCATGCGCATCTCTCCTCTTTCATTCGTTCTCATTTATTATACACGATTCTATATTTTTTGCATAGTTAAAAATGGAAACAAGCCTTGCATTTCTTGTCCCATTCTGATAGAGTTAGTATATCAAATATTTCATTATAAAGGAGACATATTATGAGTGAACACACACATGATCACAACTGCGATTGCGGATGCAACGAGGAAGTAACTGTAACATTAACACTTGATAATGATGAAGTTATCGAATGTGCAGTTCTTACAATTTACAGTGTAGATAACAAGGAATATATCGCATTACTTCCATTAGACGAAGATGGAGACAACGAAGAAGGTGACGTATTTATCTATCGTTACGTTGAAACAGAAGACGGAGAACCTACTTTAGAAAACATTGAAGACGATGACGAATATGAAGCTGCTGCTGACGCATTCGACGAATGGCTTGACGAACAAGAATTCGAAGATATCGTTGAAGAATAAGAAAAGACAGTTCGAGCCGGAGAAATTCTCCGGCTCGATTTTATTTATCAGTCTCATGAAAAGACTCATCTCAACGCCCCTTCCATTGATGTTTGTTCAAGCCGACTTTCCCAATCAGACTAATAATAAAACGAATCTATTATTTTCTTTAAAAGATCAATATCAACTTTGCCTCGCAACGTATAGCGAATGCCGTCCACAACAAATACCGCTTGGTTCATAGGTTTGCTTCTACCTGTCTCGCCACTACTCAGAATGTTTACTTTATATCCGTCACGCATCTGAAAAGATTCCACAAAATCATATGCTCCTAAATATTCTTTCTCCCAGCCGATTTCCATCTGTTCTTGACTAGAAATTATGTCAATTGACATATCTATCGGCGAAAGGAAATGCTTGCCCGGAGTCCAAGTATATTGGTCTCTCCCATCAATTTTTTTCAATTCGGTAACATCACCTACAATATACGCAATAATCTTAATTTGCGTCCAATGTTCATTGTCTGTTTTTCTTGTAATTATCATTGAATAGTTATCGTCTGTCATATCTGAATGGAGTAATTGTATGCCAAGTTCTTCCTGTAAAACAGCATAGGAATCATATTTCTTTTGATAAACATCACTTATCTTATACTTTTCGCCTAAAAGATTTACATCTTTCCTCTGCATAGAATCAAGTTCAGGTAGCGTTTCACCATTAATTTTTATCCAACAATTATACAATGTATATCCTGCTTGGACTGTAGTTCCTATTAAAATTAGACATACCACAGCCATCAACACTCTATGATGTACTCTTTTCCTATTTTTTTTGCATAACATTTTATCCATATCAAAATTGAATGTGATGTTTTTCAACTCATTATCAATTTGCTCTTTCATCGGCTTACAGAACCTCCTTTAACAATGATTTCAATTGTTCCCTCGCTCGTTTCATGCGCTGAAGTACAGTTGCCTCCTTTATGCATAAAACACTTGCGATCTCTTTCACTGATAATTCCTGGTAATAATATAGTAGGATTACTTCCCTATATTTCGGTTGTAATCTCATTATTTCCACCGAAACAGCATTCTTTTCAATAATTTCCCCGTAACTATCTTTTGCTGTTAAATCAGGAAAGTATTCTAATGCTGTTCGTTTAAACCAGTGAGTTCTCATTTGATTTTTACACAAATTTATCGCTATTGACATAATCCAAGTTTTCAGTGAGGAATTATGCCTAAAAGTACCAATTTTTTCATATACCTTAATAAAAGTTTCTTGAGTTACGTCTTCTGCAAGTTGATAGTCCTTCAAATATAAATAACACATTCGCAATATACTATTGCCAAACTCATCCACAATTGTAGTGATATCTTCTTTCGATAGTTTATTCGCCAAATGCACAGTTCCTCCTTAATAAGTACGCATGACTTAATATTAATGATTGGTAGGATTTATCCTACCATTCATTACAGCATAGCAAATGATTAATTGTTTCTGATTGTTCCGCCACCGATGAGATATAACGAACCTGACAAGTTATCTTCATTTGCAATCCTTACTTTATAATTGCCACCATCTTGTAAACCGGAAATAATACCTGTTTCATCGCCTCCAACCTAAAAAGTTAAAGAACGCGTATATACACCTATAATTTCAACTCTATAAGTATGTCCATTATAATTTCCACTGGCCGCATCATAATCGCTATAACCCACATAAGCACTCGATTCAACCTTAACCTTTGTACTTCCTACCTTGAATTTTGATGACGTTACACTATAACGGACCATAAATTCAAATTCCTTGACAATTGTCCCTCTGGCGTCCACACTCGTCTTCCAACGGAAATATTCCCCTGTCTCAGGGTTTTCGTAATTTTGCCCTTCCGGTACAATTATCTCATCATTAATTACAAAACATGTTTCCTCGTTCTGTGGTACTGCTTCCGCTGCCAAGACATTACCGGTTGACAATAACATTAAAACCATTGATAAAAGTGCTGCAAAAATTTTCTTATTTTTTTCATATACCTTTCTCCTCCTTGTTCCCTGTTTTGACTACATTTAGTACAATATTATTAACGCATCAGAGGCACCTCCCTTTCTGGCCCCTACATTTTACCTCTTAATTATTAGACACCTCTGCTTTGCAATATATGACATTTTAATATTTTTTTAAAGAAGAAATAATGTATAGATAGTTAATTACGAGTTTTGTAAAGCAACAGCCCTTTGCTTTAGACATTGGGTAGTTCACCTGATTATGCATCATAACACGCAACAAAGAGCATGTCATTCAGTTCATAACTAAATGGCATGCTCCTTCACCACTCTCTATATCAAAAACTCACCAAACACATAGTTACTCACATCGATTCCTCGCTTTGCAAGCATAACACGTCCATTCTTTAGCTCCAACAGTCCTTGTTCCACCAACTTCTGAATTTGCACACCATAGCATTCATCTATGTTTTTTCCAAATGTGTTTTCAAATTCACCTACCGACACGCCTTCCATCTTCCTTAGTCCAAGAAACATGAATTCCTCCATCTGTTCCTTGAGTGACAGTTTTTCTGTATTTTCTTGAATTGCATGTAAGTCTCTTGAATGTTCCAGATAACACAAAAGGTCGTCTGTGTTTTTATATCTTGTATTATCAATTAGACTGGCTGCACCCAAACCAATTCCCAGATATTCTTTTCTCTCCCAGTATCCAAGGTTATGTTTGCATTCTTTTCCTTCTTTGGCATAATTGGAAATCTCATATCTGTAATATCCGGCCTCAGTTAACAATTCTTCGGTACGATAATAAATTGCCCGTTCCACTTCTTCACTTGGCAAGTCATATTCGCCAGGGCAACCTTCTCCATACATCTTTGCAAATGGTGTTCCTTCCTCCACAATCAAACTATATGCTGATATGTGTTCTGGTTTCAAAGCAATTACTTTTTCCAACGTTGCTTCCCAACTTGACACAGTCTGCTTCGGGATTGCTGAAATTAAATCTACATTAATATTGTCAAAGCCACACTCTCTTGCTAACTGATAATTTTCTAAGACTTCTTCATAGGTATGAATACGACCAAGCAGCTTTAACTCTTCATTATTGGTTGATTGAAGTCCGAAGCTAATGCGATTAATTCCACACGTACGGTAGGTTAGAAGTTTCTCTCTTGTGACCGTGCCAGGATTCGCCTCGATGGTAATCTCAGCATCTTGAGATATCTTGAAACTAGTTGTAAGTGTTTCAAAGATTCTTTGAATTTGGCTTGTATTCAAGACGGACGGCGTTCCGCCGCCTAAGAAGATTGTTGTCACTTCATAATCTGATACAAACTTCTGCTTTGAAGCATGCGCTCGAATCTCTTCTAACAAACTTGATACATACTGTTCAATTGTCTTTTCATCCTGTGTATTCGAAAGGAAGTCACAATAAGCACACTTTTTCACACAGAATGGAATATGAATATATATTTCTAACTCTTTTTTCATGCAACTCTCCTTTTTGTAGCAACATACAAACCATGAATTACTATTACTATTTCTATCTTGCTATACTGGGTATACAGAAGGCAAAACAAGTCACTTATACCCATTCACAACATGCAATGATAGTTAAACGCCCTTCTTATCAGGTGAAGTTTCTATAAATTCAATCTACTTGCCCCTAAATACCCACAATATTGAAAAAATGTGGGTATTATGAGTGCAATCAAGCTAATCTATACCCATTCCCTATTAAAAGACAAATAAAATTTGCTGAAAATATAAATTTCTGGGTATAAATACGACAAAAGTACTCGTCTATACCCAGAAATCGCAATCTAACTGCCCAAACTATTTCTTCTCATCTAACTTCAACACACTCATAAATGCTTTCTGTGGAATCTCTACATTTCCAATCTGACGCATTCTCTTCTTACCTTCTTTTTGTTTTTCCAAGAGCTTACGTTTACGTGAAATATCACCACCGTAACATTTTGCAAGCACGTCCTTACGCACCGCTTTTACGGTCTCTCTGGCAATAATCTTACTTCCAACCGCTGCCTGAATCGGAATTTCAAACAAATGTCTTGGAATCTCATCTTTTAGTTTCTCGCACATCTTACGTCCACGCTCATAGGCGCTTCCTGAGAATACGATAAATGACAACGCGTCCACTTCTTCTTTGTTGATAAGAATATCTAACTTCACAAGCTCAGACTTCTCGTATCCTAACATTTCATAATCAAAAGACGCATACCCGCGGGAACGGGACTTTAGTGCATCAAAGAAGTCATAGATAATCTCATTCAGTGGCAAATGATATCGAAGCACTGCTCTTGTTTCCTCGATATATTCCATGCCTTGGTAAATTCCGCGTCGTTCTTGACATAAGTCCATAATTGCACCGATAAATTCAGAAGTAACCATAATCTCTGCCTTCACCATAGGCTCTTCCATGTAATCAATCTCTGTTGGTTCTGGAAGATTCGATGGGTTGGTAAGTTCGATTACTTCCCCATTTGTCTTATGCACTTTATATACTACACCAGGTGCAGTTGTAACCAAGTCTAAATTGTATTCTCGTTCCAGACGTTCCTGAATGATTTCCAAATGTAAGAGTCCTAAAAATCCGCAACGGAACCCAAATCCAAGGGCAATAGAGGTCTCTGGCTCGAAATGTAAAGATGCATCATTGAGCTGCAATTTTTCCAGTGCATCTCGCAGGTCCTGATATTTCGCACCATCCGCCGGATACATACCACAGTAAACCATAGGGAGAACCTTCTTGTAACCCGGAAGTGGTTTCTCACATGGTCTGTCTGCATCTGTTATGGTATCACCAACACGGGTATCTTTTACATTTTTCAGACTGGCTGTGATATAACCAACCATACCTGCCGAAAGTTCATCGCAAGGAATAAACTGACCGGCTCCAAAATATCCAACCTCTACTACTTCGGCAGTTGCACCCGTAGCCATCATTTTCATATTAGTTCCTTTTCTCACAGAACCTTCCTTGATACGACAGAATACAATAACCCCTTTATAGGAGTCATACACCGAGTCGAAAATTAATGCCTGAAGAGGTGCATTTGCATCTCCTGTCGGAGCCGGAATTTTCTCAACAATCTGTTCCAGAACATCTTCAATATTTAGTCCCACCTTTGCAGAAATAAGCGGAGCATCCTGCGCCTCAATTCCGATAACATCCTCAATTTCTTCGATTACACGCTCAGGCTCTGCACTTGGCAAATCAATCTTATTGATAACCGGCATTACATCCAAATCATGGTCCAAAGCCAGATACACATTTGCAAGTGTCTGCGCTTCTACACCTTGCGCAGCATCTACAACAAGAATTGCTCCGTCACATGCAGCAAGGCTTCGGGACACTTCGTAGTTAAAGTCCACATGTCCAGGGGTATCAATTAAATTAAAAATGTATCCCTCCCCGTCATTTGCTTTATATACAATACGCACTGCCTGTGCCTTAATGGTAATTCCACGTTCACGCTCCAACTCCATATTATCGAGCACCTGCGCCTGCATCTCACGACTTGTCAAAAGTCCTGTCTTTTCAATAATACGGTCTGCCAAGGTTGACTTTCCGTGGTCGATATGCGCGATAATACAAAAATTTCGTATTTTCTTCTGATCTATTCCTGCCATCGTGTTCCTCCCGAATATTTCATAATAAACAATTCTACGCCAAGTGTATCTGTAAGAACCCCTGTCTTAATCGCCTCTTCTGTCTCCACACTGTCTTCTATAATAGTTCTCAATTCTTTAGCGGAAAATGCTTTCGCCTGAGTTTGAACTTTGCCAACCACAAATGGATTGATTCCAATTTTTTCCGCAATTTCTTTTCGGCCATAGCCTTGCCTGTCCATAGTTTTTACTTCCAACAATTGCTTGAACTGTCTGGTTAACAAAAACAAAATCCGCATTGGCGGTTCCTTCAGCGCCAGCAAATCATAATAATACTCCAGTGCCTTTCGCTGCTTTTTATCTGCAACCGCATTTACCATGTCAAAAATCTGATTGGTAATCTGTGTTGTGCAAATCTCTTCCACATCTTCTGCAGTAATACTATCCTTGTCCAAACAAAAGCAGAATAGCTTTTCTAACTCTTTCTGGATATTCTCCATATCCGTGCCAACCTTTGCCAGAAAAAATCGCACCGTGCTTTCACTAATCAATTTTTGTTCTTGCTTGACATTACCTGCAACCCAGCGAACGAGGGTGTTTTCATCCTGACGCCCCAATTCCACTGCGCGTCCCTTTGCCTGCACTGCCTTATACAATTTTCCACGCTTATCAACTTCCGTTTCCACGAAAATCATGGATGTGGTATCCGGCATTTCCTTGATATAATCCGCCAGTTCCGGAGACGCACTTTTAAACAGTCCTGTATCCTCCAATACAATCAAACGACGCTCTGCAAAAAAAGGTAATGTTTCCGCCAAGTCTATCACTTCATTAATGTTAATCCCTTTGCCTTCATAGTACGCATAGTTCATGTTATCATCGGGAGAAACCATTGCATTTCGGAGTTTGTCCTTATACTGTTTCTTCAAATAAGTTTCTTCGCCATACAACAAATAAACATTATTCAGTTGTCCGGTTTTCAAATCTTCATTCAGACTCTTCATGTATGTCCGCCTTTCTATGCATACTTCAATATATTTTAATATAAAAAGCAATCAATTGTCAATCTATTCCCATCTGTTTGGAGAGTAATTGCACCATTTCGAACCGTCTCAAAAATCTTGCACCCAATGTCCTTTAATCGCTTAAGTGTTTCCTGATGCGGATGCCCATAAGAATTATCTTCACCCGCGGAAATAATTGCTATCTCCGGCTGCGCAGCCCTCAAAAATGCTTCCGAAGAGGACTGCTTCGAGCCATGATGTGCTACCTTAAGCACTGTATACTCACGGTCTGTCAATCGTTTTGTTAACGCATCTTCTCCTTTCGCCTCCACATCCCCGGTGCAAAGCATAGAAAACTCTCCAAACGCTACTGACAATACCAAAGAACCTGCGTTTCCACTTAAGTGATGGTCTGAAGAAGAAGGCTGAATACACTCTAATTGCAAGTCCCCTTCTTTAATGCATTTCCCTGCATCTATCATCACAATAGAAACTCCTGCTTCCTTTGCAATTTGAGCCAACCGTACCAACGCATCATCCTTCTTCCAGTTTGAAGGTAACACAAGCCGTCGGATTTTAACGCCCACATTCTGCCTTATTAGCATCTCCTCAATTCCACTGTAATGGTCAGTATCTCCATGGGTCACAAACACATAGTCCAGCGACGCAACGCCTTGTGACTTTAAAAAAGGTTCCATTCGATATTTTCCAAGTTCCTCCACATCACTGCTCCCTCCATCAATCAGATACGTATTTCCCTTGGGTCCTCGTAGGAAAATGCTATCCCCCTGCCCCACATCCAGCATGGTAACAGTTAGATTCCCCACAGGACGATATGCCATCAGAAATACAGCAAAACTAAGGCTGGCACAAAATATACCAAATAGAACTTTTCGTTGTTTTCGTTTCCGATTTCGTTTTAGCACAGTTATGCCTATAACAAGAATGATATAATAAAGCATTATCTTCCACAATTCAGGCTGTCCCATTACAATTCTCCAACAAGGCAGTTTGCTTCCCACCCTATTTAGCACCTCAAAAACAGATAGAATGAACTTGCATATATACAGGCACAGATTCCCCACCGGCCATATAACAAATCCGATAAGACCTCCCAACATACCAATTCCCAAAAGCACGCTTGTCAGTGGAATAATAATGAAATTTAATGCCAGAGAATAAGTTGGTATTTCATAATAAAACCATAGCAGAATCGGGAACAGCATAACATTAATTGCCAGACTCGCCCACACTCCGGTAATCCCCCTCCACCGACAAGGAAAGATTTTCTCCAACATAGGTAAAACAAATAAAATCCCTAGAATTGCTCCATAGGATAATAAGAAACCTGCATACATAAGATACAAAGGCTGTATTCCAACTGTCACCCCCGCCGCTACCAAAAGTGCTGTTATCATATCATAAACTCGCCCGGACATATCTGCACCGATACGAAACAAAAGCATGATATACGCACGAATCACGGATACGGAAAAGCCTATCATCAGCGCATACATACTCAAGACCAAAATTGCAAGGACACCGGCAGGAATATATCCTAGTCCAGTCCTTCGAATGATTTTATATATACCAAGCCCAATAAAAGAAATATGTAACCCCGAAATCGCTAGGATGTGTCCAATACCATTTTTTTGATAAAGCTCTTTCATTTCTGGCTCCATGTCACCCTTTTCGCCTAGAAGCATTGCCGATAGTATTGCACCATTCTCTTCTCCTATAGCTTCATAAATCAAGTTTTTCCAGTGAAGTTTAAATCGGTACAGTTTTTCCATACACCAATTTTCTTTGCCGGAAATCTCAACCACCCTGTCACACCATACTGCACCATAGATATCTTGCTTTGCATAATAAAACCTTTGGTCAAAATTGCCCGGATTTCTCGCTACATCAAAACATCTTGTAGTACCCTGCAAGGCTACAAACTGACCTATTGCCACATCTATAAAATTGTCGTCATATACCATAATGTTGGAATCACTTACGGAATTGTTTTTTAGATATAATATTTGAAATTTAGATAAACTTGTTTTCTTGTATACCTGTCCGTGTATTAACACGGATTTTTCATTCTCATCATAAAAGATAGAGGAAGCGGGTATCTCTGTCGTAGATTTCCCGCTTATGACTATCAAAATTATCGCTTGAATCATCAAGAAACACAGACACACAAAACATAATGGCCTTGTTTTTATCATATCACTTCACCTCAAGCAAGGTGGCATTCCACTCAAGTGGTCTGCTTAGGTCAATGGTCTTTTTATAAACCACATCGCTTGCTCCATCAATCAGAATCTGCACCTTTGTAACATTTCCATTTTCAATGACAGAATTCACAATGGAATAAATGGCAACTTCAGGATTTAAATCATAACTATCTGACACGAACTTAGAATCCAGGTTCACGTAACAAATTCCTTCCCTGACAGACACACCTAAAATCGTTGTACTCTTTGATACTGTCGCCTGTGCATCAGAAGCACTTGTTCCTTTTATCAGTTGCTCCACCACTAATCTTTCTATGGTTGTATTCACATTATAGCGGACGTTCGCCTTCTTGTTACTGGTTAACGCCTTCCCATCCTTACTTGCAAAATAAAGTGTTAAATCTGTGGTTTGATACGAGTCAATGGATGAACCTGTACTTTGCACAAAATCTTCCGCCCGCATCAAGCCTACTGCATTGCCATCGCCGTCTGTCAATGGTTCGTCGTCTACATGAAATCTAACAAAATTTACATTTTCCACTTGCACCAAGGTCTGTACAAATGCGGCACGTACAAGCACCTCTGTACTCTTAGCAAGTTTCTCATAAGCAGAATTAAAATAAATATCCAAATATCCCTTGTTTAATTTATACTCTTCCACTTTTACCTCTTTCGGCAAAACGGAATGAAACTTTAATTTTTCCAATGCCCCTTCTACTGTTGTCATTGGATATGTTTCCTGAATCAATGCATTTCCATCTGCATTTACATAATAAACATACATTTCCTCCGTACTTTTCTGCTCTGCACAAGCAGTAATCAGCACACATAACAAAATAGAAAGAAGCACTCCAATTTTCTTCTTCATATTTTTCCTCATTTCTCTATGCAATATAGGTTAGTGGAATTCTTACCGTAAAGGTTGTTCCAACTCCTTCTTCGCTGTGAACCTTCACTGCACCACGATGCATAATCACCGCATTACGTGCAATTGCAAGTCCAAGTCCGGTTCCACCTATTTCTCTTGAGTGGGACTTATCCACCCTATAAAAACGTTCAAAAATATGGTCTAATGATTCCTGTGGAATTCCCATACCGGAATCAGCAACTTTGACATAAAAATACTTGTGGTCTGCATTCAAAGATACTTGAACCCAGCCTTCTTCCTTGTTGTACTTGATTGCATTTTCAACCAAATTGGAAATTGCTAAAGTAAACTTCACTTCGTCAACTTCAGCCGTAACCGGACGAAAACTTTCAAATACCAGCTCCACATTTTGTTTCGCTGCAATTGGTCGTAAACGTTTTAAAATTCGTTCTACCAATTCATTAATATTCTCTGGTTTGACATTTAAATCTGCAGATGTCTTATCCATCTTTACAAGTGAGAGCAAATCATTGATAATCTTGTTTTCACGCTCAATTTCTTCCGTGATATCACCCATAAACTCTTTATAAAGCTCTACCGGCACATCCTCCTGCGCAAGCAAAGAATCCGCCAATACCTTCATAGATGTCAACGGAGTCTTCAGCTCATGAGACACATTGGATACAAATTCCTGTCTGGAATCATCCAGAATCTTCATACGACCTAACATCTTATTAAAAGCTTCCGAAATATCCTTCGTTTCCTGATATGTATCCACATGTAGGAAATCACTGTCATATCCTTCCGTAACGTCTTCAATCCCTCGTACAATCTTCTTTAAAGGTTTCATCATATGTCCGGAAACAAAAATACCCAAAAAGATGATAACTAGGACAATAATCCACAAAACCGTATTGGCTTTCCCTTTCAGCTCTGCCATGGTTTCATAAATAATATCCGTGGATACACTGGCTAAAATGACGCCCTCCACCTGTACTTTATCATCCACTGTTACCGTAATTGGTGTTGTAATATCCAGATACCTGGCTTCTGAATCATAAAAACTTGTTCCACTTCCTGAAAAGCAGGTGATAACGTCAGGCGCAATCATCGTCTTTCCTTCATCCGTTCCAAAGGTATCCTTCACAATACGGAAATTCTTATCCACAATGATAACACGTCCATTATAAATATTAGAAAATTGTGATAATTCCGCATCCACCACATCCGAAACCGGCGATTTCATATAGGTACTCTTTGTAAGCTGATTAGATAAAATGGTGCATTGCTCCTGTATCTCAGCCGTTCTCCACGCAACTGCCCTGTCCTCATAGGCTCCAACAATCACTTCTTTTACTAGAAAACAAGCGATGCTGCTTATGATAATAAGCAGCATAACGATTCTAAATTGTAAACTTTTCAATATTTTATTTAAAATAATAACCCACTCCCCACTTTGTATATACATATTTCGGATTGCTAGGAAGTTTTTCAATTTTCTCTCTCAAACGTCTGATATGTACATCTACCGTTCTCGCATCACCTGGGTAATCGCTTCCCCATATAAGCTCTAACAATTGTTCTCTACTGTAAACTTTATCCGGATTGGTTGCAAGTAATTCTAACACATCAAATTCCTTTGTTGTTAAATTCACTTCAGAACCTTCGATAAAGACTCTTCTATTTTCACGATCAATCTTCATATCGTGTTTTTCCAAAACATTGCCCGGTTTCTCTTTTTCGTCTTTTTTACGTCCACGTCGCATAATTGCTTTGATTCTGGCTTTCACTTCCAAAATATTAAATGGTTTCGTAATATAATCATCTGCGCCATAATCCAAACCTAGGATTTTATCCATGTCATCGCCCTTGGCTGTCAACATAATAATCGGTACATCAGAAAATTCTCGGACCTGCTGGCACACTTCAAACCCATCCATTTTCGGTAGCATCACATCAAGTAAAATTAAATCATACTCTGTAGCCTTCGCCATCTCAAGGGCTTCCTCGCCATCATATGCACAGTCAACCTCCAACCCATCCTGAAGCAGGCTGAATCGAATTCCTTTCACAATTAATTTTTCATCATCAACAACCAATACTCGTTTTTCCATGAATAATCTCCCTTTATTATACTTTGATTAAATCTTTGATTTTTTCAAATAATCCCTCTTTAATTCCTGAAATAAGCATAATCTCATCAATACTCTTAAATCCACCATTCTCATTTCTGTATTGAATAATGCTTTCCGCTCTAGAAGCCCCAACACCCGGCAGTGTCATCAGTTCTTCTTTCGTTGCTTTATTCAGATTTATCTTTCCATCATTTTCTGCTTCGCCTGCGACTACTTCTGCAAATGTAGGCACATACACTCTCGCCTCATCTACAAGGACCTCTGCCTGATTCACCTCTGATTTGGCAGCGTCCTCACGAAATCCTCCTGCCATCTCCACAGCCTCATAGATTCTGCTGCCGGCCGGCAATTTGTACACACCTTCCTGCTCAACAGCCCCACAAACATAAACATAAATATCTGCATTCGCTTCCTTAGAATTTTTCGATTCATCCTGTGCATCTATTGACTCCAAGTCAAATGTCTCATTTCCCTTTGCCTTGCATGCAGTCAAACTAAGCATCATTGCCAATATCAATAATACAATTCCATATCTTCGCATACTTTCCTCCGTAGTATCACTACAAAGAACCCCTCTACGCTTAGATAGTATTATTTTAGCGAATTTTGTTTTAAATTACAAGCAACATTTTATTTACGTTGTTATTTCCATTGGAAAATTGTAATACCGATGACCGCCACTCCGAGACCAAGCAGTTTTCTCCACTCAAAGGGCTCTTTATCCATGCCGAAAAGCCCAAATAACTCTATGAGATAGGAAACTAAAAGCTGTGCCGTTACAATGAGAAGTGCTGATTTTGCAGGACCGAGCATTTCCACACTTTTTATAACTGTCCAGGTAATCCCTGCTCCTATTACACCTCCGAGAAGAACATATTTCGGTTCCACCTTTGCTAAAGTCGCAATGGAGTCTCTTCCTGTAATCAGCCATGCCCCTACACACACTAAAAATGCAGTCAGCTGCACCCAGCCATTGGACACCCACATTCCAGTTGTCTTTGTTACCTGTGTGTTAAATACACCCTGTACACTCATCAGTGCACCGGATAATAATGCAATAATAAACCCAATCATTGTCATTCCTCCTTTTTCTTAATATGGGAAGTATTTCCAATAAATTGGGTTGTTATACACTACTGCGTAATGTATGCTACGCATCCAACGCTTTCTTTAATTTTTCAATCATTTCGTCTATGTGTTTCTTTTCAATTACAAGCGGTGGAACTAATCGAAGAACATTTCCTCTTGCTGAGATTGCGATTAAACCTTGCTCCATTGATTTTTTAATCACATCACCAACTGGTTTGTTCAAAACTAAGCCTTGCATCAAGCCCATGCCTCGACGTTCTAACACCGATTCATTGGTCTTTACAAGCTCATTCAATTTTTCTTCCAAATATGCGCCCACTTCTTGCACATGCTCTATGATATGCTCCTCTTCAAAGATTTGAAGAACCGTATCAACTGCAGTACAAACCAATGGATTTCCACCATAGGTGGTTCCATGGTCGCCCGGAACAAGTGAATACTCTGCAACTTGTTCTGTCATTGCAAATGCACCAACCGGTACACCATTTCCAATAGCCTTAGCCATAGTCATAATATCCGGCTTTACACCGTACCCTTGCCATGCAAACATACTTCCGGTACGTCCCATGCCACACTGTATCTCATCAAAGATAAGCAGAATGTCATTTTCATCGCAAATCGCACGAACTTGTTTTAAAAATTCTGCATCCGCTGGATAAATACCACCTTCGCCTTGTACAGGTTCCAAGATAATAGCACATGTCTTATCTGTAATCTGCGCCTTCACGCTTTCAATATCATTAAAATCTGCAAATTTTACACCACTAATCAATGGCTCAAACGGCGTACGATAATGTTCATTTCCTGTTACGGAAACAGCGCCCATGCTTCTTCCATGGAAAGAATGGTTCATGGCAATAAACTCATACTTGCCACTGCCTTTTGTATATGCATATTTTCTGGCTGCCTTTAATGCGCCCTCAATTGCCTCTGTACCGCTGTTGGTAAAAAACACACGGTCCATCTGGGCCATCTTTTTCAGGCTCTGTGCCGCCTTCGCCACCGGTTTACTGTAAAACAGGTTCGATGTGTGCGTCAGCGTATCTATCTGGTTCTTTAAGCATTCCGTAAATTTCGGATGTCCGTAGCCTAAAGAACAAACTGCAATTCCTGCCGCAAAATCCAGATACTGTTTTCCTTCTGTATCATACAGATACACGCCTTCCCCTTTTTCTAATACAATCTGATATCGATTGTAGGTATGTAGCAAGGCTTCCTCAGCCTGATTGATATAATGATTCATACGAAAACCTACTTTCATTCATCCTTTAAAATAGCTGTACCAATACCTTTATTCGTAAAGATTTCCAACAACAGACAATGTGGAATACGTCCATCTAAAATATGCACTTTGGAAACACCACTGTTTACTGCATCAATACAGTTTTGAATCTTCGGAAGCATACCGCCGCCAATATAACCTTCTGACATGAGCTTCTCTGCTTCCGAGATCGGCAATACCGGAATCAAGGTTTCCGAATCCTTTGGGTCTTTATAAACACCTTCAATATCTGTTAGGAACGCCAATTTCTCAGCCTGCATCGCTTGTGCAATGGCACATGCCGCATCATCCGCATTAATGTTATATGTGTTGTAATCGTCATCCATTCCTATCGGACAAACGATTGGTAGGAAATCTTTTTCCAGTAAGTCCCATAAAATCTGTGCGTTTACTTCTTTTACATCGCCAACAAATCCTATATCTTCTCCATTGGAATACTTCTTGTTCACTTTGAGTAGAGCACCGTCCTTGCCACTGATACCAATAGCACGCACACCTAAAGATTCCACCAATTGTACCAAGCTCTTGTTCACCTTTCCAAGTACCATTTCTGCAATTTCCATGGTCGGCTCATCAGTCACACGAAGCCCATTCACAAATTTCGGCTCCATTCCCAAACGGGAAACCATACTGCTGATTTCTTTCCCGCCACCGTGTACAATAATTGGTTTAAATCCAACTAATTTCAAAAGTGTCACGTCCTGGATGACTCTGCGCTTTAACGCTTCATCCACCATGGCACTTCCGCCGTATTTTACTACAATTACTTTTCGATTAAATCTTTGGATATAAGGAAGGGCTTCAATTAAAACCTCTGCCTTGCTTAAATATTTTTCTAATTTCTGATCCATAACTAGCTCCTATAATCCGCATTGATGCTAATATATCCGTGTGTCAAATCGCATCCCCATGCCGTTGCCTTTTCATTTCCCATTTTAATATCTGCTGTTGCAATCACTACTTCCTGTGATAAAATCTCTGTTGCCTTTTCTTCACTGTAGTTCAGTGCAACACCATTCTCTGTTATCTGAATCTTGCCTGCTTTGCTCTCAAAGAACAAGTCGACCTTTTCCGGGTCAAACTGTGCACCCGAATATCCCATTGCACAAATGATACGTCCCCAGTTTGCATCATGACCTGCAATCGCAGTTTTTACAAGGTTGGAGCATGCAATGGATTTACTCAAAATCTTGGCCTGCTCTTTTGTTTCAGCTCCAATAACATTGACCTCAAACAGTGCAGTTGCACCCTCACCGTCACCTGCCATCTGTTTTGCCAGATACTCATTCACTTCACGAAGACCTTTGGCAAAGATTTCATAGCTTTCCGTATCTTCCACGATCTCTTGATTTCCTGCCATTCCATTTGCAAGTACTAAAACCGTATCATTTGTAGAGGTGTCTCCATCTACAGAAATCATATTATAGGTATCTTCTACGTCTGCACTTAAAGCTTTCTGAAGTGCTGATTTAGAAATAGCTGCATCCGTTGTGATAAAGCTAAGCATGGTACACATATTCGGATGAATCATACCGGAGCCCTTTGCCATACCACCGATGGTAACTGTCACTCCGTCAATTTCTACCTGCAAGGCAATCTCTTTCTTGCAAGTATCCGTTGTCATAATCGCCTGTGCCGCCGCTGTACCAGCCTCAATAGAAGTATTTTTCACTTCCACTAACTGTTCCACTCCTGCTGTGATTTTATCCATCGGAAGTTGCATACCGATAACTCCTGTAGAGCCAACAAGCACTGCTTCTGTAGGAATTCCCAGTACTTCACTCATTTTTTCTGCCGTTTCCCGACAGTATCCATAGCCTTCTGCTCCGGTGCATGCATTTGCAATCCCTGAGTTCACCACAACTGCCTGCGCATATGCACTTTCCTTCACAATCTTTTGGTCCCATTTTACAGGCGCTGCTTTTACTACGTTGGTTGTAAATGCACCTGCCACATGACATGGCTTCTGACTGTATACAATAGCCATATCTAAGCGCCCATGCTTACGGATGCCTGATGCAACTCCTGCCGCTTCGAAGCCTTTTGCCGCCGTAACGCCCCCATCTATCTTCTTCATATTCATTCCTCCAAATTTATCATTCCTATTTTATGGAAACATTGGTACTAAATTCAATCCTTCTGTCTCCGGCAAGCCAAACATAAGGTTCATATTTTGAACTGCCTGACCCGCTGCACCTTTTACAAGGTTATCTATCGCTCCCATCATAATAACACGGTTGGTACGATTGTCAATCACAAAATTCACATCTACGTAATTGCTTCCCTCAACCCATTTAGTCTGAGGGCAAAGACCTTTATCTAATACACGGACAAATTTCTCTTCTTTATAATATTTATCATACGCAGCCCGAACCATTTCTTCCGTTACACCAGGTTTTAGATTTGCATATGCAGTTGCCAAAATTCCTCGATTCATTGGAACAAGGTGCGGTGTGAAATTAAGTACCACATTTTCACCGGATGCATATCCTAACTGCTCCTCTATCTCCGGAGTATGTCTGTGGGATGCCACACCGTATGCTTTGATGTTCTCGTTGACTTCACAATACAGATTGTCTACCTTGGCACCGCGTCCTGCTCCGGAGGTTCCTGACTTCGCATCGATAACAATGCTGTTCATGTCAATGAGACCTTCCTTTGCTAACGGATAAATGGTTAATATAGAACATGTTGTATAACAACCAGGATTAGCAACCAATCTTGCCTTCTTTACATCCTCACGATTCACTTCACACAGACCGTAAACGGCTTCCTCTATAAACTCAGGACTCTTATGCTCTATCTTATACCATTTTTCATAAGTAGCAACATCCTTGATTCGATAGTCCGCACTCAAGTCTACGATTTTCACTTTGGATAGTATGTCTTCATTTAATATAGAAGCAAGGAACCCTTGTGGAGTAGCTGTGAAGATGACATCCACCTGTTCTGCCAACGCTTCTATATTATCATCCAAACAAACATCGTCTACAATCTGAAACATATTTTGGTACACTTCATAATATTTCTTATCTATGTAACTACGGGAACCATACCATTTAATCTCTACTTCCTTATGTCCCATTAATATTCGTACTAATTCGCCGCCGGCATATCCGGTTGCACCAATGATACCTGCTTTAATCATAATAAACCTACCTTTTATTTTTATATTGCATAATTATACACACGTTATGCATAATATTCAATAGTTAATTTTACACAGTTTTTATTTATAATGCAACCCATTTTATATTACTTTTTTATATAAATGTAAATTTTTATGCATAAATTTTCATTTTTCTCTTGATTTTATGCAAAATTAGGAGTATAGTGTGCATATTGATTACAAAAACGAATTTTTAGGAGGCATATATTATGAAAGAGAAAGTTGTTTTAGCATACTCCGGTGGACTTGACACCACAGCCATTATTCCTTGGCTAAAAGAAAATTTTGATTATGAAGTTATCTGCTGCTGTATCGACTGTGGACAAGGAGAAGAACTTGAGGGACTTCATGAACGTGCAAGATTATCCGGTGCTTCTAAATTATACATAGAAGATATTGTAGATGAATTCTGCGATGACTATATCGTACCTTGTGTACAGGCAAATGCCGTATATGAAAATAAGTACTTACTCGGTACTTCTATGGCACGTCCGGTTATCGCAAAACGTTTGGTTGAAATTGCAAGAAAAGAAGGCGCTGTTGCTATCTGCCACGGTGCTACCGGTAAAGGAAATGACCAAATCCGTTTTGAACTTGGTATTAAAGCACTTGCACCAGACATTAAAATCATCGCTCCTTGGAGAATGACTGACATCTGGACTATGCAATCTCGTGAAGACGAAATTGAATACTGTAAGGCACATGGCATTGACTTACCATTTGATGCAAGCCACAGCTACAGCCGCGACCGTAACTTATGGCATATTAGTCACGAAGGTTTGGAATTGGAAGATCCAAGTCAGGAACCAAACTACGACCACTTGTTAGTGTTAAGTGTTTCTCCTGAAAAAGCTCCGGACGAAGGCGAATATATTACCATGACATTTGAAAAAGGTGTTCCTACTTCTCTCAACGGAGAAAAAATGAAAGTTTCTGATATTATTAAGAAATTAAATGTACTTGGTGGAAAACATGGTATCGGTATTATTGATATCGTAGAAAACCGTGTGGTTGGTATGAAATCTCGTGGTGTATATGAGACACCGGGCGGAACCATCTTGATGGAAGCTCACCAACAATTAGAAGAACTTGTATTAGACCGTGCTACTATGGAAGCGAAAAAGGATATGGGTAACAAGCTTGCTCAAATCGTTTACGAAGGAAAATGGTTTACACCACTTTGCGATGCAGTAAGAGCATTTGTGAAATCAACACAAGAATATGTGACAGGTGAAGTGAAATTCAAGCTTTACAAAGGCAATATCATCAAAGCCGGTACTACTTCTCCATATTCTTTATACAATGAATCGCTTGCAAGCTTTACAACCGGTGATATGTATGACCACCATGATGCAGACGGCTTCATTACCTTATTCGGACTCCCGTTAAAAGTTCGTGCAATGAAATTAGCTGAAGCGAAAGCAAATGAAAAATAAACACAGGGACATAATTTAAGGGATGTGGTCATTTTCCACATCCCTTTCTTATTAGATCTTATGTATAAATAACCCACTTCTCAGTTTCGGCTCAAACCAGGTTGATTTCGGTGGCATTAACATATTCGCATCCGCAACGTCAAACAGCTCCTGTATGGAAGTTGGATACATGGCGAATGCCACTTTGCAATCTTCTGCGACTCTTCGCTCCAACTCCTCTAATCCACGAATACCTCCAACAAAATCAATTCGTGTATCGATTTTCGGGTCACCAATTCCTAAAATTGGTGTCAGTAACTTGTTCTGTAATATAGAAACATCCAATCCTTCTACCGGATGTGTACTATTATCCTCATATTTCACCCTGCATCGATACCACTTTCCTTCCATATACATTGTAAATTCGCCTTTGCAACTTGGATGATGATCGGTGTTTTGGTCTAATGCTACATCGAATACGTTGGATACTTTTTCCAAAAACTGCTCCGGTGTGTAGCCGTTCAAATCCTTCACCACGCGGTTGTAGTCCATAATCATTAACTGCTCATCTGCAAACAAAACGGATAGAAAGAAGTTGAATTCTTCCGTTCCGTCAAAATCAGATTTTCGCTCTCTTCTTTTGAGTCCAACCTTTACTGCTGAGGCTGCCCTGTGATGTCCATCTGCTATGTATATTTGTTCAATCTTCTCGAATTCATTTTGAATGTTTCGAATCTGCTCTTCACAATCAATCCGAAATACGCGATGACGGATTCCATCTTCAGATGTGAAATCATACAATGGTTCTTCCTGTTTCTTGGCTGCGATTATTTCATTGATAGCGGTTCTGGCACGATATGCCAGATAAATTGGGCCTGTCTGTGCATTGCAAGCATCTACATGCCGGATACGGTCACGCTCTTTTTCTTCACGGGTTTTTTCGTGTTCTTTAATAACCCCGTTTCGATAATCGTCAATAGACGCACACGCTACTAATCCATCCTGTACACGACCATTCATGGTCAATTCATAAATATAATAACAAGCCTGACTCTCCGTCACGAAATCGCCATTCTCTACCATCTCCCACAGAATGTCGTGAGCCTTCTGGTACACCTTTTCATCATAGATGTCAAAGCCAACCGGAAACTGTGTTTCCGCTCTGTCTATGCGCAAAAAAGAAAGTGGTTCTCTCTCTACTTCCTTCCTCGCCTCCTCGCGATTATATACATCATAAGGCAAAGCAGCGATGCGCGATGCCTTATCCTTACTTGGTCTTATTGCTTTAAATGGGTTAATTGTTGCCATGGTTTATTTTCCTTTTTATTCCTAATTTATATCTCTGTCTAGTATACTGTGAAATAATGTATTTTTCAATGTGTTTTTATAATACCTGCCGCATCACTCTCATTGCATTCCCACTCCAGAACTTCTCCATTTGTCGTTCTGAGAATCCATGCTTTTTCACTGCATCATACAGTTTCTCCATCTCTCCTATATGTGCAATGTCAAGTTCTCCTTCATCGAATCCATCAAAATCTGTTCCCACAGCAATAACATTTTCTCCGCCTGTTTGGTACATATGCCATACATGGTCTGCAATATCCTCTACCGTAGCCTTTCCATTCTTATTAATGAAGTATGGATACATATTAACCCCTGCAATTCCGCCTTTATCTGCCAGTGCCTTTATCATCTCATCGGAAAGGTTACGCGGATGATTGCACAGGCTTCTTGCATTGGAATGTGAAGCCACAACCGGTTTGTTGCTGTATGTTAAAACGTCCCAGAAACCACCATCCGACAAGTGTGACACATCGATTATCATGCCTAGCTGATTCATCTTCTCTATCACCTCAACGCCAAATGGTTTTAAACCTTTTTGCATAATTGCTTCTTCTTTGCTGTTTGGATAGCCGATGCAGTTTTCATGATTCCATGTAAGCGTAATTAGACGAATTCCTTCATCGTAGAGTGTCTGAAGGCGATTGATATCATCACCTAAAATTCCACCTTCTTCTACTGTCAGGAAAGCCGATATTTTCTCGGTCGTATCATTCTGCATCATATCATCAAAACTACACGCAAGTTCGATATCTTTCGCGCATTCTGCAAATTCTTTCTTTGCTCTTGCAATCATATCTAGAGCCAATTGATAGCCTTTATCATAACGCCCTTCTCCCGTAATCGCATCCATGTATATGAAACATGCAAAGAATTGAGCCATACTACCTACACTCTTTAACTTCTCAACATCCACACAAAACAGATTATTTTTCAAATTTGTATCTTTCTCGCGCATTAACATCCAAATTGTGTCGCAATGTAAGTCAATTAATCTCATTTTTTTCCAGTCTCCTGCATAAATTCTATTATTCTAGTCTACTCTATTTTAAAGGAGTTGTATATATGAGAACAAAAATTGGTGTTGTTATTTGTGGGTTGGAAAGTCAAAGACAATTTGTAAGCGATGCATATATTCAGGCAGTGAAATCAGTAGGGGCCCTTCCGATTGTGCTTCCTCTTATCAAATCAAAAACGGTTATTCAGGAATATATAGAATTATGCGACGGATTTCTGTTTTGTGGCGGTGGAGACATTACACCGCTTCTTTTTGGACAGGAGCCTGCCACAAATGTAGGCAAAACAGACATTACCTTAGATTTGTTCCAAATTCGACTTATGAAAGCCGTTTTAACGGCTGACAAACCTGTACTTGCCATCTGTCGTGGTATGCAGGTATTAAATGTTGCATGTGGCGGAACAATATATCAGGATATTAACCTTGTTGATTTTGAGACCATTAATCACATGCAAAATAGTATCTCCCGCAGAGATATCAGCCATAAAGTAATCTTTGAACCAGAAAGCAAAGTGCATAAAATACTTGGCAGTTTTGCATATACAAACAGTTTTCACCATCAGTCTATAGACCGACTTGGGAAGGGACTCGCCGTTTCCGGTTTTACCGGCGATGCAATTGTAGAGGCAATAGAAATGCCATCACACACCTTTGTCCTTGGTGTGCAATGGCATCCGGAAAGCATGTTGGATTGCTCCAATATGAAGCAACTTTTTTTTGCTTTAATTCGGTATTCAAAGGTTATTCCTTAAAATATCTTCGTGGTCCATTTCGTGCAATCCCACACTTCATCTACCACATCACGATAAAACTCCGGCTCGTGACAAATTAGAAGCACACTGCCTTTGTAATCTATAAGCGCACGTTTTAATTCATCTTTTGCATCCACATCCAAATGATTGGTTGGCTCGTCGAGAAGCAAAATATTGGTTTCTCGATTAATTAATTTGCAAAGTCTTACCTTCGCCTGCTCACCACCACTGAGCACTCTGACCTGACTTTCAATGTGTTTGGTTGTTAAACCACATTTCGCCAAAGCAGAACGCACCTCATACTGCGTGTAAGACGGGAATTCCTTCCAAATTTCATCGATACATGTAGTTGCATTGTCCGGTGCTGCTTCCTGCTCAAAATATCCGATAAGCAAGTTTTCTCCCAGTTCTACCGAGCCTTCAAGCGGATGAATTAAGCCTAAAATACTCTTTAAGAGTGTGGTCTTCCCAATTCCATTTGCGCCAACAAGTGCTATCTTGCTTCCTCGCTCCATGGAAAGGGTAAGCGGTTTGGAAAGTGGCTCGTTATATCCGATTACCAAATCTTTTGTCTCGAAAATATATCTTCCAGGAGTTCTTCCCACTTTGAAGTTGATTTCCGGCTTCGGTCTCTCTGCCGCAAGTTCAATCACATCCATCTTATCCAACTTCTTTTGACGTGACATTGCCATGTTTCTGGTAGACACACGGGCTTTATTTCTTGCAACGAAATCCTTTAATTCACTAATTTCTTGCTGCTGTCTTTTGTAAGCTGCTTCTAATTGAGCCTTCTTCACCGCATAGACCTCTTGGAAATGGTCGTAATCTCCTACATAACGATTGAGTTCTTGATTTTCCATGTGATAAATGATATTGATTACTTCATTTAAAAATGGAATGTCATGCGAAATCAAAACAAACGCATTTTCATACTCAATTAAGTACCGCTTTAGCCATGCAATGTGTTCCTCATCCAAATAGTTTGTAGGTTCGTCCAAAAGAAGAATGTCCGGCTTCTCCAGAAGCAATTTTGCAAGAAGCACTTTGGTTCTCTGCCCTCCACTAAGGTCTGTGACGTCACGTTCCAACCCGATGTCCATAAGTCCTAATGCTCTCGCCACCTCTTCCACCTTAGCATCGATGACATAAAAATCATGCTGCTCTAACAAATCTTGAATGGTTCCGGTTTCCTCAAGCAGTTTTTCCATTTCCTCCGGCGAAGCTTCCCCCATCTGCTCAAACATCTTGTTCATATCTGCTTCCATGTCGAATAAAAATGCAAAAGCAGAGTTTAACACGTCGCGAATGGTCAGCCCTTTTTCCAAAACTGTATGCTGGTCAAGGTACCCCACTCTTACATTTTTTGCCCATTCAATTTTTCCTTCATCCGGTTGTAGCTTGCCTGTTACAATATTTAAAAACGTAGATTTACCTTCCCCATTGGCTCCAACAAGTCCAATATGCTCTCCTTTTAAAAGGCGGAAGGAAACATCTCCAAAGATAGCTCTGTCACCAAATCCATGTGTCAAATGTTCAACATTTAAGATACTCATTTATATGTAACTCCTTTAAGTTTGATTTCTTTTGATATTCTAACAGAAAATTTGATAAAAATAAAGATAAATGCAAACACTATCTGCGAAACATTTTCGAAAGGAGTACATGCGCATGAAAGAAAAAGAACATCCGGTTATTGAGATAACCACACGTCCGGGAAATGTTTATGATGATGACAATATTCCGGAGATTGATTTACCAAGACCTTCTAACGTTACTACTAACGTAACACCTGACGAAGTGCCACGTCGTGACGGTCCTGGCGGGGAGTAAGAACAGAGAGTTTGCTTGCAAACTCTCACGTGGAATGCGGTTGAAATCCTCTGCACTCATCTGCCCATAAAATTTTTTTATGCAGCGATGGGCAGAACTTTCCAACATGTTTCATGCTTTTTTCTTACCATAGAACTTGTTTTTATGCATATAGGAAGAAAAAAGACATATTTCTTGATAGTTTTTCTACCCTTATACATACTCAAGACCTTTATGGTTAGAAAAAGGGAGTTATTGCCAGTAGATTAATTATCTACCGTGCAATAACTCCTCTTACTCTGTCCTATTTCTGAACAATATTGATAATTCTTCCAGGCACGTAAATTTCTTTAACGATTGTTGCTGTCAATTTATCAGCGATTGCCGCCTTACCTGCTGCAATTGCATCTTCTTTTGATACATCTGCAGGTACTGTAATAACCACTTTTGTCTTACCATTGATTTGAACAGCAACCTCGATTTCATCATCCTTCATTGCCGCTTCATCATAGGTAGGCCATCCTGCGTTAAACACGGTTCCTTCATGTCCTAATTGTTGCCACAATTCTTCTGCCATATGTGGTGCAAATGGTGCCAATAATACAGCAAGTGTGCTTAATGTTTCTACGTCTACGCCGCCTTCTTTCTTGGCAATTTCCATCAACTTATTGTTGTATTCCATGAATCCCGAAATAACGGTGTTCAAGCTAAAGCTTTCCAAGCGGTTTGTGATATCGCAAACCATCTTGTTGCGAATCTTAATCATTTCTTTCGTAGCAGCCACATTCTTGTCCTTGCTGTCAAGTACAAGATTCCATACACGGTTCAAGAAACGATATACACCGTCAATACCACGGTCATCCCACTCTGCATCAAGTTCCGGTGGTCCAACGAACAATTCGTACATTCTAAGTGAATCACATCCGTAATCTCTCACCAAATCATCCGGCGAAACAACGTTTCCTTTTGATTTACTCATCTTGATACCATTCTTACCGGTAATCATACCTTGGTTAAATAACTTAGTAAATGGCTCCTCAAAATCGACTACACCAATATCATATAAGAATTTGGTATAGAAACGTGAATACAACAAGTGAAGAACTGCATGCTCTACACCACCGATATACATATCAACCGGAAGTAATTCCTGTGCCTTTTCTTTGGATACCAACTCTTCTGAATTCTTGCTGTCTACATAACGCAAGAAATACCATGAAGAACCAGCCCATTGTGGCATAGTATTTGTCTCACGTTTTGCTGGCTTTCCACAAACCGGACAGGTTGTGTTTACCCAACTTTCAATGCCTGCTAGTGGCGATTCACCTGTACCTGTTGGTTCATAAGAATCAACTTCTGGCAAAGTAAGTGGAAGTTGGTCTTCCGGAACCGGAACTGCTCCACAAGTCTCACAGTGAACAATCGGAATTGGTTCACCCCAGTAACGTTGACGTGAGAATACCCAGTCACGAAGTTTAAAGTTCACAGTCGCTTTACCGATACCCATCTTTTCAATGATATGTGGTGCTTCTTTTTTCAGCACTGCAGATTCCATACCGTTCCAATTACCGGAATTAATCATGGTTCCTGCCGCTTCTGTGTAAGCTTCTGTCATATTCTCGATTTCCACGCCATCTTTTGCGATAACCTGGATAATTGGAATGTTAAATTTAGTAGCAAACTCAAAGTCACGGTCATCATGTGCAGGTACACACATAATTGCTCCTGTACCGTAGTCTGCTAATACATAGTCAGATAACCAAATTGGTGTTTTAGCACCATTTAATGGGTTGATTGCATAAGAGCCTGTAAATACACCTGTTTTTTCTTTATCCTGAAGTCTGTCAACGTTTGACTTCATAGAAGAATCATAAATGTATTTTTCTACTGCCTCTTTTGTCTCCTCTGTTGCAAGGCTTGCTGCAAGGGCATGCTCCGGAGCAAGTACCATAAAGGTTGCACCATGTAATGTGTCCGGTCTTGTTGTATAAACCGTAATCTTTTCATCTCTTCCTTCTACCGGGAACTCAACCTCTGCACCGTAGGATTTTCCAATCCATTCAGCCTGCATCTTTTTAACTTTTTCCGGCCAGTCAAGCTTGTCCAAATCGTTTAATAAACGGTCTGCATATTTGGTAATACGAAGCATCCATTGGCGAAGATTCTTCTTGGTTACTTCTGTACCACAACGTTCACATTTACCGTTTACAACTTCTTCATTTGCAAGACCTGTCTTACATGACGGACACCAGTTAATTGGAAATTCCTTCTCGTAAGCAAGTCCTTCCTTGAACATTTTCACGAAAATCCATTGTGTCCATTTATAAAACTCAGCATCTGTTGTATTTACTTCCATATCCCAGTCGTATAGAGCTGCAATTTCATTAATCTGTTTCTTAATATTCGCTACGTTCTCTGCTGTAGAAATTGCTGGGTGAACTCCCATTTTAATTGCGTAGTTTTCCGCCGGAAGTCCAAACGCATCCCATCCCATTGGGTGGATGATGTAGTAGCCTTTTAATAATTTATAACGGCTCCATACGTCAGAGATTACATATCCTCTCCAATGACCTACATGGAGTCCATTTCCTGACGGATATGGGAACATATCCAGACAGTAATATTTCTCTCTTTTTCCATTCTCATCTTCTTTTACATTCACCGGGTTCGCTGCCCAGTTTTCACGCCATTTTTTTTCAATGGCTTTATGATTGTAAGGTGTTGCCATGATTCATCTCTTCCTTCTTAAAAAATCTTTAGTTATTGTACCATATTCGCACAATTTGTCAAGATTCTTAGCGCAATTCTTCTTGACATTAATGTGTTAAAGTGCTAATGTTTTATTATTGTATATCATGTTCCTTAATCATTTTTTTGGAACATAAAAAAATAAACAAGGAGGTAGCTTATGAGCAACACAAAAATACCATACAAAATCTATTTAGACGAAAATGAGATGCCTAAGCAGTGGTATAACTTACGTGCAGACATGAAGAACAAACCGGCTCCTCTTTTAAACCCTGCAACAATGAAACCAATCACGCTCTCAGAGCTTAGCGAGGTGTTCTGTGAGGAACTCGCAAGACAGGAATTGGACGAAACTACTCCATACATCGATATTCCGGAGAAAATCTTGAATTTCTACAAGATGTATCGCCCGGCTCCACTTACCAGAGCTTATTGTTTGGAAGAGAAACTGCAGACACCTGCCAAGATTTATTACAAATTTGAAGGAAACAATACCAGCGGCAGCCACAAGTTGAATTCTGCAATCGCGCAGGCTTACTACGCGAAAGACCAAGGGTTAAAAGGAGTTACAACAGAAACCGGTGCCGGCCAATGGGGAACTGCTCTTTCTATGGCATGTTCTTATTTGGATTTGGATTGTAAAGTATATATGGTGAAATGTTCTTACGAACAGAAACCGTTCCGTCGCGAGGTTATGCGTACATATGGAGCGAATGTTACTCCATCACCATCCATGGAAACAGAGGTTGGTAGAAAGATTTTAGAAAATCACCCTGGAACAGGCGGAAGCCTTGGATGTGCGATTTCAGAGGCTGTGGAAACAGCTAGCAATTTGGAAGGATATCGTTACGTTCTCGGGAGTGTACTGAATCAGGTACTACTCCACCAGACCATTATCGGATTAGAAGCAAAAGCTGCTATGGATAAATATAATATCAAACCGGACATCATTATCGGTTGTGCAGGTGGTGGTTCTAACTTAGGTGGTTTAATTGCTCCGTTTATGGGCGAAAAACTTCGTGGAGAAGCAGATTATCAGTTTATTGCAGTTGAACCTGCATCCTGCCCTTCTCTTACACGAGGCGTATACGCATACGATTACTGCGATACAGGCGCGATTTGTCCACTTCAGAAGATGTATACCTTAGGAAGCAATTTCATTCCTGCTTCTACTCATTCAGGCGGACTTCGTTATCATGGTATGAGTTCGATTCTTTCACAGCTCTATCATGATGGTTATATGGAAGCACGTTCTGTTGAGCAAACATCTGTATTTGCAGCAGCTGAATTCTTTGCCCGTGTGGAAGGTACACTTCCTGCACCGGAAAGTAGCCATGCAATTAAGGTTGCAATTGATGAAGCATTAAAATGTAAAGAAACCGGCGAAGAAAAGACCATTCTTTTCGGACTTACAGGAACTGGTTACTTCGATATGTATGCATATGAGAAGTTCCATGATGGTAAGATGACAGACTACATCCCTACAGACGAGGAATTACAGGCAAGCTTTGCTACACTGCCAAAGATTCCGGAATAAGATTGTATAATAACAGAAGCAAGTCACTAGGACTTGCTTCTTTCACGTTTACTTTCTATTTCTTTTATAAATGCTTTTCTTTTCACTGGCGATATTAACATCATCCGATGCACGCCTTCTTCCAGATAATCGATTTGGATTCGATTAAGCGACATTGCGGCTGAAGATAACGGATTGTGTGTTTTCTTAATCTCGACAATATCTGCATAGCGAACTCTCGCCTTACCATATATGCTCATGGAAACCAGTAAATGTTCTTCATACAACACATATCTGATTCCAAATAGCGGAATGATGATAATCGAAAAACCAATTGCCATCAATAATGTTCCCCATGCAATTTCACCCGTCTTCAGAATCGGTTCTATTGCTATCCATATCATCAAAACCTCACAACCGCCTAGTAGTAATCCCAGCCACCAATCAACTGCTGTTCGATACACCATCCCTTGCTCTGTCTTCTCTATCGCCTTGTACATCGCTTTCTGACTGCCACTCGCAGCTTGTATCCTGCCACATTTGTATATCAGATACACAAGTGGAGCAAATGTCGCAATTAGGAATATTGGTAAAAACAAGGTGCCCAACGGTCTGCATGTGATGCAACAAAACATAATATACGCAAACATAAGCTGCACAACCAGGTTCATCAAAATGACAATTGGGTATGCCACTCGCATTTCTGACTTTTCTGCCTCCTTGGAATACTTAGATTCCATGTTGCTTTTTACCAGATAAACAGCAATACTCATCACACCCATTACCAATGCAATTACAAAGAACAGTAAAATCAGGGAGCCTTTATCCGACCAGTTATCCACTTCACCTGCCGCATTATAATGCATAGGAAGTTTATCTGGAATCTTGCTCCAAAACACAAGTGGCAACAAGATGCTAAGCAATCCAACAATTATAGAAAACCTGTGAAGTTTTTGGAATATATGCATATTACGCTCCTCTAACATATTTCTCTACAATTCCGGTACTGGTGGTCTATCCGGGTCTAAGATTTCGGAAGCATCAAACAAGTCAGATACGTTGTTCTGTGCCCCAATTGCATTTTTATAAATGCGGTATCCGTCTAAGTTTCTTCTGCCCTGACGCATATAGTCTGTGCCCAAGAAAGTCTGATATTTGGTTGAATCCACAGTACAGAAAATACGGAATCCTTGCTCTTTGAAGAACTGGAACTTTTCATTGCTTGATGGATATTCTCCAAAATTCGCATAGAAATCTTGACCATGGGCAAAGATTAAGGTGTTCGTTTCTCCAATAATCGGTTCCACGTTGCGTTTCCATCTTTCTGTGTCCTTCTTGATGGTTTCAAGACTTCTGTCTCCCACTCTGATATGTCCCCAAGTATGGCTTGCAAATTCCCAACCATTTGCTTTCATTGCATCTGCTACCGCTTTTGCTTCTTTGCGTTCTGTTTCCAAATCAAAATCAGGATGCGCATCCAACCATTTCTTCTGATGTCTGTCACAGGTTGGATGATTGTAATCATAGGTCTCATCCGTACGGTATCCCAAAACTCCGTTATATCCGGTCATAGCGATGATACCCTTTGCACCCTTGTAGGATGCATCCGGATGCTCTTCTACAAATTTATCTAAGATTGGTACGTAATCGTATGCACCAAGCTTCATTTCCCCACTTGCGTCGTAGTATTCATTTACCACGTCTCCATTTTTATCAAGCACCAATCTTGCTGCATATCCGTAATTATCATAAGCATGGTAATAGCTCAAATCATCCATAGACATAACAAATGCTTTCTTCCCTTCCGGAAGTAGAATTTCAGCCTCTTTCCATACCTCTTTTCCGTTCTCATCCTTTGTCACATCGTACAAATCATGAATGCTGACCATAACAAAACCGCGGTCATACATTTCCTGTGTGATGGCATTAAATTCATCGATAGTTGTCATCCACTGATTGTTACCGGCTGCCTGAGAATCAGTTGCCTGATTTTTAAATGCACGTTCTTCATCTACCACCAATGAGTGATAAAAGATATGCGTAACTTCTTCTAATTTTACAGGTACGCAGGCAGCTTTTTCTGCTTGTATATCAGAAATCATACTCTGTACTTCTTCATCCTTTTCGTATCCTTCAATACCTTTTAGGATGTCTACTGCTTCATCATATCCATAGGATGCAGCCATACGCTCTGCTGATTCTATTAATTCCAATCGCTTTGCTGCTTTCGCGTTTTTGTCATTCTTGTCGTTTTTGATATTACCACCTGTTTGTACAGTGGAACCAAATGTGAGTTTCTCCCACGGTTTAAATTTTACACATACAACAATTAGTACAACTGCTAACACAGAGACAATAATCCCTATCTTAATCCTCTGTTTGCGGCGTCTTACACTTCGTTCAAACTTCTTACGCTCCAACAATCCCATTTTCTTAGGTTCTTTCATACTGCTAATCCCCCTTACTCGTACATTATATTCTTCAGTATTTTATTTTATTTAACAATCATGGCATCGCCAAATGAGAAAAATCTGTATCGTTCTTTGATTGCCTCTTCGTACGCTGATAAAACCTGCTCCCTGCCTGCCAATGCCGACACCAGCATCACGAGAGTTGACTCTGGTAAATGGAAATTGGTAATCAGGCAATCCAGCACTTTGAACTCATATCCCGGATAGATAAAAATCTCAGTCCATCCGTTACATTCCTTCATTCTACCATTCTCATCCGCCGCTGATTCTACCGTTCTGCAACTGGTTGTCCCAACACAGATGACACGCTTTCCATTGTCTTTGGCTCGATTTATCTTCTCTGCCGCTTCACTGCTTACCATGTAAAATTCAGAATGCATATGGTGTTCTAAAATATTCTCCACTTTTACAGGACGGAAGGTCCCAAGTCCCACATGCAAGGTTACACGGGCAATCTCAATCCCTTTATCTTCTATCTTTTGAAGTAGTTGCGGTGTAAAATGTAAGCCTGCAGTTGGTGCCGCTGCTGAACCGGAATGTTTGGCATATACGGTCTGATAACGGTTCTTATCCTCTAACTGATGGGTAATATATGGTGGTAATGGCATCTGTCCTAACTGGTCTAAAATCTCCTCGAAAATGCCTTCATACTCAAATCGTATCAAACGATTACCTTCCTCTACCACATCTACAACTTCACCGACTAAAAGCCCTTCTCCAAAACTGATTCTGGTACCAACCTTCGCCTTCTTTCCCGGGCGTACCAAGGTTTCCCATGTATCGTTCTCTCCACGTTTTAAAAGCAGAACTTCAATCTTGGCATCTGTCCCTACTTTCGCGCCGAAAAGTCTGGCCGGAATTACTTTTGTCTCATTGATAACTAAGCAATCGCCTGGCTCTAAATAATCTATGACATCTTTAAATACATGATGTTCTACTTCACCAGTGTCTTTATCTAATACAAGAAGCCTTGAACTGGAACGGTCCTCCAATGGATCTTGAGCAATCAATTCTTCCGGTAGGTCAAAATAAAAATCTTCTTTTCTCATTTTATAAACCCTTTCATCTCTCGTCCTTTCCATTATATCCGTTTTTGTCGAAATGCGCCACCATATTTTTGTAAAAAGAAAAAACCGTCTTTAATAAAACGATTTTTCCCTTTTTCATTATTTAAGTTTCTTCATTACGCTCTCATCTGCGCACCAAATTGACTTTCAAGTGCTGCGATTACTTTTTCAATGACTGCGTCTGTCATTTCATCTGTCACATCGCCTTCCGCTGATGCAAGCTGAATCTTGAATGCCATACTCTTCTTGTCTGCACCTAATTTCTCGCTTTCGAAGATGTCGAACAAGCTTACTTTCTTGATTAACTCATCACATGCTGTGATTGCATCAATGGTTGTACCACATTCTACTTTTTTATCAATCAACACAGAAATGTCACGGCTGTTACCCTTGAATCCGGTCTCTGGCGTGTACTTGATTGCAGTCTTAAACAAGTCTGCCAACAAGCTGTAATTGATTTCTGCAATAAATATCTTTGTATCTGCTTTCTTACCGCCGGCAATGTTCATATTGTCAACGATTTCATAGCGAAGCTGTCCGAAGTGACCAATCTTTTCACCCTTACAGTATACTTCTGCAGTTCTGCCCGGATGTAAGTATGGTACATTTCCTCTCTTGTAAGAGAACGCCAAATCATTGTATGCCGCAAAGCTTTCTAATGTTTCCTTAAGTGCAAAGAAATCTTCATCTGCTCCACAGGTTCCAAGACACAGAATCTTTGTTTCTGTTGGTGGTTCTGTCAGTGGTAATGCTTTTGGAATATAAATATTTGCCAACTCGAAGAAACGCATTGCTTCATTTCCATTTTTGATATTGTTTTCAATCACTTTTACCATAGAAGGAGCCATGATTGTTCTCATGATACTTAAGTTTTCTGTGATTGGATTTAACAACTCTACAACTTTTCTTTCCTTGGCATCTTCCGGAATCAAGAACATATCGAAATCTGTTTTTGCTGTCATGGCAATGGTTTGGATTTCAAAATAGCCTTGTGAACACAAATATTCTTTGACTGCAAGTTCTTTTGACTGGTATCTGTTAAGTCCACCATTTGTAACTTTTGCATCATCAAGGAAGGTAGGGATTACTTTATCGTAACCGTATTCGCGGATGACTTCTTCTGCAATATCTTGATATCCTTCAATATCGTCACGATATCTTGGAATTGCCAGTGTGAGTTCCCCGTCTTTTGCTTCCACTTCGAATTGAAGCGCATTTAAAATGCGAACCATGTCTGCTTCCGGAACTTCAATACCGAGTACGTTGTTTACTTGGTCAACTGTTACCTTGATAACTCTCTTTTCTGTGGATGCTCCGCCTGTTACATCAAAGTGGCTGGAGCTTACCTTTGCAACACCGAGTGTCTGTGCAAGGTTTAATGCTCTTGCCATACCACATTCTACAGTGTATTCATCAATTCCTTTTTCAAATCTTGCTGCCGAATCAGAGCGAAGTCCAAGACCTCTTGATGTCTTACGAACGCTGTCTTTTAAGAATTTTGCAGCTTCAAATAGTACTTCTGTTGTTGTTTCTTTGATTTCGCTGTTAAGTCCGCCCATAACACCTGCAAGACCTACTGCTTTTGCCTTGTCGCAGATTACAAGATTGTTGTGATTTAACACACGCTCTTTTTCATCTAATGTTACAAGTGTTTCCCCATCTTCTGCTCTTCGAACTACGATAGATGAGCCTTCCAATGTATCCAAATCAAAGGCATGCATTGGCTGACCAATTTCTACAACCACGTAGTTTGTGATGTCCACCATTGCATTGATTGCGTTATGACCAACTGCAATCAATCTTCTCTTCATCCAAAGCGGAGATTCCATATATTTCACATCGTAAATATAGTGTCCTAAGTATCTTGGACATGTTTCTTTATCTAATACTTCAACGCTGATATTTTCATTTACAGTGCCGTCTTCTTCATAGCTGTAGTCCGGTGCCTTGAATGGCTTATCAAGGAATGCTGCAACCTCTCTTGCAATACCGATTACAGACTGACAGTCCGGACGGTTTGCTGTGATGGAAATGTCAAAGAGATAGTCATCCAATTCCAAATAATCTCTCATTTCCATTCCAAGTGGTGCATCTTCTGCTAAAATCATGATACCGTTCACATCTGCTCCCGGATACCAGTCTTTATTTAATTCTAATTCTTCTCCGGAACAAAGCATTCCGTAAGACATCATGTCTACCATTTTTCTTGGCTGAATCTCAAGACCGCATGGCAATTTGGCGCCTACCAATGCTGCTGGAACCTTTGCTCCTACGAACACGTTATTTGCACCTGTCAAGATGAGATGATCGTGTCCTTTATCTCCACAATCCACATGGCAGATTTGCAAATGTGTTCCCTCGTAATGCTCCATAGCTGTAATCTGACCAACCACTACGTTTTCTAAATTTTCACCTAAGTATTCGATACCTTCTACTTCAAAACCAGCGGAGAAGAGTTTTGTTTCCAGCTCTTTTGGTTCGATATCGATATCTACATAATCTTTTAACCAACTATATAAAACTTTCATAATGCCCTCCTCTTTATGCCTTAAATTGTTTCAAGAATTCTACGTCATTTTCAAATAATTTGCCCATGTGGTTGATTCCGTATTTGAGCATAGCGATACGCTCGATACCGATACCAAATGCAAGGCCTGAGTATTTGCTTGAATCGATACCGCAGTTTTCCAATACCTTGTTATTTACAACACCGCCGCCTAATACTTCAATCCAGCCGGTTCCTTTACAGAGCGAACAGCCTTCGCCACCGCATTTGAAGCAGCTAACGTCTACTTCTACAGATGGCTCTGTAAATGGGAAGTAAGATGGACGAAGTCTTGTTTTAGCAGCATCTGAGAACAATGCTTTTACAAACTGGTCTAACATTCCCTGCAAATCGCAAAGTGTGATATGTTTATCTACTACCAAGCCTTCCATCTGGCTGAACATTGGTGAGTGTGTTGCATCACTGTCCGAACGGAATACTTTTCCCGGAACAAGCACCTTGATTGGTGGCTTCTGTGCATCCATCACACGGATTTGTCCCGGTGATGTATGGGTACGAAGAAGTAAATCTTCTGTCAACCAGAAGGTGTCCTGCATATCTCTGGATGGATGATCTTTTAATACGTTAAGTCTTGTGAAGTTGTGGTCATCATCCTCGATTTCCGGTCCTTCAAACACGTCAAATCCCATACCTACAAACACGTCAATAATTTCATTCTTGATGCATGTCAAAGGATGTAGATTTCCTGCCTGCACTTCTTTTACCGGAAGTGTGACATCCACTACTTCTTCATCGTAGCGTGCCATCATGGCTTTCTTTTCAATTTCAATTTTCTTTTCATCATACAAGCCTTGTACCCAATTTTTAATCTCGTTTACAGCTTGACCATATGCTTTCTTTTCTTCGTTTGGAACGTTTTTAATTCCGCCCATCAATTTTTGAACTTCTCCGCTCTTGCTGAGATACTTTGTCCAAAAATCTGCCAGTTGTTTCGCGTCTTGCACCTGTGCAAGCTCTGCCTGACATTCTGTTTTGATTGTTTCCATACTCATGTTTTTTCTCCTTTATATCTTTATAAGAGTTTACTTGCAAACTCCTGCGCCTCCAGCGGTCGCTTGCGACATCTTCAGCTTACGCTGGAGTGCGCATCCTCGCGGAGCGTTTTTTTGCATTTACGTAAAAAAGTGTCTTTGACACTTCAACTCCCCTGCCCCTCATTCTTGAGGGGTGGGGGTTTTCTTTTTCCTCGTTTTCCTTCATAATAGTAGTATGAATATCTTACAAAAAATTTTTATTGACCATTATGAGGAAATGATT
>JAZRQP010000146.1:0-2865 GCA_045649885.1 Faecalimonas sp.
ATTTGACGACGAATTTGATGATGAGATTGGTGCTGAAGGTTTTTATATCTTCTAACTCATCATTAGGTTTCTTGCGCCCATCTTTTTGATGGGCTATTATTTTGCCTTTTTCAGATATCGAGGAATTTCCTATTATACAAAAAAAGCCCTCACATGAGAGCTTGTTCCAAAATCCAATTTTTAGCACTAGTACATTGTGTATCTTATCACAAACAAAAATAAAAGTCTAGTATTTTTTTATTTTTCCCCTATAATTGTTGATGTAACCTACAGACACTCATAAACCAGTACAGAAAAGAGGTCATTATGCAACAGGAAAAGGATTATTTAGCAAAATGTGTAAAAGTAATTAGAGACAACATCACCTTTTACCAAAAGGAGATTGCCATCTTGAGCGCAGACATCAAAGAGATGTACCAGCGTTACCACGACAACGATCCAGAGATTTTTGTGGAGCTCTCAAATACCATCACCATGAATGAAAATATGAAAATCTTCCTAAAGAAAAACCAACGTGCATTACTCAAACCCTACTTTGGGAAGATTGATATTACTTCCGGAAAAAGTAAACACGAACAGTTTTACATTGGAAAAGGCGGTGTCATGAAAGATAGCACAACGATACTGGTTGTGGACTGGCGCGCACCGATTGCCTCCGTTTATTATGAAAATGGACTTGGACCATGTGAATATGAGGTTCCGGGCGAGGGGAAAATCCCAGTGAACTTGAACATGAAACGAACCTTTGAAATCGATGGAGAGACCTTGATTGGCTATTACGATTCCGAAGTTGTTGCCAATGACGAATTATTGACCAAGTATTTGGTAAAAAACAAAGAAGCAGTACTCGGTGAAATCATTGCAACTATCCAAAAGGACCAGAACGCCATCATACGAAAATCACCTTACCGCAACATTATCGTACAAGGTGTGGCAGGTAGCGGGAAAACCACTGTAGCCATGCACCGTATATCCTTTATTCTTTATAACTATGCAAAAAAGTTCAAGCCGGAAGATTTTTATATTGTTGGTAGCAATCGCATTCTGTTAAATTACATTACAAGTGTTCTTCCCGACTTGGATGTTCATGGCATCAAACAAATGACCATGGAAGAATTATTTATTCGCCTACTATATGAAGACTGGAAGCCTAAGAAATACCGAATTGTCCCTTGTCCGAAAGATGCACTTATAAAAGGTACGTTGGATTGGTTCCGTAATCTGCAACACTACTGCCACAACTTAGAACAGAAAATAATTCCAAAAGAGCCCATCTTATTTAAAGATGTAGTTTTGCTATCCACAGAGCAGATTGAAAATTATATAAGTGATAACCCAACAGTCTCAGTGCAATCAAAAATTGATATGTTAAATGCACGGGTACTGGCTCGTCTTCGAAATGAGATTACTGGACAAGATATGACTTATACTGCCGATGAAAAGCGACAGCTGATAAAAGATTATACAACTCTCCTAGGCGCAAAGAAATGGAAACATTCCATCTATCATATTTACGATGATTTTATAATTTCCAGCGGACTGGAGTGGACCCGCACCCCTAACGAATTGGATGTGTATGATTTAGCCGCACTGGCATATCTTTACAAACGCCTCAAAGAGACGGACCCGATTCAAGAAGCGCAACACATCGTTGTAGACGAAGCACAGGACTATGGAATGATGGCATACACAGTGCTGAATTTTTGTATTCCAAAGTGTACTTGGACCATCATGGGAGATATTTCCCAAAACATTCGATTTGGTTCAGGTCTATACGATTGGGAAGAGTTAAAAAAATTGATGCTAAAGGACCAGAAAGAAGGCTTTGAAATTCTATCCAAGAGTTATCGTAACACCATAGAAATCTCTGAATTTGCTCAGAAAATTTTAGCAAAAGGCTCTTGTACCGGATATAAAATCGAACCTATTATCCGTCATGGGAAAGATGTTTCCACTTCCTTTGGATGTAATGAGGCAGAAAGATTAGACCAGACTGTACAATATATTCGAAACTGGCAAAAAGAAGGGTATGACACCATCGCCATCATCTGCCGTTCTCAAGAAAAGGCTATACATGTAGCCGAGCAATTAGGCAGACAGATTGAAATTGAAGAAAGCAATCTAGAAAAAGCCGAATTCAAGAAAGGCGTACTCGTACTTCCTGTAGAGTATACAAAAGGCTTAGAATTCGATACGGCACTCATCTTCGACCCTACTTCTGAGGATTACCCTGCTGATGCAGGCCACGCACGCATGCTGTATGTTGCAGCAACCCGGGCATTGCATGAACTGGCTGTGGTGTGTGGAGAAGATGTGACAAAACTGATATAATATCCAACTTTTTTACCGCCTAACGCCGTGCACGCTACTTGCATAGTGCACGGCGTATTGTCGGCCTTCATTGGTTGCTATCGTACGTAGAATCATTAACCTGTTATTGGATCAAAATTGTTCTACTTACCCTTACTTTTTAATTTCCCTTTACTTGTACCCCAAAACATAATATCTGATGTTCCGTCAAATCTCATTAGTTCATTCTTGTCGACTACCCTTTCTTCTAAACACTCTCTCAAACATGTTTTCATACACGCTTCTGATACTAGTACCTTATATATTTTCCCTACGCACAATTTGAAATACCAGTAAGTCCATTCATTCTCATCATTTATGATTGTGATATCGGGTGTTCTTTCTACTACAGCTTTTGCATTGACTTGCCTTAATCTGCGTACTTCCTTAGTTCTATTATAATCCCTAATCCACAATCCTTTCCCCACAACACAATCACGATATATATTGGTTTTACGCACATATAAGCAATAATATTTGCTATTGTTGAGCAGTACATTCTTCGGTTTACATCCA
>JAZRQP010000147.1:0-5301 GCA_045649885.1 Faecalimonas sp.
CTATCTGGGCAAAAGTTCATTATTAAAAAAATGGTCGGGGTGGCAGGATTTGAACCCGCGGCCCACTGGTCCCAAACCAGTTGCGCTACCAAACTGCGCTACACCCCCAAAAAGAAATTTTATGAAATTGGTGAGCCCACAGGGATTCGAACCCCGGACACACGGCTTAGAAGGCCGTTGCTCTATCCAGCTGAGCTATGAGCCCGTATTGTTTATGGAGCGGGTGATGAGAATCGAACTCACGCCATCAGCTTGGAAGGCTGAGGTTCTACCATTGAACTACACCCGCATAATTGACCTGCTCTTTCAAGCAGGTCGGGATTTTCTGGAGCGGAAGACGAGATTCGAACTCGCGACCCTCGCCTTGGCAAGGCGATGCTCTACCCCTGAGCCACTTCCGCACACTTATTATAAAATTATTGGTCGAGGGTGGTGGATTCGAACCACCGAAAGCTCAGCTAACGGATTTACAGTCCGCCCCCTTTGGCCACTCGGGAAACCCTCGATATTTTGGAGCTGGTGGAGGGAATCGAACCCCCAACCTGCTGATTACAAATCAGCTGCTCTACCGTTGAGCCACACCAGCATGTTATTTCCCTTTAAGTTGTTTTGGTGGGAGTAACAGGGCTCGAACCTGTGACCCCCTGCTTGTAAGGCAGATGCTCTCCCAGCTGAGCTATACTCCCCCAGTCGCTATCGTTTTGACCGACGCGCTATATTAATATACAACATACCGCACACGTTGTCAACAACTTTTTAAAACTTTTTTTAATTTTATAAAATTGTTTAACCCGTCAACTGAGCGCTCACTTAGAATATCATTCGTCTTGACAAAAGTCAACACTATTTTTCACAAAATAAAGGACGAAAAAATTCGTCCTTCGTTAACATTTTTGTACATTTTCTACAAACGTCAAATTAATTGCATCGCATCGCCTATATTTTTGACTCCTATAATCTTAATTCCTTCAATACCCTTTACCATATCTTTAGATACTTCCGGTAAAATGCAGGTTTCAAATCCTAGTTTTTTCGCTTCTGCCACTCGTTGTTCTGGCATGCTGACTGCCCGTACTTCTCCGCTAAGTCCGACTTCGCCAAATACGATGGTCTTTTCATCAATCGGATGATTTTTATAGCTCGACACAATGGCCATCACAATTCCAAGGTCAATGGCAGGTTCATTCATCCTAACGCCACCAGCTATATTAACGTATGCATCATAATTCGAAAGGTGCAATCCCAACCTTTTTTCCAAAACTGCCATGAGCAGATTAACTCGGTTATAATCTGTTCCTGCTGCAGTTCTTCTCGGCATTCCAAAATTACTGCTACATACAAGGGCTTGTATCTCTATTAATATCGGACGCGTTCCTTCTATAGAACATGCAACAACCGAACCAGACGCATGCTCTGGTTTTCCATTTAGCATATACTCCGATGGATTCTCTACTTCTACCAATCCATTCTGGCGCATTTCAAATACGCCGATTTCATTTGTTGAACCAAAACGATTTTTTACGCCTCGCAAAATGCGATAGGATGCATGTCTATCACCTTCAAAATACAAAACTGTATCCACCATGTGTTCTAACACTCTCGGTCCTGCAACTGTTCCTTCCTTTGTCACATGACCTACTATAAATATAGAAATCCCTAATCCTTTTGCCAACTGCATAAACACATTGGTAGATTCTCGCACTTGAGATACACTGCCCGGTGCTGAGGAAACCTCTTCACTATACATAGTCTGAATGGAATCTATCACAACCATATCCGGTTTTCGTGTTTCAATAATATTGCGAATGACTTCCAGATTGGTTTCACATAGCAAATATAAGTCTTCCTTAAATTCGCCCATGCGATTAGCACGGAGTTTAATCTGTTTTAAAGATTCTTCTCCCGAAATATAAAGGACTTGCTTTTTACTTTCACATAACTTCTGACATACTTGTAATAATAAGGTAGACTTTCCTATTCCCGGGTCGCCGCCTACTAACACAAGGGAACCCGGAACGATTCCTCCGCCCAGCACTCTGTCCAACTCCTGAATCTGGGTATGGATTCTTTCTTCAAAGTCTGTTTCAATATTTTTCAAAGCAACAACCTCTGCCTCTTTTGCCAGCTTCACAGTACTGCTTTTGGATACGGAAACATTTTCTTCCACAAAGGTATTCCATTCCTTACACATAGGACATTGGCCAAGCCATTTCGTCTCTTCATGCCCACAATTCTGGCAAAAAAATATGCTTTTCTTCCCTTTTGCCATCTAGTTTCTCCTATCTTCTCAGTATTTTAATCGAATTTCAATTCCTTATTAGAAATATGAACAACCACTTCTTCTCCCGAATTCACATCTCCATTTAGAATTGCTTCAGCAAGTTTATCCTCCAACTCATTCTGAAGCGCGCGTCGCAGTGGTCTTGCACCATATTTCTTATCTGTACCTTTTTCAACAATAAATTTCTTCGCCGAATCGCGAACAATCAACTTGATGTCTAACTGATTTTTCACACGTTCGATGAGTTCATTACACATGAGACCTACAATCTGCTTCATGTGCTCTTCATTAAGGGCGTGGAAGACAATTGTCTCATCAATACGGTTTAAGAATTCCGGACGGAATAAGCGTTTTACTTCTTCCATCACGTTAGTTTTCATTTTCTTATAATCCTCTGCTGCATCCTCTTTTGCACCAAAGCCCAATTTCTTTGGCTCTACAATTGCTTTTGCACCTGCGTTGGAGGTCATGATGATAACCGTATTTTTAAAGTCAACCTTTCGTCCTTGCGAATCCGTGATATGCCCGTCATCTAACACTTGTAGTAAAATGTTGAATACATCCGGGTGAGCCTTTTCAATTTCATCAAACAGGATAACAGAATATGGATTTCTGCGCACCTTTTCACTCAGTTGTCCCCCATCGTCATGGCCGACATATCCCGGAGGCGAACCAATCATTTTTGATACACTGTGTTTCTCCATGTATTCAGACATGTCCACACGAATCATGGCATCTTCTTTCCCAAACAACGCTTCTGCTAAAGTCTTCGCAAGCTCTGTTTTTCCAACCCCCGTAGGTCCAAGGAACAAGAAGGAACCAACCGGACGGTTTGGACTTTTAATTCCTACACGTCCACGTTTCACCGCTTTCGCTACCGCAGTTACAGCCTCTTCCTGCCCGATAACACGTTTGTGAAGGGTTTGTTCTAGTTTGCGAAGGCGTACTCCTTCTGTCTCTGTCAACTTCTGAACTGGAATTTTGGTCCATGCAGAGATAACAACTGCAATATCTTCTTCTCCCACTTCTAGCTGTTTCTTCTCCTGCGCTTTACGGAAACGTCTCTTGGTGCTGTCAATCTTCTTTCCAAGTTCCACTTGTTCTTTTTGGATAAGAGAAGCTTCTGCAAAATTGCCTGCCTTGATTTCTTCTTCTTTCTTCACAAGCAGTTCCTGGAACATCGTTTCCATGTGTTCTAAATTCTCCGGAACCTTATATCCACGAAGACTTACTTTGGAACATGCTTCATCCAAAACATCAATTGCTTTATCCGGCAAATGCCTGTCGTTAATGTACCGTTCTGACAATTGAATAGCGGAGTCAATTGCATCATCTGTTATTATCACACGGTGATGTTCCTCAAATTTCGCCTTCAAGCCTTCTAAAATCTTTTTACACAGTTCCGCATCTGGCTCCTCTACCATAATCGGCTGGAACCTTCTTTCTAAGGCGGCGTCCTTTTCAATGTGCTTGCGGTATTCATTGATGGTTGTTGCACCAATTAACTGAATTTCGCCTCGCGCCATGGATGGTTTCAAAATGTTTGCCGCATCTAATGCTCCTTCTGCGCCACCTGCACCGATAATAGTGTGAATCTCATCTAAAAAGAGAATCACATTCTTATCATTCTTCACTTCTCGTAAAAGTTTCTTCATACGGTCTTCAAACTCACCACGGTATTTGGTCCCTGCAACCATGCCGGATAAATCCAATGTCAAAATGTGTTTTTCTCTCATTCCTTCCGGAACAATACCTTCCGCAATTCTGCTTGCAAGGCCTTCGATAATGGCCGTTTTCCCGACACCAGGCTCGCCAATCATACATGGGTTGTTCTTTGTTCTTCTACTAAGCACCTGCATGAGTCTCTCAATTTCTGCCTCGCGTCCAACCACAGGGTCCAATTTCCCTTCTGCTGCTTTTGCAGTTAAATCAGTGCTGAACTGCTCCAGCATGCCTCCTTGCACGCGTCCGCCTTCTAATCCATCCTCATAATCTTTCGGATTAATTCCTACCACATGTAAGATATCGTCATGTACTTTCACCAAATCAACATTTAAGGTGGCGAGACTACGTGTAGCTGCGCAGTCAGCATCCTTTATCATTGCCAACAACAAATGCTCTGTTCCTATCTTTTCCGAATTTTGTCTGACTGCCTCCTGAAATGCGTTATCCAAAAGGAACTCAAGTCTTGGACTGTATTCCATTTTCTTTCGTTTTTCCTCTTGGGCTGGTGCGCCTAATTCTTCTATAATCTTGGTAATCTTTTCTTCGTCCACACGGTGCATTGCAAGAACCTGACCTGCTACACCCGTAAATTCTTTTCGCAGTGCCAAAAGTAAATGCTCTGTCCCAACATATGGGTGTCCCCATTTTCTAGCCAGACTTTTGGCTGTCATCAATACTTTTTCGGCCTGTGCTGTAAAATCCTTATGCATATTCTTACGACCTCCTAATTATACTCATCAAAAATCTCGTCTACCAATGCGTAAACGTCTTCTTTCGTAATATTTTTACATCTTCCTTTTGCAAGGACAACAGTAAGTTGACGCTTCATATCTTCCAGTGCCTGCAATCGATTGATATCAATGGCAATCACCGCTCCGCGTCTTCTATCTAAATGTATAATTCCCTCTTCTCGGAGTACTGCATACGCTTTATTTACAGTATGCATGTTAATTCCGATTTCCTCTGCCAGCTGTCGGACAGAAGGAAGCGAATCTCCTTCGTGTATTCTGGATGTTGCAATTCCTAAAATAATCTGATTACGAAGCTGCATATAGATAGCTTCGTCGCTATTGAAATCAATTTTAATTAACATATCTTTCACCTTTTTCTTACGTGTTATAACAACATTATAACATGTCGCACAGATTTGTCTAGTAAAAAAGTGTCTTTGACACTTCAACTCCCCTGCCCCTCATTCTTGAGGGGTGGGGGTTTTCTTTTTCCTCGTTTTCCTTCATAATAGTAGTATGAATATCTTACAAAAAATTTTTATTGACCATTATGAGGAAATGATT
>JAZRQP010000148.1:0-17399 GCA_045649885.1 Faecalimonas sp.
CTACTCTAGCCATAATAACCCTCCGTATTATTTCTTACCAATCTTTCTAAGGTCTGTTTTGTTTTCTGTTCCAGTCGCTAATCGTTTCATATTTGCACGGTGTCTCCAAATCGCAAGTGCTGCAAGCACAATAGCAATGGCATAGTATTCACCTAAATCAGCTGTCGGTAAAAACAGCCAGCCCGCTTGTCCGCTAATTACCACCATGATTACAAAAAGCACCATAATTACAATAGAACCAAGTGATACATACTGAGTAAACCATACAATGGTTATGAAGACCACTGCCACTATTAAAAACATCAGCGGATTAACTGCCAAAATGAGCCCTACTGTAGATGCAATTCCTTTCCCACCTTTGAACTTTAAATAAAATGGGAAATTATGTCCAAGAACGGCACCTAGTCCTGCATACATTGCGTATAATTCCGTGTGTAAATCCTGTAGAAATAAGAAACGAACAAGTAACACTGCCAATACACATTTTAAGCAGTCACCGATAAATGTAATTGCTCCTGCCTTCCAGCCAAGTGTGCGAAGTGCATTGGTTGTCCCTGCATTTCCACTTCCATGCTTACGTATATCCACATGATTTATCATACCGTAAATGTAACCTGTCTGAAACAGTCCAAACAGGTATCCGATTGCTACACAAATCAAACGTTCCATTCTTATTGCTCCTTTTCCTTTCGCTCACGGATAAAGAATTTCAGCGATGTCCCTCTAAAACCAAAGGCCTCTCGAATCTTATTTTCCAGATATCTAGTATAAGAAAAATGCATCAACTCTTTATCATTTACAAAGATAACAAATGTTGGCGGTTTTACAGAAACCTGTGTAATATAGTAAAGTTTCAAACGTTTTCCTTTGTCTGAAGGTGGTTGCTGAAGCGCCACTGCTTCCGCCATAATCTCATTTAAAACACCTGTCGCAACACGTAAGGTCTGATTTTCCATTACCATATCAATCATATCATAGAGTTTATTTAAGCGTTGCCCAGTTTCTGCAGAAACATACATAATTTCCGCATATGGCATATATGCTAAGGTGTTACGGATATCTTTCTCATATTCATTCATGGTCTTATCGTGTTTTTCAATGGCATCCCATTTGTTTACAACAACAATAATACCCTTTCCACGCTCGTGTGCAATACCTGCAATCTTTGCATCCTGCTCAGTTACGCCTTCCGTCGCATCAATTACCATAAGTACCACATCTGCGCGTTCTACAGCCGTTACTGTACGAATGATGCTGTAACGCTCCAATTCTTCTTTAATTTTACTCTTTCTGCGAAGCCCGGCTGTGTCAATAAACACATACTCTTTTCCGTTATGCTTAATGGCCGTGTCAATGGCATCCCTGGTTGTTCCTGCAATGTCGGATACAATCACACGGTTCTTGCCAAGAAGTTTATTTACAATCGAAGACTTTCCTACATTTGGCTTCCCAACAATGGCAATACGCGGTCTGTCATCTTCCTCTTCTTCACCGGCTCCCTCTGGGAAGTGTTTTGTCACTTCATCCAGCATATCACCGATACCAAGTCTTGAAGAAGCAGAGATTGGCATAGGATCCCCGATACCAAGGTTATAAAATTCATACACATCCGGCATAAATTTTTCAAAACTGTCCACTTTATTTACCACTAATATAACCGGCTTTCCGGAACGACGGAGCATATCTGCCACCTTCGAGTCAGAATCTACCAAGCCTTGTCTCACATCTGTTAAGAAAATAATAACATCCGCCGTATCAATGGCAATCTGCGCCTGTTCTCTCATCTGTGACAAAATAATATCCTTACTGTCCGGCTCAATACCGCCTGTGTCTATTAATGTGAAATCTCGGTTAAGCCAAGATACTTCTGCATATATTCTATCTCTTGTAACACCTGGCGTGTCCTTTACGATTGAAATCATTTCTCCTGCCAGTGCATTAAATAATGTGGATTTTCCTACATTCGGTCTTCCCACAATTGCTACAATTGGTTTACTCATCATTCAAAATCCTTTCCACAAAATCCCATCCGCTTGATTTTACAATATCTATCTCTACTTGTAAAGAATCTTTTACTTGTGTCAGCGTTACATCATCTAAGAAAACCTCTTCTCCGTCTCTCAACATGTTACATGGAAGAAGTAATTTACTGCCAAGCTCCCTACCTTTTAACTGTGCAATCAAATCCTGTCCGGTAATCAAGCCTGCAACTGTAATCTTTTCTCCAAAGAAATCGTTGCGAACCCAGTACAAATGTACCTTTACGTTTGGAAACTTCACCTGCAGTTTTTCTATCATCCTTTGTAAATATGGATACGCAAGCTTACCGGTTGCAATGGAAACCTCTACCTTGCGATCATCGCCTTCTAAATCAACAAGAGCTTCATCAAATTCATCCATCAAAAGTCTTAACATGCCCACGCCATTTTCCAATTGCATGTATCCGTCATAGCGTTCTTCCTCCGGCATTTCACGTTCAGCAAGGATATACCACTCATCCCCTGCATGAATAAAATGAAGTCCATACTCCTCATATATCTTCTTCTGCCAACCCTCGATGATGTCTAAAACTTTCATCGCATCCTCTTTTGTAAACGGCTCTAAAGGATACAATCCATCTCTATATTTTGTAAGTCCTACCGGTACCACGGATACACTCTGAAGATATGGAAGATACTTTGTCAAATCACGAATACTTCTTTCCAATTCCTCGCCATCATTGACACCCTTGCACAGAACAATCTGTCCATTCATGTGAACGCCACCCTCATAGAGCTTGTCCACTTTTTTCAGTGCCTCACCTGCAAATCGATTATGAAGCATCTTGCAGCGCAATTCCGGATTCGTGGTCTGAAAAGAAATATTTATCGGCTCCAAATGATACTGTACCATACGTTCCACGTCATGGTCGCTCATGTTGGTAAGCGTGATGTAATTCCCCTGTAAAAATGACAGCCTGGAATCATCATCCTTAAAATATAAGGTTTCTCTCATTCCCTTTGGCATCTGGTCTATAAAACAAAAGATACATTTATTTCTACAAGAACGATACTCATCCATAAGTCCCTGTTCAAACGTAATGCCAAGGTCTTCTTCATAGTCTTTCTCAATCTCTAATTCCCATTCCTCGCCGTCAGCCTTCTCTATTAGGACAACGAGTTCTTCATCATTTACAAGATAATGATAGTCAAAAACATCTTCTATCACATTTTCATTTATGGAAATAAGCTTATCGCCCGGTTCAATTCCCAGTTCTTCTGCTATGCTTAACGGCTCAACTGCCTTTATAATATGTTCATGTTTCATACGAATTTTCCCTCAAGTTTATTTTTACTAAACTATATCATACTAAATTTGGAGAAAAAAAGCAATTTTCCGTCTATAAAATATTGATGAACTATTTATTTTTTGTTAGAATGGTTACATCAATAAATAAAGACGTTTTAGGAGGCTATCATGTCGAACATTTCACAATTAGAAAAAACTCTTCCAACTGCTCCTCTTAAGATTATCGCTTTGGACAGTTGTAAAGAATTAGGTCAAAAGGTTAATGATTACATTGTTTCTTTCAGACAAGGAGCAAGTAAGGAATTTCCGGACACCGCACATCTTGCAAACTATGAATGTGACAACTACTTAGCAGAAAGTGCTTGTCCACGTTTCGGTTCCGGTGAAGCAAAAGGTATTTTAAAAGAATCTATTCGTGGTAAAGATTTATTCATTATGGTCGATGTATGTAACTACAGCCTTACTTATACAGTAAATGGTTATGAGAATCATATGTCACCGGATGACCATTATCAAGATTTAAAACGTATCATCTCTGCTGCTACAGGAAAGGCACGCCGTATTAACGTTATTATGCCATTCCTTTATGAAAGCCGTCAGCACAAACGTACCAAGAGAGAATCTCTTGACTGTGCGCTTGCATTACAAGAGTTAATGGATATGGGCGTTTCAAATATTATTACATTTGATGCACACGACCCACGTGTACAGAACTCTATTCCTTTAAAGGGATTTGATAATTTCTCAGCAAACTATCAGTTCATGAAAGCTCTGCTCCGCGCAGAACCTGATTTACAAGTTGACAAAGACCATTTAATGATTATCAGTCCGGATGAAGGCGCTATGCACCGTGCCGTTTATTTATCAAACGTACTTGGCGTAGATATGGGTATGTTCTACAAACGCCGTGACTATTCAATTGTGGTAAATGGAAAGAACCCAATTGTGGCTCATGAATTCTTAGGTACTGATTTGGAAGGAAAGAACGCTATTATCGTAGATGACATGATTTCTTCCGGTGAAAGTATGTTGGATGTGTGTAAGCAAATCAAAGAACGTGGGGCAAACCGCGTATTTGTATTCTCAACATTTGGTCTGTTTACAGAAGGTATGGCGAAGTTTGATGAATATTATGAAAAAGGTTATATTGACCGTATCATCACAACGAACCTTACTTATCTTCCACCATCTGTATTGGAGAAACCATACTTTACATTTGCAGATATGAGCAAGTTCTTGGCACTTATCATTGATTCTATGAATCACGATACAACCATCGGAAAGGTATTGGTTCCAACAGATAAGATTCATCAGTTGCTCGATAAACATAATGCGAATTTAAATAAATAAGATGAATAAAGGGACATGATGTATGCTTTACACATCATGTCCCGTACTATTTTTATAATATGCTTTTCCTCCACAAGTATGAATTGATTTCTTTTTATCTAAATTCATAATATTTCTGCCCATTCTCCAGTGTCACACCTCTAGCCGCTGCCATCTCACTAACTGTCACAAGCTGATAGCCACGATTTACCAATTCCGGAATGACTTGCAGCACCGCCTGCACCGTAGTCTCATGGATGTCGTGAAGGAGTACAATCTCCCCATCCTTTGCAGCATTTAAAACATAGTTTTTGACAAACGCCATATCCTTCTGTTCCCAGTCTCTGGTATCTACTGACCACATGGCTAATGGCATGCCTACCACTGACTGAACCACTTCATTGACGTCTCCATAAGGTGGTCGCATTAACGTCGGCATTTCTCCTACCACACTTTGTATTGCCTGATTGGTCGAGTTAATTTCGTACTGTATTCCGGCAACATCTAGGTTGATTAATCTTGGATGATTGGTAGTATGGTTACCTAACTCACAACCGATTTCCTTCATCTTCCTCACCGTTTCCGGAAATTTTGGCACATTTGTTCCAACCATGAAAAAGGTTGCTCTGGCATCATATGCCTCTAGTTGCTCTAACAGTTGCATAGTGAACTTACTCGGTCCATCGTCAAAGGTAATGGCAATCATCGGTTTGGCTGGATTTACTTTATTCTTCTCCGAGTCAAACTTTCCATCTTCTCCGAAATAATAAGTTGCGCCAAATATCTCTTGTTTTCCCTCTACACGTGTACCGTTTTCCTCAAAATAATAGGTGTCTGGTCCTATGTTTGTCCATCCACTTGCCTTTGTCCCATCCAGAAAAGTAAATGCACCATTGTCCCAATCACCGTACTTACTTATGACCTCAAATGTCCCGTCTACGATTCTGTACTGAATTCGATTGTGCCAATGCTTGGTTAATTTATCTTTCATGGACCAATCTAATACTATTTCCAACGGATACATGCCTTCGGTAGCTGCATCTATATGATGAGTTAGTTTGTATCCTTGTCTTTGATTGAAAGCATTCACCAGATCGCTAACTTTGTATCCGGTTACTCTATCCAACACAATGTCTCGCTTGCCTGAGAATTCAGCATAGACATGGAACTCCGGAATCTCTTCATCCTGTCTTATGGTTACATCATCTACTTTTAACGTCACTACAGGAAGAAAACTGTAACAGTAACCGATGCCTGCAAATAAAAATAGTAGGGCAAATATTATTATAAGCCCTACTACAAAACTCTTTTTATCTCCAAATTCTTTGTTCATATATGTGTCCCTTATAATAATTTATCTCCGACACTCATTATATGACAAAAATCGACATTATGCAATAACCCGAACTCTTAAAACTTCCTTTACTTTTTTAAGGTCCTCTACGATTTCATCTGTGACTTCATTTTCCACATCAATCATGGTATATGCATACGCGTTTCTACTCTTATTGGTCATGTTCGCAATGTTGATACCGTCCTCTGCAAGAATGGTTGAAAACTGACCAATCATGTTTGGCACGTTGCGATGCATAATGGTAATTCTGGTATATTCACCGCGAAGTCCCATTTCACAGTTTGGATAGTTTACAGAATTGCGGATGTTACCATTTTCCAAATATTCCATCACTTCTTTCACTGCCATCTTCGCACAATTATCTTCTGATTCTTCTGTGGAAGCTGCCAAATGTGGTGTAACAATCACATTATCTTTACCAGCCACAGTTGGATTTGCAAAGTCGGTTACATATTTCTTCACCTTTCCTGCATCCATAGCTTCCAGTAAAGCCACTTCATCCACAAGAACATCTCTGGCATAATTTAAAATGATAACTCCATCCTTCATTAAACCTAGTGCCTCAGCATTAATCATGCCTTTGGTAGATTCCAATGCCGGAACATGAATGGTAATATAATCGCACTCTTTGTAAATTTCCTCTGTGGTCTTTGCGTGGTAAATCTGACGAGATAATTTCCATGCCGCATCTACAGAAAGATACGGGTCATATCCATATACTTCCATTCCTAATTTCACAGCTGCATTTGCAACCAAAACACCGATTGCACCTAGACCGATAACACCAAGCTTCTTGCCTTCTATCTCACAGCCTGCAAATGCTTTCTTTGCCTTTTCAGCTGATTTTGCAATATTGGCATCCTCTTTATTGGCCTTCACCCATTCGATACCACCTACAATATCCCTGGAAGCCATAAGAAGTCCTGCTAAAACCATCTCTTTTACACCGTTGGCATTTGCTCCCGGTGTATTGAATACAACAATACCTTCCTCTGCACAACGGTCTAACGGAATATTATTCACACCAGCTCCTGCTCTTGCGATTACCTTCAAGTTCTCATCAAACTCAAGCTCATGCATCACCGCGCTTCTTACAAGCACCGCATCTGCTTCCTTCATATCCTCAGTTGCCACATACGCATCATCAAATTGATTTAACCCAATATTCGCAATCGGATTTAAGCAATGATATTTATACATTAGAGATTCGCCTCCTCAAATTTCTTCATAAACGCTACTAACGCTTCTACACCTTCGATTGGCATAGCATTATAGATACTTGCACGCATTCCGCCTACACTTCTATGTCCTTTTAAGTTCTCAAAGCCTGCTTCTTTTGCTTCTTTTACAAATTTCGCATCTAACTCTGCATCGCCTGTCACGAATGGAACATTCATCAGTGAACGGTCTTTCTTCTCAACCGTTCCTTTGAACAATTTGCTTTCATCCAAGAAATCATAGAGAATCTTTGCTTTTTTCTCATTATATTCTTTGATTGCAGAAAGTCCACCCATCTCTTTTAACCATTTGAACACCTTGCCACAAATGTAGATACCGTAAGCAGGTGGTGTGTTATAAAGAGACTCTGCATCCGCATGAATCTTATACTGTAACATGGTTGGTGTGCCAGGAAGTACATCTTCCGTAATCAAATCTTCACGAATGATTACAATTACTACGCCGGCAGGTCCGATGTTCTTTTGAACTCCACCATAAATAATACCATACTTGCTTACATCAACCGGTTCAGATAAGAAGCAAGAAGAAACGTCAGATACTAAAATTTTACCCTTTGTATTTGGCAGTTCTTTGAATTTTGTACCGTAAATTGTGTTGTTTTCACATATGTAAACATAATCTGCATCTTCAGAAATCGGCAAATCCGAACAATCTGGAATATAAGAAAATGTCTTATCTTCAGATGTTGCGATCTTATTTGCTTTTCCATATTTCTGTGCTTCCTGATATGCTTTCTTTGCCCATTGGCCTGTGACGATATAATCAGCTACTTTATTTTTCATCAAGTTCATTGGAATCATAGCAAACTGTTGAGATGCACCACCTTGCAAAAACAGTACTTTGTAATTATCAGGAATGTTCATAAGCTCACGAAGGTCTGCCTCTGCTGTCTTGATAATCTCGTCATACGCTTTCGAGCGATGGCTCATTTCCATAACCGACATTCCGGTTCCCTTATAATCCATCATTTCTTCTGCTGCTTCTTTAAGCACACATTCCGGTAAAACTGCCGGACCTGCTGAAAAGTTATACACTCTACTCATTTCTTTCTCCTCCTAACAAACTATTTTTCTTTTAAATCTTCTTCACTAAATGCTTCGCTAATTGCTGCTCCAGGAGCTACCATCGGCCATACCTTTTCGTCACTGTCAATCTGACAATCGATAACAACCGGTCTGCCAAGTGTCAGAGCCTCACTAAATGCTGCTTTAAATTCATCTAATGTGGTTGCTCTCATTCCCACAGCACCCATAGCCTCAGCTAATTTCACAAAGTCAACTGCATCATTTAACACTGTTGCTGAATAACGTTGTCCGTAGAATAAGGTCTGCCATTGACGAACCATTCCAAGCACGTGGTTATTAATTACTACCTGAATAATTGGAATATTGTATCTTGCTGCTGTTGCAATCTCATTCATATTCATACGGAAGCAACCGTCACCTGCAATGTTGACTACGGTTTTATCCGGTACACCCATTTTAGCTCCAAGGGATGCGCCAAGTCCATATCCCATGGTTCCAAGCCCACCGGAAGTTAAAAGCGTTCTTGGTTTCGTGTATTTATAGAACTGAGCTGCCCACATCTGATGCTGTCCAACTTCTGTTGTAATGACTGCATCGCCTTCGGTCTGTTTATAAATTTCCTCAATAACCGCTGGTCCTGTCAAAACGCCTTGGTGATAGGTAAGTGGATATTTTTCCTTATATTCGTTGATGGTTTGTTTCCACTCACTATGGTCTTGTTGTTCTAATTTCGCATTAATACATTTTAGAACCTCATCCACATCACCTGTGATGCTTGCGTCTGTCATGATATTTTTATCAATTTCCGCAGGGTCAATATCAATTTGAATAATTTTTGCCTTGCTTGCAAATTTGCTTGCATTTCCGGTTACACGGTCACTGAATCTGGCACCGATTACTACAAGCAAATCACATTTGCTTACGCCAAAATTAGAAGGCTTTGTACCATGCATTCCAAGCATGCCCGTATACAAATCATCGGTTCCCGGGAAAGCACCTTTTCCCATCAAAGAATCGGTTACCGGTGCATCCATTTTATGCGCAAATTCTACTAAAGATTCGCTTGCACCAGATAAAACAGCACCACCTCCAACAAAGATAAATGGTTTCTTTGCCTTCTTCATCATAGCAACTGCGGCATCAACCTCTGCTTCATCAACCGGATTTATAATAACTTTCTCTGTATTTATTACTGTCTTCTCATATTCACAAACATTTGCTGTCACATCCTTTGGAATGTCAATTAGCACCGGACCCGGTCTTCCAGTTCTTGCAATTTCAAATGCCTTGCGAATGGTATCTGCTAATTTATTAACATCTTTTACAATATAGTTGTGTTTCGTAATTGGCATTGTAACACCGGCAATATCAATCTCTTGGAAGCTATCTTTTCCAAGTAGGGAAACGCCTACGTTACATGTAATCGCAACGATTGGAATGGAATCCATATATGCGGTTGCAATACCTGTTACCAGATTGGTTGCACCAGGACCACTGGTTGCAAAACATACACCGACCTTTCCGGTTGCTCTTGCGTATCCGTCAGCCGCATGAGATGCGCCCTGTTCATGAGATGTTAAAATATGTGTAATTTCATCACTGTGTTTATATAAAGCATCGTATACATTCAGGATGGCACCACCCGGATAACCGAACACGGTGTCAACCCCTTGTTCCTTCAAACACTCGATTACGATTTCTGCTCCTGTTAATTGCATAAAAAGTCTCCTTCTCTATCTAGGTATTTCTAAGATTGCTCCTCTGTTGCCTGATGTTACCATAGACGCATATCTTGCCAAGTATCCGGTGGTTACCTTTGGCTGTCTTGGAACCCATTTTGCTTTTCTCTCTGCTAAAACTTCATCGGATACTTTGAGTTCAATCTTGGTTTCCGGAATGTTAATCTTAATGATATCTCCTTCTTCAACCAATGCGATTGGACCGCCAACTGCTGCTTCCGGTGAAACGTGTCCGATGGATGCTCCTCTGGATGCACCGCTGAAACGTCCGTCTGTAATTAATGCAACGCTAGCACCAAGTCCCATACCAGCAATTGCAGATGTTGGATTCAACATTTCACGCATACCAGGACCACCCTTTGGTCCTTCATAGCGAATAACAACCACATCACCTGCTACAATCTTTCCGCCCTTGATTGCATCAATGGCATCTTCTTCACAGTCAAATACTCTAGCCGGTCCTTCATGTACCATCATTTCTTCCACCACTGCCGAACGTTTTACAACGCTGCCGTCTGGTGCAAGATTTCCGGTAAGAACTGCAAGACCACCTGTTTCACTATATGGATTTTCAATTGGTCTGATAACCTCTGGATCTCTATTTACACAATTTGCAATATTTTCTCCAACTGTTTTACCTGTTACAGTCATACAATCTGTGTATAGTAAGCCTTTTTTGTTCAATTCATTCATAACAGCGTATACACCGCCTGCTTCGTTCAAGTCTTCCATATATGTAGGACCTGCTGGTGCCAAATGGCAAAGGTTCGGTGTTTTTGCGCTGATTTCGTTTGCAAATGTAATATCAAAATCCATTCCGATTTCATGTGCAATTGCCGGCAAATGAAGCATAGAGTTTGTAGAACATCCAAGTGCCATATCAACAGTCAATGCATTTAAAACAGCCTTTTCTGTCATAATATCTCTTGGACGGATATTCTTTTCTAATAATTCCATAACCTTCATACCTGCATGTTTTGCAAGACGAATTCTTTCAGAATATACTGCAGGAATTGTACCATTTCCGCCAAGTCCCATTCCAAGTACTTCTGTCAGACAGTTCATACTGTTTGCCGTGTACATGCCGGAACATGAACCACAAGTTGGACATACCTTTTCTTCAAATTCTGTCACATCTTCCGCTGTCATGGTACCTGCTGCATAAGAGCCTACTGCTTCAAACATGCTGGATAAACTTCTCTTACAGCCTTTTACCTTACCTGCAAGCATTGGACCACCGCTGACAAAAACAGTTGGCACATTGATACGTGCTGCTGCCATCAAAAGTCCCGGAACATTTTTATCACAGTTTGGAATCATAACCAAAGCATCAAATTGGTGAGCCATTGCCATCGCTTCCGTAGAATCCGCAATCAAATCTCTGGTTACAAGAGAGTATTTCATACCCACGTGTCCCATTGCAATTCCGTCACAAACAGCGATTGCAGGGAACATAATCGGAGTTCCACCTGCCATTGCAACACCCATTTTAACGGCATCACAAATCTTATCCAAATTCATGTGCCCCGGTACAATCTCATTATAAGAACATACAATACCAACCAATGGTCTTTGACGTTCTTCCTCTGTGTATCCTAATGCGTTAAATAACGAACGATGTGGGGCTTGTTGCATCCCCTTTGTTACTGTATCACTTCTCATATCTATTTCCTCCTGCTCTTTCGTCCTATGCGATTCGTTCGCAGATAAGAGTTCCAATCTCTGCTGTATTCACCTGTGTTTTGCCTTCCGACATAATGTCGATCGTACGATACCCGTCTTTCAGCACTTGCGCCACTGCACTTTCAATGGCATCTGCTTCTTTATCCAAGTCAAATGTGTAACGAAGCATCATAGCTGCTGAAAGAATGGTTGCAATTGGATTTGCAATGCCTTTCCCTGCAATGTCAGGTGCCGAGCCGCCACTTGGTTCATAGAGTCCGAATTTCGTGTCATTCAGGCTCGCTGATGCCAGCATTCCGATGGAACCTGTAATCATGCTTGCCTCGTCCGATAAAATATCACCAAACATGTTCTCGGTTAAAATGACATCAAATTGTTTTGGGTTTTTCACAAGCTGCATTGCACAGTTATCAACCAGCATATGCTCTAATGTCACTTCCGGATAATCCTTCGCAACCTCTTCTACCACTTTTCTCCAAAGTCTCGACGAATCAAGTACGTTCGCCTTGTCTACGCTTATGACTTTCTTGTTACGCTTCATTGCAATGTCAAATGCGCGAATTGCAATTCTGCGAACTTCGTTCTCATTATATGTAAGCTCATCCTTCGCGGTCATAACACCATCTACTTCTTCTGTTTTACGATTTCCAAAGTAAAGTCCGCCTGTAAGCTCGCGCATAATCATCATATCGAACCCGCCTTCTGTGAGTTCCTCTTTCAATGGGCATGCGCCTTTAAGCTCATCATACAAAACGGCCGGTCTAAGATTTGCAAATAGATTTAATTCTTTTCTTATTCTAAGCAAACCCGCTTCTGGTCTCTTGGATGGTTCTAGTTTGTACCAAGGGGACGTTTTTGCATCTCCTCCGATAGAACCCATAAGTACTGCATCGCAGGATTTTGCAATTGCTACCGTTTCGTCTGTCAGTGGAATTCCATGTACATCGATGGATGCTCCACCCATTAACAGTTCATTATATTTATATGTATGTCCGTAGACCTCTCCAACTTTATTTAAAACCTTGATTGCCTCAGTAACGATTTCCGGACCTATGCCATCGCCCCTGATTACGCCAATATTCAGTTCCATATCTCTTTACCTCTTGTATTAAAAATATTTCCTTTTATAATATCGCATTTTTTCTATGATTTCAACCCTTTAATGTGGAAAAGTGAAACTTTTTAGAGTACACTCTGTTTTTTTGAAACAAAAAAATCCAGACTGAGAATTTCCTCAATCCGGATTTCAATTCACGATATGCTATTTCTTATTCTGCACTTGGTTTTTCAACTTGTGTAATCGCTGACTTTTGCATTGGAATACGACAATTTTTGTTGTTACCAAATTCAACAATAACATCAGACTCTGAAATATCAATTACTACGCCGTAGAAACCACTTGTTGTGAGCACTGCATCACCAACTGCCATTTCTGATAACATTAATTGAAGTCTCTTTTGCTCTTTCTTCTGTGGACGCATTAAAAAGAACCACATAAGTCCTATAATTGCAGCATACATTACAATAATTCCTAATCCACCCATGTTTTCCATGTAATTTCCCTCCTAAATTCTAAACATACGACTATCATACACAAAAAGTATATTTACTTCAAGCCGTTTTTGGTAAATTTATCATTATTTAATATTCTTTCCAGCCATACCAGCAAGCTTTTGCTCTTTATACTCTTTATAACATCCTTTATCTATTGCATCCCTGATTTCTTCCATCATGGTATTGTAGAAATACAGGTTATGAAGCACACAAAGTCTCATACCGAGCATTTCTTTCGCCTTAAGCAGATGACGAATGTAAGCTCTGCTGTAAGTGCGGCAAGCCGGACACTGACATCCTTCTTCGATTGGCCTTTCGTCCAACTCATATTTTGCATTGAATAAATTGATTTTACCTTGGTTCGTATACACGTGTCCATGACGACCATTTCTACTTGGATATACACAGTCAAAGAAGTCCACGCCTCTGTCAACCGCTTCTAAAATATTTGCAGGTGTTCCAACGCCCATAAGGTAAGTCGGCTTATCAACCGGCAAATGAGGAACTACTGCATCAAGGATTCGATACATATCCTCGTGCGATTCTCCTACTGCAAGACCACCGACTGCATATCCGTCCAAATCCATCTTGGCTATCTCTTTTGCATGAGCTATACGAATATCTTCATAAATACCGCCTTGATTGATACCAAAGAGCATCTGGTGCTTGTTGATGGTATCTGGCAGTGAATTCAGCCTTGCCATTTCTTCTTTGCATCTGGCAAGCCATCTGGTCGTACGGGCAACAGAATCTTCCATATACTCCCGACTTGCAACACTAGATGGACATTCATCAAAGGCCATCGCTATTGTGGAACCTAAGTTTGACTGAATCTGCATACTCTCTTCCGGTCCCATAAAGATTTTCTTGCCATCAATATGAGAATTAAAATACACGCCTTCTTCTTTGATTTTGCGAAGTCCTGCAAGTGAAAACACTTGAAATCCACCGGAATCTGTCAAAATCGGTTTGTCCCAAACCATAAATTTATGAAGGCCGCCAAGTTTTTTTACGACCTCATCACCCGGTCTTACATGTAAGTGATACGTATTCGACAATTGCACCTGGGTTTTGATTCCTTGCAAATCTTCCGTAGAAACGGCACCTTTTATTGCTGCAATTGTTCCCACATTCATGAACACCGGTGTCTGAATCACACCGTGCACTGTATGAAATTCGCCTCGTTTTGCAAGACCATCTTGCTTTAACAATTTATACATTCTATTTCCTCTTTTTCTAGTAATGAATGATTACCGGACAGCCAACAGAAAGCATACCGTAGAATTCTTTTGCCTTAGCCGGTGGCATATTGATACATCCATGGGAACCATTGTTCACATATCTGTCTCCGCCGAAGGTTGGTTGCCATCCTGCATCGTGGAAGCCTATTCCACTCCATGTCACACGCATCCAGTAAGAAACAGGTGTCAAATAGGATGGTTTCCCATTAGCCAATGGTCTTCCTCTTAATACCTTGTTTCGCATTTTTTCTAAAATCGTAAATGTACCTGTTGGGGTGTCATTCTTTCCTTTTTTACCGGTTACCACATCTGTCTCAAATGCAACCTGCCCATTTACGATATACCACATATGTTGTTCTGCGATATCCACCTCTACATATGTAGTTCCCCATGCAAATTGTCCTTCCGGTGTTGCTTGTCTGGAAATGATAGGTGAACGAGTTACGGTTTTTCCCGCCTTAATCTCGCTGATTAACTGGTTGCAGTCTTCTTGACTTCCAACCTGTCGTCCGTAGCCCGCTACCGCAACATTTACCTGTTTGCCGGTAGGCGTGGTAATTACGCCACCACGATTTGCCGTGTTATACTTCTTTCCCAATGTGTCCGTAAATGCTTTCACCTTTGCTGCGTCAATGATTGGTATCATGTTAGCATCTACAGAAACCCAAGCTACAATCTCGTCTTTATCTACGACAACTTCAATATTATCTAAACTATATGTAATGCTTGCAGAAATGTACTTATTGAGTTCCGCTTGTGCTGCAAGAACCTCCTTTGAGTCCTTCTTATACACCGGCTGAACGTAGCATCCACATTCCTCCAAATTCACCTCTTGCTCCATTGCAGATACTTTTGTGTGTATCGCTTCATTTACTTTCGTTAAATCCAGTTGTGTTCCATACACTTCATCTTGAATCACAAATGTACCATCTTTGTAAACAACTGTTGCTGACACAGGTGCCACTTGATTTTCCGGTTTCACACATTCGAGTGTTGATATCAGTGTGTTCAATTTTTCTTGATCATATTCAAAAACGATCTCTGCTTTTATATTGTTTTCTTCAAACAACGCCTTTGGCCACAAATATGCATTCTGCTCGTCAAACGCTTCCTTTAACTGCTTATATCCGCCATATTTGATACCCATGTCTGTGCCTTCGAGAACTTCTTTGCCTCCATTTGCCAATTGAATGGTAAGCGCATATTCCTCCACCTGTTTTTGCAACATTGCCTCAACCTGAGCCAATGTTTTTTCAGAACAGTCTACACCATTTACATTCGTTCCCATTACAAACTTGTCTTTATAATAGGAAGAAATTCCCAAATACGCTGCTGCGATTCCAATTAACAAGACACCTACTATTGACAAAGTAATGATTAGTCCTTTTTTACTTTTCTTTTTTGGGGTCTCTGCCGGTGCTTCTTCCACTGGCGTTTCTTCAGCCGGTGCTTCTTCCACTGGCGTTTCTTCAGCCGGTGTTTCTGTCACAGACTCTTCTTCCGGAGACTCGTCTGTAGTTTCTTCCGTAACCGCCTCGTCTTCTAGGTTGATTTCCACAACTTTTTCTTCATCTGCAGTCACTTCCTCATCCATGCCTTCTGTTAAAGCATTTGCAAGCTCCTCTACTGATTTTTCTTTTGTATTTTCTTCATTATTCATGTGAACAACTCCTTTATATCCTAATCCCGTTTATTATAATACGAAGTTCTTTAAAAGTACAGTAAAATATTATTGCGTTTTCGACAAAAAAATTGCATAATAGAAATGTTAGGAGGGCTCGAGATGGCAAAAAAATTAATTGATATTTCACATATTTCAAAATCATATGGTGACAATCTTGTATTAGATGATTTGAACCTTTTTATAAATGAGAATCGCTTTTTAACATTACTGGGACCAAGTGGGTGCGGAAAAACGACTCTCCTGCGTATTCTGGGTGGATTTGAAACACCGGATGCCGGTAATATTATTTTTGATGGCGTTGATATAACGAACTTGGCACCAAACAAGCGTCAATTAAATACAGTATTCCAGAAGTATGCCCTGTTTACGCATATGACAATAGCTGAAAATATTGCGTTTGGTTTGAAAATCAAAGGAAAATCAAAAGCATACATTAATGACAAGATTAAGTATGCCCTGAAGCTTGTAAACTTGGATGGCTATGAGAATCGTATGGCAGATCAATTAAGTGGCGGTCAACAGCAACGTATTGCCATTGCACGTGCTATTGTTAACGAACCAAAGGTACTACTATTGGACGAGCCGCTTGGCGCACTGGATTTGAAACTTCGCCAAGACATGCAATATGAATTGATTCGTTTAAAAAATGAACTTGGCATCACTTTCGTATATGTTACCCATGACCAAGAGGAAGCTTTGACCATGTCCGACACGATTGTCGTTATGAACCAAGGTTACATTCAGCAAATCGGTTCACCGGAACAGATTTATAATGAGCCGGAAAATGCTTTTGTCGCTGATTTTATTGGAGAAAGTAACATTTTGCCTGCTACTATGGTTGAAGATAAACTTGTTAAAATTCTAGGCGTTAACTTCCCTTGTGTGGATACCGGATTTGGACGCAACAAACCGGTAGACGCCGTGATTCGTCCGGAAGATATCGATTTGGTGAAACCAGGCGAGGGACTTCTTGATGGTGTGGTAACACATTTGATTTTCAAAGGTGTCCACTATGAAATGGAAGTCATGGCAAATAACTATGAATGGTTAGTACACAGTACAGACCTCTTCCCTGTTGGAACTGAGGTAGGTATTAAGGTGGACCCATTTGATATACAAATTATGAAGAAACCAGAATCTGAAGATGAGGAGGCCATTCCAATTGAAGAATAGTAAGAAACTGTTGACCGGCCCATATCTGTTCTGGGCGATTGCATTTATCATCATCCCAATCATCATGATATTTTATTATGGTCTCACGGA
>JAZRQP010000149.1:0-1570 GCA_045649885.1 Faecalimonas sp.
GGCAATAATATAGCAGTTGACCCAAAATGATAAATAAAAATAGCGTAGTCTTGTTGGCTACGCTATTTTTCATTACTTTTACAATCCACAAGTCAACTTCGGAAAAAAGTTCACAAAAGTGTATAAAATCTTTTTTCTTAATAGTATGTTGAAGTGGAGAAAGGACTCCTATGGAAAAACAAAAGATATTACTTAGGTTTTACCAATTGTGTAATCACAAATTAGGGGATTCTATAAAATAATTAAGTTTATTTTTCTGCCCATATGTGTAGCCTATGGGCAGTTTTTAGATTCTTTTTAATCTTTCCCAAAATTCCAATATTGGACGTGTTGCATTTTCCACTTCTTCACGTATTTGATTTGAAGCCATCATTTTTACAATTATTATAGTCTCATTCTCATAATTGTAATGACAAGCAAAAATCCACTGAAAACCACTTTCATCTTTGTAATTGACTTGTCTTAAATTCTTATTTAGTGGTTGTCTAGCTGTATTCATAGTTTGCCCCAAATCTTTATACTTACAAATAACAGGAGTGCTAACAGATTCTCCTAATGAAAGGAGAAATTTTTGCAAATTATTTACTTTTTCAACCATCCTATCTTGTGAGATTGGGTATGCTGTTAAAGCCTTAATGTATTCATTTATTTTGCTTATAACTTGTTTACTGAATATTACTACCATATTTCTCTGTGATGATTTTTGAAGCATTATTTTTGATATAATCCATAACTTCATCTATTGTCATAGTGCCAGTAGGACAATAATATTGCTGCCATTCACTCGGTGTCCATTCACTCATTTGTCTTACACGTTCTTCTTCTGTTAAAGATTGCAAGTAACCTTCGTTTAAGTTATGTTTTTCTTTATTATCCATAATTCCTTTATTTATAAATATTTCATTCAACTAAAATATAATCAAAATCCCATAAAAGTCAAGAGGATTACGTCCTTAATTTACAGAAATATCAAGCAGCAACCATCAATCCTTGCTTAATATCAGTCCATCTACGGACAAGTCCGATGGACATCTCAAACATATGGGCGAATCTTTCTGATTCGCTCATTTTTCTTGTATTCCAACGATACACGGCTTCGTTGATGTAGGATTGAAGATGAGCATCTGAGACATCGTGATAGCAACCAGCAATCATTCTACGGAAATGACTCCAAAATCCCTCAATAGAGTTGGTGAAGATGTCACCATTAGCATACTCCTCTGCACCATGATTCACAATGGCGTGAGTGTATCCCAATTCACCCAATCCGTTATAAGCGTTCAGTTCATCAGTAATCACTCTTGAACCTTCAATGACAAACTGCTGAATGATTGGCTGTAAAGTTGCCTTGTTGGTGTTCTCAACAACGAAAGCGTGAACATTGCTAATGTTCTCAATCTCACCATTAGCATTGATAATGGCACTTCTCTCCATCATACCAAAGACAGGAGTCTTTGTCTTGGTAGAACGTCCTTGCGTATGAGGTGTACGCATAGATTTGTGTTTCCACTTTTCTTTGCCACCGATATACACCTCATCACATTCAACAGTTCCCTCAAAGGCATCAGAA
>JAZRQP010000150.1:0-12609 GCA_045649885.1 Faecalimonas sp.
AATTTCGCTGCACGTTCAAGTAATCTTGAATGTAAGTAGAAAACGTCACCTGGGTAAGCTTCACGTCCTGGTGGTCTCTTTAAGAGCAGCGCCAGTGTACGGTAAGCTGTGGCATGTTTGGATAAGTCATCGTAAACGATCAGTACGTCGTCTCCGTTTTCCATCCATTCTTCACCAATGGCACATCCTGCATATGGTGCAATATACTGTAATGGTGCTAATTCGCTGGCAGTAGCAGCTACAACTGTTGTATATGCGAATCCATCAAATTCTTCTAATTTTTTAACGATTGTTGCAACTGTCGAAGCTTTCTGTCCGATTGCAACATAAATACATTTTACGCCTTTGCCTTTCTGATTGATAATTGTATCAATGGCAATGGCTGTTTTACCGGTCTGTCTGTCACCGATGATTAATTCTCGCTGTCCTCTTCCGATTGGAACCATAGAGTCAATGGCTTTGATACCAGTCTGAAGTGGAGTATCTACGGATTTACGCGAGATAACTCCCGAAGCAACTCTTTCAATCTGTCTGAATTTCGTTGCCTGAATTGGTCCTTTTCCATCGATTGGCTGTCCTAACGCATTCACAACACGTCCAAGCATGCAGTCTCCAACCGGCACCTCTACTACTCTTCCTGTTGTTTTTACAGTGTCACCTTCGTTAATATTTTTCTGGTCTCCCAAGAGAACCGCACCAACGTTGTCTTCTTCCAGGTTCAACACCATACCATATACTTCATGAGGGAACTCCAAAAGTTCTCCCTGCATTGCGTTTTCCAATCCGTGGATACGAGCAATTCCATCGGCTACCTGAATAACCGTACCAACATCAGATACTTCTAATTCTGATGCATATCTTTTAATCTGTTCTTTAATCACAGAGCTGATTTCTTCTGGTCTTAAATTCATGGAACGAATCCACCTTCCTTCTAAACTGTTATATTCTTTAATTCTCTCGACAACTCATATAACTTCGTCTTAATACTGCTGTCAACAACTCGGTCTCCGATACGAATCACCATGCCGCCAATCAAAGACTCATCCACATGATAGCACATTTCAAAGCTTTCATACTTTGTGGTTTCGAGAAGTTTTTTCTCTACCTTCTCTTTCTGTGCATTACTCATAGCCATAGCGGTGGTGACATCGGCTCTCCCGATTCTCTTTTCTTCTTTCACAAGAGCGACAAAATATTCAAACACGGATAACATTTCATTTGCTCGGCCTTTTTCCACCATTAGAGTCATAAGACCAACAAACTCTTTCGGAAGTCTTGTCCCAAATGTTTCCTCCACAATTTTCACTTTGTCCTCTTTCATAATCTTCGGATGATTCATTAGTTTGCTGAAATCTTCGTTGGTACGTAAGATTTCGGCTAAGGCTATAGCTGCTTCAAAAAATTCATCCATACGGCCATCTTCCATAGCGACTGCAAACAATGCATCTCCATATGTCTTTGAAACTAACTTAGCCATGTATTTTCACCCATTTCTTTTAACGTCTCGTCAATCAGACTTTCCTGTACCTCTGTATCAATTGAAGCAGACACAACCTTTTGTGCCATCATGGATGCTATCGCTATCATTTCCTGCTTCATATCGTCCAGCGCACGTTTCTTTTCCAGTTCAATCTCAGCATTTGCACGAGCCATAATACGGGCAGCCTCTTCCTTTGCTTCGGCGATAATCGCATTTTCATTTTTCATGGCTTTTTTGCGTGCTTCGCTTAAGATAACCTGTACTTCTTTATCTACTTCCTGCAGCTTCTTTTCATATTCCTGTTTATAACTGGTAGCTTCTTCTTTTTCACGTTTGGCAGCTTCCCTGTCATCGACAATCCGTTGCTTCCTTTTTTCCAGCAAATCTCTCACCGGATTGAACAAAAGATATGACAGTGCCGTAAACAACAGCAACATACTTAATGCCAACACAATCGTATCAAACAGAAACTGTGCATCTAGTGTAAATAAACGTTCCAAAACTCAACCTCCTTCCAGGCCAAATATACGTTACCGCTTTTTACAGTTTTCCTAATAATGGATTTGCAAACAGCAAAATCAAGGCAATAACCAAACTATAAAGACCCGTTGTCTCAGCAACTGCTTGTCCAAGTAACATTGTAGACATAATATCTCCTTTAGCACCTGGATTTCTACCTACTGCCGCTGCACCTTGTCCGGCAGCAATACCTTGACCAATACCAGGACCAAGCCCTGCAATCATCGCAAGACCTACACCAATTGCTGAACACGCCAAAACTAAACCTTCATTTGTAATATTACTCATTTTAAAATCCTCCTAAATATTTTATTATTTATTTTGCGGTATTTTATTAGATGTAAATACCATTGTTAACATACAAAATACATATGTCTGTATTGCTCCCGAAAAAATATCAAAATATGCATGCAACACACCCGGCCACAAAAACGCAAATTTGCTGAGCAATCCGTAAATAAGTGCCATAATAACCGTTCCCGATAAAACGTTACCAAATAAACGAAGCGATAACGAAAACGGTACTGCGATTTCTCCAATCAGATTAATCGGGAACAAAAATGGCAATGGTTTGAATAAATCCGTAAATGCGCCGAGTTTGTTCCATTTGATATTGGCAAATTGAATAATCACAAAGGATATCACTCCTAATGGAAATGTAACACCAAAATCCGCTGTTGGCGGTCGAAGTCCCAACAAACCGGAAATGTTACTGAATAACAGAAACAAAAACAAAATACCGATATAATTTCGATACTTCGGTGCATGTCGTCCCATAGAACTGTTTACCATGCCATCAAGCATCTCGACTATTAATTCTGCTACATTCTGCAAACCACTTGGCTTATCTGTTGTATCCTTCATCTTTAATCGAACTATCAGTGCGAATACAATCAGAACAACACAGATAATAAAAATACTGACATGTGTCGTTGTCAGATACACTTCCTGCCCGAACAATGAGAGTTTTGTCAGACTGTGTATCATAAAATCCGGATTTCCTACCACTCGTTCAACCTCCTTTTCTCATATTTAAGATTTGCTTCTGCGCAATTGTATTTGCAGAAACAATTTGTGTATCAGCGGCTGCATATAAGCCGCCAGTTTCAGAGGAAAAACCCCGATTAATAAAGTAATCGGATTCCCCAAATGAAAGTAAATGACAACTCCCATGACAACAATTGCAATCAGCATACGCTTGAGATATGCGATACGTATGTGTTTTATTGCACCTCTCTCTCCCAAATCCAGTGCATCTTCAATTGAACGCTTCATGTGAATTGTCGAAACACACGCAATGGCTATTCCACTCCATAGACCAATTGCGTTATATAAATAATTCTTTGAAACAATGACGACCACAAGTTGTATCGTCACGCCCAAAAAAATTATTCCCACAAGTAATTCCAGCAATGTATTCTCTTTTTTCATTGTCCCTCATCCTCTGCAATTTGCCGACTAGTATCTCGCACTAGCACATATACGTTACGCCCTCCTGCCAAAATTCCTAAAACAATCAGGGGAATGGTTAATGGAAGAGAAAATTTTTCATCCAAATACACTCCAATAGCAGTACAGAGAAGTATGGGCACAATCATGCTAATACCAAGCTGCGATATCAAAGCCAAAGTTCTATAGACTTTCTTCATGTTACCACTCCAAACGATGTAAATGTCCTTCTTTTGTCATGTTTTCAAAATTGTTCTGCCTGAGTGCCTCATAAAGAACAATGGCCACCGAGTTTCCAAGGTTTAAGGAACGAATATCGCCCACCATTGGAATACGGATGCTTTCCTCTTTATGATTTACCAAAATTTCCTCTGGTATTCCTGCACTTTCCTTACCGAACATAATATAACAGTCAGGCTCATATGCTACATCAGTATACACGTTAGGCGCTTTGGTTGTCGCCATGTAAATTTTGGCATTCGGATTCTTTTCCAAAAAATCATTGAAATCAATGTATGTAGTTACATCCAAGTCCTTCCAGTAATCCATACCGGCACGTTTCAATGATTTTTCATCCAAACGAAATCCAAGAGGTTCTATCAGATGAAGTCTTGTGTTAGTCGCAACACAGGTTCTACCGATATTACCGGTATTCGCCGGAATTTCTGGTTCAAATAAAACAATGTTTAACATTTTTCTTTCCTCAAACGTGTAATAAAGTTCTCAAGTCTTCCAATTGCAACCTTCAAATCTTCAATGGAATACGCATAAGAAATACGAAGGAAGCCTTCTCCGCAGTCTCCAAACGCCGTTCCCGGAACAACTGCTACTTTTTCTTCTTCTAAGAAACGCATTGCAAACTCTTCCGCAGTCATGCCAAATTCCTGAATACTCGGAAATACATAGAAGGCACCAAACGGTTCAAAGCACTGCAGTCCCATCCTCTGGAACTCGTGCATAAGGAAACGTCTTCTTTGATTGTATGCTTCACGCATTTCCTCTACTTCTGCATCGCAATTGCGAAGGGCTTCTACCGCCGCATACTGACTGTTTGTCGGAGCACACATGATTGCAAACTGATGAATTTTCACCATCTGCTCAATAATCTCTTTTGGACCGCACGCGTATCCAAGTCTCCAGCCAGTCATGGCAAAGCCTTTGGAGAAACCATTGATTAAAATGGTTCTTTCCTTCATGCCTTCAAAGCTTGCAATGGATACATGTTCACCCTTGTAGCTCAATTCCGAATAAATCTCGTCTGAAATAACGAACAAATCATATTTTTTCACAACCTCTACAATTGGTTCCAAATCCTCTTTTGTCATAATGGAACCTGTCGGATTGTTCGGAAATGGCATAATCAGCACCTTTGTCTTTGGTGTAATAGCTGCTTCCAGTTCCTCTGCCGTTAATTTAAACTCATTCTTCTCCTGCAGGGGAATGGTCACCGGAACACCGTCTGCCAAAATGGTACATGGAAGATAGGAAACGTAACATGGTTGCGGAATCAGAACCTCATCGCCTGGGTCCAGCATTGCACGAAGGGCAATGTCAATTCCTTCACTACCACCTACAGTTACAATTACTTCATTTTGGAAATTGTACTGTACGTTCACCTTTCTGTCTAAGTATTTGCAAATCTCTATTTTTAATTCTTTCAAACCTGAATTAGAGGTATAGAATGTCTTTCCCTTTTCCAGTGAGTAAATACCTTCTTCACGGATACGCCATGGAGTATCGAAATCAGGCTCGCCCACGCCGAGAGAAATTGCATCCGGCATCTCGCTTACAATATCAAAAAACTTACGGATACCCGATGGCTGAATCTCAACAACCTTCTTTGATAATGGATTTCTCATTATAATGTCACCGGCATCCTTTCTGATTCAGACTTCTTCACTAAAATAGTTCCGTGGTCTTTGTATTTTTTCAAAATAAAATGGGTTGCTGTACTGATTACTGACTCAATTGGAGAAAGTTTCTCAGAAACAAACAACGATACTTCCATCAATGTCTTGCTTTCTAAAGTTACAAGTAAATCATAAGAACCGGAAATCAAATATACGGAAGTTACTTCCGGATAGTTGTAAATGCGTTCTGCAATTCTATCAAACCCTTGATTTCTCTGAGGTGTCACACGCACCTCAATCAAAGCTGTAACCTTGTCTTCGCCTGCCTTTTCCCAGTCAATCAATGTATGATAACCGCAAATGATTTTCTCCTTTTCCATTTGTGCAATTTCATTTGCGATAGTAACCTCGTCTGTGTCAAGTAACACAGCAAGCTCGCCTAAGTCTACTTTGCTTTTCTTTTCGATATATTTTAAAATCTGTTTTCTCATATATAATTCTCCTTTTCATCGGCTGATATTATACCTCAGCATAATACAGTCTCAACAATTCATCGGTTGCCGGCTTATCTAAGAACCTTTTCTCCTCACCGCCTAGTATCACCCGCTCAGCATTTGCAGTCGTTCTGCCAAGAAGGGAAGCCTTAATTCCCGCGTCCTCATACTTTTGTACCAGTTCTTCACCACGTTCTGTGAAAACAAGCACACTTCCCGTTGAGGTGAGCTGGTATGGATTTAAATGACAAAACTCACAAATCTCCACCGTCTCCTGTCGGATGGACATCTCCTTTAATTGTACCTCTAAGCCAACTTCCGAAGCGTCTGCCATCTCCCAAAGCGCAGCCAAGATACCGCCTTCGGTAATCTGATGCATCGCTGACGCTCCATGTCTCTTGGCAATATCAATCTCTTTTGCCGAAAAAATTTGTGATTCCATTTGTTTTATCTGACTCAAAAAAGTATGCACGAACCGTTCTTGTAATTCAGTTTCCTTTTCGCGCATAGCACGAAAGGTTCCTTCCAAGCCAATCCATTTTAAAAGGACAATATCCTGTTCTGGTTTTCCCATAGAACTTTGAAGTAATTCCCCTTTTTTCAAAACTCCAATTCCATTGACGGATACAATCGCTTTTTGAATGGCCGGGCATATTTCTGCCTTTGCACTCAAAATCTGAACTTCATGTGCACTTCCCGCCTGTTCTATATGTTCCATCATGGCTTTTAGTCTGCTTTCATAAGCATGTGGTGGTAACATAATGTGAATATCTGCACCCACCATGGTTGCACCTCTGGTTGCAAGGTCGTTTAACACTCTTGCAAGAGCGAATACGCCCAAGTCTTTCTCATCCCCATAAAGCACGGTGCTGGCACAAAGAATGTCTTCGTCATCCTTGCACGTGATTCCATAACACATTTCCTCCACTGTCGGAGTTAATAATGCCTCTTCCCGTGTAAACGTTATGGGCTTTAACATAGAACGCTTCAAAATGGTTTGCGATACTTTCCCTATTTTCATAATATCCTCTATCTATGGTTGTTGTGAGTTTCCACCTTCACCTGGTGTTTGTCCGGAACCGTTATCCGGATTCGGTGTCGTTCCCGGCGTAGGTGCAACCGGCTGATTTGTAGTCGGTTGTGATGCTTTAGCTATAATATCCTTTGCCTGCGCAATCGCTGCTTTTATTTTTGCTTCATCCTGTGTTGCAATCGCATCAGTCAGAATCTTCTTAGCCTGCGCATTATCCGTTCCAACTCCAACCGTCCAAGTAGCCTTTGAAGATTGATAATTACTACTGTTAACTGCCTCTCGACTTACTTCCGAACCATTTACGGTAACCACTTTCCACAATTTTGCCTTAATGGCATCATGTCCGGAAACAGATTTCTTTAAAGTACCGACCGGATCACCGGAAGCTACGAATTTCTTCTTGGCCTCTATTTTGCTTGTTACTTCACTGACATAAGAAACTTTTCTACCTTCCTCATGGCTGTTTTCACCATAAACTGTAAATGTAAGTTTCCCACCAGTTGTATATCCTTCAATATAAACCGGTGCGTCTGTATTATTTTTGATTTTTAAATCCTTGTATCCTTCAGAAATCGCCGCATCCATGGATGGTTTTACATAATCCACACTCATGGAATGCGCCCAACGCTCTGTGATTTCCAATTCTGCTAAAATCACTGCGTTATATAAGGTAGTAGATACTTGACACACACCGCCTCCATAAGTTTGCACGGTTTGACCGTCCAAATAAGAGCCAGCCTCCAAATATCCATTTTCTTTCGTACGGGAACCCATTGCATCACTTGCAGACAACACTTCGCCCGGCATCAAAACCGTACCATTAATAAGAGATGCTGCGTGCTTAATGTTCTTTCCACGATTACTTCCACTTACAAATGTTGTGCTGAATGTTCCAAGCTCATCCTTAATCTTTTTCAAATCTTCCGCTTTGATGTCAGGTTCATCCACAACAGTTACAAGCTGAATTGTATCTTTCGCTTGTGATACCCAATCCTTTTCAAAATAATTTGCAATCACCTGCGTAGATGCTTTCAAGTCAATCTTCTTTCCCGACTTACCTTCTGTAACTGTAAACACACCATCTTCACGTTTGATTGTTGCATTTATGGCTTCATTATCTAAATGCGGAATCTTTTTGGTAATAGTCGTTCCGGCAACCTTCTCATCTACAGTAAAGGTAACCTCGAAATTCTTAGGCTCATTTTCTAAAGCTTTCATTTTCTGGCGACGACTCCACACAGAACCTTCTTTTCCATAATTTACAGCTTCTTCAATTAACTTATCAATATCCTTCATATCAAAGCCAAGATCTTTTAAAGCAATCGCAGCCTTTGTTCCATCTGCGTTCACAGTAATCTCCTGCGTCTGATATTCTTTTAGCTTTTGTGTAAGCGCTTTCTTTGCTTCGTCTGCCTTCATGCCGGACACATCGATACCGTCAATGGAAATATTATCCCAAATAGTATCCTTTGCCACCTTATTAACTGAACTTTTCACTGAAAAGTATCCGATAAGAAATACAGCTAAAACAACGGCCAATGCAATTCCGCAAAGAAGCAATGCTTTTTTCTGGGCTCTTTTTTTTGCTCGTCTTCTCAATCGCCTACTCATATTTACTCCTCCATTATGTAATTACACAAACATACTTGCAACTGTTGGTACAATCATCGCCAAAATAAGAACAACGATGATAATTGTTGCAAAAATTCTGTTTCTTTTATTATTAAACATAGGTTCACCTTCTTTTTAAAAAAATGTACTCTTTTCATTGTAAACTGTTCTGGACTTTTTTGCAAGAAGCCTGATACGTTAATTTGCTTCTATTTTCGTAATCAAATAGGAAAATCTCCTCATTTTTCTCACAATTTCCCATTACATCATACTGGAACTGCTCCAAATGCACGTTTTTCGGAAATTGTCGCTTCATTTCTTTGGAAACCGTGTAATCACCTGCAAACGCAGGTCTGTTCTTCACATTCTCTCTGAGATACAAATCCAGAGTCAAAAGTTCCCTATACAAATCCTCTTCTCCCGTTTGAAGTTCTGTGATGAAATCCAATAAGATTTCATAGCGGGAGATTCTGGAATGGCTCATCAAATGTAACCCACATTTCTCATAATATTCACCCAGACTCTTGTACAAATCAAAAGATGATGCGAATCTGGTTTCCAAACGGCGCAATGTATACACAAACTGTCCACTGTTGTAGTATACCTCCACCATGTTCTCTACCATTTTCAATTGTAACACATCTTCATAAGACAGCCAATTGGTATAAAGTACCTCATAGGGTGGTTTACTCTTGTACGCCAGACCATATTGCTCTTTTTGCTCCTCCATATAGGAACCCTTTAACACCTTCAAGAATCCCAGTTGCAACTGCTCCGGATGGAGGCTGTAAACATCATCAAAGGATTTTCGAAAACTACTTAGGTCTTCATATGGAAGCCCTGCAATCAAATCCAAATGCTGATGTACATTTTGCGTCTGGTTGATACACTTCACAATTCGTTCAACCTCTGCAAATTTCATGGTTCTTCTAATCTCTTTAATGGTTGCCTCATTGGTTGACTGTACACCGATTTCCAGTTGTATCAAGCCAGGACGCATTTGTTCGATAAGCTTAAGCTCTTCCTCGTTCAATAAATCTGCCGCCACTTCAAAATGGAAATTTGTTACACCCTTGTCATGCTCTATAAGATACTTCCATATCTCCTCTGTGCGTTTATGATTACAGTTAAACGTACGATCCACAAATTTCACCTGTGGCACTTCTTGGTCTATAAAAAACTGCAATTCCTTTTTTACCAATTCCACATCGCGAAACCGCAAACATTTATCCACAGATGACAGACAGTAACTACATGAAAACGGACAGCCTCGACTGCTTTCATAATAAATAATCTTGTTTTTGAAATCTTCTATATCATTATATACAAATGGTACCGTACTTAGGTCTATTGTTTTTCTCCATTCATTCTGGACAATATCACCACTCTCTTTGCGATAGGCAATGCCTTTGATATCAGCAAGCGATTTTCCTCCTTGGTGATAGTATTCCATCAGTTCCAAGAACGTTGCTTCCCCTTCTCCCAGCATGACACCCGTTGCTTCCGGCAGTCTTGTAAGTACGTCCTTTGCATCATAACTTACTTCTGGTCCTCCGAGCCAGACGGGAAGTTCTGGGAGAATCTTTTTGATTTCGCGAATCAACTCTTCTACATAAACGAGATTCCATATATAACACGAAAAGCATAGTACATCCGGTTTCTTCTTATATAAATCCATCAAAATATCATCCATCTGCTGATTAATCGTGTACTCCGCAATGGATATCTCATTTTTATAGGCAGACGCATAGGCACGCAGGCTATATACTGCCAGATTGGAATGTATGTACTTTGCGTTGATGGCTGTTAAAATGATGTTCATGTTGTCCTCTCCTATTTTTCAAAAAAGGTGCTATTGTATCATCAGTCTTTCAACCAGTAATGCAATAACACCCTCTCACTCTCTTTTTTACGTGCGTTGCATTTCGAACTCTCTCCACAAGCGTTACCTCTGCAGTTAACTCAGCCCAGGCACCCTTGCGGCACCCGGAAGGTTCTACTTAGTGCTGCTTCGTTCCCGACCTGACACGGTTCATAGATTTCCGTCGCGCAAGACCCAAACATCTACGCCACTTACAAAGGGCAGCCTTACAGAGAAGAGCCCTCCATGCAACATCACCCCTACTATAGCGGATTGTAGGTACAAGGTACCGCTAACACCCCGGCTGCACGGTTATTTATTATACTATTCTTTTTACTCAAATGTCAATGCTCTTGGCGCTTTTTCTCGCGTAGTTCCCTAAAAAAACTTGTCATCATATTACTACATTCTTCGCCAAGAACACCGATTTCCAATTCAACCTGATGATTGAATTCTTCCATTTGTAATAAATTCAAAATGGAGCCTGCGCATCCTGCCTTCGGATTCATACATCCAATCACAACCTTCTTCATGCGTGATTGCACAATTGCTCCAGAGCACATTTGACATGGTTCCAATGTCACATACATGGTACAATCCTCAAGGCGCCAGTCATCCATTTTTTTACTTGCTTTTTTAATCGCCATTAACTCTGCATGGGCCAGCGTATTTTTGTCAATAGTTCTTCGGTTATAGCCCCTTCCGATTATCTTCCCTTCATAGACAATCACACATCCAATGGGAACCTCACCTAGTGCATACGCTTTCTTCGCCTGTCGAATGGCTTCCTTCATATATTTTTCGTCTTGTGTCATCATGTGTCAATTATAACTCAGGACATAGGAATCTGTCGACACCAATATCCGAAATCTTCATAAGTATTCTTTTCATTTTCTTCTAATTTCAAATCCACATCAGTCAGTCTACGAAACTCTGGAAATCCAAAAGCCTTTGCAGCAACCTCTTCCTTCTCATGAAAAACTCCAGGCACGCCCAGCCAAATTTTTCCGTCCTCTTCTATGTATAACAGATGGTGGTAGTTATGATATCCATGAAGCAAGAAACTGTTGTTTGCAATGCGCCACTCCTTGCGAGGGAATCTCGAGATGTCCTGTCTTGCAATTTTCTCGTAAGTGATGTTTCGCGGAGGTATGTACGAGTCGATTTCTTCCTGTTCCGGAGGTATTGGTGTAATCTGTTGCTCCTGCAATCTCTCTTCCCGCCCCTGCAAGCCCTCCCGCTGCCCTTGTGGATTCTGCACGTTGTCAGATACAGTCGGCTGCTGTTGCGGCATTGTCACTGTGGTAGGTTCTTCCACCGGCAGCCTCTCCGCTTCCCATCCTCCTACGTATTTTTCACCGTTATCCTTCAGAAACAGTATCCCTTGTATGTCATCCACGTTCTTTGCATAAATCTGTATCAGATATTTATCCATCTGCTTTTCTATTTTCATGAATCCAATGTTACGTACTCTTTTTCCATTTTGGTATTCGTACAAATACTGAGTAGTTTGTTCCATATTCGCTCTCCTTTCGAATCTTGTCTACTACTCACTTTATTCATCTTGTCCCCAAAATAGACCAAAGGCGAGATGAAATTCCACAATTTCACCTCGCCTCAATTACATAAAACTATATCACTGCATTTAATTCCTGATACAATCTTTTTGCATAACTGTCCGTCATGCCACAAATATAATCCGTCACAAGCAACAATCGCAAATACAATTTCTCATTTTCGTCCTTGCCTTCTGCCTGCTTGTGATAAGCGCTCTTATAATTTTCCGAAATAAATGATACCACTCTTTTGTCAATATCATTCAATTTCACATCGGTATCATAATAGAGAACCGCCTTGACAAACTTATCCATTAGAAAGTCCATAATCACTGATTCAGCCACCTCCATCTTATAAATAGATGGAGTCGTGAATACCCTACGATAGGCCATATCGCCCAAAAGATGCATCAAGCCTTCCCCGTAGGTACCACTGAAAATATCCTTGCCATACGTACCTTCCATAATGGCATTGTAATTAGAAGTAAATCCATAGGTGGCGCAATTAATTAGAAATCCCTGAACTTGTACAATCCAGTTTTTCACTGCATATTCTTCTGGATTACTTACACCGCGCTTTACACCACTCTCATATTTATGCTCTAATTTATCTAGCGGTCTGAATGAATTATCAGGCTCACTCTCCTGCAATTGACGCAGTTCTTCCTTCAACTGATAGTAGGAGATAAATCCTTTCACGTAAGCATCCTCAATATCTGCTGTCTTATAAGCAATATCGTCTGCTGCCTCTAAAAT
>JAZRQP010000151.1:0-19357 GCA_045649885.1 Faecalimonas sp.
ATATGAAATTGAAGGTGGACATTTACCGGTTGTTATTTGTTATCCGGAGGCGGGGGAAACACTCTGTACGGAAAAGGGTGCAATGAGTTGGATGAGTCCTAACATGAAAATGGATACGAATGCCGGAGGTGGCTTTAAAAAAGCTATTGGCAGATTGTTCTCAGGTGAATCGATTTTCATGAATGAATATACAGCACAAGGCGGTACAGGAATGATTGCATTTGCATCTACATTTCCAGGTTCTATTATTCCTTACCATGTAACAGAAGGAAATGGAATCATCGTGCAAAAGAGAGGCTTCCTTGCCATGGAAAAAGGACTTGATTTGTCTATTTATTTCCAAAAGAGACTGGGTAAAGGGTTCTTTGGTGGTGAAGGCTTCATCATGCAAAGGATTAGCGGAAATGGTATGGTATTTCTTGAAATAGATGGTCATTGTAAGGAATACGAACTTGGTATCGGCGAGAGCATCATTGTTGACACAGGTTATCTTGCTGCAATGACGGATAGTTGTACGATGGATATTGAAACGGTCCAAGGTGCTAAAAATATCTTCTTTGGTGGCGAAGGACTGTTTCATACACGAATCACAGGACCGGGTAAAGTTTACATACAATCTATGCCTATTATTAATCTTGCGGAAGCAATTACACCATATATACATATTGATAATGGTGATAATAATGGCGGCGGAATTAATATTCGTTTGGGCGAATAAGCGCTAAATAAATGATACGAAACACCACGATTCACTAAGGAAGTGAATTGTGGTGTTTTTATAATTATATTTGTTCTTTCTACTCTACTATGTTAAAATTAGTGCAAGAGGTGATAGTATGGAACTATATCAGAAATCAAGATTTTTCAGAAGAAGAAATAATAAAAAGACGTTGATTATAATAGCAATTGCAGTGGCTGTAATTTTAACTGCTTTTGCAATTGCTGTGGCGATAACATTAGGGAAAGATAAAACACCTTCAAAAGAAGTTTATGATACAAACTTGATAGGAGATGCTACTGTTGATCCTGAGAATGTGGAATTGGAAGAAGAGGAAGAAGGCACCGTTGTCGAGGTAGAAGAATTGGTGGTAGAAAGTGGAAGAAGCAACGGGATCGATGTATCTAAATGGCAGGGCAAGATTGACTGGCAGAAGGTAAAGAATAGTGGTGTTGAATTTGCTTTTATCCGAATTGGTTATCGTGGAGAAAACGGCATTATTTATAAGGATGATAATGCAGACTATAATATCCAGCAGGCTCAAAAAGCAGGTGTATTGGTTGGCGTGTATTTCTTTTCAACTGCAGTAAGTGAAACGGAAGCAAAGGAAGAAGCAGAATGGACGTTGAAGGCCATTGAGGGATATAAAATTTCTTATCCAGTGGTATATGATTGCGAAGGCTATAAGACATCTACTAGTAGAATGTATGGTTTAACAGCAGAAGAACGCACAAATCATGCCATGATGTTTTTGAAAACGGCTTCTGATGCGGGATATGACGTCATGTTCTATGGCGCACTTAGTGAAATTGAAGATGCAACTTATTGGGATATTTCTCGTATAGAGAAGAAGTATAAGGTATGGGTGGCACATTATTCATCGGTTGTCTATCCCGACAAGGAAAAACCGGATTATGCGAATCGTTGCCACGCATGGCAATATACCAACAAGGGTAGTGTCAGTGGAATATCCGGAAATGTGGATATGGTAGTATGTTATTTCACAAAAGAAGAGGCGCGGGCAAAAGATGCATCTGCAGCACCGGGAACTGCGAAAGCTCCTCTGACTGATGAGGAAAAAATATATACAACTGTGAATGAGCAGGTGACTGCAAAAGATGTGACCAATTTGAGAGATGCCGCAACCACCAAGAGTAATATAGTGGTAGCGCTCAAAAATGGGGAAGTAGTTACCAGAATCGGTGTTGGCAAAAATGGTTGGTCAAAGCTGAACTATAATGGGAAGACAGTTTATGCAATCAGCAGTTATTTGACAACTGATTTAACGAAAAAAGAACCTGCAAAAGAACCGGAAAAGGAGCCAGCAAAAGAGAAAGACATTGTAGCAGGACACACTTTTACTCCAAAGAACGATAAAGTGACAGCGAAAGAATTTGTGAATCTTCGTGCGTTACCAACCACAGACAGTGAAAAGGTTGGAACCTTAAATAGTGGAGAATTCATAGAACGTACGGCAGTCAGTGACAAAGGATGGTCTAGACTGATTTATAATGGACAGGTTGTTTATGCGGTGACAAGTTATCTTAGTAACGAAGTGGTGGCTCCAAAGGACCCGACACCACCAACGAGTGATGATGGTTTCGCGGCAGTAGATGAACAAGTAACTGCGAAGGACGTAACGAATCTTCGAACTAAGCCGACAACAGAAGGGTCTGAGGTTGTTTACACATTGAAAAATGGAGAGTATGTGAGAAGAATCGGTGTTCACTCAAATGGCTGGTCTAAGTTAGAGTATAATGGACAGATTGTTTATGCGATTACGTCGTATTTAACGAAGGGGGAATAAGTTGTTCTCTATAGGAGGGATGCAGAGATGAAAAAGAAAATATGGTTACCAATTATTATTATGCTTTTTGTCATTGGGCTATTTTTAATCATTTATCCGACTGTAGAAATCCAAACAGATAAAAAACTGATTGCATTTCGATACACGGAAGACATAACAGAGTTTGAAACAGAATTATCATACAATGAAAACTATACATATTATGCCGACAGAGATATAACTATAAAAAATTTTGATTTCAAGAAATTCTTGTTCTTCCATGTGATATCTATGGAATATGAAGAAGGAAATTACTGTGATACGCAGTTTGTTTTAGAAGAAGACTACATAAAAGACTTTCTTGAACGTGCAGAAATAGAAGAGAATGTAAATAATCTGGATATTGCAAAACTTATCGAAGGTAAGGAGGCAATTGTAGGAAATACCAGATATCTTGGCAATGATTATGAAAATGCTATTTTTTATGTGTTGGACGGAAAGTATGAAGAATTGTATGTGTTTTACGTGGATGATTTGCTAGTGATACAGGTGGGTTCGCCAGATGAAAGCCCGAAATATATTGCATATAAGTAAAAGGGAGGTAATCATAATATGAAAAAGAAAAAATGGATACTAATTGTAGTTTTGATTTTACTTATTCTTATCATTCCGATTCCAACCGGTGTTTATAAAGACGGTGGTACAAGGGTATACTCTGCATTAACGTACAAGATTGTAGATTGGAATCGATTAACTGGATACAGCACCTACAACAAAACAAAGGTCTATTTTTTCCCTAATAATTTTAAGTCTATAGATGGTCTTTGGTACAAAGAGAAAGATAATGTAGAATATTCTTTTAGAGCTACAGTACTTGAAATTAACGGCAATTCTGCATTGGTAGAGCCGGTTGAGGGAGAAGAGGAACTGCAAAGTAGTGATAAGATCAGCTTTAGTATTGAAGATATTGCAAATCATGAAATTAAGGTCGGAAGTCTTGTTCGAGTAATCTATACAGGTGAGATTATGGAATCATATCCTACGCAGATTAAGGCTGTTAGTTGGGAATTGTCTAATGATTTTAGACATTTGTCATATGAGGAAACATGGATTGAAAAGACTGCTGAACAGCAATTCAATAATCAGATATTTGACCATATTGTGATTACAAAAATATATTCTAACTGCTTTTTTGCAAAAACCGTGATTCCGATGCCTTATGAAATCAAATTAAACGGAACTTTATCAGATGAATGGTGCGTGGGTGACCAAATCACCTGTACCTACGAGAATGTCTATTACGACAATGAAAATCAACGTGTAGAGGTAGATATGTTGACTGTCAAGGCAAGTGATTGGAAACCGGACCCGAATGCCTGTTATAAGCCGGTTGTTTATCTGTATCCGGAAAAAGAGACGGAAGTTTCTGTCGATTTAATGCTTGACGGAAGATTAACTTGTACCTATCCGGCTTATAATAAGGGGTGGAAGGTAACTGCTTTCCCGGACGGCACATTGATTGATGAAAAGGGGCAAAGTTACAACTATTTATATTGGGAAGGTGAGACGAATGTACAGTACGACCTTTCGGAAGGTTTCTGTGTAAAGGGTGAAGAAACAGTAGCATTTCTTGAAAATGCTTTGGAGCAGTTAGGACTTACCCGCCGAGAAGCCAATGAATTTATTGTGTATTGGTTGCCGTTGATGGAACAAAATCCATATAATATTATTTCATTCCAGAGCGATATTTACACTGATGCGGCGAAGCTTCAGATTGCCCCTATGCCGGATGCCATGATTCGTGTTTTTATGGCATGGAAAAAATCAGATTTCTTTATCGAACTTCCGAAACAGGAGTTGTCAGCAGTGGAGCGGGAAGGTTTTACTGTTGTTGAGTGGGGTGGAACAGAACTATAATGTCTGAATATCAACATATAACACATACTTTAGTTTTTAATGAAATACGGTGCAATATAATGATTTGAGTAATTATACCGTAAAATATTTTGCGGATGTTTGAATGTTACGGTGCAAAGAGTTTGTCGTTAGAAATGACACCGTAATTTCACACTTTGATTTTTGATATATACGGTTTTGAATTTCAAATTTTATGTTTTACATCGTATGTATGATTATGAGTTACGGTGTAAGAACTAGAAAAAACAATTTAAACCGTAGCACCTCAAATAAGCTCATAAATTTTACGGTGTGAATGAACGAAATTAAATTTTGTACCGTAAAACCAAGAATCATGTTTTGAAAATTACGGTGCAGACGTAAAAATTGAAAGAAAAATACCGTAAAAATCAAAAAAAGTGTTTGTTTTGTACTTAAAAGTGCCCCATATTATTGAAATAACCCTTGATTTTCCATATCAAGAGTGCTATACTAACGAAGTAACATATCGACTCGACCAAAAAGTGAACCGCAAGGTTCACTTTTCTTCATGTTACACATGAAGTGCGCTCCACGGGATGCGCACATAAAGAGTTTAAAAAAGGAGGCTTTCATGTCAAAGAGAGAAGCATATGAACAACAAACAGAACAGCTCTTACTTCCAATCGTGGAAAGTCACGGATTTGAATTAGTGGATGTAGAGTATGTAAAGGAAGCAGGAACTTGGTATCTAAGAGCCTATATTGATAAGCTGGGCGGAATCACAGTGAATGATTGCGAACTGGTAAGCAGAACTTTTTCGGATATCTTGGATGAAAAAGATTACATTGAAGATACTTACATTTTCGAAGTGAGTTCTCCGGGACTTGGAAGACCTTTGAAAAAGGAAAAAGATTTCGCAAGAAGTATTGGCGAAGAAGTAGAGATTCGCACATACCGCGCAATCGACAGACAAAAAGAATTTATCGGTATTCTGGTGGAATACGATAAAGATACAGTAACGATTGAATACGAAGACGAAACAAAGCAAGTATTTAACAGAGCAGATATTGCATTGATTCGTTTAGCATTAAATTTTTAATTTAGGAGGAAATCAAAAAAATGAACACAGAATTATTAGAAGCGTTGACCATTCTTGAAAAAGAAAAAGAAATCAGCAAAGAAACACTGTTGGATGCAATTGAAAATTCATTAATCAATGCATGCAAGAACCATTTTGGTAAAGCAGATAACATCAAAGTTATCATGAACCGTGAAACATGTGAATACTCTTTATATGCAGAAAAGACTGTTGTTGAAGAAGTAGAAGACGATGTTATGGAAATCAGTCTTGTGGATGCAAAAATGAGAGATTCCAAATTTGAACTTGGTGACATTGTTCAAATTCCAATCGAATCAAAATCATTTGGACGTATTGCAACACAGAATGCAAAGAACTTGATTCTTCAAAAAATCCGCGAAGAAGAAAGAAAAGTAGTTTATGATCAATATTTTGAAAAAGAAAAAGATATCGTTACAGGTATCGTACAACGTTATGTTGGCAAAAATATCAGCATCAATTTAGGAAAAGCAGATGCACTTCTCACAGAAAATGAACAAGTAAAAGGCGAAGTGTTCAAACCAACAGAACGTATTAAACTTTATGTGGTTGAAGTTAAGAACACAACAAAGGGACCTAAGATTTTAGTGTCTCGTACACATCCTGAGCTTGTAAAGCGTTTGTTTGAATCTGAAGTAACAGAAGTAAAAGATGGTATTGTTGAAATTAAGAGCGTATCTAGAGAAGCAGGATCACGTACTAAAATCGCTGTATGGTCAAACGACCCAGATGTAGATCCAGTAGGTGCTTGCGTTGGTATGAACGGTGCAAGAGTAAATGCAATTGTTAGTGAATTGCGCGGTGAAAAAATCGATATCATTAACTGGGATGAAAATCCTGCTTACTTGATTGAGAATGCACTTAGTCCTGCAAAAGTAATTTCTGTAGCAGCTGATCCGGATGAAAAAACAGCAAGCGTAATTGTTCCAGATTATCAACTGTCATTGGCAATTGGTAAAGAGGGTCAAAATGCAAGATTGGCAGCTCGTTTAACAGGATATAAGATTGATATCAAGAGTGAAACTCAAGCCATTGAATCAGGCGAACTTCCTGCTAACTGGATGGAATTAGCAGAAAGCTATGAGGAAGACGCATATTACGAAGAAATGTAGTCAGGAAGTGACCGTAGTGAGTATGAATAAAAAAATCCCTTTGCGCAAGTGCGTGGGATGTGAAGAAATGAAAAATAAAAAGGAAATGATGCGTGTTTTAAAAACGGAAGATGGCGATTTCGTAATTGATACGACCGGAAAGAAAAATGGTCGTGGCGCTTATGTTTGCCCATCTCAGGAATGCTTTGCGAAAGCTGTGAAAAACAGAGGGTTAGAACGTTCTTTTAAACAGGCTATTCCAAAAGAAGTTTATGAAAAATTGGAAAAGGAGCTTGCTACACTTGAAATTAAATAAAGCATTATCTTTGATTAGTCTGGCGACAAAGGCTGGCAAAACAGCAAGTGGAGAGTTTTGTACGGAAAAAGAAGTGAAATCTGGAAAAGCTGAACTTGTTATTGTGGCAGAGGATGCGTCGGATAATACAAAACAGAAGTTTAAAAACATGTGTGAATTTTATGAAGTGCCAATCTATTTTTATGGAGATAAAGATACCTTGGGGCATGCAATGGGAAAAGAATTCCGAGCAAGCTTAGCGGTAACTGACCTAGGATTTGCAAAAGGAATTATCAAACATTTAGATGCATAGAGGAGGTAGTGAATATATGACAAAAATGAGAGTACATGAATTAGCAAAATCACTAGATAAAACAAGTAAAGAAGTCATTGAATTCTTGAGGAGTCAAGATGTGGCTGTGGCAAGTCACGCAAGTTCTCTTGAAGAAAAGCATGTGGAAATGGTTAAAGCAAAATTTGCAAATAAGCCGGTAGAAAAACCAGTTGAAAAGGTGGTAGAAAAACCAGCTGAAAAACCAGTAGAAAAACCTGCAGAAGCACCAACAGAAACTGAAGCACCTGCAGAACCACCGAAAAAGAAAAACATTGTTCAGGTTTTTAGACCACAAAACAGTCGTCAAAACCAAGGTCGTCCAGGGCAAGGCCGTCCAAATGGTGGTCGTCCGGGACAAGGTCGTCCGGACCAGAGATATTCTGATCCAAGACGTAATGACCAAAGAAGACGTACAGATGATAGCCAAGATGGTTTGAGACAAGGATTCTCATATGGTCAACCAGCCAGACCGAATCCAAACAGACAACCAGTTCAAAAACCAGTTGCTCCGGCTGCACCGGTTTCACCAGTTGCAAAAGCAGAGCCAGTGGTAGAAAAATCAGAAGTAGTTGTAGAAAAACCAATAGTTAAGCAGGAGACTATCGTTGAAAAACCAGTTACACCGGTAGCGAAACCGGAAGTGGTTGCTGAAAAACCGGTAGCACCAGCGCAAAAGCCACAACGCTTTGAAGAACGTCGTGATGACAGACGTGATGATAGACGCGGCGAACGTCGTGATGATAGACGCGATGACAGAAGAGACGATAGACGTGGTGAACGTCGCGACGACAGACGTGATGACAGACGTGACGATCGTAGAGAAGGTCGCGATGACAGACGTGATGACAGAAGAAGCGACAGAAGAAATGACAGAAGAGATGATCGCAGAGGTGATAGACTGTCAATTCCGGATCCAATCGTTTCTGAACAAAAACCACAAAGTAAAAAACAAAAAGACAATTACAAGAAAAAAGATAAAGAAAAAGATTATCGTAACGAGGACCAGGATGAAAATGTAAGAGGTCCAAAGAACAGAAAGAATCAGAAGAATGTTCCGCTTCAACAGAAACCACAGGCAAAACCTGTACAGAAGGAAGAGGAGAAAATCAAGATGATTACGATTCCGGAAATGTTGACCATTAAGGAATTGGCAGATCACATGAAGATTCAACCATCTGTTATCGTTAAGAAGTTGTTTATGCAAGGCAAGATTGTTACTTTGAATCAGGAAATTGATTTCGAAACAGCAGAAGAAATCGCAATGGAATTCGAAGTGCTTTGTGAAAAAGAAGTGGTTGTTGATGTTATTGAAGAACTTTTGAAAGAGGAGGAAGAGGACGAAAGCAAGATGAAGAAACGTCCACCGGTAGTCTGTGTTATGGGACACGTTGACCATGGTAAAACTTCTCTTCTTGATGCAATCCGTAACACAAGTGTAACAACAGGTGAAGCGGGTGGAATTACACAACACATTGGTGCTTATGTTGCCACGGTAAATGGAGAAAAGATTACTTTCCTTGACACACCGGGACATGAGGCGTTTACAGCAATGCGTATGCGTGGTGCAAACTCAACTGATATAGCAATCCTTGTTGTTGCTGCAGATGATGGTGTTATGCCACAGACAGTAGAAGCAATCAGCCATGCAAAGGCAGCTGGAATTGATATTGTAGTTGCTGTAAATAAGATTGATAAACCGGCAGCAAATATTGACCGCGTAAAACAAGAACTTACTGAGTATGAATTGATTGCAGAAGACTGGGGCGGAAGCACAATCTTCGTACCTGTATCTGCAAAAACAGGTGAAGGTATTGAAGAATTAATGGAAATGCTTCTTTTGACAGCAGAAGTTGGCGAATTGAAAGCAAATCCAAACCGTCGTGCAAGAGGTCTTGTTATCGAAGCTGAGCTTGATAAAGGAAAAGGTCCTGTTGCAACTGTGCTTGTACAAAAAGGTACACTTCGCGTTGGTGATCCTATCGCAGCCGGTGCAGCTTACGGTAAGGTAAGAGCGATGATTGATGATAAGGGAAGACGTGTAAAAGAAGCTGGTCCATCAACACCGGTTGAAATTCTTGGACTTAACGATGTTCCAAATGCAGGTGAAGTATTTGTTGGATGTGATAATGAAAAAGACGCAAGAAGTTTTGCAGAAACATTTATTGCACAGAATAAAGCTAAATTAATTGATGATACTAAATCTAAGATGTCATTGGATGATCTGTTCAACCAGATTCAGGCAGGAAATGTGAAGGAATTAAATATCATCGTTAAGGCTGACGTTCAAGGCTCTGTAGAGGCTGTAAAACAAAGTCTTGTAAAACTTTCCAATGAAGAGGTTGCCGTTAAAGTTATCCATGGTGGTGTTGGTGCAATCAATGAATCCGATGTTACTTTAGCTTCGACTTCAAATGCAATTATCATTGGATTTAACGTTCGTCCAGACGCAACTGCAAAGGATATTGCAGACCGTGAAGGCGTAGATATGAGATTATATCGCGTAATTTATAACGCTATTGAAGATGTTCAAGCAGCTATGAAGGGTATGCTTGACCCAGTATTTGAAGAACAAGTACTTGGCCATGCAGAAGTGCGTCAAACATTTAAGGCTTCCGGTGTCGGAACAATTGCAGGTTCTTATGTATTAGATGGTATGTTTGAACGTGGATGTTCTGCACGTATTATTCGTGATGGCATTGTAATCTTCGATGGTGCACTTGCATCCTTGAAACGTTTCAAAGATGACGTAAAGGAAGTAAAAGCCGGATATGAATGTGGATTCGTTTTCGATAGATTTAACGACATTAAAGAAGGCGACCAGGTAGAAGCTTATAAGATGGTAGAGATTCCAAGATAATGACAAATGGAAAAATTCCATTTGTCATACGCTCCGCGAGGATGCGCAGAAATCTGTAGAGAAATATGTCAGCTGAAGCTGACCAGATTTCGCGCGCAAGACTCGTGGAACGAGTCTTGAAGGAGGCGTTATTTTGAGAAAGAATAGTATTAAAAATACAAGAGTAAATGTAGAGGTGCAGAGAGAATTAAGCAACATTATCCGTGGGGGAATTAAAGACCCACGGGTTGCGCCTATGACTTCAGTTGTAGCAGTAGAAGTTGCACCGGATTTAAAGACATGCAAAGCATATATCAGTGTATTTGGCGATGAGAAAGCACAGGCAGACACTGTAAAAGGTTTGCAAAGTGCAGAAGGATTTATCCGTCGCGAATTGGCAAGGAAACTAAATATGCGCAACACTCCGGAAATTAAATTTGTAATGGACCAGTCCATCGCATACGGAGTTGCAATGTCTAAGAAAATTGATGATATTACAAAGGATATCAAAAACGAGGAAGAATAATATGTTAAATCATGTATTATCACAGGTAAATACAGTTGCTATCGGCGGTCATGTCAGACCGGATGGCGACTGTGTGGGTTCCTGTATGGGACTCTATCAATATATTAAAAAATGCTACCCATACATAAAGGTAGATGTGTATTTGGAAGAAATACCGGATAGCTTTGTTATGTTTGATGTTGTAAAAGATATTAAACATGAAGTGGCTGAAGATGCGAATTATGATTTGTTTATTGCATTAGATTGTGCTGATAAAAGTCGTTTGGGATTTTCAGAGCATCTATTTGATTCTGCAGGCTATACGGTATGCGTGGATCACCATATTAGCAATGTGGGATTTGCACAGGAGAATTATATTGTAGCTGAAGCTAGCTCTACGGCAGAATTGGTTTTTCAATTGATTCGAAAGGAAGAAATAGATACTGATATTGCAGAGTGCTTATATCTTGGCATTGTTCACGACACAGGTGTATTCCAGTATTCCAGTACATCTCCGGAAACAATGGAAGCGGCTGCATATCTCATGCGAAAGAACATTCGCGCTAATGAAATTATTGATAAGACTTATTATGAAAAAACATATGCACAGAATCGTGTGCTTGGACATGCGCTCTTAAACAGCAGACTTACATTAAATAATCAATGTATTGTTTCTTATGTGACGAAAGACATCATGGATGAGTTCCAAGTGAAACAAAAGGACTTGGAAGGCATTGTTAGTCAGCTTCGTGTTACACAGGGAGTTGAGGTTGCAATCTTTTTCTATGAAATAGGATTAGATGAATATAAAGTCAGTCTTCGTGCATCTGGTGATGTTGATGTAAGCAAAGTGGCACAAGCCTTTGGGGGCGGTGGTCATGTAAAAGCAGCCGGCTTAACCATGAAAGGTAAAGTACAGGATATTATTGATGCTTTGATAGAGCAGATAGGAAAACAATTATGATACATGGCGTGCTCAATATTTATAAGGAAAAGGGATACACTTCCCATGATGTTGTTGCGAAACTCAGAGGGATTGTAGGGCAGAAAAAAATTGGTCACACAGGCACTTTGGACCCGGATGCAGTCGGTGTACTTCCGGTGTGTCTTGGGAAAGCAACCAAGCTTTGTGATATGTTGACAGACAAAAACAAAACCTATGAAACAGTCATGCTTCTTGGAATGGTTACGGATACTCAGGATGTTTCCGGAAATATTCTAAAAGAGGGAGACACCAGTGGTTTGGATGAAGTAACGGTCACAAACGCGATTTATTCTTTTCTTGGTGACTATATGCAGATTCCACCGATGTATTCTGCGCTAAAGGTGAATGGGAAGAAGCTCTATGAACTTGCAAGAGAAGGCGTCGAGGTTGAGAGAAAAGCAAGACCTGTGAAAATTCTTGATATTCAAATCAAAGAAATGAATCTTCCAAGAGTGCGGATGTCGGTTACTTGTTCAAAGGGTACTTATATTAGAACCTTATGTCACGACATTGGTGAATTGCTGAAATGCGGGGCTTGCATGGAGGAACTTATCCGTACGAAGGTCAGTCGTTTTGATATGAAAGACGCGTTGACTTTAGAACAGGTTTCGGCATTGAAACAAGACGAACGTTTGGGAGAAATTCTAATTCCGATTGATGAAATGTTTTCAGACTATGAAGCAGTTACATTAAAGGAAGAATTTATGTCGCTGGTTTACAACGGAAATGTGTTTTTTCCAAAGCATTTAAATCAATATATGGAACTTTCAGACGGCAAAATGGTTCGTGTATATGATAAAGAACGCAATTTTATTGCAATTTATAAATTTATAAAAGATAAATATTTATTTAAAATAGAAAAAATGTTTTTCGATAAAAATGAGAAGGCATAAGAGGAGATTTATGCAATATATTAAAGGTATTGGAGCATATCAAAATACAAGAGCTACTGCCATTACATTTGGAAAATTTGATGGTCTGCATCAGGGCCACGAGTTGTTGATAGAGCGGGTAGTGGAACATCAAAGAAATGATGATGTAGATGGTGTAGTAGTTGCTTTTGATATGACACCGCTGTTTCAAAAACAAAACAAGACGATGGAAGTACTGCTCTCAAATCCTGAAAAAGCAAAACTTCTTGAAGGACGAATTGATTATTTTATAGATTGTCCTTTTGATGATAATATTTCTAAGATAGAAGCGGAACGTTTTATTGAAGATATAATTGTTGGAATCTTTCATGCCAAGTATATTGTGGTTGGTACAGACTTCCGTTTTGGATATCAAAAACGCGGAGACTACCATATGCTGCAGGAATATAGTGAAAAATATGGATTCAAGGTTGAGGTTTTTGAGAAGAAAAAATATGAAGGAAGAGAGATAAGCAGCACCTATATAAAAGAGGAATTAAGCAAGGGAAATGTAGAACTTGTGAACAGACTTTTGGGATACAATCTTATTCAGTCTTGATTGACGGTTTAAATAGCCGTGTGTTACAATAAATTGAACAAATGGAAATAAATACAAACTTAGGAGGAAGTATGGAGAAAGTAAAAGAATTATTAGGGAAAATGAAAGAGCTCATTAAAAAAAGAAAAGTGCTTTTTATTATCCTGGCGTGCGTATTGGTTCTTGCTATCGGGACACTAGTTACTGTTTTATTGCTGAAATCAGGCTCAACCGGTGGTGGAGTTGCAAACGGCGAGAAGACTACATATACAGTTAGTGTTAAAACAGCAGGTGGCATGGCAATGTCTGAAATCGATGTATATGTGTACGATAATAAGAAATTAGACAATATGCAGGACTATTCCAAAACAAATGAAAAGGGTGAAGTAACATTCAACCTTCCAAAGAACAATAAATATGCAGTTGTTCTTGCCAATGTTCCAAAGGGATATGATGTAAAAGATAGTTACAAATTCAAAGGTGAGAAGGCAAACATTAAATTAACTTCCTCATTAATTACGGATGAAGATATTTCAACAGCAACACTTGGTCTTGGTGATGTAATGTATGATTTTAAAGTTACAACATCAGATGGTAAAGAACTGAAGTTGTCTGAAGTGTTGAAGGAAAAGAAATTAGTTGTATTGAACTTCTGGTACACCACATGTTCATGGTGTTTGAAGGAGTTCCCAATCATGGATGAAGTGTACAAAGAATACAAAGATGATGTTGAAATTATTGCTTTGAATCCAATGGAAGATAATACAGTAGTAAAAGGTTTCCATGACCAATATGGTTATTCCTTTAAGATGGCAGCTTGTCCATCTTCATGGGCAAACACTTTTGGCGTTACCGGATATCCAACATCTGTATTTATAGATCAATATGGAGTGATTTGTGTTGTTGAATCAGGTGCGATTACAAGTAAAAGACCATTTGTATGTGCATTTGATCACTTTACAGCTGATAAATATAAACAAAAGCTTTGTGTAAATGGTATTGGCGACTTGGTATCTCAAGTAAAACCAACACATAAAATGCCAAAATCAGAAGAAATTGCAAAAGTAATCAACAAGGGTGATATTCAGGTGACCTATCGTCCAGAAACAGAAGATGAAAATGCAGAATACATTTGGCCATTTATCATTGGCAAAAAGCTAGGCCAGGATTGTATCTATGCTTCCAACAAAGGATTTGATGATTCTTATGCAATTATTTATGCAGATGTCACATTGAAAGCAGGGCAAGCACTTGGATTTGATTATTTGGTTTCCTCTGAACTTGGAATGGATATGATGTATGTTATTGTAGATGATGAAGACATTTTCCAAATTTCCGGTGTATCTGACAAAGAAGAGTGGAAGTCATGCTATCCATGTGTGGCAGATAAAGACGGTACATATGAAATTGCACTTTGTTTCATGAAAGACAGCGATGGCTCGGCAGGTGATGACACTGTATACATCGACAATATGCGTGTGGTAGATGCATCTAAAATTGATGTAGCAACATATTTGCCACGTTACGCAGCTAAAACAGAAGATGGAAATACTTATACATACGAAACGGTTGTATACAATGAAAGTGATGGATACTATCACGTCGGAACAGCAAACGGACCACTTCTTTTGGCTGATTTGATGGGATTCACACAATTTAATGAAGAACAATCAGTACAAGACATTGTATATGCTGGGGATGCAGATAAAGATGGAAAGAGTCTTTACAATAAGAAAGAAGAAGGCGGATTGGGAATGGTTAAATATTTCTCGTACGCTTCAAACGCAACAGTTCATGGCGTATGCACCGTTACAAAGGAATTGGGCGAAATGTTAAAGCAAGTAGCAGAGGTTGCAGGTTTTGATGATGATCCGAATGAGTGGTTAAAGATTTGTAAGTATTATCAAGTTTATGGACCAAATGCATCACAATTACAGGATCCAATTAAAGGTCTCGCACCATTCTGTGCATTTAAGACAACGCTTGGAAAGAATGTAGCATCGAATAATTTCTATTATGATAGAGCAATCATTCCAAGAGGTTTATTGTCAGAATTCGTGCCTACAAAATCCGGTGTATATCGTTTTACATCAAAGAGCGATTATCAAGATGGAATCGATGCATGGATTTTCAATGCAAACGGTGAAGTAATCTATACTTATGAACATGATGAAAGGATGTTCTTAGATGATCATAACTGTTCTCTCGTTTACTACATGAAAGCGGGAACACCATATTACATCAATATGGCATACTGGGATGTATATGAAACAGGTACTATCAATTATGACGTAGAATATCTTGGCGCATCCATGAAGTTGTTCCGTCTCTGTGCACCAGGTTACTTTACATATGACACAGATGCAACGGGAGAGGCAATGTACGATATCATCACTGGTGGTATTAAACCTGTATTAAAAGATGGCAAATATTATGACTCAGAGCATAACAGCTTGATTTATGCAGACTTCGAAGGTCTTACAACTGTGTTTGGTCATACAATTGTAGAGATGATTGAGATGGGTGGATTTGATTTTAGCAAGACAGAAACAGATGGCGAAATCATAGCATACATGAAGAAAAATAATAATGACGAAGAAAAAACGAAGAAATATCTCAAAGAATTATGGGGTGAAGATTATGATGAAAATGCAAAACTTTACCAGCTTGATGATATTTTTGCAGGTCGTTATCATGGAAATGGTCCTGACTTGACCAATGAAATTCGTACTTATGTAAGCAAGATTGATAAGAGCAATACAGAGCGTAAGGGCTGTGTTGTCGTAGATAAGAGATTGGCAGAAATTTTACAACTTTTAATGGATAAGTATACATTTGAAGAAGTAGAAAATTCTTGGCTCAAGGTATGCTATTACTATGACTACTTAGGATAAGTATTAGGAAAGAAGGAATATCATGAAATTGATGAAAAAATGTAGTATGTTACTCATGGCTATGATGCTTGTGCTCATAGTCATGGGACTCACAGGATGTGGTGGACAGAAGAAATATACAGTTGAAGTGAAAGATGCACTTGGTAATCCGTATTCAACAGGCGTAATTGTTCAATTTCTTCAAGGTGGAAAACAAGTAGCGATACAGCCGTGTGACAAAGAAGGTGTGGCAGAAAAGAAGCTTGCCAAAGGTGAGTATACAGTTGCATTAATGTCAACGGATGATACCATTAGTTTCCACTACGCTGAAGATTTAAAATTAACAGAAAAAGACAGAGAGCTGGAAGTTGTTGCAGCATATAACACTTCCGGTGAACCAACAGTATTGTATGTAGATAGTGTGGAATGTGATGCGTATGCCGTTGGTGTTGGATGTACATATGTTAATATTCAAACTGATGAAAGAACCTATTTCTTGTTTACACCAAAGAAAGCAGGAAACTATGAGTTTTCTATTGCAGATGATGCAAATGCAGAAATCGGTTATTATGGAGCACCGCATTATGTACAAGCAAATAATGCTGCTGAAGTTGTAAAGAACAAGTTCACGATTTCTGTTAGTAAGGACATGATTGGAACAAGTGATACAGGAACCAGTGTATTTGTGTTAGGTGTTGATGCAAAAGATGAACAAACTAAGAATTGTGTAATTGGTATTGAACGTCTCGGTGATGCTATAAAAACATTATCAGATGAACCATGGACTATCTATGAAAAAACAAGTGAACTGAAGGCATATACATTGCCGGAAGGCGCACAGATTCAAGAGTTTGACTTAACGAAATCAGAAAAAGATTATAAGATTGTTTACAACGAAGAAGATGGATTTTACCATTTAAAAACTAAAAATGGCCCATTGGTATTAGTTCGTTTGGCAGAAGATTGTGATTATATTGCATGCTTTAAAACCATGCTTGACCGTTCCGGTGTAAACAAGTATTTCTTCGACAAAGATGGCGAATTTGAGAAGAAAGAAAGCTATTCAGAATGTTTGTTAGAATATATTGAATACGTAGACGAAAATGAAGGCGTTTATCCATTGACAAAGGACCTTAAATATATCATTCAACAACGCGGAGATTACGCTGGTTGGTGGGATATTGATGGCAAAGGTTACATTTTTAAAGATATGGATGGCAACAATGACCCTTCTATCAATTCTGATATAGCATGGTTATTGATGTGCTGCTATATCGAATAGGATGTGAATGATATGGCAAAGAAAAATACAAAAAAATGGTTGACATTTATGACAACTTTGCTTCTTTGTTTCGTGGCACTTTCGGGATGTGGAAATGAAAGTGCAGATAAAACCGCATACACAATTACAGTGATGTCAGAGGGAGAGAAATCTCTTTCTGACATCAAGGTTTATGTTTATAAGGACGAAACCAAAGCTGATTTAGTGTGGGTGGCAGATACGGACGAAGAAGGAAAAGTTACTTTCGAAGCAAAAGAGTCTGATTCTTATGTGGCTTTTTTGCAAAATGTACCGGAAGGATATGTAACAGAGGAGTCTTACTCTATTAAAGAGACAGAAACAGAAATTAAATTAGCAATCACACTAGAAGGTAACAACGAAGATGTTGTTTATAAACTAGGTTCCGTGGTTCGCGATTTTGAAATCACAGCGACAAATGGAATGACCTACAAACTTTCTGAAATGCTAAAAGAGAAAAAAGCAGTTGTACTGAATTTTTGGTTCATCGGTTGTGGACCTTGTAAAATGGAATTCCCATTTTTACAAGCGGCATACAATGAATATAAAGAAAGCATAGAAGTGATAGCAATCAACCCATACGATGGAACCCATGACAAACTTCTTGCTTATGCACAGGAAAATGAACTTACACTTCCAATGGCAGTTGGTGAAACGAAATGGCAGACATCATTTGCACTAACATCGTATCCAACTACGGTAGTCATTGACCGATACGGAACCATTGCTATGATGCATAAGGGAAGCATTACTGAGAAAGAAACATTTACAAAGATTTTTGAATATTTTGCTTCTGATGATTATCAACAGACAACCATCAGAAACATCAGCGATATTGAATAAAAGAGAAAAGGAGACGTTAGAAATGATGAAAAAACTTTTAGCTTTATTGCTTGCATTGTGTATGGTTTTCGCTCTTTGTGCTTGTGGTGCCGGAAACGACAACAAGGAAGATGAGAAAAACAACAATGCGGTAAATAATGAAGTGAATGATGATGCAAAAGATGAATCAAAGGATGATTCAGAAGATGAAGATGAAGGCGTGCAAACCCAAGCAGGTTTCCAAGTGAAGATAGTTGATGAAGGTGGAAATCAAGTGCAAGGATGCATGGTTCAGGTATGTAAGGATACCTGTTTACCGGCAATTTCTAATGCAGAAGGTATTGCGACATTCAATTTGCAGATTGAAGATGGACATAAACTACAGGTTTCAAACTGCCCGGAAGGTTATACATATGATGGGGAAGCAGACATCTATTTAGAACCAGGTCAGAAAGAATATACACTTGTATTAAAGGCAGTTAAATAAGTTTAAAAAAGAGAACAAGGGAGACGTGAGATTATGAAAGGTTTATTGGAAAAAATCAAATCTCTGGATAATAAAAAGAAAATCATAATTGGCGTGATAGCATTGATTATTGCTGTTGCAGTTGTGATTCTTGCAGTTCTGTTTGGTGGTAAGGATACAGAAGTAGATAAAGATGATGACAAAACAAAAGTAGAACAGAATGACGACAAAGATAAAGACGAAGATAAAGAAGAGTCAGATGACAAAGAAGAAGCAACTTTTACAGTAAAGGTTGTAGATGCAGATGGAACAGCAGTTGCAGGCGTAGTTGTTCAAGTGTGCAAAGACGAATGTGTTCCTGCAACAACAGATGAAACTGGTGTTGCAACATTTAAAGTTGAAATCACAGAAGGTTATAAATTATCTGTAGTGTCATGTCCAGAAGGATATGAGTATACTGGAGGAGAGGTTGCTCTTACAGCAGGCATTACAGAATATGAGTTAAAGATTCAAAAGAAGGCTGAAAGCACAGATGGTGGTAATACAGGAAATGGTGGTGGACAAACAGCTGTTCAACAGCCGACTACTACAAATCCAAGTGGAGAAGAGATTCTTGGTGCAGGAAGTAAAGATCAACCATATTTGGAAATTCCAAATCTTGATACAATGTCTATTACAACGGTAAGCATTCCTGCTGGAAAAACATTATATTATGGTATTCAGCGTGTTGGGGGAATGATACTCACAATTAACGATTCAAGTGCATATGTTATTGAATCAAATGGTACAAGACACAATGCAAGTGGCGGAAAAGTTACTTTTGCTGTAGAAGATGCATTGGCTAGTGACTATGTATACTTCCAAATCGGTAACAATAGTGGTTCGGCAAAGTCATTTACAAT
>JAZRQP010000152.1:0-12210 GCA_045649885.1 Faecalimonas sp.
GATGATGAGTTTGATGATGAGATTGGTGCTGAAGGTTTTTATATCTTCTAATCATCATCTAGTTTCTTGTGCCCATCTTTTTTGATGGGCTAATTTTTTGTTTTTTTCTAAAGTAAGCAATTTCCTATAAAGCAAAAAAGGTGCGACTTTTCATCGCACCTTCCTGTTACCTTCTAAGCTTCATCAATTGCTTTTCCGATATCATTTCTCTTATATTTATTTGCAAAATTTACCCACTCTGTTGCAGCGTAAGCATTTGCTCTTGCTTCTTTTAAGTCTTTTCCCTTTGCAGTAACTCCAAGTACACGGCCACCGTTTGTCACGATAGCATCACCGTCAAACTTGGTTCCTGCGTGGAAGCAATAGTAACCTTCATGTTTTTGGAATTCATCAAGACCTTCGATTGGGAAACCTTTTTCATAGCTCAATGGATATCCGTCTGAGGCAAGTACAACACATACTGCTGCATTGTCTTCAAATTCCAATTTCACTTGGTCTAATGTTCCATCAATACAAGCCTCAAACACTTCCACAATGTCACTCTTCATACGTGGTAACACAACCTGTGTCTCAGGGTCACCGAAACGAGCATTGTATTCCAGCACGCGTGGACCATCCGGGGTAAGCATTAATCCAAAGAAAATGATTCCTTTAAACTCTCTGCCTTCCGCCTTCATTGCATCAACGGTTGGCTGATAAATATATTTCTTACAGAATGCATCTACTTCTTCTGTGTAGAATGGGCTTGGACTAAATGTACCCATGCCACCTGTGTTAAGACCTTCATCTCCGTCTTTTGCACGTTTATGGTCTTGTGCAGATGTCATCGTCTTAATGGTATTACCATCTACGAAGGATAACACAGAAACTTCACGTCCCGTCATAAACTCTTCGATAACCATACGATTTCCGGCTGTACCAAACTGTTTATCTAACATGATAGACTGCACGCCTTCTTTTGCTTCTTCTAATGTATTACAGATTAATACACCTTTTCCAAGAGCAAGACCGTCAGCCTTCAATACGATTGGGAACTTTGCTGTTTCCAAGTAGTTAAGTGCTTCTTCTGCATTGTCAAAATTCTCATAGCTGGCAGTTGGAATGTTGTATTTTTTCATTAAATCCTTCGAGAATGCTTTTGAGCCTTCCAAAATCGCTGCATTTTTGCGCGGACCAAATACGCGAAGGCCTGCTTCTTCAAATGCATCCACTACGCCACCAACCAACGGATCATCCATACCGATTACCGTAAGGTCAATTTCTTTTTCCTTTGCAAATGCAACCAGTTTGTCAAATTCCATTGCGCCGATTGCAACACATTCTGCGTACTCTGCACAGCCTGCATTTCCCGGTGCACAGTAAATCTTGTCTACTTTTTCGCTTTGGGCTACCTTCCATGCGATTGCATGTTCTCTTCCGCCACTTCCTACGATTAATACTTTCATCTGAATTCTCCTATTTTATCCACACTTTTCCGTCAATCATTTCAAGTTTGTCGTTTGCAATGAGGTCAATTGCCTGTGGCAAAATCTTCCACTCTGCCTGTTCCATGACTCTACGTTGCAAGATTTCAGGGGTATCCCCTTTTTCTACGGCAACAGCTTTTTGTAAAATGATGGCTCCTGTATCGGTTCCTTCATCCACAAAATGGACGGTTGCACCTACCACTTTCACACCCTTTTCCAAGGCTGCTTCATGCACCTTTAAACCATAAAAACCGGTTCCGCAGAATGCCGGAATAAGCGATGGATGAATGTTAATGATGCGGTTTCGATACGCAGAGATAATTTTCTCCGGAATTACTACAAGGAAACCTGCAAGCACGAGCAAGTCTGCGTTCAATTCGTCTACTGCACGCAACAATGCATCGTTAAATTCCTCCCTTGTCTCATAATCCTTTGGAGAAATGCATTGGCCAGGGATTCCCTTGGCCTTTGCTCGTTCCAATGCATACGCATTTTTATTATTACTGATAACACCGACAATCTGCGTATTTGTGATAGCGCCGTTATCTACTGCATCTATAATTGCTTGTAAATTTGTTCCGCCTCCGGAAACCAATACAACAACTCTTAGCATAAAGTTACTCCTTTATCGCCTGCTTCGATGTGTCCTACAATGTAGCCTTCTTCGCCTGCTTCTTTGATAGCAGCAAGTGTCTTTTCTACATCCTTTTCATCTACTGCAAGTACCATACCAAGACCCATGTTAAATGTGTTGTACATCATTTGTTCTTCGATGTCCCCATCTACTGCTAACATTTTGAAGATTGGTGGGATTGGGTAACTATCTTTCTTCACAACAGCATGTGTATCATCCTTTAACATACGTGGAATGTTTTCATAGAATCCGCCACCTGTGATATGGCTACATGCTTTAATTGTCACACCCGCTTCTTTAATTGTGCGTAATGCTTTTACATAAATCTTAGTTGGAGCAAGTAATGCTTCTCCCAATGTGCATCCGAGTTGTTCATATTCTCTCTTCAATGATTCTTCTGTCATAGAAAATACTTTACGAACCAAAGAGAAACCATTGCTATGTACACCTGAAGATGCCATACCGATAAGAACATCTCCTGCTTTTAAATCTTTTCCTGTAATTAAATCTTTTTCATCTACAACACCTACTGCGAAACCTGCAAGGTCGTATTCGTCAACAGGGTAGAAACCTGGCATTTCTGCTGTTTCACCACCGATTAAGGCTGCACCTGATTGGATACATCCTTCTGCAACACCACTAACGATTGTTGCGATTTTTTCCGGCTCATTCTTACCGCATGCAATGTAATCTAAGAAGAATAAAGGTTCTCCACCTGCACATGCGATGTCATTTACACACATTGCCACACAGTCAATACCGATTGTGTCATGCTTGTCCATGATAAATGCTAATTTTAATTTTGTTCCTACACCGTCTGTTCCGGAAACAAGTGTTGGTTTTTCCATGTCTTTAAATTTCTCCATAGAGAAAGCTCCTGAAAAACCACCGATATTTGTAAGTACTTCAGGTCTCATTGTTGCCTGAACATGTTTTTTCATAAGTTCTACTGATTTGTAACCAGCTTCAATATCTACGCCCGCGTTCTTATAATCCATCTTTTTATCCTCCACGTTTCTTACATTTGTTTCATGTATTCTTTATGTCCAAGTTCAGCTAACTTATCTGCTTTTCCTTGCACTGTTTCTTTCATTTCTACAGAGTATGCTTTTAACTTATCCAAAATTTCAGGATTTGATGTAGCAAGAATCTTTGCTGCCAAGATACCCGCATTTGTTCCACCATCAATTGCAACTGTAGCAACTGGGATTCCAGGTGGCATCTGCAAAATGGAATAAACTGCATCCATACCATCTAAATTCTTTCCTGATATCGGAACTCCGATAACTGGCATTGGGAACAATGCTGCGCACATACCCGGAAGGTGTGCTGCCATTCCTGCTCCTGCGATAATTACTTTGTAGTCTTTTTCTTCTGCTGATTTCGCATAGTTGAAAAATACATCTGGCATACGATGAGCTGAAATAATTGTCATTTCATACTCGATACCAAATTTGTCCAGCATGTCTGCTGCTTTGCTCATAACCTTAAGGTCAGAGTCACTTCCCATTACGATTCCTACTTTTGGCATCTTTTTTTCTCCTTTTGTTTTATAAGAAATTAAAATAAATACTTTCCCACTTATAAGTCATTTTACTAATGAGCTGACGGAATGTCAACCGTTATCCATGTCATCTATCCTTATAAATATTAATAAATGCTTATTACTACATCTCGTCAAGTGCCTCATTAAGCACTTCGGTTCCTGCTAAGACAAATTTTCCATCCAACAGAATTGGTATTCTAGTTCCATCTGCCTTAACAACACTGATTTCTCCCAACTCATCATATGGAATGGTAATATCCGTGTGACAATTAAAATATGCCTTGGAAACATCTTCTTTTCGCAAAATAGATACAGAGTTGTCTTTTGCAACAATCTCTTTTCCATTTGGATTATACACACGATTTTCTTCACTCCAACTATAGCAGGTATCACCAATTGCAAAATGCGGTCCTGTCTTCTCTGCGATCAAGATTGGGAACTTATCCTCAATTTGATATTTTCTTGCAACCACATAAGCCGTAGTGTTTGTTCCGATTGCAAATTCTCCCATTGGCAGTGTGTCATGATTGTGAAGTACATTTCCTTTGATAAATTTCTTTCCTTCTTCTGAATCTTCGAAGTTGCTGCAACTATAATCCGTTAGTCTTCCGTCTTTGAATGTCATCTTCAAATTCCTGTATTGCAGTTCATTCAAATATACCTTACTAACATTCAGCACACCGTCTGTGCCTTCAAGGACAGGTGATGTAAACACTTCGCCAACCGGAATATTAACATCTGCCACACAGTTTTCAAAAACAGTCTCTTTCTCAGGATTCTGTAATCTGTATAACTGAATTTTTAAATCTGTTTCATTCCCGTTCTTGCCAAGCACATGCACATATTTCCCTTGGTCAAGTGCATCAATGATGGTCTGTTGCACCTTCTCATACAACTTGGCATCCAAGGTATTGATACGAATAATCTCATCAAAAATCTCGGTGTATTTATCACCAATCTCCGGAACCGGATATGCAATAATGGTAAAACTTCGTTCATCACCTTTGATATACTGATTGGTCAATTGCCCTGACTTGCTATCATACAAAACGGATAACTGCTGTTGTTTTTCACTAAGCTGAATTGCTTCTGATTTCTGAATCGGAGAAAAAGGTTCCTCTCCAAACACTTCCATAACAGCCGGACCTGCAAAGCCTGCTGCCCATTCCTTGTACTGTTCGTAAGCATTCTTCATTACATCCAATTTGCGTTCAATAAATTTCTTATCCAAAAATAGTGCCTGGTCATCACGATGGTCATAATCATACTGCTTGTTCGGATTGCCGCCACAATAACCAATCTTGTGCTGTTGTCTTTTTGTAACAACATTAACAGCAGCTCGGTAAATGCTTGGGCGAAGCCCCATTTTTTCAAAATTTTCAATTGCTTTTCGAATCACGCGTTCAAAACCTAATTGATAACGCACGTTAACAACTGTTTTTTTCGACAAATCGATGCCTGCCACTTCAAACCCCTTACGGTAGCCCTCCGTATAAACCTCTGCCATACGGTCAATCACTTCCTGTGGAAGGGAATTTAAGTGTTTTGCCGTTTCGATTTCATTTTCAGAAATAAATTCACCATAATAGTATAGGTAACTTAAATCATTAAGGTTGCTGTTCATTACAATATCTGTGGCAAATGAACATTCCGAGCTTACCTGCTCTTCAATACGATCGGTTAAAAACACATCGCAGTAATCACTTGCATACCAATAAATGATACTTCTTAATTCTTCTATATCCGGCTCTTTGACACCTTCAAAGCAATTATAAACCTCAATGAACAATTCATTGCATATCGTCAGATATTCCAAACGCTGTTCATACACATATGGTATTTCACTTCGAATTTCAGCATACAAAAAACTTAAAATCTGCCCAACCTCTGTGCCCATCTTAGTAGCCGCATAAGACGGATTTGCAAAACTCATTTCATAGTTTTTACTAAAAACATCCTTGTATATATTTTCATTTTCATTTTTCAGCTCTTCAAAAGTGCAATCACCATTTGGTTTCGTCTCCAAACGTTCCTTAATTGCGTCAATGTCCAGAATAAAGTTTGCTACATCTTGAAAATAATCACGGTATTTTTCATTTACCGTATCTTCATTCACAATAGAACGGATACGTTCTATTGCGAGTTCATATCTTTCATTCATTAAAATAAACCTCTACAAAAAATTATAATAAATACTAAGATAAAAAATGCACTGCATGAGGCGCCGATTTTACAAGTCAAATAGTCCTTTTCACGTTCCTTGAATCCACGCACTCCCATATATAATCCACAGCTCGAAAGCACAAACGCAACCAAACCGAAGCCTCCGATAATCGGTGCCGCCGTTCCTTCACTAACATAGGCTTTAATAAACAGTGCCGCCACAATAATCAGCACAGCAGCACTCAAACCACATGACCATACGCCTCTTTTGGCATGTTTCAATTGCACCTGCCCGTATTTGCGTCTTTTTCTATTTCTACGTTCTCTTTCTCTCTGTCGTTCTCTATCCCTTCGTGCCATACTTTCTCCTTATCGCATTCCATACGAGAAAACATACATACCCCAATGCTACGCCAGTGGTATTTAACATTAAATCATCTACATCAAAGCGTCCAACCTTCGTTATGAATTGAAAAATTTCAACTGATAGGCTCACCAGACAGCCATCAATAAGCGTTGCCCAAAAACTTCGTTTTTTGCTTGTCAACGGCTCCATAAAACCAAATGGCACAAAAATCAGCACATTCCCAAACAAATTGATGTACGACATTAAGCCTAAGTGTTCCCTATATTTCCAAAAACGCTCTATTTCTTGAAAGGGAGTTATATTATAATGATAATCTTGCATAACTCCGCTTCTTCCGTAAATCTCTGAAAAAATCAAAAAATACAATAAAAAGAAAATATACAAAGCAAATATTATTTTCTTTTTCACTTACCTTCGTCTCCTACTATTTCACTCCATACTGTTCATAGTATGCGTCAATTGCCATTTTCAATGTATCGTCAATAATAATTTCACCATTGTACTCTTTGTTGTATAAGTGTTCTACAACTTCTGCCATAGATACAATTGCTGCGGTTGGGAAACCGTATAAATCTTTCACTTCATCCAAGGCACTCTTTTCTCCGCCTTTTCCAACTTCCATACGATTCAAAGAAACCATAAGTCCAACGATTTCTACATCTGCTGCACCTTTTACCTTCGGTACTGTTTCTTCCATTGATTTTCCGGATGTGGTTACATCTTCAATCATAATGACTCTATCACCATCCTGCAGCTTGCTTCCCAAGAAACTTCCCTTGTCTGCTCCGTGGTCTTTCTCTTCCTTACGGTCTGAACAGTAACGAACCTCTTTACCAAACAAGTTACTGTATGCAATAGCTGTAACAACTGCTATCGGAATGCCTTTGTACGCAGGTCCAAATAATACATCAAAATCATCCCCATATGTGTTATGAATTGCCTTTGCATAATATTCTCCTAATTTCATAAGCTGTGAACCGGTTACATATCCGCCTGCATTCATGAAAAATGGAGACTTTCTACCACTCTTTAATGTGAAATCTCCAAATTTTAATACCTTGCTATCTACCATAAAATCGATAAACTCTTTCTTATATTGTTCCATCTCTATTTCCTCCTTGAGTTTCAAGTTTTTTCCTTTTCTTATAGTAACACAAAAAAATGCTCATTTCAATTGCACTTTACTCGAATTTATGGTATACTTTAGCGAATTACATTATTAAATTATTAAGTTTTATAAAAAGGAGAGACTAAAATGACAAATACTATTATTGGACTTTTAACAGTTATTGTTATCTATCTTATCGCGATGGTCTTAATCGGTGTTTACTTTTCATCAAAAAATAAGGACGTTAGCGATTTTTATCTTGGTGGGCGCAAACTTGGACCTATCGTAACTGCCATGAGCGCAGAGGCCTCTGACATGAGCAGTTGGCTGTTAATGGGGCTTCCGGGTGTCGCTTACCTTTCTGGTTGTGCCGAAGCGGGTTGGACAGCAATCGGTCTGGCAATCGGTACATACTTCAACTGGCTGATTGTAGCAAAAAGACTCCGTCGCTATACTGCAAAAAATAATTCCATTACGCTTCCGGAGTTTTTCTCGAACCGTTTTCGCGACAACAGCCGCTTGATTCTTGCTATTGCTGCTATTTTTATTGTGGTATTCTTTGTACCATATACGGGCTCTGGATTTGCGGCTTGCGGAAAATTATTTTCCACCCTATTTGGAATTCCATATGCTCCGGCTATGATTGTCAGTGCAATTATTATTGTTGCTTATACCGCTCTCGGTGGTTTCCTTGCAGCAAGTACAACTGACCTCATCCAGAGTATCGTTATGACAATTGCACTCGTAATTGTAGTTGTATTTGGTGTAAATGTTGCAGGCGGAATGGATGTGGTTCTTTCAAATGCAAAAGGCTTAGAGGGTTATTTGAGCCTCCTTGCTTCTCATGATCCTGTTAGTGGTTCCTCATCTCCATACACTGCATTGACCATCGCTTCAACAATGGCATGGGGACTTGGATACTTCGGTATGCCACATATTTTATTGCGTTTTATGGGTATTCAAGATGAAAACAAATTAAAACTTTCCAGAAGAATCGCCACAGTATGGGTTGTAATTTCCATGGCAGTCGCAATCTTTATCGGTATTATCGGATACTCCATGTCAAAGGTTGGGGCTATTGATGTACTGGAAGGTGCTTCTGAAGCAGAAACATTAATTATCAAGGTTGCTATGTTGTTAAGCGAACACGGTGTATTGGCAATCATTATGGCAGGTCTTATTCTTGCCGGTATCCTTGCCTGCACAATGTCAACTTCAGACTCCCAGCTTCTTGCTGCTTCATCCAGTGTATCCAAGAACCTGTTGGTTGACTGCTTTGGATTGAAACTTTCACAGAAAACTTCTATGATTGTTGCAAGAATAACCGTTGTTTTAATTTCTATAGTTGGTGTTGTTATTGCTTGGAACCCAAACAGTTCCGTATTTAACATTGTATCCTTTGCATGGGCCGGATTCGGTGCTTGTTTCGGACCTTTAATGTTATTCTCATTATTCTGGAAACGTACCAACCGTAACGGTGCTTTAGCCGGAATGGTTGTTGGTGGTGTGATGGTATTCGTATGGCATTACCTAATTGCACCAATTGGTGGTATTTGGGGAATCTACGAATTGCTTCCAGCATTCATTCTCTCAAGTATTACTATCGTAGTGGTAAGCTTATTGACTGCACCACCTTCAAAAGAGATTGTAGAAGAATTTGAAAGCGTTTAAAATCGGAGGAATACTATGAACATCGCAGTAATTACCGGTGCTTCCAGTGGCATGGGACGAGATTTCGTCTATGCCATTGATAAGGAATTTACTTTAGATGAAATCTGGGTCATTGCCAGACGAGAAGAACGTCTATTAGAATTGCAAAAAGATTGCCGTGCGAAGATTCGACCAATCGCATTGGATTTGGCTGTTTCAGAAAACTATGAAATCTATAAAGGACTTTTGGAAGAACACAAACCGGAAATTCAGGTTTTGATTAACAATGCCGGTTTCGGATTATTTGGTGAATTCTCACAGTTGGATTTGGATAAACAATTAAACCTGATTGATTTAAACGTAAAGGGATTAACTGCTATGTCCCACATCAGTCTTCCATACATGCCAGCCGGTAGCCACTTACTGAATCTGGCCTCCAACTCCTCATGGCAGCCGGTACCATATATTAATGTGTACGGCTCCTCAAAAGCTTATGTCATGAATTTTTCAAGAGCTTTGGAGATGGAGCTAAAAAAACGCAAGATCCATGTAATGGCTATTGCACCGCACTGGATTAAAACAGAATTCTTTGACCGCGCTGTCCATGATGACACCATCAAATATTACGACCGCTTTTACACCTCTCAGCAGGTAGTTGATAAAGCGATGAAAGATTTGCGCAAGAAAAAATCTGTTTCTATTATGGGATTTCCTATTAGAATGCAGGTGAGATTGGTGAAGCTGCTACCTGTAAAATGGGTGATGGGAATCTGGTGCAAACAGCAGGGAAAATAACATGAATAATTTGAATCTTATCTTTTTGGAAGAATATAAACAACTTGATAAATTATGCAGCGAGCTATATGACGGCCAACCGGGTGTCACCAGCTATATTAATGAAATGAAAAGTCTAGATTGGAATGATACCAGAAATATTCCCGATTGGAAATCCGATTTATATGAATTAAAACGGCTTCGTCATATAAGAAACCATCTAGCACATACGGAAGGTGCTTTTGATGAAAAACTATGCACAAATGATGACGTGAATTGGGTGAAGGATTTTCGTAATCGAATCCTGAAGCAAACGGACCCTCTTGCAATGTTGCGGAAATACTATAAAAAAACTATTTTCTATAAAAATATGGATTCAAGAGCGGAGAATGAATCTTCTCCTTGGGCAGATTTGTTTTTAGTAATAAGCGTTGCTCTTGCTCTAATTACTGTTGTTTGCATCGTGATTGAAAAAATAGTATAAATGTGTTCTATGGAAACGGCGTGAAATGTTAATCTCACGCCGTTTTCTAATCCATCTTATATCTCCTTGCTACAAACAGCCTGTCTTGTTGCAATAACAGAAAGCATATCACCCAATGTAGTAAATTTAATTGCAAGTAGCGCTAATTCTTCCTCTGTTACACATTCTGCTATCTTACATGCAATCGTTGATAACACATACAAATCTGTACAATTCTTCATAATGCGCACCTCCACATATTATCTTTCTTTAATTTCCCCACACGCTACAATTGGGCCTGGATTCCCTGACGGCTGCGACTTGAAATCATCTGGGTTTGCATGAATAACAACAACTTTTCCTACTATATCCTCCGGATAAAAACGATTGGTGTAAAATGCACTAAATGCCATGCCACCACTCGCAAGCAAAGATGGCATATCTCCTGCATGCATCGGATGAGGCTGATTCGTTGGGTTATAATGTCCTCCCTCTTGCATCGGCACACAGCTATTTCCATCATGAATATGAAAACCATGAAAACTATCACTATCCGGCAGATTTCTAATATCTGCCACTGCAAAAGTACCACCATATACATCGTAAAATGAAACCCTTCCCTTAACATCTGGATAATTGGCATTACCTGCAACTTCTGCGACAGCATACGGTTTTGTTTGATTCTTAAAAAACATAAAACACCTCGGAAAATGAGTTCCATATAACGTATACAAAAACAAATTTCACGTGTATAAGTTTTTCTAAATCAAAACAAAATATAGATAAAAATAGGAAGGTGACATACATGGATGAAAAATGGAATATTGGTGAAGGTGGCGAAATGCCAATCGGTTTCGGGTTGTCTCTGGCAGCAAATGCAAAGTCTATGGAAGTCTTTGCAAATATGAGTGATGCCGAAAAATCTGCAACAGTAGAAAAAAGCCGTCAGATGCATACCCGTGCAGACATGGAGAATTTCGTAAATAGTCTTGGTGAAAGTCGAGATAAAATGTTTTAAAAATGCTCGGACAAGTAAGTCCGAGCATACATAAAATTCTTATTTTACCAATCCAACCATCTCTTTTACTGAGTTGAATCCGTTTTTCTTCATATATTCTTCGATTCCATCCACGATTTCCATGGTAATTCCAGGATTATGGAAATTCGCTGTTCCTACAGCTACTGCGCTTGCGCCGGCAAGAATCAGTTCAATTGCATCCTCAGCGCTTGAAATTCCACCCATACCAATGATTGGAATCTGAACTGCATTTGCCACTTGGTATACCATGCGAACTGCGATTGGATGAATTGCCGGTCCCGACACACCGGCTGTCTTATTAGCAATTGCAAATGTTTTACGATTGATATCAATTTTCATTCCTGTCAAGGTATTGATTAAAGAAACCGCATCTGCACCGCCAGCTTCTGTCGCCTTCGCTATTTCCGTAATGTCGGTTACATTTGGTGTCAGCTTCATAATCACCGGTTGTTTTGCAAGCTTCTTAATCTCTGCAGTTAATTTTTCCACCTGCTTTGGATCTTGCCCAAATGCCAAGAATCCGGCATTTACGTTTGGGCATGAGATATTGATTTCCATCATATCGATTGGTTCATTTGCAAGTCTTTCCACTACCGCAAAGTATTCTTCCGGTGCATGACCACAAACGTTTACAATAATCTTTGTATCGTATTGTTTTAAGAACGGAATGTCTCTTTCACAAAATACGTCGATACCTGGATTTTGGAGACCAATCGCATTCATCATACCGCCATATGTTTCTGCTACTCTTGGAGTTGCATTTCCAGACCATGGAACATGTGCAACACCTTTTGTTGTAACAGCACCAAGTCTATTTAAATCTACAAAATCTGAAAATTCTGCACCTGATCCAAATGTTCCAGATGCAACTGTAACTGGATTTTTCCATTCAACGCCAGCAATGTTTACACTCATGTTCATTAGATTTCCACCTCCGTAGATAAGAATACAGGACCTTCTTTACAGATACGTTTGTTATGTACATGTGTGTGATGGTCTT
>JAZRQP010000153.1:0-100147 GCA_045649885.1 Faecalimonas sp.
TCAACATGTAGGTTCATGTCGAATCCAAGCGGTTGATTTGGTAAGTGGAGAACATAGAGATGTCAAGTGTATTTGGGGAGATGGAGAAACGTATGCTCCGATTTCTGTAGAGGGTGGCACGGGTCTCTTGCTGAAATTAACATTTAATGACGAAATGATTGCTGATAAAGAAAATGTATATACGGAAACCATGACGATAAACAAGGTACAGCCAACAGATAATAATTGTTTAACTTTAGATATGGGTAGATTTTCTATTGACGGTGGAAGATTTTCAGAGAAGATGGCAATCCTCCATATGTTAGATGAAATCTATCAAACGATTGCAGAGAAACAACAGGATTCCGAAGTATGTATCGAGTATCTGTTTGAAACAGATTTTCGTCAAATACCATCACACATCACACTAGCTGTAGAGAAAATTGAACAAATGGATATTTGTTTGAATGGCTGTCAGGTAACGAATGAAATTGGGTGGTGGATTGATAAAGGTATTAAACAGTATGATATTTCCGATTTGGTACAACAAGGAACTAATGTTGTGCAAGTGAAATATTCTATTAAAAATACCGGAAAAGTTAATGATATAGATGGCAAATTCGAGAGTGAACGAAACAGATTCTTTTATAAAGTAGAACCAGAAGCAATCTATATTTGTGGTGATTTCGATGTGAAATGTACAGGGGAAGCAACCAATCAGATTACTTATCATCAAACAGAACCGTCATTTGTGCTTTGTGATATAACGCCGAAACAAAAAGGCGATTTAACAGTACAAAATATGTGGTTTTATCGTGGTGATTGTGAATATACAGGAGTCATTGAATATACAGGAAACGAAGAAGTGTATATAAATATTCCAAATAGTATATGTGGTTTTGCCGAAGTCTATGTAAATGGAAACAAAGCCGGACTTTTAATTCAAGATAAGGATGAAGTTAGAATCACATCTTATCTATCAGAAGGAGAAAACGACATTACAATTATTGCCAAGGGTCATAATCGGAACCTTATGGGACCTCATCATCATATTCGTGGTGATGTACACTTTGTTGGTCCGCATACCTTTGAAGGTGTGAAAGGTTTTGAGGATTTTATGAATGCTGATATCAAAGATAATTGTACATGGACAGACAAGTATGCATTTGTACCATTCGGTATTTATGATATTCAAGTTATCAGAAAGAAAGGGGAATAAGACAAATGAAACAAAGAAACATACGTATAGCGGCATTTTCATTGGCACTCCTGTTGTTTATAACAGGCATCCCAATGGCATCCTCAGCAACAGAAACAATGCCTACAATTGGAAATGCAACTAATGTTGTAAACAGAGCCAAAATTACGGCGGCAGGAGTTGATGTAACAGAGACGTATAAAAAAGACGGTGTAATTGTTTTTAAAAACATGACGGATGGTTATGTTAACAATCTGATTTTTGGCAGCAGTAACAGTTTTAGTTTCTCGGCTAAAGTGAAGATGAGTGATGCAAGTTTTGCGTTGAACAATCATGGAAGTGTCAGATTGATTATTGGAACAGGAAAAGATTCATCTGGCACAAGACGTAACATAGAGCTCTGTATCAGACCGGGGCTTAGTGGCACAGGCTTTTTTATGCGAAATGGTACGGATGAGAAACAAGTCACCGCAGGAACTACACTTAAAGGATTAAAGAAACAGCAAGAATATACATATACAGTTGTTTATGAAAACGGCAAGGTTACATTTTGGGCGAATGATGGCGAACAGAGTGTTAAATTTTATGATCGATTTGATATTACAGGAACTTTAAGTGATATTGAATTGGCACCTGGTTTTAGCGTTCGAAGCTGTAATGGAGCAGGTGATGAAGACGCAACTGTTTCCAATATTCAAATTTGGGGTTCGGATTTGAGTGTGCTTGCGCCACCAGAGATTACTGCATCGGACAAAGATTTGATTAAAGAAGTTTCTGTTACGGATGTATTTACGAGTAAAATGTATAAACTTACGGACGGTAAACTTATCAGCACTGCAAACAAGACAGGACGTATTGATTTTAATAGCGTTATTTTAAACGGAGATTACTGCTTTTATGCAGATGCTAGTTTCAAAGATAACACAAATAAACTTGCTAATGGGTCGGAATACAATTGGGAGAGATTGATTTTCCGCGTGGCTACAGCAGAAAAAGATGGAAAAACACAGACTATTGAAGTGCGTGTTGGAAGTAGCACAATTTATGTATATGCGTATGTGGAAGCAGGTAATGAAAAATTATTGCAGTCAATCAGTATACCAAATGCATTCGATGAAACAAAATCGTATGTATTAGATTATAGCAAAAAAGGTGTGTTTGATTTTTGGCAGAATGGTAGTAGAATTTTCAACCAGTTTGATTTGACTGCCGCTGGATTTACTAATATCAAGCCAGCATTAGGTTTGGGAGCTGAAGTATGTAGTTTTTCATACAGTAATATGCATCTGATTAGTCCGAGCGCAACCTTGGCAGCAAGTGTTCCTCAAATGCCAGCAGGTAATGGAAATTATGGCGATTATATGTACGTACCATCAAACAGTGTAGTGGTTAGTGAGGGAAATAAGGTATATAGTGTGACCGATACAAAAAATGGAACTACAGAATTTGATTGTCTTCCATTTGATGCAGATGATACATATGTGTTCGGGTTTGACTTAATGACAGAAAAAGCGGATGAAGACTGGAAAGGGGCACGTATTATTATTGGGCAAGACCAAGAGGGTAATACATTATATCTCTATACAATGAAAAATGACTTAATGGTCATGAAAAAGGACAAAACAGGAAAAGATAAAAAGATTTATGGAATGAAATTCCCAAGAGAATTGGGAACCACCTATAGAATCGATATGTTGTTAGAACCAGAAAATCTTTCTGTATGGATAAACGATGTTTTATTAATTGACAAACTGGTTATGCCGAAGCGAGGGGTGGCAAGAACTGGCGTCTTGTTTGAAAAGGCACTGGCAACAATGAGTAATATTGATTTGTATTATACAACACCAGTCAAGTTTGTTAAGCCAGATATTCCAGAAAAACCTGTTCTTAAAACAATTGGGAAAAACCAATTTAATGCAGCAGATTGGATGAAAGTTACTTTAAATGGAAGTACATATGGGTATTTTGGAAATCGTTTGGCGGCACCGGTAACTGTTGGGACAACGACTACTGTATCGCCAAGATATTTATTTGAAAACATACCTGCAAGCGATAATATGTCCTATTACTACAGTGCTACTTACAGAGTTGATGTAAGAAAAGAAACATGGCAGGGACCAAGATTTATTGTACGTCATATAGATGATACACCTGTGTATGTCATTGTTACAGTTGATACAATCAATGTATTAGCAGGAGCAAAAAGTGCAGGAAAAGGCTCATTTAAAACGGAAATTGGCAAGAGTTATGACATTGTAATTTATTCCACACCAACTCGTGTCAGCGTATGGATAGATGGAACATTAATTGTAGAAAATGCAGATTTGACACCGTTTTTCAATGGAAAAACAACAACTGCGAAAATGGGATTACTCTTTGAGAATTGTACTGCGGAAGTAACAAACCTTGCTATTTATGGTAGTCAAATTAAATTTAATGAAGAGTTTATAGACCCTGAATTATATTACAGTAAAGAATTTAATATGGCAGGAATACCGGCAATGCCAGTGGGTGGTATTAACCTATTTAGTAATATCACCATGAAAACAGACAATAAAGCTTCTCTCGGCGCTAAGTTCGATAAAGAGGAAAATGTATTAATCACACAGTTTAATGCGGGTACAGAAGCAACGGAATTCAAAGATGCAAATGGCTCTTCGAATTTGAACGGATTAAAAAATAAATCTGGTTATGTATTCTCATTTACACATAAGGTGGATTCATGGACCGCACAGGATGAAAAGACTGGTATCGAAAGTAGCGGTTTCTGGGCAACTGTCAACTTAAGTAAAGTTCCGGGTGGTTCTACAGAAAACTCAATTAAAGTTGGAATGGATGGAGAGGCACTGAAACTTGTAGTACTGAAGACAGGTAATACATTAATTGATATTAAGACGCCTGTAGAGAGACAAAACGGTAAAGAGTACAATATTGCAATTGTACACGGAAAGAACTGGATTAAGGTTTATTTGAATAATGAACTGAAAATTATTGCTACCGATTTACCAACTTATAATGTGGCATTCAATTTTAAGATGATGAATATACAAGGAGAGTTTAAAAACTTCAAATTGTATGAGTTTAGTGATAGTGGTTTAACAATTCTTCCTACTGTAGCAACAGCAGGAGCAGTGAATGCCGGCAACACAATTATTAATATGGGAAATTATGATTTTGTGTTGTCCCGTTATAAATGGCCAATTGTATTGGCGGTTATTAGTGGGACAGTTGTAGTAGTAAGTGGAACGATATTGGCGGTGGTTCTTTTAAACCAGTCAAAACGTCGCAAGCAGAAAACTGAGATAGGGGGAGAAACAACATGCGAAAAAGAATAATTGTACTAATAGTGGCTTTAGCATTGGTATGTCTTGGCAGTGGAGCCGTGTTAATCAAATCAATTGCGGATGTTAAAACTTCCAGTGAGCAGGATGCTACAAAGAAAGCAGAAAAAGAAACAGGTTATATTGTGGATTTATTTCATGACCAAGGTCATATTTATATGACTCCTGATGAACCAAAAGTTGGTGAGGATGTAACTATTCGTCTTCGTACTGAGCGTTACAATGTGACACGTGCACAGATTCAGTATACGACAGATAATGGTCGTAGCTGGAAAGTGGCAGATATGAAATTCGAAAAGCAAGATGATACAGGGTATTATGACCTTTGGAAAGGTGAAATTCCAGCAGAAGGCGATTTGATTTACTACCGTTTCATTGTGTCGAACAAGGAAGCAGTTAATACGGTTTATTACGACAAAAAAGGCGTTACCATTACAGAAGGTCAGTATAAAAATGGATGGCAAATTGTGCCGGGACACGATGTACCGGATTGGGCGAAGGGAGCTCTATGGTATGCTGTCTTGCCAGATGCTTTTTATAATGGAAACACAACAAATGATAAGAGAGATTCCGGAGATAACACCTATGTTGCATGGAATAAATTGCGTAAGGATTTATCAGACAAATATGGTGGTGACATTGAAGGAATTGAGAGTCAATTAGATTATATCCAATCGTTATATGCGGATGCAATTTATATGAATCCTATTCACAAATCATATCAAAGTGCGGGATATGGACCAGTTCGTTATGATGAGGTAGAGAGCTCATTTGGTAATGAGGAAGACTTACAAGCTCTTTCAGATGCAATACATGAACGTGATATGAAACTTATGGGAGATGTGGTTCTCACTTTTGCTTTGGATTCTTCTTACTACTTTAATAAGCAAGACAGATGGCCAGTAGTAGGTGCTTATCAGGCGGAAGACAGCGAGTATAGTGATATGTTTGCCATGATGAATTGGCCAGATCATTATTTGATTTCGTGGTCAAGCCCAACTGTGAATTTGAATTCAGACATTGCAAAGAATATTTTATACGCAAACAAGGATTCCTATTTGGAACATTATGCATCTGTATTCGATGGTTATCGTTTTGACTGTGGTGGTAATCTTTGGGGATTAACAGAAACAGATGATTTGGAATCTTACACATTTATTAAAGAAATTCGTGAAAAAATGAAAGCAGTTAATGAGGATTTCTTCTTGTTAACAGAGTATGACGGAGATAACAGAAACACAGGTGTATGGGATTCTTCATGGAATATTAACTATATCGAAAAGATGCAGGATTATGCATCAGGGTTAATTAACGAAACACTTATGTTGGAAGCAATGTATGACGCTGAAATGACGCTTCCGAGAAATGTTGCTCTTTGTTTGCAAAATATGATGTGTGATCATGACAATTACCGTGTGGTTCAACATGATGATTATATGTACAACAGTGCAGCTTTAATTCAGATGACTTATTTAGGCTCACCATTCATCTATTATGGAGAGGAAATCGATTATATTAAAGAAGCAACAAATGGAGTAGGAAGATTGTCGTCATTCTATTCAATGGAATGGGATGAATCTAACTGGGATTATGCGAGACTTAATTTCTATAAAGCAACAGGCGAACTTCGACAAGAGTATTCCTGTGTAAAAACAGGTGTTGCCAATATACTTGGTAGCGATGATGCACAAAATATGATTATGTTTGGTCGTTGGGATAAAAACGGAGCAACAATTACGGTTACATCTCAAAATGAAGACGTGATTACTGTTGAGATTCCTGTAAACAAGTGTGACATTGCGAATGGCACAATTATGACAGATTGGTATACAGGAGAACAATATGTGGTTGAAGATGGCAAGATTAAAGCTGATATTATTCCAGGTGGAACAGTACTTGTTACAGGCAAAAAATCGTCAAGTTATCGTCAGACGTTTGAACAATCTTCAATTGGAACAGTAAACAAAAACGATAGCATCCTTACTAAAAATGCAGCATCTTTCGTAATGGAAGGTAAGGGTTCTATTGAGGGAAAAGCAGATAATTTCACATTTGCGAACACTGTTGCATATGATGATTTTGCTGTATACGCAAACCTTAAAGGTGACGGCGAAGGCGCTTTGATGATTCGAAATGGACAGGCACAAAGTGACCTATATTATGCGGCTGTAGTAAAGGGTGACAAGTTGTCCATTGTATCAAGAACCAGAAAAGGGGAAAGTGCGAAAACAATCGTCGAAGTAGAGTGTACTAAGAATACTTATATTAAGTTAGTCAGAACTGGTGCCAATGAATTTAAGGCATACAGAACAGAAGTAAAAGACGGAAATCTTGGTACATGGGAAGAGATTAAAAAGTCAACAGTTTCAATTGGTATGAACAACAAAGTGTATTATGGTTTTTCTCCACTTAATAAGGAAATGCGTATCAATAATGTAACTTTTGAAGCTGGGAAAGACGCAATCACTTACGATACATTTGATAATGAAGTGACAACTACATTGTTAGACAATACAATTGCAGATTTTGTAAGTATTAAAGATGGTAAATTGACTATAACTAATTCGAAAAAGCAACAATTACATTATTTACTTACAAATTCTATGGACAATGACTGGACATTCAAAGCAAAAGTAGATTACAAAGCTGAAGAAGGACAGTATGCAGGTGTAGTTTGTCAGCAGGATGAAAACAATTACATTGTAGCAGGAAGAACATTAGTAAAAGGAAAAACAACGTTATTCCTTGGAAAAGCATCAAATGGTTCAATCGCCATGTATGGAACTGTAGAAGATCCTGCACCGGATAAAGACGTAATTATTCAACTTCAGAGAATTGGTGCTTTTTATTCTGCAGTATATTCAGATGATGATGGACAAAGTTGGAAGTACATCGGAAGAGTATACACCAATTTTGCAAATGAACGTGTTGGTATTCTTCTTGCAGGAGAAAAAGAAGCAACGTTTGATTGGGTTTCTTTTGGAGATAGTATCAATGATGGTGTTTCAACGAACACCCCGCAAACACCAATTGCTGTGGATACAACATGCGTACCGGATGTTACAGCAGATGAATGTAACTATGAATTCTTATCTGGTGATTGGAAATTAGTTACGGGTGGTTGGGCACAAGATGAAAAGAAAGAATTTTCACAAGCCTCAGCTACAAATAAATTATTCTACAACTTATATGCAGAAGCTACTGTTGAAGTGACTAGTGGTAGTGGATGGGCAGGACTTGCATTTGGTAAATCAACACCATATACAGATGCAAGCGATGGCTATATTTTGAAATATTATAAAAATGGAGAATTAGTTCTTACCTATAAGGGTGAGAAACTGGCAAGTTGCAAGTTGCAAGATAAAGAAAATGCAACACGTCTAGTCGTTGATGCTGCTGATGGACGCATCGTTGTATATGCAGGCATGGATGCGACACCGGTTATGTGTCTCAACAATACAGGATATTATAATGGATATGTTTCATTCTGTACGGATAAAGCAAGTGCTGAATTCCGCAATTTCCATCATGGTTCTACAGATGCAACGTGGACATGGATATCAAGTGAAGGCGAGGCAGTGCATAATTCTATCAATACAAAACATACGACATACAATGGTCGAGAAATGACATCTATTTGTACATTGCCGGGATATGCATTTACTGATTTTGTTGCTACAGCAAAATTAGATGTAACAAAGCAGAAAAAAGATTTGCCGACAGCTTCCGGATTACTTCTTTGTGCTTCAGAAGGAAAACCTTCCCAAGAAGATGGAATTTTTGTGTACATAGATGGAGAAGGAAAGTTAGCACTTTCTGTAAATGGCACAGACAAGGCATCTTATGCATTACCTAATACAAATGCAGTAACAATTTTTATTGTGAAACAGAGTGGTACTTATAAGGTGTTTATGAAAGGTGTTGCAGAACCGATATTGGAATACACAGAAAATTACAATCGAGGAGGAGTTTTGGCATTACATACAATCAATGGAGCCGGAACCTTCGTGAATGTGAAGATTGAGAATTTGCAACCAAGTCAGGATTATACCGCAACAACAATTGCAAAGACATGGAATAGTCAAGATAACGTTCAGTTTGTGGATAAATTTGAAACAGAAGACGCTATGAATCAATATATGTGCTACAACAAGGGTGCAGCAACTTTCGACGATGTAAATGGCGTGCTTCGTTGTTACAACTCAACAGGTTGGACTGGTGGAATTACGGTTATGGAAAATACTTATTCTAATTTCACTATGGAATTTGACCTTCGTATTGATGCAAAGTCAAGTGGTTGGATGTCCATAGGTTTGAGAAAGAATAATCCGTATGGAAATCATAACAATTCCGGTGTTTCTGTGATGGTTGGTACAGAAGGAACGATGTATTTCTTTAGCAGTACGGAAAAGAAGAGTTATGCAAAGACAACCGTTGAAAATTTTGAAGTAGGAAAATGGTATAAATTTAAGATTGTTGCTAATGGAAAGAATTTAACGTTGTATGTCAATGGTCAGAAAATTGGTACATGCGAGGATAATCATTGTGGAGAGGGTTACGTTAGTTTCACATCTGGTGTAACAAACTTCTCAGTTGACAATTTGAAGATTACACCAAACTAATAAGGAGATGCAGAAATGCTTAAGAGAAAATTTATCTTATTTTTAGCAGTCTGTGTAATGCTACAAAGTATATCTTTTATATCCAGTGCAGCTCCGGAAACGTCAGGGGAGGAAAGTCCCCTGACGGCTTCGGAAGGAGACGATTTCTATCTCAAGGATTATACGAGTTATCAGGAATATTTGTTGCAACATGAAGAAAACACAAAATATGTTGGAGCAGATATTTCCTATTCAACGGTCATGTTTGAACAGCAGACCGTAGTTTACGAAGGAAGAGATGCGGTAGTTGCAGAAGAGAATGAGAAATTGTGTCTCAATGTAGAAGCACCGGAGAGTGGTTATTATAATATAGCGCTAGATTATTTTCCTGTAGAGGATGGAAGTGCTTCTATTAAATTTGGAGTGTTGATTGATGGAGAGATTCCATTTCAAGAAGCAGAATCAATAAGTTTGAAACGTATATGGAAAGATACAGAAGAGGAAGATTACGATGCGCAAGGCAATCAGATTCGACTTCCTTCTCAAGAGTCACCAAAGTGGATGAACAAAACGCTTACAGATTCTAGCGGGTTTGCAGGAGAACCGCTTAGATTCTGGCTTGACAAAGGAAATCATACAATTGAGTTTTCTGTTTTTCAGAATACGTTGGCAATCAATCAATTAAAATTAATTTCACCAGAGGAACTTCCAGCATACGAAACCGTAAGTTCTGAATATGAAAGTAAACGTTATCAAGATGCAAAGCAGACAAAACGTTTGGAAGCGGAGAAAGCTTCTGCAAAATCGGATAGAAGTATCGTAATTAGTAGCGATAAGACATCTCCAGTAACCGTTCCTTACAGCGGGTCTAAGATTGTGTATAACGCAATTGGTGGAGACAGTTGGAAGACCGTTGGCGAATGGGTAGAATGGGAAATTGATGTGCCAGAGGATGGACTTTACACATTGGTATTCCGTTTTAAACAGGATACAAAGTCGGGAGATGTCTCTTTCAGAACACTATATGTTGATGGAGAGATTCCATTTGAAGAAGCAAACACATTAAGTTTTCCATATGGTGGTAGTTGGCAAACAAAAGCACTTGGAAATGAAAATACAGATTACAAATTTTATTTAACCAAAGGAACTCATACGGTTCGTTTGGAAGCGACATTGGGAAATTATAATGAAATGATATCCCAAATAAGTGAAGCACTTACAAACTTAAATGATATATATACGGACATTGTTATTGTAACAGGACCGACTCCGGATAAAGAACGAGATTATCAGTTTGAAAAGATTATACCGGATGTTTTGGAAAACATGAAATTGGCATCTAAGGAACTTAAAACAATTGAAAAGCAGATAGAAGAGTTAACAGGAGAGTCTGGTGGCGAAAATACTGCTGTAATACGTCGTTTATACCTTCAATTAGATGAGATGCTGGAAGATTCTGATACAATTGCAAAGCGATTAAAGAATTTCATGAGTGATATTACATCTTTAAGTACATGGATTAATGCTAGAAGAGAACAACCATTACAGATAGATTACCTCATGTTGTCCAACGAAGAAACCGGTACGCCAAAGGACAAAGCAGGTTTCTTTGAAACTATTAAGTATTATATAGTGCAATTTTTCTATTCATTTAAAATGGATTATGCAAATGTAGGAAATAAGGACATGGAAGTCCAAGAAGAGATTACAGTTTGGATTGGCTCTGGACGTGATCAGGCAGATATTGTTCGACAGTTAGTAAATGAAAGTTTTACTCCAGAACATGGTATAGGCGTGAATGTACAGTTGGTTACATCAGGGGCATTGATGCCGGCAACATTAGCAGATGTAGGTCCTGATGTATATTTGGGAATGGCGCAGAGTGATCCTGTAGAATACGCACTACGTCATGCGGTTGTAGACCTTTCAGAGTTTGATGATTTTGAAGAAGTTTCGAAACGTTTTTATGGTGATTCTATGACATCGTTTCAATTAGATGATAGTACCTACGCACTTCCGGAAACTATGAGTTATCCAATGCTTTTCTATCGAAAAGATATCTTGGGTGATTTGGGTGTCCAAGAGGAAGATTTGGAAACTTGGGATAGTTTATTGCAGACGGTTCTTCCGGAATTAGATATGAACAATTTGGACTTTGGTATTATGCCAACCATAAGTTCCTTTGGTTGCCTGTTATACCAAAATGGTGGAAGTTTTTACAACGAGAACAACACAGCATCAGAATTTCATACCGCTGAAGCAATTTCAGCGTTTGAGACTTTAACTACTATGTATACGGACTACGGCATTCCAAAGTCCTATGATTTTGCAAACCGTTTCCGTTCAGGACAGATGCCATTGGCCGTTGCAGATTTCACATCTTACAACCAATTATCTGTATTTGCACCTGAGATAGAAGGAAGATGGGGAATGTGTCCATTACCGGGTGTAGAAGACGAAAACGGGAATGTGAATAACACGGCAATGTGTACTGTTACAGGTAGTATCATTCTGGAAAATTCAGATGCTGTAGATGCGTCGTGGGAATTTATTAAATGGTGGACATCAGGAGAAACACAAGCTCGCTATGGAAGTGAATTGGAAACAGTCATGGGTACAGGTGCGAGATATGCTTCTGCAAATATTGAGGCAATGGGTGCTGTGGAATGGGAGAGAAGTATCAAGAGAGCATTAGAAACACAGCAACAAAGTATTCAAGGAATGCCTCGTATTGCGGGTGGTTATTACACACAACGTAGTTTTGATTTTGCGTTCCGTGATGTGGCATATAACGGAAAGAATTTAAGAGAAACTATTCAAGATGCATCAACCAGTATTACAAAAGAGATTGAAAATAAACGTAAAGAATTTTATGGAGACGAGAAATGAAAAAGTTTTTTGAAGTGAAAGAGCCTAAAACAAAGAGACGAAAAATGAATTTTCTTTGGCGTTACAGGGCAGATTATTTATTCATGTTACCTTATCTGGTGATATTTTTCCTGTTTCAAGTAATGCCAGTACTCGTTTCCATTGTGTTAGGATTTACTAATTTTAATGTATTTGAAGCTCCTGATTTTATTGGACTTGGAAATTATCTCAAAATGTTTTTGAATGATGATTTGTTTATGACGGCACTTGCAAACACCTTGGTTTTGACACTGATTACAGGACCAATCGGATTTATCTTAAGTTTTGCAGTTGCATGGATGGTAAATGAATTTAATCCAAAGCTTCGTTCATTATTAACTTTCTTGTTTTATGTGCCATCGCTTACTGGTGGCTTATCAGCAATATGGCTGATTATATTTAGTGGAGACCAATACGGTATTTTGAATGGTGTTCTAATGTCTTTAAGTGTGATTTTTGAACCAATTCAATGGCTTACAGATACCGACTATATGATGGGCGCAGCGATTATCATTGCAATCTGGATGAGTCTTGGAACAAGTTTCTTATCCTTTGTTGCAGGTTTCAGAACGGTAGATGAAAAACTTTACGAAGCGGGAGCGATAGATGGAATTAAGAATCGATTCCAAGAGTTATGGTATATCACATTGCCATCTATGAGACCACAATTGATGTTTGGTGTAGTTATGTCGATTACCAGTACGTTTGGTATTAGTACTGTGATTACACAAATTTTCGGTTTTCCAAGTACTGGCTATCGTTTGTATACGTTAGTACATATGTTACAGGATTATGGTGGACAGAGATTTGAGATGGGTTATGCATCAGCAATTGCCACAATCCTATTCATCATTATGATTAGTTTAAATCAAGCATTGAAAAAATTATTAGCAAAGGTGGGACAGTAATGGGTAGCAGAAGAATTAATCGTTCAAAAGGTGGCACAGTTGTGCTTCTCATTGTTCTGTTGTTCTTCGCGGCGTTTATGGTATTACCTATGGTGTTAGCTATAAGTAATTCTTTAAAACCTTTGAATGAGTTGTGGGAGTTCCCGCCAAAACTCTATGCAAAGGAGCCAACGCTGAAGAATTTTGCAGATATGTTTAATATTATGGCCAATTCATTAGTTCCATTTAGCAGATATTTGTTCAATACAGTTATGATTACAGTGGTTGGAACTTGCGGAAATCTTCTTATTAGTAGTATGTGTGCGTATCCACTAGCAAAGAAGAAGTTTCCAGGTCGTCGAGGTATTTTTAAGGTTATTGAGATGACTTTGATGTTTAACTCCACCGTAACAGCCATACCTTGTTACATTATTATGGCTAAAATCGGTTGGATAGATACGTATAAAGCTTTAATTGTACCGGCATTTGCCAGTACGTTAGGACTATATTTAATCAAACAATTTATGGAAAGTGCTGTTCCGGATACATTGATTGAAGCGGCATCCATTGATGGTGCTTCTCAGTGGCAGACATTCTGGAAGATTGTTATGCCATGTACAAAGCCAGCAATTATGACGCAAGTACTTTTATCGGTACAGGCACTTTGGAATCTTGGAACATCTACATATATATTTAGCGACGAGAAAAAGACGTTATCCTATGCACTCGGACAAATTGTAGCGGGCGGTGTTGCCCGTGCAGGTGTTGGTGCGGCAGTCACAGTGTTTATGATGATTGTACCAATTACCATATTCCTTATTTGTCAAAATAACATTATGGATACCATGTCTACCTCTGGTCTAAAGGATTAAGGAGGTGTCACATGAAGAAGTTATTACGTTTGATTTCGGTTGTTTTGTTGGGCGTCATGCTTTTGGGAATGACAGCCTCAGCAGAAAGTACGAACTATAACAATAATACGTCGTATTATTCGTATACTTACACGGATCATATTGTGCAAACCCCAGCACCATATAGTGTGCTACGTACTATAAAAGGAACCGACCTTGGCATTGCAGATTTCAACAAGTTAAGTGACGTGTATTACGATAAAGAATCAGAGCGTATTTTTCTGACAGATTCCGGAGCGAATACCATCACCGTTTTAGATAAAGAGTATAGATATATTACTCAATTGTCTGGCTTTCAAAACAATGGCGTACAAGATGGATTTCTTGAACCTGCCAGTACATGTGTCCGTGATGGAAAGTTGTATGTAGCAGATAAAGGCAATGGAAGAATTTTGCGATTTGATGCACAGACTTTCGAATTGCAGAAAGTATTAGCAAAACCAGAGATTGCAATTCTTGGTGAAGCATATAGTTACAAACCTGCTCGAATCGCAATCGATCTTGCGGGAAGAATTTATTGTATCGCTACAGATATCAATGATGGAATTTTGTTATTGGATGATAATGGTGAATTCATTCGATTTGTCGCAGCACCAGATGTAACAACTACGCTCTGGACAAAATTCTTAAAGTTATTTATGACAAAAGCACAGAAACAGAATTTAGAGAAGGCTGTTCCGACAGAATATAGTTCCATGTTTATGGATGAAAAAGGATTTCTATATTTGACATCTTCAGATACGACAGTTCATCCTATTACGAAGGTGAATAGTCAAGGAAGCGATATTTTAAATTATGAGGGCCAAAATTATCCGGCAGGAGATGGATGGTATAAAACCGTATCGGGTTCTCAAACATCTATTTTTGTAGATATTGCTGTTCAAGAAGACAACATATATGCTGCTCTTGACAGTGAAAGAGGTAGGGTTTTTGTTTATGACCAAGAAGGAAATCTACTATACTGTTTCGGCGGAATCGGTACTCAAGATGGGAATTTCTATGTACCATCTGCAATGGATATGTTTGATGATACGATTCTTGTAACAGATAGTTTTTATGGAACACTTAATATCTTCAAACGAACAGAGTTTGGCTCATCTGTAAACGAGGCAACAGTGATGATGCTTGAAGGACGATACGATGAAGCAGAAAAGCTGTGGTTGAATGTGTTGCGTATGTGCCCAAATTACGAGATGGCAAACTTAAACCTTGCTCGCGTAGATATTCAAAATCAAAAATACGCTTCAGCACTGAAACGATTGGAAGGCACTTCAGCAATGAATTATTACTCCAAAGCTTATGAAGGTGTGCGTGAGGCGATTATCAGCGAACATTTTACGTTAATTGTAGTGTTGTTGGTTGTAGCAGTAGTATTACTGCTGTCATGGAAATTTATAAAGAAACGTTTGCGTATTGGAAAGAAATTAGAACGATACAAATTAATTCAGGAAATTAAATATTCCAATTATACCATGTTTCATCCATTTGACGGTTTTTGGGATTTGAAACACGAAAAGCGCGGTAGCGTTGCGGCGGCAAACGTGTTGGTTATTCTCTTTGTAATCACATATGCATTGAGAGTACAGTTTAGCGGGTATGTATTTACAGGAGTTCTCCCGGAAAACGTGAATACAATATATGAAATTGTAAAGATGGTACTTCCATTGGGATTATGGTGTGTAGCCAACTGGTGTTTTACATCCCTGATGGATGGAGAAGGTACAATGAAAGATATTTATGTGGCATCGGCGTATTGTTTGAAACCATATATTGTTACAGCAATTCCATTGTGGTTACTTTCTCATTGTTTGTCTCAAGATGAGGCCTTCATTTATACAACATTAAGTTCCATTGTTATGGTGTGGATGTTAGGATTACTATTCTTTGCGATGATTACAACACATGATTATTCCTTAGGCAAAGGAATTCTTGTGGCGATACTCACGCTAATAGGCATTTGTCTCATTCTTTTCATAGCGTTGACATTTACAAATATTATTCAAAGAATATACGACTTTGGATTAGATCTGTATCGGGAATTTATTTACCGAACCTATTAATAAAGCTGACGAAAGGCGGATAAAAGAAAGATGAAGAAGAAAAAAATAATCTTAATTAGTGCCGCTGTTGCGGTGATATTGTGCATATGCCTGATAGTCAGCAATGGATTCGGTCCGAAGATAGTGGCGGCTGATAAGAAGTCAGTCAAAGCAGATGTGTCTTCAGACGATTCCAAATGGGACAATATAGAGACAGGTACAGTCACAATAGAAAATGACAATTATATATTTACATTGGATTGTGAAACCACACATTTTTATGTGCAGAATCGTAATGGTGATAATGTGTATCATTCTGTTGCACAAGAAAGTGAAGGTTACGAACCTACAGTGGAGCAACGATCAGAAGTAGTTATTACTTATTATGACAGTAAGAGTACACAGGCGAAGATGAATTCATTTGAAAATAGTGTAGAGCATGAGTCTTATGACATAAAGACAGATGGTTCAGCTATCCGCGTGTACTATTCAATTCAAAAATCAGAGAAGAAAATCTTTGTTCCAACAGTTCTTAGCAAAAAGACGTTTGAAGAAGTCATTCTTTCAGAATTGGGTTCTGGTCCGGCACGAAGATTAAAAGGTTTTTATACTTTCAACGAATCTGAAGAAAGATATGTATTGAATGATACGGCAGGGGAACATAATTATTCCGAAATCACGGGATATATGGAAACTGCCAAATATAATCAGGAGAAATATATAGAGGAAGCAGAAAAGTTAGGACTGGATGCAGGGGCGGCAGAAAATATGCCGGCAGCCTTTGTAATACCGGTTGAATATACACTAAATGATGACGGATTTAATGCCACTGTTTTGACAGACAAAATCACATCTGATTCAAGTAGTTATCATTTGACAAATGTTAGTTTGCTTCCATATTTCGCAAGTAGCCGAAATACAGATAAGGGTTGGTTTATGGTTCCAGATGGTTCGGGAGCAATTATAGAATTTGCAGAGAAGGCAGGAATGGCATACTCGCAGACTGTATGGGGAAATGATATGGCAGTTGAACTTTCTGCTTCATCAGCAATGATGCAGAATGTCGGACTCCCAGTATTTGGTTATCATTATGGCAATGGTGCTGTGTTTGCTGAAATTAAAGGTGCGGCAGCGGTTGCATCTATATGTGCAGAGGTTTTCGGAAAAGAGATTACACAAAATCATATTTATACGGATTTCAATGTGCTTTCGTTTGATACTTCCAATACAGGTGGTCAGCAAAAGCAAGCGAAATTCAATATTTATAGCCAGAATTATGTTGCAGAGTTTCCACAAGTTCGTTACACACTGTATGAGAAATCAGAAACAACTTATTCAGACATGGCGACGACTTGCAGAGAACATTTGATAGAGGAAGGGGTGTTGGAACAGCGTATCCAAGTCCAGAAACAACTTCCGCTATATATTGACTTTACAGGATATGAGACAGCAGACGAATCGTTCCTTGGAATTTCAACAGAGGCAGATGTAATTTTATCAACATTGGAAGATATCGAAGAGTCATTGACTGAATTAGAGAATAGAGATGTGAAAAACATACAATTGCGATTAAAAGCATACTCAGATGGTGGCTTATATGGGACAGCGCCAAATGATTTTTCTGTTGCAAAATGTGTAGGAACAGAAGATGAATTGGAGAAATTATCAAAGAGACTGAGTCAAAACGAAGGAACACTTTATCTCGATAATAACTTTAGTTCTGTAAATGAAGCAGACGATGGTTATGATACTATGACACATTCGGTACGTGGCTTAAAGAAAACGGTGCTTCGAGCATTTGATTACGATCTTGTTTCGAGAAAAGCATCAGATGCACAACATTATTATTATATGACATCACCTGCCTACTTTGAATCATTGACAATGAATTTTGTAAATGAGTTAAAACCGGAATATGGTTACTCATGGTCAGATTTTGGTTCGAAATTATGGTCAGATTTTAATAAAAGTCATCCATATGATCGCACTCAAACTGCAGATACCATGAGAAATGTAATGAGTAAGGTGAAACAGAAAGTGACAGGGACTATGACGGATGGTTCAAACTCTCTTGCGTTGAGTACAGTTGATACGTTCCTTAATATGCCACTTTCAAACTCTGGTTTAAATAGTGAAAGTTATTCGATTCCATTCTATCAAATGGTTATTCGTGGTTATGTTAATTATGCTGGTTCACCAATGAATGTGGGTGCTGATTTGGAAAAGAATTATTTGGCATCTATTGAAAGTGGAGCGACATTATACTATAGCTTCTATACGGCAGATGATGAGGTGTTAAAGCAAACACAAGCAGGAATGCTGACCTATCCTACACGGATTGGAGCTTCTTACGATAGAGTGGAAAGCGAATATCAGACATTCCGAGAGTTATTCCAAGATTTGCAAGGATGTACCATTGTAAAACATGAACGTGTGGCGGAACAAGTATTCGTTACGACATATGAGAATGGAACTGCTATTGCAGTCAATTACAATGATTATGCTACGGAGATTGATGGTGTGCAGATACCGCAAAGGGGCTATGCCGTAGTGGAAAGGGGGAGTAACTAATGAAGAAGAAAGAACGCCGTCCATTAACGTTTGAGAAAAAACAGCGTTTAGCGGGTTATTTGTTTATTTCCCCATTAATTTTTGGATTTTTGATTTTATTTTTACCAAGTATAGTGAAGACTTTTGTGTTTTCGCTGAATGATATTGTAATTGGAAATTCTGGTTATACATTAGAATGGAAAGGTTTTGATTATTATTATGAGGCGCTATTTGTAAATGCCGATTTTATTCAGTATGTTATCAAATCACTTGGTGAGATGCTGGTATATGTTCCGACTATTATAATTTTTAGTCTTTTTATGGCATCTTTACTAAATCAAACCTTTAAAGGAAGAGTGTTTGCACGTTCAGTGTTCTTCTTGCCTGTAGTTTTGGCTACGGGTATTGTAACAAAAGCAGATATGAATTATGACTTGGTGGAAGTCATTAGTGGAATGACTGAACTAAATGAAGAAGGAACGCAATTGATTGGTATGGCATCCTTTTTATATTCATTAAATTTCAGCCCTGCACTGATAGAAGTTGTTGTTTCAGCGGCAAATGGGATAGAAAATGTTGTAAATTCTTCCGGAATGCAAATATTTATTTTGCTAGCTGCATTTCAGGAAATACCGCAATCTTCCTATGAGGCTGCAGCAGTAGAAGGGGCATCTAAGTGGGAAACATTTTGGAAAATTACAATTCCTTCTGTAAAAAATCAAATTATTTTAACTGCAATTTATACAGTTATTGATATTTTTACAAAAACAGATAACAAGTTATTTAATTTTATCTATGAAATCGGTTTCGAAGGAAACCAGTACGGTCTTGCAATGGCGATGTACATCATTTACTTGTTGGCAATTGGTGTCATGTTGGGAATAGTGATGTTGACCATTGGAAGGGCAGTAAGGAAAAGTGAAGGGTAGGTGATAAGTATGAATCAAGAAAGAGAATTACGGTTGCTAAGATTAAAAAATAAGATGACAAAAGGCCTTTGGTCATTCTTTCGATTTGTTCTGATTTTTGGTTTGTGTTTTGTCATCTTGTACCCATTTTTAATTAAAATCTTAGCTACATTTATGAGTAGCGAAGACCTTTTGGATGCAACGGTTAAGTATATTCCAAAAACATGGAGTTTAGAGTGGTGGAAATTTGCGATAAAGCGACTGGACATTGTTAAATCTGGTGGATTGAGTTTGTTTTTGTCTCTCGGTTCCGCGATTATTCAAGTGATTGTAAGTACGATGGTAGGATATGGACTTGCGAGATTTCGGTTCAAGGGTCGAAATATTGCGTTTGCGATTGTAATGATTATTTTACTAGTGCCATCGCAAGTATATAGTATTCCTCAATACTTAAACTTCCGATACTTTGGAGTAGGAGATTTAACGGTCAATATGTTAGACAGCGTTGTACCAGTCTTCATGTTGTCAGTAGGGTGCCTTAGCATCAAACAATGTCTTTACATTTACTTGATGCGAGAATTTTTCAAAGACTTACCAAAGGACTTGGAAAATGCAGCATATATTGATGGGGCATCCATTGCAAAAACATTTACAGCAGTTGTTTTACCAAATGCAAAGAACATGATGCTTACCGTATTCTTATTTGCATTTTGTTGGCAATGGACAGATACAGAGTTTTCGTCTTTGTATTTCACAAGCAAAACAACATTAGCGATGAGACCAGTTGTAGGTTCTTATTTGACCGTAAAAGGTCAGGTTGCTTCTGTTGATCCGCTGGGTACAGCAATAGCCACGGCGGCGGCAACCATTCTGATTATACTGCCAGTTGTTATTTTGTCAGCATACTGTCAGAAATTCTTAGTAAAAAGTATATCCCATTCGGGATTTGCAAATTAAAAAAAGAGGAGGACAAAAAAGTGAAAGAAACAAAAAAACACACATGGAAGCGCATACTAGCATTAATGCTTGCAATGGTTATGGTATGTGCACTTGCTGCCTGTGGTGGCAAATCAGGAGATGACGACGAGGACGAGTCTAATGGGAAACTTAATACTGGCACAAATGACGCAGTAGTAGACATGGACGGATATGAATTTACAATTGCCAGCAACTTCCTTTTAGACGAACCGGTACTTAGCGAGATTACTGCATCTGAAGCAATTTTCGAAGAAGTACGTCATCAAGTAGAAAAAGATTACAACTGTAAAATCACGATTCTTCCATTGGATGTAACAGTGGAAAATGTACGAAGCAAGGTTATTGCAGGTGATAAAATTGCGGATGTAATCGACGTATCTGTAGCACGTATTTTACCAATGGCACGTGCGGGATATATTGTACCACTCGAATCTGTATCTGGACTTGATTTGGAAGATAGCAGATGGGTAAAGGGTTATACCAATTTAACAGAGTTTAATGGACAGCATTATGGTGTGAACTTTATGCTTCCGGCGGAAGCACGTTCCGTTATGATTTATAATCGTGACCTTTTAAAACAATGTGGTATTACAGAAGACCCACAGGAATTGATGAAAAAGGGCGAGTGGACATTCGACAAGCTCAAAGAAATGTGTAAGAAAATTACAAAAGATAATAACGGAGATGGAACAACAGATACATACGGCATGTATTTCCACAGAGAAGAAAGCTTTGGGTTGGATTTGATACTTGCAAATGGTGCTAGTCTGGTTAAGACGGTAGATGGCGTGGCAAAAGAAAACTATAATACACCGGAAGCCATTACAGCACTTAACTATTTGTACGACCTTGTAAACACAGACAAAACTGCTGTATATAGCAGAAGTGGTGGACAATACTCTTCAGAACAAACAGTAGTTGCAAATTTTGTAGCTGGAAAATACGGATTCTTTGCATGTGAAAGCTGGATGATTAACCAAAATATCAAACCAATTTGTGGTGATTTGAATTATGGGCTTGTTTCACTTCCAAAGGGACCAAATGCAGACAATTACGTATGTCCTTCGCAGAACGCACGTAACTTCTGTATCACAAGTACAAATAAAGATACAGAAAAAACAGTAACTATCTTAAATGCATTAGCTAGATATTTGAAAGCATATGGCGGAGAAGAAAACTGGTGGCACTTTGACTTGGAAAAAGACTATTTCCAAGAAGGCGACCAAGCAAGTGTGGAAGCATACGTTACATGTCTTGACAATGCAACTGTGGATTTGGGTGTAGGTGTAACGGATCTTTGGAAGACATTCCAAGAAGTGGTTATCAAAGATTCTATCTTTAATAACAAGGGAACACCGGCTTCCAGAATTGATTCGATTACAGGTAAATATCAGAGTGCAATCGATGCAATTTATAATTAGCAAAGGGGGCAAAAGAAATGAGAAAGTTTAGTTTAAAGAAAAAAATAGTTTCTGCCGCATTGGCAGCAATAATGGCAATTAGTGTGATACCTGCACTTCCTTCTAGTATGAAGGAAGTACAGGCGACAGGGGACACATATCTATCTAAGAGCATAATAGGTGAAGAGAATGTTCTGACAGGAACAAGTGGAAACTTGCCTGACACAGAGAGTAAATACTTCCATCGTATATTTACAGAAAATAAAGAAGTGCTAACAAATGCTGATATCATGGTGTTTGAAACAGATGCCAAATGTACAAAAAGTACTTCAGATTCTCGTATTGGATTTACATTTGTAAGAAAAACAAATGGAAACTTATTTGTACAGAAAGATACTGTGTGGTATGGAAATGATGGAACGCTTACAAAACTTGAAAATATTGAAGTAAAAGATAATTGGGAAAAAGATGCAAACTGGCATCTTAAAGTTATTGTAAAGCCAACAGTAAGTGTTCAGATGCTTATTACAGATAATGATAATAATGGTTCGGTAGTATGTGATGTTACAGTAGAGTGGTCAAAATTTGGAAACCTCTCAACACCATATGCACCACATTTCTTTGTTAATACAGGTGGTACTACAGCATGTGAATTGACAAATATTGCTGTACGTTATGACATTACAGCAGAGGTAGCAGCATTAGAATCTGCAATCGCAACAGCAGAAACAGAGGCCGGAAAGTTAACCAACCCATCTGCAACAGTTACAGAGACTATTGCAAGTGCAAATGCATTATTAGAAGTAGCGAAAGCAGGAAATAGTACAAAAAACGATGTTACATCTATGAAAACTACATTAGATGAGTTGGAATATGAAGAGGCAGAACCACCATCATACTATTCTAAGAGTATTGTGGGGGAAGAAAATGTTCTAACAGGAACAAGCGGAAACTTGCCTGATGCAGATAATAAGTTCTTCCATCGTATATTTACAGAAAATAAAGAAGTGCTAACAAATGCTGATATCATGGTGTTTGAAACAGATGCCAAATGTACAAAAAGTACTTCAGATTCTCGTATTGGTTTTACCTTTGTAAGAAAAGGGGATGGAAGCTTGTATGTTGCTAGAAATGTTGTATATACTGGAAAACTTAATGGAAATTCAGTAACAAATAAAAAACAAGGCGAAATTGAGGGAACAAGTTGTTGGGAACAAGGAACAGAATGGCATCTCAAAGTTATTGTAAAACCTGCAGTGAGTGTACAGATGATTATTACAAATAAAGCTGACAACGCATTAGTATATACGATTACAGTAGATTGGGCAGAATTTGGAGATGTGTCGACACCATATGCACCGCATTTCTTTATTAGTTCAGGTGGAAATACGGCATGTGAATTGACAAATATTACTGTACGTTATGACATCACATCAGAAGTAGCAGCATTAGAATCAGCAATCGCAACAGCGGATACAAGGGCAGCAGAATTAACAAACCCATCTGCAACAGTGACAAGCACAATTGCAAGTGCAAAGACAACATTGGAAACAGCAAAAGCTGGAAATGCTTTGAAAACAGATGTTACTTCAGCGATTACAGCTTTAAGTAGCCTTGTATATGAAAATGCAAGTGCAAGTCTTACAGTAGGTGATGGAACAACAGTTTCAACAGTAAGCATTAGCATTGCAGTAGGTGAAACGCTTCCAACTGGATGGAACGAAGATAAATATATCATTGATTGGACATACAATGGTGAAAAGGTTACTACATATGCAGCAGACACAGATGTATCCAAGTATGTTCCAAACTTTATTGATAAGAAGATGTTAGTTGTAAAAACACAAACGAAGGCTGGTGAAAATAATACAGTGACAGCACGTTTTATCGGTAGTTTAGATAATTATCAAGATGCGGACTACGATTATGTAGGTTTTGTATTATCAACAACTACAGCAGACCCACTACAAGCAACAAATCATTTAGACAAAGATATCCATGTGGTATGGGATGCCATTTATGCAAGTGGAGAACTTAAAACAGCCGCTAGTATTTATGATTCGTACTCACACTATTTGTTTGCTTTAGATGTGGATGGCTTAACCGCTGGAAAGACTGTATATGCAAGAGCCTATATTAAACTTACCAACGGGGAAATCGTTTATGGTGACCCATGTACAATAGGAATTCAAGATTAGGAGGAGGATACATATGAAGCAAATGGAGATGTTATATGAAACTCCCACTATGGAAGTAATTGTTTTTGAATGTATGGATGTTGTTACTCTGTCTAATCAAGGTACAGAGTCTGGAACAACAACAGTCGATAAGGTTGAATGGGAAGAAGGTTTATGGTAATGAAGAAGAAGTTATTAATCGGTGGAGGAATTGTACTTCTTATAGCCATTGTCGCAATTGCTATCATTCTATTGTTATCGGGTGGTGATAAGGATGCAGCAATCTTCCAACCGGAAAAAGATAGTAATTATGATCAAATCATAGGTAACGAAGATTTGGATAAAGAAGAAAATGTAGTAGACAAATATGATACAGGCGAAAATGAAGTGCCGGAAGTAGAAAATAGCAGCAAACCTACAACTGGCAATTCCGGAACCACGAATTCTGGTAATTCAAATTCTGGAACTACAGGTTCGGGAACCACAAATCCGGATAACAATTCCGGAAATAATTCAGGGAACAATTCTGGAAATGGTTCAACGAATGAAAATGATTCCGAAGATAATTCTGATAACAATGATGATGTAGAAGATGACGGAATCCATTTAGATAATCCAAAAGACGACGGATTTGGAGACATCTATTAAAGTTTGTGGGACTTCATTCTATATGAAGTCCCATATTTCATATAAAGAGAGGAAATTGGTGTGGATAAGATTACAAATTTATTTCATGATTGTGGCTATCTTTATCTATCAACAATCGAACCGGACATTGATGAACCGGTAACAATACGTATTCGAACTGTAAAAGGAAATGTGACAAATGCTTGGGTAGAGATATCACATAACGGTAAAGAGTGGGGCATTTTTGAATTACAGTATGAAAAAGATGATGATACAGGATTTTTTTCCTTTTTCAAGGGCGAAATTCCTGGTCAAAAAGACATGTTTAAATATCGTTTTCGTGTAAAGAATATGCACCCTGATAGTGAGGTGTATTATACACGCACATACATTGGGAAAGAGGAACCAATGTATGAATTTGATACAATTAAACCTGACGATTATTGGACATTGATACCAGGATATCATACTCCTGATTGGTCAAAGGGTATTATTTGGTATTCTATTATGCCAGATGCTTTTTATAATGGTGACATTACAAATGATGATCCAATATCTGGAGAAAACTTAGCTAATCCGTGGAATATGCCGCAACATAATCTGAAGTATAAATATGGTGGGGATTTAAAAGGGATTGAAAAGAAATTAGATTATATCAAAGAACTTGGATGCGAAGCAGTGTTCATGAATCCAATTTTTAAATCTGCACAGAATGCCGGATATGGACCGGAATTTTATAAACAGATAGAGCATTCCTTTGGGAATCGACAAGCATTAATGGAATTGGCGAAAGCTGTCCATGAGCGTGGAATGTATTACATGCTTGATGTAGTGCTTACTTTCGTGGCAATTCATGATATTTGGTTTAATAAGGATAATCTAAATCCATTACCGGCAGCGGCGCAGGAATGGAATAGTGATTATCATGATTTCTTCTACTTTACAGGGGAAGAAGGAGATACAACTTCATATAAGTCAGATTGGGGCGGTGTGAAGTTGAATTTTAACAGTGGAAAATTACGAGATTTAATATATAGAGCAAAAGATTCTTACCTTAAATATTATTGCGATAAGCCATTTGAAGTAGATGCAATTCGTTTTGACTGTGGTGGTTCTATTTCGGGTACAAGAGAGGATGGTACGCCGATTAAGGATTGGGAAATACTTGGTGAGATTCGAGAATATTTACGTGAAATCAATCCCGACATTATGTTGTTGTCGGAATATTCCTTTAGTAAAAGTGTTGACAGAGGAGTTTGGGATTCTCGGTGGAACTTGGAATTTGTCATTTGGGGACAAAAATACATGTTGGAAGAGATTCCGGAATCTGTTTTGTTTGAACGTTTCAATAGTGAGATTTATAACGTGCCACGTGCGTTTGCACACTGTCAGTATCATTCTATGAATGACCATGATAGACCTCGGAAACTGGGGATTAAACCTTATGCATTTCGTGCATTACAACTGATTCACATGACACAGGTTGGCTCTCCAAGTATTTTCTTTGGTGATGAGATTCGTAATCAGAGAGAGAGGGGTGCTTTTTATGCAATGGAATGGAATGAGGCAGATTGGGATTATAAAGTGCTATGCGATACGAAAGCATTGACAGAACTGAGAAAGAAGTATTCTGCTTTGCGAGATGGTATTATTCAATATCTTTGCGTAGATGATGACAATCATATTATGGCTTTTGCGAGAATAAATGAAGAATCGACTGTTGTGACGGTTACCAACCGAAGTGAGGCTTCCAAACCGTTTGCGGTAAATGTACGTGAATTAGGAGAATTGGATGGCACGGTCTTTACGGATTGGTTTAGTGGCAAACGCTATGTTTCAAAAGATGGTTATTTGGATGTTATTTTGCCATCAGGAGGAACCGTGTTTGTGAAAGGGGAAGCATCGTCAACTTATAAAGGTGGTTTCTCAACACAATATGCACGAGATTCAAAGGCAAAGGTTACTGCACCAAAAGATTATGCAATTGATATCAATGGGACTGATGCATTTGTTTATACAGAAGTTTTCAATGTATTTGATATTTCTGCATTGTTAAAGAATACAAAAGGCACGGGAATGCTCTTGGTATGTGCGGATAATTGTCCGGAGGCAGCATTTGTCGGCGCAGAGGTTCGTGGAAATAAACTGACGGTCAGTGCTAGGTCAGGATACGGAAAGAGAAGACGTCAACTGATTAGCAAGGAAATTCCTCGAAATTCCTATGTACGCATTCAACGTAATGACAGAAATCTTTGTAGTATAAGTGTGACGAGAACTCCGGGAGGTAGATGGGAGGAAGTCATCACTGATGTATATGTAGAATTGCCAAATCATGTAAAAGCAGGGATGACAGCAAAAAGCGGCAGGGCGAGCTTTGAAAATATTTGTATGAAATATGTGAAAGAAAGTGTTCTTTGTGATGATTTCAAGCAAAGAAACACAGCTATGTTTGACTTTACACCAGATATGCATATGAAATATGGCAGATTGGGGCTTGAACTCAAACCAAAGGATGGTATGAGTAGTTTGCTTACAAATTCCTATGATGAAGATTGGACATTTAAAACGTCATTACGCATGAAAGAGTGTTCAGAAGGGGAATATGCAGGTGTTATTTGCCAACAGGATGAGAATATCTTTGTAATTGCAGGAAGAATGTGTTTCGATGGTATACCGGTATTTTTTGTTGGACGTGCTACAAATGGAACACTTCAGATTTATCACATATTGGAGGATAAGTACCCGAATAAAAATGCAGTGGTGCAGTTGCAACGAATTGGCACAGCATATTCAGCAATTTGTTCCTACGATGAGAAGCATTGGCAACGAATAGGAGAAAATGTAATTGCAAATCTTTGTGCAGAACGAGTAGGAATTGTAGTGAGTGGAAAAAGTTCTGCCACATTCCGTTATGTGAGCTTCGGAGATGCAATTCATGATGGTGTTAGCTGCCACACCCCGAGAACGCCTGGTGTCGAAAAACTTCAGACCCGCAACATGAAGGAAACAATGAAAGGGCCTAAATACGAAGTGGTTAGTGGCAATTGGAATTATGTAGAAGAGGGATATGTTCAGACATCAAAAGAGTTGGCGAGACTTGGTATTTCCAATAAGGTTTATACGGATTTTAAGATAGATGGCACATATATTCTTGAAGATGGAGATGGCTATCTGGGATTCGAATTTGGAAAACAGGCATTTGATAGTGAACTTGGAGATGGCTATCTATTTAAAGTGAATTCCAATCGAACTGTAAGCGTGGAGAAGCGCGGAGAGACTGTGATTTCTACTGTACTTCCAGAGGGTGTAGGAAACGAAATTCGACTTTGTGTAGAAAATAGAAACGGTGTCTTTGCAGTGTTTGTTGGGTTAGATGCCAAACCACTCTTTGTTCTACGGGATTTTGAAAAGACGAGTGGATATGTGTGTTATGTAACAAACGGCATAAAAGGACATGTGAACAATTACCTTACAGCATCTTATGATGCAAACTTCTATTTTAATGGTGCGTATGAAAATTTGCAGTTTGCACTAGATTCAGTGGAGAAAAAATGGTCACATACTCATGCATTTATCAATCCGTTTAGCGTTGGCGTTACAGATTTTGAAGTTAGTGTCAAGATTCTTGTGAAACAGTTTGGAAATGTACTGCAGAAACCATATGTAGGTTTATATTTGTGTTCTCCGGAAGGTAAATTTGGCAAAGATAAAGCACTATCGTTGGTGGTGGATCACACATATAAGTTACTTTTGAAAAATGGTGATGACGTGCTAGCAAGTGCACAACTGGAAAAAGGGAAAAATGACATTGGAATTCGAGCTGTAATGCATAAGGGTACGCTTACCGTTTTTGCTAACCAAGCAAAAGACGCAGTAATGGTTTATGAAAGAGGTGCCGGAAATGGTGGCGTTGTTTCGCTCTGTGCCAATATGACAACCGTATGTTTTGAAAATATGACATTGCAGGATTTGACGAAATGACTTGGAGAGGAAGAGTTTTGAATGGAAGAAAAATTAATTTATGAAAATCCAGAAATGGAAGTGATGATTTTTTCTTGTAAGGATATTGTTGTTACATCATTTAAAGGCGATGACATCGGTGACATTAGCGGTAGCACTGGATATGGTGAAGGTGGTTGGTAGGAGGTGTCTGTAATTATGAACAGCAAAAAAATATCTATTGTTATCATTGTTCTTTTGTGTGTTTCAATAGGAATATTTTGTTTTGTCGATAAAAAGGACAAGCAAAATGTAGAACCTCCATACGACCAAGAAGATGTAACAGGAGAAGCAAAGGAAGATGTAAAGGAAGAAGATTCAGAATCAATATCATGGGATGATTTGAATTCTTATGAAAACGACAATGATGTTGACAATTCAACAAATCAATCTGAACCAACACAGCAGTCTGAACAAGGTGGTTTGACGGATGATAGCGTTGAAAAAAAAGAAGAACAAGAGAAACATACCGATGGGAATTCTAACGAGAATTCTGATTCGTCAGAGAGTGGAGGAAGTAACACTGGAGATAAAGATGAGTCGGTAGAAGATGGGCTTATAACGGGTGATGACCAGACTGATAAATATGGACCAATCAGACAATAGTAAGGAGGAAAAAAGAATGCATAAGACAAGAGGACAGATAAAAAGAATATTGGCAACAATTCTTACGATTGCACTTGTAATGGGAATATTTCCTTCTGAATTTATTCATGCCAAGACAAATGATAGTGCAGGCACATTGAATACAACAGTAGAAATAAATTGTAGCTCGCGAATGGAGAAAACTGCCAATTTATATGATGGCTTATGTCCATTTACTCCAGATGACACATGGTCGGTTGAGGCAGATATAAAAGCTACAGAACTTCTAGAAGATGCAAGTGTTGGGCTTAAACTAGATAATCAGACAGGAATCAATGTTTTGGGATTGTATGGTGATAATCTGACAGATGGTGGAACATGGCATTTCAAGTATACGATTTATCGTGATGGAAGTGTTCACGTTATTATCACATCAAAGAACGCAACAATTGTGGATGAAGTGAAGCAAGGATATATGTTCCAAGTCTTCGAGCCACAGTGGGTGGCAAAGTCTGGAAGTTATGAAATATCAAATGTGACTGCAACTCAAATTCTTGATATTGAAAAAGCAGAATTAGAAAAAGTAATTACAAATTGTAATAATGTTGTTACAGAAAATCATACCAAAGACAGTGCAGAGGCGTTTTTAGATGCATTGGAGAATGCACAGTCTGTATATTTGAATGAAGAAAGCACAAAAACCAATATTATAAATGCAACAGTAACATTGGAAGAAGCTTATCTTGCATTAGAAAGTGTAAAAACGACATTGCAGATTGGAGGAGGGGACAGCCATACAGAGTCTGTCACTTACGAAGCAATGGCGGGAGAAAAATTACCGACTGGTGAAATAGATGGCAAATATATTTCTGGTTGGAGTATTGACGGGGAAAAAGTAACCACATTCAAAAGAGATGAAGTAGAAGCATTGACGGCACAATTTTTAGATACCAAAATGCTAGACATTAAATATCAGGAAAGCAATATCGATGAAAATAACAAGCGAGATATTAGATTCATTGCTTCTGTCAATGGTCTTGAATATCAAGAGGTAGGTTTCCTGTTTTCTACTAAAACTCCTCATTTGGATATAGAAACACAAGGATGTTTAAAAACGAAAACGAGTGTCGTTCATCAGAAAATATTAGCAGATGGTATTCCAGTTGATGTTTTAGAGGCAGGGTATGATGCATATTCGGAATACATGTATGCTTATGAAATTACAGGTGTACCGGTAGATGAGAAAAGTCCGGTTTATGCTCGTGCTTATGCGAGATTGAAGGATGGTCAAATTGTATATGGGGATGTACGTTGCGTAGAGGCTACAGCAAGTGATGAGAATAAATATTGTAGTAGTTCCATTACAGACTTGTTTCATGATCAAGGACATTCCTATATGACACCGGAAGAACCAAAGGTAGGAGAAACAATGACGTTACGTCTTCGTGCCTTGCGGTATAATCTTAAATCTGCAACATTGCATTATTCTACAGATGAAGGTTCGACTTGGAAAAGTGTAAATATGGTATTTGAAAAATACGATAATACCGGTGAATACGAAATATGGAAGGGAGACTTACAAGTTCCAAGTGCTCAGAAGGTGTATTACGAATTCAAGGTAGAAAATGATAGCTGGGCTCTATACAAATATTTTGGTAGAAATGGAATGGAGTACTCAAGGAAAATTGAAGACTGCTGGCAGATTGTACCAGGTCATGATGTACCTGAATGGTCGAAAGGTGCGTTGTATTATTCAGTGCTTCCAGATGCGTTTTACAATGGTAATACATTAAATGATAAGCAAACATCCGGAGAAAATACATATGTAGCATGGAATGAGGTCAGAAAAGATTTGACAGACAAATATGGCGGTGACCTTGCGGGAATCACAGCAAATTTGGATTATATAGAGAGCCTAGGTGTTGATGCAATATATATGAATCCTGTTGGCAAATCCTATCAAAATGCAGGCTATGGACCGGTACGTTATGATGAGGTTGACTCTTCTTTTGGAAATGAAGAAGACCTACAACTATTGTCAGATGAAGTTCATGAAAGTGGCTTGAAATTAATGGGTGATGTGGTTCTAACATTTGCATCATTGAACTCGTATTATTATAACAAGTCTAACCGCTGGCCAGTGACAGGTACATATCAAAATCAGAATAGTGAATGGTACAGTGTTTTTGAGTATGACGGAGCATGGCCAACTCCAGTATCCCTGTGGGGCGGTGCCAGTGTGAATTTAGGAACTACGGCATCCAAGTCACTCTTGTATAGTGGGCAGAACTCTTATTTATTGAAATATGCACACTTGTTTGATGGTTATCGTTTCGATTCGGCTGGAAGCATAAAAGGTACAGATGATGCGGGAACAGAAATAGCCCATGCAGATATTGTAACTGATATTCGTCAATCTCTGAAAGATATAAACAATGAATTTTATCTGTTGGCAGAATGGGATTCGGAGGAAACTATTTGGGATTCTCGTTGGAATCTACAATACAATAGTGTGCTGGCAGAATACGCAAAGGGTAATAAGACCCAAACAGAAATGGTTTCAGCAATGAATGCGTGGGAGCAAAAGTATGCTCGTAATATCGCACTTGGTTTTATTAATATGTTGAGTGACCATGACCGTGCACGAATTAATCAGGCAGCGGATTTTAAGTATAATGCGGCTGTTTTACTTCAGATGACATATCTTGGTTCGCCAAGCATCTATTACGGTGAAGAAATTGAACTTTTAAAGACAGGTGCCAACAATGTACAAACAACGGGTTCTTTCTATGCGATGGATTGGAATGAAGAAAATTGGAATCGGGAGCGCTTGAATTTCTACAAGGCTACCGGTGAACTTCGACAAGAATTTAGCTGTGTAAAAACAGGTGCTGTAAATATATTGGAGAGTAGCGATTCAAAAAACACATTGACATTTGGACGTTGGGATGAGAATGGAGCAGCAATTACAGTGGCTTCACAAAATGAGGGTACTATTACAGTAACAATTCCAGTTAAAAATTGTGATATTATGAACGGTACTATTATGACAGATTGGTATACTGGAGAACAGTATACAGTAAAGAATGGTAATGTAACTGTTTCGGTACGTCCGGGTGGTACGGTATTAGTAACCGGTGAAGAAACATCTTCGTATTGCGATAATCATGAGAATGAACAAGAGTATGTAACGATTTCAAGTGCTGAAACATATGCACTTCAAAATGAGGAAGTACTTGTGAACGCACCAGATAACGACTGGACAATAAAGGCAAAGGTCAGTGCTGTTTCAGAAGGTTATTTGACGGAAGAACAATATGCCGGAGTTATATGTCGTCAGGATGAGAACAATTGTATTATTGCGGCGCGTACATGTGTAAATGGTAAAAAAGTATTATTCCTTGGTAAATCAGTAAATGGGGCAATGAGCATCGGTGGTATGGTTGATGATTTAAACCCAGAGACAGAAGTAATTCTTCAGTTGCAAAGAAGTGGAGCGTACTATTCGGCTGTTTACTCTAGTGACGGCGGTGCTACTTGGAAAAATATTGGAAGGATATACAACAACTTTTGCAAGGAAAAAGCAGGGATTGTTGCATCAGAGTGTGATGCAAGATTTCAAGAGGTGTCGTTTGGCAATGGATTATCTACAAATACCCCGCATGGTAATGGTGTTATAGATGTGAAGTATACTAATTATAGCACGGACAATGAATGTCAATATGAAATAGTGTCGGGGAACTGGCAGATGGTGACAGGCGGATGGCAGCAAAGAAGCTGTGACGTGTTTGCACAGATGTCGGCTGTTAACAAGCAGTTTGCAGGATTATATACAGAAGCAACCATAGACATTACTGATGGTGATGGATGGGCAGGATTTGGCTTTGGAAAAGTGACTTCTGACAGCGGTGAGGAAGACGGATTCTACTTGAAGATGTATGACAATGGGAATTTACTTCTTACCAAGGGTTCAGAAGTTTTGGCCAGAAGACAGTTGAGTGTATCAGGAAATAGTCCAGTGCGTCTTGTGTTACAGGCAAATACAGAAGCAATCTATGTATATGCCGGCCAAGAAGAGATTCCGGTTATGGAACTGAGAAATACAGGGTACTCGAATGGTTATGTATCCTTCTGTACCAATGGTTCCAATGCTAAATTTATGAATTTCCACCATGGTGCTACCGGTGCTCTGTGGAATTGGGTGTCAGGAAATGGAGGAAGTAGTAGTAATTCACTATACACGACAGATACATCAAGTAGTGAAAAGCAAATCCATACAAGCGCTTCTTTAGCAGGATATTCTTTCACGGATTTTGTATGTACCGCAAGGCTGACACTTTCTGCAAAAAATACAGAATTGGATTGCGCAACAGGATTTTTACTTTGTGCATCGAATGAAAAGTCAAATAATTCAGATGGCGTATATGTATATATGGATGGAAATGGATACATAAGAATGTCTGTGGATGGAGTCGAAAAAGGTTCTTACAAATTACCGAGTGGATTGAATGCTCCACTTATTATGGTTGTAAAACAGAATCAGACTTATAACGTATATTTAAATACAGTAGCGAATCCGATTCTGACTTATGAGGAGAACTTTAATAGAAGTGGAGTTTTAAGTGCGTATACCATTAATGGAAACGGAACGTTTACGAATATAGCTGTTGAATATCTGCAACATTCACAGGATTATATGACTACAGAAACTGTAAAGAATTGGAAGAAGATAGGCACAGAAGCTTTTGAAGATACTTTTGATGATGCATCTTCCATTTACGATTATTTCTTACGAAACCAAAGCACAGGCCAGTTTGTTATTAATGCGCAGGAAGGAGTTCTTCAGTGTAAGAATTCTTCGTCTTGGATATCAGGAGCAACTGTCACGGATGATATCTATTCTGATTTCACTATGAAATTCAGATTACGATTTGATGCATCCTCATATAATTTGGGAGCAGTTGTAGTAGGTCTTCGAAAAGAAATGCCAAATGCACATTATGAGAATGCAGGTGTTTCTCTCATGATGTATAAAGACGGAACTGTTAAATTCCATACAAGCAGTGCTGCTGATGAAGGAACAACAGGCAAGACAGAAAAAGCATTTGTAGAAGGAAATTGGTATGATGTGAAAATTGTTGTACAAGAAAATGTTTATAAAGTGTATGTGAATGAAACATTGATTACTACATATATAGACGAAGTGAGTGATTTAAGAGAAGGATATATTGATTTCATTTCAGGAAATCGAAACTTTTCTATTGATGATCTTACGATTATACCAAGAATCAAACTTGGGGAACCTAGCGATGAAGGTTTTGGACCAATCAATTAAAGAAAGTAGAGGACATGTATAAATGAAGAATCATAATATTAAAGCTGCTCTGTTTGATTTAGATGGCGTAATTGTTTTTACAGATAAATATCATTATCTTGCATGGAAACAACTTGCGGATGAACAGGGCTGGGAATTTGATGAAAAGGTAAATAACAGACTTGGTGGAATTCCACGAATTGCATCTCTTGAAGAGATACTGAAACATAATCATATTGATCTTCCGATGGAACAGAAGATTGAATTATCAAATGTCAAAAATGAGTATTATGTGAAACTACTTGAAAATATCAATGAAGGCGATATTTATCCAGGTGTAGTAGAGTTTATTAAGAAATTACGTGCAAAAGGAACAAAGATTTCTCTTTGTTCCTCCAGCAAAAATGCTCCACTTGTACTTGACAAGTTGGGCTTGACGGAATTGTTTGATGCGGTTGTAACAGGACATGATATCAAAAATGCCAAACCTGACCCGGAAATTTTCTTGCTTGGTGCAAAGAAATTGAGAATGCCGGCATTTCATTGTGTTGTATTTGAAGATGCCAAAGCAGGCATTGAAGGGGCAATTGCAGCAAAGATGAAAAATGTGGGTGTAGGAAACCGAGAAGAAACCGAAAAACTGGCAGATCAGTTTATCATGAACTATGAAGAAATTGATATTGATACGTTCCTTGAGTCTGGTGCAAAACAACCACTTCCAGTAGACGAGAACAAAATTGTTGAGATAGGTTTTAATTTGAATGACCTTCATCATATTGAAAGTTTATTTGCACTTGGAAATGGGTATATGGGACTTCGAGGAACTTATGACGAGTCAGATGATGCCATCGATATGTGTGATGGAATGTACATAAATGGTGTATTTGCAACACTTCCATATAACCATTTCCATAAAGTAGTGGGATTCTCTAAAAAAGATCAGTTTACAGTTAACTTAACAGACTGGCGCATTTTTAATCTCTATATCGATGGAGAAAAGGCTTGCTTCTCGAATGAAAATATCAAAGAGCATAGACGTGAGCTTGATATGATTAATGGCAAGATTGACCGTACATTTATCTTTGAAACATCTACTGGAAAGAAAGCGGCTGTCAAGAGCTGCCGTTTCGTAAATATGGATAAAGTGAACTCAGCACAGGCAAGTTATTGTGTGACACCAATTAACTTTGACGGTGAAGTAGTTGTTCAGTCGCAAGTTGTCAAATTGACAGAAATTGAACATGCGATTCATTGCTCGGTTGTAGAAGAAAAGGATACAAATAGTATCTATAGTTTTATTCAGGAAGTAAACACAACCAAACAACAAGTTGCGAGTGCAATTGCACATACAGTAGATGCTAATGATTATGATGTTGAGATTAAGAACGAAGAAAATCTTTACAGTTACAAAGTGACTGCAAAACTTTCTCAGAATGAAACCTTAAGAGTAGATAAATTTGCAGCATTTAGTTGTTATCTTGACAATACAGAAAGTTTACAGGATAGTGCTAGAGAATTAGTAGCAGAGAACAAAACGCTTGGATTTGAAGTGCTAAAAGTGATACAGGCTGAATTTTGGGCAAAGCATTGGGAAAATGGTGATGTAGTAATCGAAGGCAATGCGGCAGACCAGCAGGCAGTTAGATTTAGTCTGTTTCAGCTCCGTCAGCAATTGGTAACTACCAATCAATGTTCTATCGGTGCTACCGGACTTACCGGACCGGGTTACAGTGGAAAAGTGTTCTGGGATACAGAAATGTATCTAATGCCTTACTATAACTTTACAGACCCTAAGAGTCAGAAGGAATTATTGATGTATCGTTATAGAATTCTGGATAAAGCACGTGAGAGAGCAAAAGAATTTGGCACAGTGGGAGCAATGTATTCTTGGTGCAGTATTGATGGTGAAGAGACAAGTATTGTTTTTGAGGCATCTACAGCAGAATATCATCTTGGTAGCGATATCGCATTTGCTATTTGGAGATACTGTGATACAACCTGTGATAAAGAATTTCTTTATAACTATGGTGCTGAAATTGTGTTTGATACAGCTAGATTTATGGCTCACAGAGGCCGATTTATTCCAGAGAGAGATAACCGTTTTTGCATCAATGTTGTGTGTGGCCCTGACGAATATGCATGTGGCGTAAGCAACAATATGTATACAAATCTCATGGTACAATATCACCTTCGTTATGCGTTAAGTATTGTAGAGGATATGAAACAAAATGCACCAGATAAGTATCAGGAACTTGCAGAAAAACTTTGTTTGACTGCTGAAGAATTGGAACTTTGGAAGAATGCAGCGGACAATATGTATTATAAATACAATGAAAAATTAGGTATTCACGAACAGGATGACTCCTTTGTATATAAAGATCCTGTGGATATGGATACTATTCCAAAGAATGTGGATATTCGCTGGTCTTATCATCCACTGGATTTGTGGAGAATGCAGGTTTCTAAGCAGGCAGACGTATGCTTACTGAATTTTATCCGAGGTGATATGTTTACATACGAAGAGAAACTGCGCAATTACGATTACTATGAACCAAAATGTAATCATGGTTCCTCGCTTTCTACTGCGATTTACGCAATTATGGCAGCAGAGCTTGGTAAGCCAGAAGCGTATGAATTCTTCCGTTGTTCAGCATATATGGATATTAGCGATTTCAAACATAATACAGCAGATGGCTTGCATCTGGCATGTCTGGGTGGTGTGTGGATGGTTGTAGTAAATGGATTTTTAGGTATGAGACACTATAAAGACGGCTTATTATTTAATCCACATATTCCTTCTGCGTGGACATCTTATAAATGTCGCATAGCTTATAAGAATGCAGTTATGGAAGTAAAAGTAGGAAAAGCGGAAACGCAATTTACATTAATTTCAGGAGATGAATTATCGTTCCGCGTATCAGATAAAGAGGTCACTCTTACAAAGGTTGATTCAGTATTTTATACAAACACACTAGCATAAGGAGGGTTATCATGGATTTCGTTCAAAAAGATAACAAAGGGAATGAATCTGTACAAAAACGCTTTCATTGGGAGACCTATCCAGAGGCGTGTACAGAAAATATTGTTGCAGGAGAGAAATATCGTTTTACGGTATTGACATCTTGCTTAATTCGAATGGAATACTCTGAAAGTGGAGTGTTTGAGAATCGCCCAAGCCAGTCAGTATTTTACCGGAATTTTCCGCCGACATCATTTACGTCTTCTTGTGAGAAAGGTGTATTAAAGATTGAAACACAAGATTTGTTATTGGTTTATCAAATCGACGAACCTTTTGCAGAGAATACCCTGTCCATATCTTTAAAGAAAGAACCAGCATCCACTTGGCGTTTTGGTGAGGAATTTGAAGATTTAGGTGGGACATACCAGACGTTAGACCATATTAACGGAGAAATTCCGTTGGAGAGAGGTATTTGTTCACGTTATGGATTTTCTGTACTCGACGACAGCGACACGTTGGTTATTGGAGCAGATGATTGGGTTGAAGTGCGTGTGGCGAATACAAAGGACTTGTATTTCTTTGGATATGGATATGAGTATATTTCAGCAATACAGGATTTTTACCGTCTGACAGGGCAACCGCCTATGTTGCCGGCATATGCGCTTGGTAACTGGTGGAGCAGATATTACGAATATACACAGCAAGAGTATCTAGAGTTGATGGACAGATTCAGTCAAGAGGATATTCCGTTTACCGTTGCTATCATAGATATGGATTGGCACGTAGTAGATATTCCAAAGGAACTTCGCCATGAAAAATACTTTAGAGGTTGTGGTTGGACAGGATATAGTTGGAATAAGAATTTGTTTCCTGAACACAAGAAATTTTTAAAAGAATTAGAAAAACGCAATCTTAAAACAGCTTTGAATTTACATCCGTCAGATGGGGTTGGTCGCCATGAGGATATGTATGAAGAAATGTGTAAAGCAATGGATATCGATCCTGAAAAGAAAGAAATCGTTCCATTTGATATACTAAATCCAAAGGCAATGGAGAATTATTTTGATATCCTTCTTCATCCATATGAAGAGGACGGTGTGAATTTCTGGTGGATGGATTGGCAGCAAGGCACTAGCTATGGCTGGATTCATGAACCAAATAAAGATGGAATTATGCAGGATGAGAGAGAAAAACTTGATCCACTTTGGATGTTGAATCACCTTCATGTTCTTGATATTAGCAGAAATGGAAAGCGCCCGATGTATTTCTCAAGATATTCGGGTCCGGGAAGTCAGAGATACTCATTGGGATTTTCGGGAGATAGCCATGTAACATGGGAATCCTTGGACTTTCAACCGTATTTTACCGCCACGTCATCTAATATTGGATATTGTTGGTGGAGTCATGATATAGGTGGTCACATGTATGGAACACGAGATGATGAATTGGTGACACGTTGGATTCAACTTGGTGTGTTTTCTCCAATCAATCGTCTTCATAGTTGCAAAAACCAGTTCTTGAGTAAGCATCCTTGGGAGTACCCAAGCGAGTATGGAAATGTAATGAAAAAATATTTGCAACTTAGAGCAGAACTATTCCCATACTTGTATACCATGAATTATCGTGCCCACAGTGAGGGAAAACCAATGATATGGCCGATGTACTACACTCATCCAAAATGCAGTGCAGCTTACGAGGTAAAGAATCAGTTTTGGTTTGGAAGCGAGTTGATTGTTTCACCGATTACAGAGCCGGAAAATAAAGATAATTTACTTGCAAGGGCAAAAGTATGGTTGCCAAAAGGTCTTTGGTTTGATTTCTTTAATGGAACAGTATACCACAGTGAGTGTGGAAGAAAGATGGACGTGTATCGTAGCCTGAAGAATTATCCAGTCTTTGCTAAAGCAGGAGCAATTATTCCTCAGAGTGTTAGAGAGGAACATTCCAACCATGTGGAATTATCAGACACCATCCGTGTGAGTGTTTTCCCAGGAGCAGACAACACATTCTGTATGTATGAGGATGAAGGAGAGGGCTTTGGATATCAAAATGGTTGCTGTGCAAAGACAGAGTTCCAATTGATGTACACAGATGAAAAAGCAGTGTTTAAGATTGCTTCGCCACAAGGGGATATGGACATCCTTCCAAAGAAAAGAAATTGGCAGATTCAATTTAGAAGTTTTGCACGTGAAATGGAAGTTGCGGTTACAGTTGGTGGAATGAGCATACAGCCACAGATTACTTATGATGATATGACTGCTACTGTTATCGTGACGGTGACTGCCGAGACGAAGGATGAAATTATAGTTGAACTCACTGCACAAAGCTTGTTGAGAGCAAACACAGATGCAAAGCAAAGATGTTTCCAAGTCCTTTATAATGCACAAGTGGATTATGAAGAGAAAAAGAGACTCTATGATATAATCAGTAGGGATGATTTAACTATACATATGAAAATGTGTTCAATCTATAGTCTCATACCAAATGAGTATCATTTAGCAAAAGCGTTAAAGGAACAATTGACTTTAGAACAGGACGAAAAACTTTAATAGAAATATGATATAACACAAAGGTAAAATATTCCATAACAATTACCACCACGTATGCTTTTGATTTGCAAGATAACTTGTATTGCTTTAATCCTACAATTTATCATATGGAAATAAACAAAATGCAGGACTTAGTGATAAGATTTATAGACCTAAAACCAGGGCAACCAGCATTGTTCTACATTTGGGGTCGCTCGTATGAGTTTGATATATATAACACATGGGAAATGTTTGCAGATATTTGTCAGAATTTGAGCAATCATGATGATGTGTTCCATGGAACCAATAGAGAAGTGTTTTGATTATGAAGTGCAAAAACGTATAAAGAGCAACTCAGGTTGCTCTTTTCTGTTCTTGGTTTACTGATTACAATTGTATTTCTTCTTTATATTATATGTCAAAAAATAAGTGAAAAAATATTTTGCTCAAATTTAGAAAAACGCCAAAAAAATATCATAATAACTAATGAATAGAATTTTTATTATGAAAAGGAGGTGTTTTTGTTGAGCGATATGAATCTTGGCGCTGAAGAGATGTTGAAAATGGCGTATGAGAGTGGTAAAATTACAGAAGAAGAGCTCTTGGCGTTTGCAGAGATGAAAGAGCAACAAAAATACCTCGCTATGCATGAGTACAGGATATGGCAAGCAACAGATGGTTATTGGAAGACTCATTTGCCGGACGATACTCGTAAAGAAAAAAGGAAACCTATTAAGAGGAGAAGCAAAGAAGCCCTGGAAAAGGAAATTGTTACTTTTTACAAGCAACAAGAAACAAAGCCTACAGTTGAGACAGTTTTTTATCTGTGGGCAAGGCGGAAATTAGAAACTGAACATATTAAGAAACAGACTTATGATAGGTATGAGACAGATTTTCGACGTTTCTTTGTTGAAAATAATTATTTTAAGAATTTCCATAAGCGTCTTATTGGCACAATATCTGAAGAGGAATTGGAAGACTTTGTGCTAATGACGATTGCAAAACAAAAGCTAACCAAAAAGGCATATGCGGGCTTGGTGCTCATACTTAAAGGTATGTTTATTTATGCTAAAAAAAGAAAAATGACAAAAGTCAGTATTGTATCAGTTCTTGGTGAATTGGAAGTGTCAAAGAATTCATTTGCTCGTAAAAAAAGGGAAAATGCAAAAGAAGCATATACGATAGAAGAGGCGATAAAACTCACGTCGTATTTTGCACAGCAAGAAGACAATTTGGCGTGTTTAGGCTTGTTATTAACATTTTTGAGTGGTGTTAGAGTCGGAGAACTATCTGCGTTAAAACCATCAGATGTAACTTCGAATGGAGACATCTTCGTTAATAATACGGAAGTGAAAGTTAAAGACGAAGAGGGGATTTCTAGATTAGAAGTACAACCATTACCAAAAACGGAAGCGGGAGAGCGTGAAGTGATTTTGCCTAAAGAGGCAGCATATGTCATAAATAGAATACTTGCTATTAGAGAAGAAGGAGAGTATCTGTTTATGAAAAACGGAAAGAGAATGAGGTCAAATAAATTTCGGTACAGACTAGAGGCGACTTGCAAGAAATTGAACATTCCATATCTACCAAATCATAAAATACGAAAGACATATGGAACAGCCTTGTGTGATAGTGATGTTGGAGATGCAATGATTGCGGATCAGATGGGACATGTAGATGCATCTACAACAAAGAAAATTTATTACATAGACCGCACAGAAAACGAAGAGAAGAAAAAGAGGATTGAGGCTGCATTGCCATGGTGTAATGTAATAGAGGGAACCATAGGGAACCAAAATCAAAGTGCCTAACCCTTTGTTTTATAAGGGGAAATGGGTTTTTGGTGGGGGTTCGATTCCCTCATCCCCTGCTCAACTGGTAGTCGAAAACCTTGAAAAATCAAGGCTTTCGGCTATTTTCAATTTCTGTCAATTACTTGAAGTAGTCAAGTAAGTAGTCAAACAGGAATTTTGGTTAAAAAGAAACGGCTTTTTCGATTTGGTCTAGTTTTGTTTGTTTCGCTTTATTGCTGAGATAATATAGTTTTCTTGTGGTGTTAATATCGCTATGCCCCATTTGTTCTTTGATAAAACTTTCGCTTACCTTGTTGTCTATCAATGTGGTAGCGTATGTTTTTCGTATCTTGTGTATTGAACGGCGAGGAATATTCAATTTATCACATACTATTGCTAATCGTTTGTTAAAGGTATTGCCACGAATACGTTTTCCCTGATTTTCAAATAAGTATTCCCCATTTGGATTCAAAGCAATAATTCTGTCTAATATGGTTTTGGCATAAGTAGGAATAATCAAAGAACGATTGCCTGCTTCTGTTTTTGTATCATCTCTGACTTCAACTTTCCATTTTTTGTTTTCATCACGATATTTGACTTCTGTTCGTTTGATTTGAATTACTTGTCCTTTTATATCAGATGATTTCAATGCACTCAATTCGCCAACTCTTAAACCTGTGTAGAATACGAGAAGAATACCTAAATTATAAATGTCATCATTGTCGTTTAGGTATTTTGTTACTTGGATAATTTCATCTTCATAAAAGACCTCTTTTTCGTCTTCTACAACTTTGCGTTTGAATATATTTCTTGATAGCTCTAGATCTCCAAAGAAATGGGTAATACTGATGTCGGTATATTTATTCTTCTTGGCACGTTTGAAAATACCTCTTATCAATGTACGGCAACCCTCATATGCTTTGTGAGTGAGTTTTAGGTCACGAATTACGGATTTAATGTAATCTTCAAGGTCGTCTTCCGTTATGTACTTAAATTGTTTCTTCGTGATTGGATGTTTATAGTTAACAAAGAACCTCTCAAAGTTATCATTATATCGGTCGTAGGTTTCTTGTTTAATATCATCATTTTTCAGTTTCTTTTCTATCCACTCATAATATACAGTAGAAAGATAGATTTTTTCTTCCTGTTCTTTATAAAAGGCTACAAGCAAATCCTCTAACTCTTTGCGAGTTTGTCTACGCTTGTAAGTTCTTTTGCCTTTCTTCTCATTAGGAAGATAAGTGCAATATAGTGTTTTGCCTGTTTTCTTGTCTACTGTTTCTGTGATTGCGTAAGGGTGTAATGCTAATAATTTTTTCCTTTCCATAGTTTCTATATCATTCAGCATGGTATCTAATGGGATTATATCATTCTCAATAGCATATCTCAAGATATCATTATAATCGTAGGATTTGTTTGTTACAGTTGCTTTTTTTGTTGTTTCTTTCATACAATAGTCTCCTTTTCCATTTTTTCTAGGCAAACTATGGTCAGTAGAAATTGGTAAAAATGCAGGGGTGATGAAAAAACAAATCCTAATAAAGCCTCGCAGAGCGAAATAGAATTGACGTGTGCGTCATTTCGTATTGAGTATGTTTTTTCGCACCTTTTACGATTAGTCATCTAAACTATGGGAAACTGACAGACAAGGAAGTGAGGAAATGACAAAGATAAAAGCAACCTACCACAGTGGCAGAACCACAAGGGCAGGCAAGGTTTTTAATGCGAACCACAACACGAATAAAAAGACGAGAGACGGACAGAACCACATAAACCACGAAAGAACAGAACACAATCTGTTGTATCGTGTAGAGAATAATAGGTTGATACCATGCAAGAGTTATGATTGTATTGAGTTTGAAAAGAAGCGATATTCGGAATTATTTGGAGATAGTCTGAAAGCAAGGAACGAGCGATATATCCAGCAAAGGCACAAAGAACGTTGCAGGAGTATTGACGATTTATATCGGGATTCAAAGAAGTGTCCGTTTGAAATGATTTTACAGATTGGCAGGGCTTCTGATGATATGACGTTTGAAGAAAAGGTTGAATTGTCAAAGAAGATAAATATTGATTTTGTCCGAGAAATGCACAGGAGATATGGAACGAATTTTGTTCCTTTGAATCTTAGTGGTCATTTGGATGAGGTTTCACCCCATTGGCATTATCGGGGAACTTTTATATACAAGGGAAAAGACGGACTAGAACCGAACCAAGCGAAAGCATTTGAAGAATTAGGGATTAAAAGACCAGATATGACGAAGCCTGTCGGCAAGCACAACAATTCGTTAATGACGTTCACGGAACAGGCGAGGGAATTATATTATGAGATATGCGAGCGTTATGGATTCGAGATTGACAGAGAAGTGAAAAATCCGTCACAAAAGCACAAGGAAACATTGGAATATAAGTGTGAAATGCTTGAAAAGGAAGTTGTGGCAAAAGACCAAGCAATTGCAGATATAACAACACAGCTGGAAGCCATTAACAGAGAAAAGAACATCATGCAGGCAAAAGCCAACCAAGAAGCAGATAGATTTAAGGAGAACAAAAATAAAGCCGATAAGGAAGAAATCAGAGCAATCAATAATTCGGAGTTAGCAGAGAAATTATTGGCAGACAAGGTTAAACACAATAAAGATGATACTATTACAATTGGCTTGAAACAGTATCAGCAAGCGACATCAATAGTACAGGAGACGAAGAAGGTGCTTTCTGGCGAAGTATATGCTCCTGTGGAGCGTAAAGAAATGCAATTGGCAACCGAGAGATTGAATAAGGAAAAGGCACGCTATCAGATAGCAGCCGAAAACATAGAAAGTGAAATTGAACGTAGAGCAGAGGAAAAAGCAAAATTGCAAGTAAACAGCCAAACGAACAGAATCGAAAAACTAGAAGAAGCATTGGCAAAAGAACGCCACGATAAAAATTATATAGTTGAGATGATAAAGCGATTTCTTCCAGAACAAATCCTAGAACGCTTTGAACAGTTTTCGGGCATTTTATTCCATAGTCAAGAACGTGGTAGAAGTCGGAGGCGATAAGAGAAAAAGTCCTTACAATATCCAATAGGGATATTGCAGGGACTTTTATTGTTCAAATTCCTGTGATTCTTGATATAAGAGTTCACGGATATAATCGTCTTCGGATTGCTCATTATTGTATGTGTTGCTAATCGGCTCTAATACTTTGCAAGTGTATTTTGTGAAATTAAAACACTCTGTATTCTTGATTTGACTAATATAGAAGTCAATAATAGAAGCAGGCACATCATAAACAACAATATCTATACAACAATGGCTTACTCTTAATAACACCTTGTTATCACATGGCACAAATGCGTAAACATCATAAATGTGCTTTTGTCCTTCAATGGTCACAATGGCTATCATACGGAAACACCTCGCTTTCTGTTTGTTTATAGATAGCATAGAAGAATGATTGAGAGTGCTGTTTAGTTCCGTCTATGTGGGTTGTGAATAGTGCCACCACTTTCTATTAGTAATAATAAAATATATATTAGGGTAAAAAAGTTTACATTTACATCTTCTAAATTACTCTCAAACAGAAAAAAGAGAGGTATAAAGAGATGGGATTAAACATAGCAACAGATAATGAAACAGAGTGGAAATATTTGTCGATGACACCAATAGGCAATCTCATATTTTTATTGTATAGAGATGAAAACTATCATTATTATTTACCATTCGCATACAATGACAAGACAAAGGGAGAGCGATTTATGGGATATGCAGGAGCAATTTGTTCACAGTATGAGAGTGGAGATGATGACGGTCTTGACGAATCTCCGAAAGATGTTGATATTTATATATGTCCGAATGGAATGAAAACGCAATACAAGAGAACAGCAGACAATTTAATCAGTATTCAGAATCTAGTTATTGATATAGATTCGCACCAATCCGAGTTGTCTATTGACGAATTGAATGAACATATTAAAGATTTTGAACCGAAACTGATTAATAGGTTAATTATTAAACCCAATTTTGTGAATTACACAGGCAGAGGTATACATTTGTGGTTTTGTATAGAGCCGTGTCACGTATCACTTAATAAAATATGTTCGAGTGTAATAGACATGCTTTGTACTCATATCGAGGAAATAATGAAATCTCTGAATGAGAAAGAATTGACATTGGATAAGGCTTCATCAATGAAATTAAACGGATTGTTCAGAGTACCTTATACATATAACACAAAAGCAAAGAGGTGGGGCGAGGGATATTTGATTCATGAGGATTTACCGAACATCAACGAGTTACAAGAAACACTTAATGAAAATGGTTTTAAAAGCCCATATTTTTCATCAGAGAAGAAAAAGAAAAAAGTAAGTTCTAGCAAATACAAATTCTCTGAAAAAATAAAAGACAATGACTACACACCATGCTTGATACATAGAAAGAAATTTATGGAATATCTGTTCGCAACAAGAGATGTCGAAGTCGGTTCAAGAGATATAATGCTATTTGCCATGTATTCAACTTTGATAATGCTGATGAGTACAGAGCAGGCACAAGAATATTGCACCGAGTTAAACGCTACATTTAAAAAGCCACTACATACTTATGAATTGCGAGCGATATTCAGAGAAATTGATAAAAAGAATCATAGGTTTACTGTTGCAAGATTCTTTGATTTTATTAGCGCAACGGAAGAAGAAAAGGCATGGTTTAATAAACTGACAATTAAAGAAGAACGAAAGCAAGCAAAACGAAATGCCAAAATTGAGCGAAATAACAAGGTCAAGGAAATGCGTGCCAATGGACTTTCGATTGTGGCAATTAGTAAGAAGATGAATTTGTCACGTCCGACAATTTATAGAATATTAGATTTGTGACAGGGTATGCGCTGAATGATGTTGTAATGGAATTGTTGATGTGTTATAGTTAATTTGGTGATAGAAATGAGTTGGAAAGATAATTTAAAAAAAGGTATTGATTATGCTTACAAGTTCACAAAAGAAAAATATTCTGATATTAAATTTCCATGTTATGGTGGAAGATATTATAGGTCCGCGTTTCTGACATATTCAGAATATATACATCTTTATTTAACTGAAACTAGTGTTTTGTATACGGCAAGTGGAATTTATATTACAGAAATTCCTTTTAAAAGTATAAGAAAACTTTCTATTAAAAAAGATGCACTGGCTAAGGCGATGTTTCATATTCGACTGGTTGCTGACAAAAAATATCATTTATATATTTACTGCAAAGAGCATTTTTCAACTGAATTGACGGGTAATGCAATAGATAATGTTAGAAATTTTATAGAGGCGCTACAATTAGGTGTAAATTCAAGTAAATAAGGGACGTTAATTGTATGTGTACATAACAAGAAAATTCATTAAATAAAAGTTCAAAAAGTAGTATGATAAATACAAGAGGTGTTAACAAATGGATTTATTTGCTTTACTAATGTTTTTAATAATAATGTCTATAAATTGGATACTCATTTATTATAAAACTCAATTCAATCCAAATGATACGAACAGAAAATACATTAATATTAAAAATCGTTCTCTTGCCAAACTTCTTATACAAGAGAAAAGTGATTATGTGAAATATGTTAAAGTCAAAGATAGATTAAAACTTAATATTCCATGCTTTATCGGTTATGTCATTTTTGCATTTATAATTATTATAGCGATTATTATGTACTTGATTCCAGAAATGCCTTGTGAACCAACAAGACTGCCGTTTAGTAAGTTTGATGCTATTATATTAGATACCTATAATGAAAAAATACCATATACATTAGCATTTATAATGGTTCTCGTACAGATTGATATTACGCTCGTACCTGCAAATATTAAATTGTTTAAAATAGAAAACGAGAATGCAACAATAGGTTGGAAAATAGGTTGTAGTATATTAACTTTATTTTTTTTATTATTCACAGTATATCTTATATATGCTTTAATAAAATAAATGTCATCTAAATTGGCATACAGATAAAATCCAATTTGTATCAGCAACTAGATACCACGCTGAATACTCCTTTCTTTTGATTTTGACTACGTGTAGTCATAAGTAGTCAATGTGTAATTGGGAAAAGCCTTATTTTATAAGGGGTATAAGGATTTCGGCGAGTGTTCGATTCCCTCATCCCCTGCTTGAAAGCCTAGTAAATACTAGGCTTTTTGTTTTATCCACAAATAAACCATCTGCTATGCAGGTAATTTCCCAAACAGCTTTAAGTTCAAGTTTTAAACGTTGTTGATTGTTCGTATACAAAATAATCTTGCAAAATCTAACTTGAATTATGAAATTTTGGGTTAGAAAAATACAAAGTATTTCACGTACGAACAAAATATCATAAAAAACATGAATTTTGGCTTGAATTGGGTTAGTTTTGGGTGAATTTATTTAAATACGCACTAATAATCGATAGGTTTGCATATGCAGGTAGTGCGGAAGGCAAACTTTTCAGAGTCTTTTTAGAGGTAAGCAAAAAATTAAAAAAACAAAATTTAACACTTTACTTCGTTAAAATTTTGTTATACAATGATATGTATATATTTTATATTTAAATTAAAGGAGAGAGAATTATGAAAAAGACAAGAATTATTGCAATTATGACAATTATTGCACTTTGCTTTTCTAGCTTTGTAGGCTGTGGAAAAGCAGAGGAAGCAAAATATGTGATTGGTGTTTCAGGACCACTCACAGGTGGAGCTGCTATGTATGGGCAGGCAGTTCAGAATTCCGCACAGATGGCAATTGATGAAATCAATGCAGCTGGTGGTTTGAATGGAGTGAAATTTGAATTGGTTGCGACAGATGACCAACATGACCCAACAAAGGTTTCTACTAACTATGCAGCTATGTTGGAAAAAGGTATGCAGGTTTCACTTGGTACCGTTACTACAGGTCCTGGACTTGAATTTAAGAAGTTGTCAAAAGAAGACAATGTATTCTTCTTAACACCGTCTGCTTCAGGAGATGACGTTCCTGAGTTTGATAACGGATATCAAATGTGCTTTGCTGATAGTAATCAGGGTGGTGTGGCAGCTACTTATGTTAACGAGAAATACAAAGGCGAGACAATCGGTATCTTTTATAAGAAAGATGATGCATATTCAAAAGGTATCTATGACCAGTTTGTGGCAAACCTTGACCCATCTATCAAAACCGTTCCTACTTTATTTACAGATGCTAATGTAGATGACTTTTCATCGCAGATTGGCGAATTGGAAGAATGTAAATTTATCTTTATGCCGATTTACTATACACCGGCGTCTGTCTTTATGACACAGGCAAAAGACCGCATGGCTTCTGATACAATTTACTATGGTTGTGATGGATTTGATGGTATTGAAGGTGCAGAAGGATTTAAGATTGAGGATATTCCACAAGAAATCATTATGCTTTCGCATTTTAATTCAAAGGCAAAAGATGGTTTAGCAAAAAAATATATCGATAAGTATACAAGTACTTACAAAAATGCTCCATTGAATCAATTCGGTGCTTCTGCTTATGACTGTGTATACGCTATTTATAATGCAATGAAGGCTGCTGTTGATGCAGGTAAAGAGATTTCAGTTGACATCTCAGCATCTGACCTTTGTGAAATTTTAAAAGAACAATTTAAAGACGGATTTACATACACAGGCGTAACTGGAGAAAATATCCAATGGGATGAAACAGGATATGTTCAAAAGGGTGCTGTACAATACGTAATTAAAGAAGCAACTAAATAGGAGAACTTATGAAAATTATTGAAACTTTAATCAGCGGACTGAGTTCCGGTGGTACATATGCAATGATTGCCTTGGGTTATACAATGGTATACGGTATTGCGAAGATGTTAAACTTTGCTCATGGTGATATTATCATGGTAGGTGGATACACCATCTATGTAACCATGACATCTATGGGGTACCCGCTTTTGGGCCTTTTGGCAGCGGTAATCTTCTGCGTATTGCTCGGAATAACAGTTGAAAAAGTTGCATACAAGCCTTTAAGAGGAGCTTCACCGTTGGCAGTATTAATTACTGCCATCGGCGTTAGCTATTTATTGCAAAGTACGGCTCAGATGATTTTTGGAGTAGCACCAAAGATGGTAATGGTGGCAGATTTAGGCAATCTGGAAGTAGGAGGATTAAAAATCCCTTATTATATTATCGTTACAATGGTATGCTCATTTGCAATTATGATTGCCCTTACTTTGTTTGTAAAAACGACCAAAACAGGTAGAGCTATGGTTGCAGTTTCCGAAGACAGAGGGGCAGCCCAATTGATGGGAATTAATGTGAATCGTATCATTATGATTACCTTTGCTATTGGGTCTGCGCTTGCAGCGTTTGCGGGTTATTTTATGCTAATGAAATCACCGAGTCTTTCCAATACATTAGGAGCAATGCCTGGTATTAAAGCGTTTACAGCGGCAGTTATTGGCGGTATCGGATCCATACCGGGGGCTATGCTTGGTGGTATTTTGATTGGGCTTATTGAGGCTATTTCATTTAAGATTCCGGCAATTGCAGCATATACAGATGCAATTGAATTTTTGATTCTTATCTTGATACTCTTGGTTAGACCAACAGGTATTATGGGTAAGGTCAGAAGGGAGAAGGTATAAATGGGAAAAACATCAAAGAAAATCAAATGGAAACATTATGCAAACTATATTGTAATAGCAATCGCAACGCTTTTGTTTGGTTTGTTATCCCTTAGTGGTTCGCTTTCTATTTCCACACTATACCTTCTGGAGAAGATTGCCATTGCAGTAATGTTAACGGTCTCTCTCAGTGTTGTAGTTGGTTTTTTGGGTGAGTTGTCATTAGGACACGCAGGGTTCATGTGTGTTGGGGCTTACTTAGGCGGTAAAACAGCATGTATTTTAGAACCACGTTTTGGCAACAGTTTTATCACTCTTTTGATTGCAATTGTCGTAGGCGGTAGTGTAGCTGCTTTATCTGGTGTAATTATCGGGCTTCCTGCACTGCGATTAAAGGGAGATTATCTGGCAATTGTGACACTTGCTTTTGGTGAGATAGTACGTTCTTTGTTTATGAACTCCAGCAATGAATCCTTTGGAGGCCCATTGGGATTGGATACACCACGTTATGATAAGAATGTGTTGTTTATTATAGCCCTTGTTTTGGTGCTGTTGTGCCTCATGGTAATCCAGAATTTGATTCGTTCTAAACATGGTAGAGCAATTACTTCTATCCGCGATAATGAGATTGCGGCGAGAGCTACAGGAATCAATGTAACGAAGTATAAATTGTCTGTATTTACAGTTGCAGCACTTTTTGCAGGAATAGCAGGCGTACTTTACAGTTTTAGTAATTATACAATACAAAGTACAAAATTTAGTTATAATTATTCCATTGAAATTTTGGTTATGGTAGTGCTTGGTGGTATGGGTAGCATCAATGGTTCTATTATTGCCGCTACACTTATTACCTTTTTAGATGTAAAACTTCAAACTATATTGACTGGAAATCTAGCTGTATTGCAGGATTTATTATATGCATTGATTTTAATCATCCTTGTAATTTACAACAATGCACCTGCACTCAAAGGGTTCCGTGAACAATACAGTATGAAGAATCTACTTCATAAGATTTTTGGAGCAAAACACGACCCTTCACATCCGGCAGATGATGAAGCAAAATGGGATAGAGTACCTACAAAGATTGACATGAATGAAGTGCTGTCTACAGAATTTCAACCGACAATGTCTACAGTTGATCCGGACCGAAAGGGGGATTTTAAATAATGGGTGATGTTATTTTAAGAACAGAGAATCTCGGTATTTCCTTCGGCGGTCTAAAAGCAGTTCAAGATGTAAACATTGAGATTAAGAAAAAACAATTATATGGTTTGGTAGGACCGAACGGAGCAGGGAAGACAACTGTTTTCAACATGCTTACAGGAGTTTATCGTCCTACAACCGGACAAATATATTTAGATGGTGAAAATATTACCGGCAAGAGCCAGGAAACCATCAATCATAAGGGGATTGCCCGTACATTCCAGAACATCCGTCTTTTTAACAATATGACGGTTATTCGAAACGTGTTAGTAGGATTGCATAATCAACCGGAGTTTAAGTGCAGCATGATTGAGAGTATGTTCCGTCTTCCAAGACATTTTCGTTGCGAAAAAGCAATGCGTGAGAAAGCAAAAACTATTTTGCGTGTTGTAGGTTTGGAAGAGGAGAGAAACTATCTTTCTTGTAATTTACCATATGGTAAACAAAGAAAATTGGAGATTGCGCGTGCACTTGCAACAAATCCAAAGCTATTGCTTTTGGATGAACCGGCAGCTGGTATGAATCCGAATGAAACGGCAGACCTTATGAATATCATTAAACGTATCAGAGATGAGTATGATATGACAATTCTACTCATTGAACATGATATGAAATTTGTATCCGGACTTTGTGATGAAGTGACAGTCCTTAACTTTGGTACAGTTCTTGCACAAGGGGATACAAAGACAGCGTTGAATGACCCAGAGGTTATCAAGGCGTATATTGGAGGCTAAGAGATGGCATTATTAGAAGTAAAGGACCTACAGGTATATTATGGTGTAATTCAGGCATTGAAAGGCATTAGCTTTGAAGTAAATGAAGGTGAAATCGTCACCTTGATTGGTGCAAATGGTGCCGGGAAAACCACTACCATGCAAAGCATTATCGGACTGATTCCTTCCAGACATGGAAGTGTTACATTTGACGGACAGGACATTACGAAAATGCCATGTCACAAAATTGTGCATCACGGCCTTACACAGGTTCCGGAGGGCAGAAGAATTTTTCAAGAATTGACAGTATATGAAAACCTGTTGATGGGTGGTTTTTCACAGAAAGACCAATCTTTGTTAAAGAAGGATATTGAAAATATTTACGAACGTTTTCCGAGACTTGCAGAAAGAAAGAACCAGATTGCCGGAACACTTTCCGGTGGTGAGCAGCAGATGCTGGCAATCGGAAGAGCCATGATGAGTCGTCCAAAACTATTACTGTTGGATGAACCATCTATGGGCTTGTCGCCTCTTTTAGTTGACCAGGTGTTTGAGATTATCAAACAATTACGCGATGATGGAACAACCATTCTACTTGTGGAACAGAACGCGGGCAAATCTCTAGCCATATCTGATAGAGCATATGTGCTTGAACTTGGTGAAATTGTTCTTAGCGGAACAGGTGCTGAGTTAGCTGCAAGTGATGAAGTTAAGAAAGCATACCTTGGAGGTTAAATAAATGAAATGAATAGAGCTTATTCAGATGTGAAATTCACTTCTGGATAAGCTCTTTTTTAGCAATTTGCTTATTTATAGATCTTTTTATTCTCATGTTTCGGCTCAGATGTCAACTGAATTCCCAAACGCTTGAATACTTTGATATCAACAGTAGACAACATAACTGACGAATGAGCCTGACAGCATTTCAGTTTCGGAATCTGCTCCAATGCAAGCTGTGCATTCATGTCGGTTGCCGCACACATGGAGAGTGCAATTAATACCTCGTCTGTGTGGAGTCTTGGGTTTTTGCTTCCTAAATACTCCGTTTTTAATTTCTGAATCGGTTCAATGACCGTCGGCGAAATCAAATGAAGTTCATCATCAAGTCCTGCTAATGTTTTTAATGCATTCAATAACAATGCAGATGAAGCACCAAGAAGAGGCGTTGTCTTTCCAGTAATAATTGTGCCGTCTTCCAGTTCTAGTGCAGCAGCAGGAGCTTTGGTCTGCTTCGCACGGTTTAGAGCAGCTTGTACCACTTTACGTGCATCGATAGTGATGTGAGCCTGGTTCATCAGGAGCTTGAGCTTAAATACCTCGTTTTCATCAGAGGTTCCTTCCACAAGTCCCTTTAAAGCTGCATAATATCTGCGGATGATTTCCTGATTTGACGCTTCACAACATACAGCATCATCACAAATACAATTTCCTACCATGTTAACGCCCATATCTGTTGGTGATTTATATGGGTTTTCACCATAGATACGTTCGAAAATTGCATCCAACACAGGGAAAATCTCAACATCTCGATTATAATTTACAGTTGTAACGCCATACGCATCCAAATGGAACGGGTCGATCATATTGACATCATTTAAGTCAGCGGTAGCAGCCTCATATGCAAGGTTTACCGGATGCTTCAGTGGGATGTTCCAAATCGGAAATGTTTCGAACTTGGCATATCCTGCACGAATACCGCGCTTGTGTTCGTGGTATAATTGTGAGAGACAGGTTGCCATTTTCCCGCTACCAGGACCAGGAGCCGTAATAATAACAAGTGGTCTGGTTGTTTCAATATAATCATTCTTTCCATATCCCTCGTCGCTGACAATCAGAGGAATATTGGAAGGATAACCTTCGATATTATAGTGCGTGTATACTTTGATATTCAATTTCTCCAACTTGGTTTTAAAGTGGTCTGCACTTGTCTGTCCTGAATATTGCGTGATGACTACACTACCTACATATAGATTTTGACCTTTGAAGGCTTCCATTAATCTTAATACGTCTGAATCGTAGGTAATTCCCCAATCGCCGCGCACCTTATTCTTTTCAATATCAACAGCGCTAATTACAATTACAATTTCTGCTTGGTCAGAGAGCTGCATCAGTAATTTTAATTTACTGTCAGGAGCAAATCCCGGAAGCACTCTGGAAGCATGATAGTCGTCAAATAATTTACCGCCAAACTCTAAGTATAGCTTGTTGTCAAAGTGGCTAATTCTTTCACGAATATGCTCAGATTGCATTTGTAAATACTTTTCGTTATCAAATCCAATTCTCATAAAATGGTCTTCCTTTTGTAAATTTGTAACTGTTCAGAGCCAAGCAAAATTTTATAAAACAAGCGTGAAATGCTTGCATTTTTGAGCATGTTTTTAAAATTTTATTTGGCGGATACGCCACACCGAGGAAAAACAAAGTTTTTTCGAGGTTGGTTCTGAACAGTTACTAGAATTTTTAATTACTTAATTAGTATACTACAAACTATAGAGTTTTATCTAGTCCCAATCATAGGAAAATTTACAAAACTTTCACAATGTTTTAGTTGATTTATAAAAGGGCAATCTTTATAATAAAGGAGGATTGTATTTAGGAGGATAAAAATGGAACAAAACCAGAATAATAATAAAAATAAAAACCAGAAGAACGACAAGCGCGGCTGGATTTTAGTCATTGCAACGACGCTGATTACAGGATTCATATTTTTGAGTTTCTTTAATATGGTAGACAGTGCAAAGACCGAAGAGATTACTTATAGCGAGTTTATCGCAATGGTAGAGAATGGTAAGGTTGAGAAAGTTGAAATTGGAAGTGACAGACTGATTATTACTCCAAAAGTAGAACATTCTCAGAATGGATGGGCACAATTTTTCCCAAGTACCCAGGTTACGTACTATACGGGACTTGGAGAAGGAGAATTGTTGGAACAACGATTGGATGAAGCAGGTGTGAACTATACTTACAAGCTTCCAAATACAGGAGCAGCTTTATTTTGGAACATCATGTTGACGATTCTTCCGTTTGTATTGTTGTTTGTATTCTTTAGTTTTATGATGAAAAGAATGTCAAAGGGCGGCGGAATTATGGGCATTGGAAAAAGCAATGCCAAAATGTATGTTGAAAAACAGACAGGTGTAACATTTAAGGATGTTGCCGGACAGGATGAAGCGAAGGAATCTTTGCAGGAAGTGGTAGATTTCTTGCATAATCCTAAGAAGTATACGGAGATAGGAGCGAAACTTCCAAAAGGTGCGTTGCTTGTGGGACCTCCGGGAACCGGAAAGACATTGCTTGCTAAAGCAGTTGCAGGTGAAGCAAAGGTGCCATTCTTCTCGGTGTCAGGGTCTGAATTTGTGGAAATGTATGTAGGTGTTGGTGCATCCAGAGTACGTGACTTATTCAAACAGGCGCAAGCTATGGCTCCATGTATTATTTTTATTGATGAGATTGATGCAATCGGTAAGAGCCGTGATAATGCATTAGGAAGCAATGATGAGCGTGAGCAGACCTTGAACCAGATTCTTTCAGAAATGGATGGATTTGATACGGAAAAAGGTTTATTGCTTTTAGCTGCGACAAACAGACCGGAGGTTTTAGACCCGGCATTGCTTCGTCCGGGACGTTTTGACAGACGAATTATTGTTGACAAACCAGACTTACAAGGTCGTGTTGATACATTGAAGGTTCATTCTAAAGATGTAAAAATGGATGAGACAGTAGATTTGGAAGCGATTGCGCTTGCGACTTCAGGAGCAGTTGGTTCTGATTTGGCAAATATGATTAATGAAGCTGCGATTAATGCAGTAAAACATGGAAGAAGAGTGGTATCCCAATCCGATTTATTCGAAGCGGTTGAGGTAGTGTTAGTTGGTAAAGAAAAGAAAGACCGCATTATGAACGCAGAAGAACGCCGCATTGTTTCTTATCATGAAGTGGGTCATGCGTTGGTAAGTGCACTGCAAAAGGATGCAGAACCGGTGCAAAAGATTACCATTGTACCAAGAACCATGGGAGCTCTCGGTTATGTAATGCAGACACCTGAGGAAGAAAAGTATTTGAACACAAAGGCAGAATTGGAGGCTATGCTTACCGGATTACTTGCCGGACGTGCTGCTGAGGAGATTGTTTTTGATACCGTGACCACAGGTGCATCGAATGATATTGAACGCGCTACGAAAATAGCCAGAGCGATGGTAACACAGTATGGTATGTCAGAACACTTTGGACTGATGGGCTTAGAGTCTGTGGAACACCGCTACTTAGACGGAAGAGCCGTGATGAACTGTGGTGAAGCTACCGCTGCTGAGATTGATCAGGAAGTCATGCGTATGTTAAAGAATGCATATGAAGAGGCGAAGAGATTGTTGTCAGAGAATCGAGAAGCCTTGGATAAGATTGCTGCTTTCTTGATTGAGAAAGAGACCATTACCGGAAAAGAATTTATGGACATTTTCCATGAGGTAACAAAGGCGGAGGACAAGGCAGGAGAAGCTCTTGCTGAAGAATGTTTTGAAGAATAAAAGTAATAAAGGAGTTTGGATGAATAACACCTCATCCAAACTCCTTTTATGTAGATAATACAAATTGCAGATTTTTATATTTTTGTTTATAATGATTACATTAAAAGTAAAAGAGGAAATTCTATGTTTCATATTGAAGAGGAATTAAAGAAATTACCGTCTAAACCGGGCGTGTATTTAATGCACGGTGAAAAAGATGAAATTATATATGTTGGAAAAGCAATTAACTTAAAGAATCGTGTTCGCCAGTATTTTCAAGCGAGTCGAAACAAAGGGGCGAAGATTGAGCAGATGGTGACGCATATTCAACGTTTTGAGTATATTGTCACTGACTCGGAGTTGGAAGCACTGGTTTTGGAGTGCAATCTGATTAAAGAGCACAGACCGAAGTATAATACCATGCTGATGGATGACAAAGGGTATCCGTTTATCAAGGTAACCGTAAACGAAGCGTATCCACGTGTCATGCTGGCCCGCACCATGCAGAAGGACAAGGCGAAATATTTTGGCCCGTTTACAAGCGCTACTGCGGTGAAGGATACGATTGAATTGATTCGAAAGTTATATCACATACGAAATTGTAACCGGAATCTTCCGAAGGATATGGGCAAGGAACGTCCATGTCTCAATTACCATATCAAGCAATGTCATGCGCCTTGTCAGGGATACATTTCCCAGGAGGAATACGGCAAGTCCATTGATGAAGTGATTCGTTTTCTAAATGGGCATTACGACGGGGTTATGAAGGACTTGGAGGCTAGTATGAAGGAAGCCTCAGAAAACATGGAGTTTGAAAAGGCAATTGAATATCGTGAGCTTCTTCAGAGTGTGAAGCGGATTGCGGAAAAACAGAAGATTACAGATAGCAGAGGCGAAGACAAAGACCGAGATATCCTGGCAGTTGCGAAGGATGAGGAGGATGCGGTGGTACAAGTGTTCTTCATTCGCGGGGGAAGGTTAATTGGGCGCGACCATTTCTTCCTTAGAAATGCAGCAGAAAGCACGGGGAGTGAATTGCTTACCAGTTTTATTAAGCAGTTTTATGCGGGAACTCCATTTATTCCGGCGGAACTGATGCTGCAGGAGGAATTGGAGGAAAGTGAATTACTGGAGCAGTGGCTGACAAAGAAGAGAGAACATCGTGTGCGCATAAAAGTTCCGAAAAAAGGAGAAAAGGAAAAACTTGTGGAATTGGCAAGAAAGAATGCGCATCTTGTTCTTAATACGGATAAGGAGCGTTTGAAACGTGAGGAAGGACGTACTATAGGAGCAGTAAAAGAAATTGAAAAATTGCTAGGTCTTTCCGGTATTGTGCGCATGGAAGCTTTTGATATATCTAATACAAGTGGTTTTGCTTCTGTAGGTTCTATGGTTGTATATGAAAAAGGAAAACCGAAACGTTCTGATTATAGAAAGTTTAAGATTAAAAGTGTTCAGGGACCAGATGATTATGCAAGTATGGAGGAAGTACTTACCAGACGTTTTAAACATGGTTTAGATGAGCTGGAAGAGGGAAAGGAACTCGGAAGTTTCGCGGCTTTCCCGGACTTGATATTGATGGATGGTGGAAAAGGACAAGTGAACATAGCGCTTGAAGTACTCGAAAAATTACAAATAGATATTCCGGTTTGTGGTATGGTGAAGGATGACAATCACCGCACAAGAGGTTTATATTACAATAACGTGGAAATTCCAATTGAGCGGAATTCCGAAGGTTTCAAACTGATTACACGTATTCAGGATGAAGCCCACAGATTCGCAATCGAATTTCATCGAAAGCTACGGAGTCAAGGGCAGGTACATTCTGTATTGGATGATATCAATGGAATTGGACCGGCAAGAAGAAAGGCTTTAATGAAATATTTTATGAATATAGAAGCGCTGAAAAACGCCAGCGTAGACGAACTAAAAAAAGTGCCATCAATGAACGAAAAATCTGCAATAGAAGTGTACAAATTTTTCCATTAATGGTAAACTGTATTCAGGTATTTTACAGTAATAAAGTTGGAGGACAAGATATGCCAGGTGTAAAACTTACAGATTTAATCGAAAAAATGGATTTAAAAAATCTGACTCCTGATATTGACTTAGCAGGGAAATATATTACGGTTCCGGATATCAATCGACCGGCGCTCCAGTTAACCGGATACTTTGATCATTTTGATTCTGTGCGTGTACAGATTATAGGTTATGTAGAATATACGTATTTACAAACCTTAACAGCGGAACCAAAGAAGGACGTTTATGCGCAACTCCTTTCCTATGGAGTACCATGTTTAATCTATACAACAGAGATTCGTCCGGATGAGGAAATGTTGAAACAGGCGAATGAGACCAATACGCCGATTTTTGCAACAGATAAAAAGACATCCCCATTCCAGGCGGAGGTCATCCGTTGGCTGAACGTGCAGCTTGCACCATGCATTTCCATTCATGGTGTATTGGTAGATGTTTATGGCGTCGGTGTGTTGATACGTGGAGAAAGCGGTATCGGTAAGAGTGAGGCGGCGCTCGAATTAATTAAACGTGGTCATCGTTTAGTGGCAGATGATGCAGTGGAGATACGAAAAGTCAGTGACGATACTTTGGTAGGTAGCGCACCGTCTATTACCAAGCATTTAATCGAATTGCGAGGAATCGGTATTGTGGATGTGAAGTCCTTGTTTGGTGTGCAGAGCGTAAGGGAGACACAGAATATCGATTTGGTTATCACTTTGGAAGAGTGGGATAAGAAGAAAGAATATGACCGATTGGGATTGGAAGAGGAATATACAGAATTTCTTGGAAATAAAGTACAATGTCATACGATTCCGATTCGACCGGGACGAAGCTTGGCGGTTATCGTGGAATCCACAGCTATTAACCATAGACAAAAACAGATGGGATACAATGCAGCACAAGAATTATATAGAAGATTACAAGAAAGTTTGGTACAAAAGAACAGGGAGGACTAGAAATGGAAAACAAATATTGTTTTGGAATTGATATTGGAGGAACTACCGTAAAGATTGGTCTGTTTCAAACGGATGGAACATTACTTGATAAATGGGAAATCGTAACAAGAACAGCAAATGGCGGAGAAGCAATTTTACCAGATATCGCAGAATCTGTTCAAAACAAATTAAATGAAAAAGGAATCTCAAAAGAAGATGTAGTTGGTCTTGGTGTTGGAGTTCCGGCTGCAACCAAGGATGGCGTTGTAAAAAGTACAGCAAATCTTGGATGGGGCTATAAGAATGTAAAAGAGGAGTTAGAAGCGCTCACGGGATGTCGCGTTAATGTAGGTAACGATGCAAATATTGCTGCTCTCGGAGAAATGTGGAAGGGTGGCGGACAAGGCTACCAAAATCAGATTATGGTGACACTTGGAACAGGCGTAGGTGGCGGCATTATTATTGATGGTCATATTCATACAGGAGTACGTGGAGCCGGTGGCGAAATCGGACATCTTTGCGTGGAGGAGAACGAAACAGAGGTTTGTGGATGTGGAAGAACAGGATGCTTGGAACAATACGCTTCTGCAACAGGAATTGTACGTCTGGCAAAGAGAAGACTGGCGAACAATACGGAAGATACGGTATTGAATATAGATGCGGTAACTGCAAAGGATGTATTTGATGCAGTGAAGGCAGGAGATAAAGTTGCAATGGAGATTGCTGAGGATTTTGGTAAATATTTGGGAAATGCACTTTCTGATATTGCAGTCATCCTTGACCCGGATCTCTTTGTAATTGGCGGCGGTGTTTCAAGAGCCGGAGAGGTGCTTTTGGATTATATCAAAAAGAATTACATGAAGAAAGCCCTTTGGGACAACAGTAAGGTAGAATTCTCTTTAGCAGAGCTTGGAAATGATGCGGGAATGTATGGGGCTGCGAAATTGGCACTTATGGACAAGTAGGGTTCTTAACTATATTTTGTATTCGATAACTAAATAAAAGATTCTGGAAAGTCTAAACAACTGGTTTCAGAGATAATATTATGGTAGCACGTCAAGAAACTCGCATAAATGCTCAAACATCTTGACATGCTACCATATTTTCTGAAACGCAGTTGCAAGTCTTTCTACAGAATCTTTCAATGTCATCTCATACAGAATATAGTTTAAGAACATAGATTGTTCAAATATATTAAGGTGCTGAATTACCGGCATTATTTCCGCCAGGTGTTGTGGCACCGTTTGCACCACCCTCGCCTGGTGCGCCTGCGTGTCCAGGACAGGTTTTGCTTGGACCTGTGCCTTCCGCAAAGTATTCACTAAATTTCGTACAAGCGTCGCTGCTTGCAAGCAATCCGGTTTCTTTACAGATTTCTTTTCGTTTTACAGATTCAGGCACCTCAAATTTCACAGATTCGTATTTCATTTTGTCATGAATACGTTGCATGACTTTTTTCCAAATTACTTTATGATAACTACTTGAGCCGTCAATGCCCTGATTGTCATCGTAACCACTCCATACAGAAGCTGTCAGGTAAGGAGTATATCCGGAAAACCATAAGTCACGTGTATCGGTTGTTGTACCTGTTTTTCCGGCTGCAACATAGCCCGATAACTTAGCTGCTGTACCGGTACCTTTTGAAACAACATCCTGCATTGCGCTTGTAATCAAGAATGCAGTGGAGTCTTTCATTGCGGTGTGAGTAGCAGGGGTATTCTCAAATAATAAATTCCCAAGATTGTCGTAAATCTGTGTATAGAGAATTGGTTCTGTATAAATTCCTGCGTTTGCAATGGCTGCGTATGCTGCAGTTAATTCAATGTTATATACACCGTCTGTAATTCCACCAAGAGAGGTTGCCTCACCGGCGTCACTGACAGGATCTAATGTAGTAAAGCCAAAGTTTTCAGTCAGATACTGCATTCCAACACTTGGTGTAAGTTCCTGGTATTTTTTTACGGTACAAACATTGGCAGACTCTTGAATACAATAGCGGATTGTTAAAGGTCCTTTGTATCCACCCCACCAGTTCTTTACCGGTTTCTTTTCGCCGGTGGTATAACTGAGCGGTGCATCCTTAATAGTGGTTGACAGTGTGTCCCCATTCATGTCTAACGCAGGTACATAAGTGGAGAGCACCTTAAAGGTGGAACCGGGTTGTCTTCCTGACTGGGTTGCACGGTTCAAACTCATGTTGGATGTTTTCTCCCCACGTCCGCCAACCATTGCTTTTACATATCCGGTGTGTTGGTCAATGATTACGATGGTTGCCTGTGGTTGAGGCGAAAGTTTAATGTTGGTAAATACGGTATCCGTATCGCTCTTCTTTAAGGTTTCAATATACTGGTCAATCAAGGAATTTGCCTTATCCTCAGATGGGAAAGTAATACCTAAAGGACCGTATTTTTCACCATACAAATTTTTCACATATTTTCCAAATGTATTATGGTCGTAATGCTTTTGTGTGCCATCTTCAAATGCGATTGAGATGGCTCCGTTTACAGTCCAGTTGATTGCATCAGGATAGTTGGATGCACGGTTCAATTCCTCATCACAAATCTTTTGCATGGCCAAATCTTGAGTTGTAATGATTTTTAAACCGCCACTATATACAGCATTGTATGCCTGATCTTCCGTGTATCCTAATTTATTTACAAGGTCTTTTTGTACTTCTTTTGACACTCCATCCAGGAAGTAAGAGTTTACAGTGATACTTTCCTTGTATTCTGCATTTGCAGTTTGGATTCTTTTGTAAATATCCTCGGTGTCTGTGAGAGCAGTGTCAAATTCTTCCTGTGAAATCTTTTCCTGCTCCAGCATGTCCTTCAATACTTTTTCGCGGCGCTTTTCATTGGCCTCCGGGTTGGTAATTGGATTATAGCCGGTTGGACTTTTGGTAATGGCTGCAACTGCAGCACATTCTGACAAAGTGAGCTCGCTTACGTCTTTGCCGAAATAACGCTTCGCCGCAGCTTGTACACCTAGGGTGTTCTGTCCAAGATTAATCGTGTTTAAATAGTTTTCAAGAATTTCCGATTTATCAACGATTTTTTCAATCTGTACGGCTAAATATAACTCCTGAACCTTACGTTCAATCTTTTGCCATTGTGTTTCTCTACTAAAATTAGGGAAGACACTGTTTTTAATTAGCTGCTGTGTAATGGTACTACCACCTTGAGAAAAATGACCGGACATAAGACCGTTTACAAATGCTCTGGTGATACCTTTCACATCAATGCCCTTGTGGTCATAGAAACGAGAGTCCTCGACTGCAATAAATGCATCTTGTAAATATTTTGGGATGTTCTCAAGAGAAGTGTATACACGGTTTGAACCGGCACTTACAAATGTACCCAAAACAGTTTCTCCATCATTGGCATATGCAGTTGTTGTATATGCAGAAGGTTTAATGCTATCTTCTGTAATCTGTGGTGTATCGTCAATTATTTTTTTGAACAACAGTCCGCCACCTGCAAGCGCTAATATTCCGACCCCAAGGAAGATTAGTAGCAGAACTTTCAGCCAGCGCATTCCTGCTTTTTTTCTCTTCTTAGACATGCGCGATTGTAACTTTGCATGTTGCTTAGAAGTATTCTTTCTACCATAATTCATGAGTGTAACCTCCTTTATTATGAATGATATTATACCAAACTTACATATTTAAATAAAGGAAAATAGGAAAAATTTAAGAAAATATTGTGAAAATAGCCCTAATACTGTTATAGTAATAGAAAAGTTTGAAAAAAGGTGAAACATATGTTGGGTCAATATAAAACAGTATATCGCGGTGGTGACGCGGAGATAATAGAAAAGAAATCCAGATTCATCGCAACGGTAAAGCCGGTGAAAAGCGAAGAAGAAGCTATAGAATTTATTGAAAACTTAAAAAAGAAATATTGGAATGCGACGCATAATTGCTTTGCTTATGTACTAGGAGAACATTTTCAAATCCAACGCTGTAGCGATGATGGGGAACCGAGCGGAACCGCAGGAAAACCTATGCTTGATGTACTGTTAGGAGAAGAAATCCATGACGTGGTTGTGGTTGTGACCAGATATTTCGGAGGAACGCTTTTGGGCACAGGCGGACTTGTGAGGGCATACGCAGGTGCTACAAAGGAGGGTCTTGGGGCCAGCAAGGTCATTACAAAAATGCATGGTCAAAAGATTTCCATAGAGACGGACTATACGGGACTTGGGAAGATACAGTATATTCTCGGCCAGAGAGGTTTGACAATTTTAAATTCTATTTACACAGATAAAGTGGAACTTGAGGTATTATTGCCGGAGGATGAGATACAAGGAGTGATTGCGGAAATTCGGGAAGGCACTAATGGGCAGGCGAAGATGGAACTGCAGGAGGAGTGTTACTTTGCAAATATCGATGGTGAAATGCAGATTTTTGAGGACTAGATGAAGGGGAAAAACAGATGAAAACAAAACGTGAAGATGTACGAAATATTGCAATTATTGCCCATGTAGATCATGGAAAAACAACTTTAGTAGATGAACTTTTGAAACAAAGCGGTGTATTTCGCGAGAATCAAGAAGTGGCAGAACGTGTTATGGATTCCAACGATATCGAGAGAGAGCGTGGAATTACAATCTTGGCAAAGAATACAGCTGTTTATTATAAGAATACAAAGATTAACATTATTGATACGCCGGGACACGCAGATTTCGGTGGTGAAGTAGAGCGTGTGCTCAAGATGGTAAACGGAGTCATTCTGGTGGTGGATGCTTTTGAAGGCGCAATGCCGCAGACGAAATTCGTATTAAAAAAGGCATTGGAACTGGAACTCCCGGTGATTGTTTGTATCAATAAGATTGACCGCCCGGAAGCAAGGCCGGATGAAGTTATTGATGAGATTTTGGAATTATTTATGGACTTGGATGCATCCGACGAGCAATTGGACTGCCCATTTATATATGCGTCAGCAAAGGCGGGACATGCTATTTTGGATTTGACAGATGAACCGGAAAATATGGTTCCACTTTTTGAGACTATTTTGGACTATATTCCGGCACCGGAAGGAGACTCGGAGGCTGACACGCAAGTGCTGATTAGTACCATCGATTACAATGAGTATGTGGGCAGAATCGGTGTTGGAAAAGTGGATAATGGCACAATTGCCGTTAATCAGGATATGATGGTGGTAAATGCACATGAACCTGATAAGCATAAAAAGGTAAAAATCAGTAAACTGTATGAGTTTGATGGTTTGAATAAAGTGGAAGTGAAACAGGCATCCATTGGTTCAATCGTTGCAATCTCTGGAATTGCAGATATTGCAATAGGGGATACACTTTGTTCACTAGAAAACCCGGTTGCCATTCCATTTCAAAAAATCTCAGAGCCAACGATAGCGATGCAATTTATTGTAAATGACAGTCCCTTTGCAGGGCAGGAGGGAAAATATGTTACTTCCCGTCACTTGCGTGACCGTTTGATGCGGGAACTGAATACAGATGTAAGTCTTCGTGTGGAAGAAACAGAAAACGCGGATAGTTTTAAGGTTTCAGGACGTGGTGAGTTACATTTGTCAGTATTGATAGAGAATATGCGCCGTGAAGGTTACGAGTTTGCAGTAAGTAAAGCAGAAGTATTATATAAGAAAGATGCAAATGGAAAATTGCTTGAGCCTATGGAAACGGCCTATGTGGATGTTCCGGATGAATTTACGGGAACGGTAATTGATAAATTAAGTCAGCGTAAAGGGGAATTGCAAAGCATGAGTGCATCCAATGGAAGCACAACCCGCTTGGAATTTTCCATTCCTGCACGTGGCCTTATTGGGTATCGTGGCGAATTTATGACGGACACAAAAGGAAATGGTATTTTAAATACTTCTTTTGATGGATACGCTCCATACAAAGGGGATATACAATATCGTAAGCAGGGCTCTTTGATTGCATTTGAAACTGGTGAATCTGTAACTTATGGATTATACAGTGCACAGGAGAGAGGTACCCTCTTTATCGGAGCAGGTGAGAAAGTATATGCAGGAATGGTCATTGGTCAGAATGGAAAAACAGATGACATTGAACTCAATGTTTGCAAGACAAAGCATTTGACCAATACACGTGCTTCGGGTTCAGATGAGGCACTTCGGTTAACTACACCGCGAGTCTTGAGCCTGGAAGAAGCATTGGATTTTATCGACACAGATGAGTTGTTGGAGGTAACGCCAAAGTCGCTTCGTATCCGTAAGAAAACGTTGGATGCGCGAATGCGTAAAAGAGAAAAGAATGCTACAGTTTAAAGTTCATTGCATGTCCTTTGAATTTTGTGTATAATATATTATATAAATTGAATAGAAAAGGAGTTGGTTGCATGAATTTCATCATTAGTGGAAAGAACATCGACGTAACGGCTGGTTTACGTTCGGCAATTGAGCAAAAATTAGGAAAGCTGGAAAGATATTTCACTCCTGACACTGACATTTTCGTGACGCTTAGCGTGGAAAAGGGTCGTCAAAAGATAGAGGTGACGATTCCGGTCATGGGAACCATCATTCGTTCGGAACAAGTAAGCGATGACATGTATGTTTCTATTGACTTAGTAGAAGAGGTAATCGAGCGTCAACTTCGGAAGTTCAAAAACAAGTTGATTGCAAAGCATCAAGAGGGCGGACATTTCAAAGACGCATTTTCAGAAATGGAAGATGTTGAAACTGAGGACGAGATTAAGATTATCCGTACGAAGCGATTTGGAATCAAGCCAATGTTTCCGGAAGATGCCTGTGTTCAAATGGAACTCCTGGGACATAATTTCTTCGTATTCTGTAATGCGGAGACAGATGAGGTAAATGTAGTATACAAGAGAAAAGATGGAGCTTATGGTTTGATTGAGCCAGAGTTTTAAATAAAGAGGAAATATTAGCAAAAGGGGACCTTGAACTTTAGGTTCCCTTTTTTCTGCTTACCGGGATAAAATGGAGCATAATGCAAGTGGATGGAAAGAATATGGATAATAAATGGAGAGGAAATGGAGATAATTTGGATAAAACTATTGACAAATGACAAGAAATAGGATATAGTCTTAATAAGACAGTGTAAGGAGTGATAGGCATGACAATCGATGAAATGCAAGAATTAAGGAAACAATTAGGGTATTCATATGAGATGGTAGCACAGGTTTCAGGTGTTCCGTTAGGTACAGTGCAGAAGGTGCTGCTTAGAATCACAAAGAGTCCACGTCGCGATACAATTAAAGCGTTAGAGGAAGTTTTCAAACCGATGTATAGTTCTATGGTAAAGGAAACATCGGCATATAATATTTCAGTACCACAGGACGAATTCACGGTGGATGATTATCTTGCACTACCAGAAGAGGAGCGGATGGAGCTGATAGATGGCGTTATTTATGATTTGGGAGCACCTACAGATAAGCATCAAATTATCAGGGATGAAATTTTTGCAAGATTTCGTGATTATATTCGCAAGAAAAAAGGAAAATGCATTACCATTACTTCGCCTATAGATGTTCAACTGGACTGTGATAATCGAACCATGGTTCAGCCGGATGTGGTTATCGTATGTGACCGTAATAAGTTTCAGAAGGGAAGAATATTTGGAGCACCGGATTTGGTGGTGGAAGTATTGTCTAATTCTACTAAGAAAAAAGATATATTCATCAAAGGGAATAAATATTGGAATGCAGGAGTAAAAGAATATTGGCTTGTTGATCCGATGAAGAAAGTGGTGCATGTCTACGAATATGAGAAAGAAGATTTTCAGACGATATACACGTTTGAAGATAAGGTTCCGGTTGGAATCTGGAATAACGAATGTGAAGTGGATTTTGCGGAGATTTATGAGTATATTAGTTTCTTATATGAAGAAGAAAATGAGACTTTATAATGTGAAAAAAGCTGGAGTTTTATTTCAAGGGGCGTACTGATGTCGATAAGCCCCAGATTTTGTCGAAAAGTTTTTTAAACATATTGTTCTAAATGAGAATCTCCCTTCATAGACTGTTTATTGAATGAAAAGTACAAGACAGAGGAAGGGAGATTTTAAATTCATGTCAGATAAGATTATCGAAAACAATCAAGTAACTATTATTGGAGAGGTGGCTTCGGAGTTTACCTTTAGCCATGAAGTGTTTGGGGAAGGATTTTACATGGTAGATGTGCTTGTGAAGCGCCTGAGTAATTCCGACGACCGCATTCCACTGATGATTTCAGAGCGTCTCATTGACGTTCACCAAAACTACATAGGAGAATATATAGAGGTGACGGGACAATTTCGCTCGTATAATCAGCACGAGGAACATAAGAATCGATTGATTCTCTCGGTTTTTGTGCGCGAGGTTTCGTTTGTGGAAGAGGAAGTAGATGGTGCAAAAACGAACACCATTCTGTTAGATGGTTATATATGTAAACGTCCGATTTATCGAAAAACACCACTTGGCAGAGAAATTGCCGATTTATTGTTGGCAGTCAATCGTCCATATGGAAAATCGGATTATATACCATGTATTTGCTGGGGACGTAATGCCAGATTTGCTTCTAGTTTTGAAGTAGGTGAGCATGTGCAAGTACTTGGAAGAATTCAAAGTCGTGAATATGTAAAGAAATTAACAGAGACCGAAACGGAAAAAAGAATAGCGTATGAAGTTTCTGTTAGTAAACTTGAGTGTGTCATAGATTGACAGAACAGGGGAATGGTGCTAAAATTCTGTAAGAGAATGGTTTTTAAGGTAATCAAGGAGGTAGATTATGGCTATTTTTACAGGATCAGGCGTGGCAATTGTGACACCATTTCATGCTGATGGAAGTATTAATTATGATAAATTAGAGGAACTCATCGATTTTCATTGTAATAATGGAACAGACAGTATTGTAATCTGTGGAACGACCGGTGAATCTGCGACAATGACAGAAGCAGAACACGTGGATTGCATCAAAAAAGCAGTTGAATTTACCAGAGGACGTATTTCAGTTGTTGCAGGTACAGGTTCCAACTGTACACAGACAGCCATTGAGTTGTCAAAAGAGGCAGAAGCAGCAGGTGCAGATGGACTTTTGATTGTAACGCCATATTACAACAAATGTACACAGCAAGGACTCGCACAGCATTATACTGCCATTGCAAAGGAAGTAAAGACACCAATTATTATGTACAGTGTTGCAAGCAGAACTGGTGTGAATATTGCACCTGAAACGGTTGCATCATTGGTGAAAAATGTGGATAACATTGTAGGTGTTAAGGAAGCATCCGGAAATATTTCTCAAGTAGCTAAGATTATGAATCTTACAGATGGAAAAATTGATTTGTATTCAGGAAATGATGACCAGATTGTACCGCTTATGTCACTTGGCGGTATCGGTGTTATCTCTGTGCTTGCCAACGTGGCACCAAAGGAAACACATGATATCTGTGCAAAATATCTTGCAGGGGATGTGAAGGGAAGTGCAGCACTTCAGTTAAAGGCTATTCCACTGATTGACGCATTGTTCAGTGAGGTGAATCCGATTCCGGTTAAGAAGGCTATGAACCTGATGGGAATGGAAGTTGGTCCACTTCGTATGCCACTAACAGAGCTTACAGAAGGGAATACTGAGAAGCTTTTGAAGGCGATGAAAGATTTCGGGATTATTTAAAGTATAATTATTTGTAAAAAAGATTTAGGTGAACTGTTCACTTAAATCTTTTTTTGTTCATTATGAAATATTAGATATTCTTGATTAAATGTATAAAAAGTGGTATTCTTTTATAAAAATTAATCGGAGGGGATTGTGAAAATGGTTAAAATAATTATGCATGGCTGCAACGGTAAGATGGGCCAGGTTATTACAAAGATTGTAAAAGAAGATGCAAATGCAGAGATTGTTGCAGGTGTAGATAAATATCAAGGCATTCAAAATGAGTATCCAGTATTTTCTGATATCGCTGAATGTGATGTAGACGCAGATGTTGTAATTGACTTTTCAAATGCGGCAGCAGTAGACGGACTTTTAGATTACTGTGTAAGTAAGGCGGTTCCGGTGGTTCTTTGTACTACCGGATTATCAGAAGAACAACTTACTAAGGTAAAAGATGCTAATGAGAAAGTTGCAGTACTGAAGTCTGCAAACATGTCACTTGGTATTAATATGTTATTAAAACTCCTTCAGGATGCCACAAAAATTTTGGCGCCGGCAGGCTATGATATCGAAATCGTGGAGAAACATCACAATCAGAAAGTGGACGCACCAAGTGGAACAGCACTTGCTTTGGCAGATTCCATTAACGAAGTGCTTAATAACGAATATGATTATACATATGACAGAAGTCAGGAACGCAAGAAACGTGATAAGAAAGAAATCGGTATCTCAGCAGTTCGTGGCGGAACAATCGTTGGTGAGCATGAAGTGATTTATGCAGGCGAGGATGAAGTGATTGAATTCAAGCATACTGCATATTCCAAAGCAGTATTTGCAAAAGGCGCAGTAGAAGCAGCTAAGTTTTTAAAAGGAAAAGGTCCTGGCATGTATGGAATGCAGGATGTGATTGAATTTTAAAAGTAAAAATCTCCCAATTCATGATTTGCATATATTTGTGAGAAAAGCAAATATTATTATCAAGAAGCAATTCTTACAAAATCATACAAGTACATGAAAGGGAGACAATTATGAAAAACTTCAAAAAAGCAATAATAGCAATGTTATGTGTATGTGTCATGTTAGGAGTAACCGCATGTGGCAACAGAAATAATGACGGTACAGGGAATAATGGTACTAACGGCACAACAGACGACAGAAACAATGATGTTACAGACGGTACAGATAAAGGAAACAACAATAATGGTGGCGTGATTGATGATGTTGGTGATGCAACAGGAAATGTTATCGACGATATCGGAAATGGTGTAGAAAATATCACAGATGATATGACAGGAAACGATAACAACAATAACAATGACCATAATAACAACAATAATACAAACAAAGATAATAATATGAATCGCTAAACTGTAAAGGAACGTTTTGAAAAAAGACGTTCCTTTTTTGTGTAACCCAAGTCTTTATTTATAAAGAGAAAAGTGTTATACTAATAGATATTTTTGAACAAATGGAGAAAACAATGAAATTCAGACCATGTATTGATATTCACAATGGAAAAGTTAAACAAATCGTAGGCGGTTCGCTAAAGGACGAAGGAAATCAGGCGATAACTAATTTTGCTTCGGAACTGGGGGCGGATTATTATGCTGAGAAATACAAAAAAGACGGACTTGTTGGTGGTCATATTATTCTGCTCAACTCCAAGACGTCAGAGTATTATGATGCTACGAAGGAACAGGCGATGTTGGCGCTGCGTACATATCCGAATGGTCTTCAGATTGGTGGCGGAATTACTGCGGAAAATGCAGCAGAGTATATAGACGCCGGAGCAAGCCATGTGATTGTGACATCCTATGTGTTTAAAGATGGAGAAATTCATTGGGTGAATCTTAAGAAACTAGTAGAAACTGTTGGAAAAGAACATGTAGTCCTTGACCTTAGCTGCCGCAAGAAGGATGGAAGGTACTATGTGGTAACGGACAGATGGCAGACGTTTACCAACGTGGTGGTGGACACGCATCTTCTGACAACACTTGCAGAGTACTGCGATGAGTTTTTAGTTCACGGTGTAGATGTGGAAGGGAAGTCTTCCGGTGTGGAATTAGATTTAGTGAAAATTCTTGCGGACTGGAACAGAATTCCAATTACCTATGCAGGCGGAATTGGCAGTATAGAAGACTTAAAAGAGTTCGAAAAGGTCAGTGAAGGCAAGCTAGATTTTACAATCGGGAGTGCATTAGACTTGTTCGGTGGAAAAATCCCATACGAATTTATAAAAACCCTCTAAACTATGGTAAACAAACTTGAATATAAAAGTAGAAAGTGTTACAATAAAGTTCACAGTAAATTTTGGAAACTAATAAAAATAAGGAGCAAAGAATGAAGTTATTCGAAAAAATATTTGGCACACATAGTGAAAACGAATTAAAGAGAATTTATCCGATTGCAGACCGCATTGAAGCAATGGAAGCGGACATGCAGAAGCTGTCGGATGAAGAATTGAAAAATAAAACAAACGAGTTCAAAGAGCGTTTGTCAAATGGAGAAACATTAGATGACATTTTGCCGGAAGCATATGCAGTAGTAAGAGAAGCCGCAACCAGAGTGCTTGGTATGAGACATTACCGTGTACAGTTAATCGGTGGTATCATTCTCCATCAGGGACGTATTGCAGAAATGAGAACCGGTGAAGGTAAAACCTTGGTTTCAACATTGCCGGCTTATTTGAATGCCCTGACAGGTGAAGGCGTGCATGTGGTAACAGTTAACGATTACCTTGCAAAGCGTGATGCTGACTGGATGGGTGAGGTGCATCGATTTTTAGGCTTAACAGTTGGTGTTGTTTTAAATGACATGGACAAGGATGAACGTCGAGCAGCTTATGAATGTGATATTACTTATGTTACTAACAACGAGCTTGGTTTCGATTACCTGAGAGATAACATGGTAATTTACAAAGAGCAGTTAGTTCAGAGAGGTCTGAAATATGCCATCATCGATGAGGTTGACTCGGTTCTTATTGACGAAGCGAGAACACCGCTCATCATTTCCGGACAAAGTGGAAAGTCAACAAAGTTATATGAGGCTTGCGATATCCTTGCAAGACAATTGCAACGCGGTGAGGCTAGCGGCGAATTTTCAAAAATGAATGCAATCATGGGTGAAGAAATCGAAGAAACCGGTGATTACATTGTAAATGAAAAAGATAAACAAGTAAGTTTGACAGCAGATGGTGTTGCTAAGATTGAGCAATTTTTCCATATTGATAACCTTGCAGATGCAGAGCATTTGGAGATTCAGCACCATGTAATTCTGGCGCTTCGTGCACACAACTTGATGTTCAGAGACCAGAACTATGTAGTGACAGAAGATGGACAAGTTATGATTGTCGATGAGTTTACCGGACGTATCATGCCGGGACGTCGTTATTCCGACGGTCTACATCAAGCCATTGAAGCGAAAGAGCATGTAAAGGTAAAACGTGAAAGTAAGACACTTGCAACCATTACCTTCCAGAACTTATTTAATAAATTTGATAAGAAATGTGGTATGACAGGTACAGCGCTTACAGAAGAACAGGAATTCCGTGATATTTACGGAATGGACGTTGTAGAGATTCCTACAAATGTGCCGGTGCAAAGACAGGATTTAGATGATGCGGTGTACAAAACACAGCGCGAAAAATTCTTGGCAGTTACAGATGAAGTAGAACGCGCACATGCGAAAGGACAACCGGTATTGGTTGGTACAATTACCATTGAAACTTCAGAATTATTAAGTAAACTTTTGAAAAAGAGAGGCATTCCGCATAACGTATTGAACGCCAAGTTCCATGCGCAGGAAGCAGAAATCGTAGCACAGGCCGGTGTACACGGAGCAGTTACAATTGCAACCAATATGGCTGGTCGTGGTACGGATATTAAGCTTGACGAGGAAGCGAAAGCAGCAGGCGGACTTAAAATCATTGGTACTGAACGTCACGAATCAAGACGTATCGATAACCAGTTGCGTGGTCGTTCCGGTCGTCAGGGTGACCCAGGTGAATCCAGATTCTATATTTCGCTGGAAGACGATTTGATGAGACTCTTTGGATCTGAAAGACTGATGAGTGTATTTAACACATTAGGTGTGGCAGACGGCGAGCAGATTGAACACAAAATGCTTTCCAATGCAATTGAAAGAGCACAGCAAAAGATTGAAAGTAACAACTTTGCAATTCGTAAAAACCTGTTAGAATACGACCAGGTAATGAATGAGCAGAGAGAGATTATCTATGAAGAAAGACGTCGCGTTCTCGATGGCGAAAGCATGAGAGATGTGGTTTACAACATGTTCTCGGAATTCGTAGGTGCTACGGTAGACAGATGTGCATCCCCTGAGGCGAAAGCAGAAGAATGGGATTTAGAAAACTTAAATAAGGAGTTGGTTACATCTCTTGAGATGCAGCCGATAACTCTGAATGAAGTAGAGAAAATGTCACAGCATGCCATGAAGGAAATGCTTCAGGAACGTGCAAAAGACGGATATGCTTTAAAAGAAGCAGAGTTTGATGAAGAGCAAATTCGTGAAATTGAGCGTGTAGTTCTCTTGAAAGTCATTGATAGAAAATGGATGGACCACATCGATGATATGGACCAGCTTCGTCAAGGTATCGGGCTTCAGTCTTATGCACAGAAGAATCCACTTGTGGAATACAAGATGCTTGGATACGACATGTTTGGTGAAATGACAGAAGGCATTTCCGCAGATACAGTACGTATGCTGATGCATGTTCGTCTGGAACAGAAGGTAGAAAGAGAAGAGGTTGCGAAAGTAACCGGAACGAATAAGGATGAAAGCCTTGCCCGTGCGCCAAAGAAGCGTGAGGATAAGAAGGTTTATCCAAATGATCCATGTCCATGCGGAAGTGGAAAGAAATACAAACAATGTTGTGGTAGAAAATAAGTAAAAGAGGTGAGAACGTGGTTGAATTAGATCAGTTTAAAAGTGTTTTAAACTCATACGAAGAACCATTGAAGGAATTGAGGGATTCACTTTGACCTGCCGGGCAAAGAAAAACTGGTAGAGGAGCTGGAGCAGAAAATTGCAGAACCAAGCTTTTGGGATGATGCGGAGAACTCACAGCAGGTGATGAAAAATCTAAAAAATCTCAAGGATTTTATAGAGAAAATAGAAGGCTTAACAAGCAGCTATGAAGACATTTACACATTGATAGAGATGGCCTATGAAGAAAACGATGAAAGTCTGGTTGAAGAAATTGCAGAAGAATTGAAGGCGTTTGAAGAGACCTTTGAGGAAATGCGTATTCAGACCTTGCTTTCCGGCGAATATGACAAGGATAATGCGATTGTTACCTTGCATGCAGGTGCTGGTGGGACCGAGTCTTGTGACTGGGCAAGCATGCTGTATCGTATGTACAGCCGCTGGGCAGAGCGCAAAGGATTTTCTGTAGAAGTGTTGGACTTCTTGGATGGTGATGTGGCAGGTATTAAAGCCATTACCTTTCAGGTGAATGGTGAAAATGCCTACGGCTATTTGAAGTCTGAAAAAGGCGTACACCGTCTGGTGCGAATTTCGCCGTTTAATGCAGCAGGTAAAAGACAGACATCGTTTGCGTCTTGCGACGTTGTGCCGGATATTGAGGATGAGATTGACATTGAAATCAATGATGATGATTTGCGCATAGACACCTACCGTGCAAGCGGTGCCGGTGGTCAGCACATTAACAAAACATCTTCGGCTATTCGTATTACCCACCTTCCAACAGGAATTGTGGTACAGTGTCAGAATGAACGTTCTCAGCACAGTAATAAAGATAAAGCAATGCAGATGTTAAAAGCAAAATTATATTTGCTCAAAGAGCAGGAACAGGCGGACAAGGTTTCTGACATCCGAGGAGAAATCAAAGAAATTGGATTTGGGAATCAGATACGTTCGTATGTCATGCAGCCGTACACCTTAGTAAAGGACCACAGAACCAATGCGGAAAGTGGGAACGTAGGAAGTGTGCTTGACGGCAACATCGATTTGTTTATGAATGCTTATTTAAAGGAACAAAACAGGGAGGAAACCATATGATAAAGATAGCAGTTTTAGGATACGGAACAGTAGGGTCCGGTGTGGCAGAAGTCATTTGGACAAACCAAGAGCTTATTAATAAACGTGTAGGTGAAGAACTGGAAATCAAATATATTCTCGACTTGAGAGAGTTTCCGGGAACACCGGCAGAGCATTTAATCGTGCACGATTTTGACCAAATCGTGAATGATGAAGAAGTGAAAATCGTAGTGGAAGTAATGGGTGGCATTGAACCAGCTTATACATTTGTAAAGAAAAGCTTGCTTGCAGGAAAGAGCGTTGTAACATCAAATAAAGCCCTTGTTGCAAAACATGGTGCAGAGTTACTTGCAATTGCAAAGGAACGCAACATTAACTTCTTATATGAAGCAAGTGTTGGCGGCGGAATTCCGATTATTCGTCCGCTTACAACATCCCTTACGGGAGATGTGATTGAAGAAATTACCGGTATTTTGAATGGTACAACCAACTACATGATGAGTAAGATGTATCATGAAAATGCAGACTATGATGCCGTATTAAAAGAAGCACAGGAAATGGGCTATGCTGAACGGGACCCAAGCGCAGATGTGGAAGGTCATGATGCATGTAGAAAGATTGCCATTCTTTCTTCTATTATTTCCGAAAAATTAGTGGATTTTGAGGATATTTACACAGAAGGTATTACCAAGATTTCGCAGACAGACATCCAATATGCGAAGGCGCTAGAAATGAAAATTAAACTTTTGGCTTCTTGTACCCGTGATGGGGACAAGCTTTGTGCAATCGTTGCACCACACTTGGTTTCACCGGAACATCCGCTTTACAATATTGAGGATGTGTTTAACTCGATTTTCGTCAAAGGAAATATGTTGGGCGATTCCATGTTCTATGGAAGCGGCGCAGGAAAACTTCCAACCGCAAGTGCTGTTGTTGGTGATATTGTGGATGCGGCGAAAAATCCAAACCGCAGCGTGATGGCAACCTGGGATGAAGAAAAGTTAGAGTTAGAAGACAAGGCAGATACGATAAAGAAATACTTTGTACGTATCAAGGGGGCTGTGGCTGATTTGAAGGCTCAGCTGGAAGCAGCATTTGGACCAATTACCGTTGTAGCATTGGGAGATAAAAATGATGAATTTGGTTTCGTGACAGAGGAAATGAGCGAGGGCGTATACGAGGCACAAGCCGCGAAGTTCCCACAAATTTGCCAGATGATTCGTGTAAAATAATTGCTTAAGGACGTGAAGACGTGAAATATATCATCGTATTAGGAGATGGAATGGCAGATGAGCCATTGGAGGTTCTCGGCAACAAAACACCCCTTGAGGTGGCAAATAAGCCGGGGATGGACAGATTAGCAAAACAGGGAGAGGTTGGTCTTACCTGCATGGTGCCGGAAGGCATGGCGCCGGGCAGTGATACGGCCAACTTGTCTGTGATGGGGTACGACCCGAAGATTTATTATACCGGTCGTTCACCACTGGAAGCACTAAGTATTGGTGTGGATATGGAGCCGACGGATGTGTCGCTCAGATGTAATATTGTTACATTGTCAGAAGAAGAGGAAGTTTATGAGGACAAGAAGGTCATCGATCACAGCTCCAGTGAAATCTCAACAGAGGATGCAGCAGTGCTTTTGGAGGCTTTGAAGGAAGGGCTTCAAAGAGACGGATACGAGTTCTATGTAGGAACTAGCTATCGTCATCTTTTGGTGTGGAAAAATGGAAAGGTTGTGGAACTTACTCCTCCACACGATATTCTGACACAGCGAATTGCTGATTATCTGCCACAGGATGCAGTGCTTCGCGACATGATGAAGAAAAGCTATGACATTCTGGTGAATCATCCAATCAATATCAAGCGCAAAGAAATGGGACTTAATCCTGCAAACTCCGCTTGGTTCTGGGGCGCAGGTACCAGACCGGCACTTCAGTCATTTGCAGAAAAGACCGGCAAGCGCGGAGTTATGATTTCCGCAGTAGATTTGCTAAAAGGAATTGCTGTGGGAAGCGGCATGGATAACATTATCGTGGAAGGTGCCAATGGTGGCTTACATACCAACTATACAGGAAAAATGCAGGCTGCAGCAGATGCACTTTTAAAAGATAATTATGATTTTGTTTACATTCATGTGGAAGCACCGGATGAAATGGGGCATCAAGGGCTTGTGAAGGAAAAAGTGCAAGCAATTGAAAATATTGACAAATATATAGTTGAGCCGTTGGTAGAGCAGATGGATGCATCGGGAGAAGATTACCGCATGTTAATCTTGCCGGACCATCCGACACCGATACGGATTCGTACACATTCCAATGGACCAATTCCGTATTTATTGTATGACAGCACCAAGCAATTGGGAAGTAACGTAGCTTATAATGAAGCTGTGGGAACTATCAGTGGAATCGTGAGAAAAGACGGTTACCAACTTATAGATGTGTTATTTAACGACTAGGAGAAAACGATGTTAATTGTAAAGAAATTTGGCGGCAGCTCAGTTGCAAACAAAGAACGTATTTTCAATGTTGCGAGACGCTGCGTAGAGGATTATAAAAAAGGACATGACGTTGTGGTTGTATTGTCGGCGATGGGCGATACAACAGATGAACTCTTGGCAATGGCAAGGGATATTAATCCAAATGCATCCAAGAGAGAATTGGATATGCTTCTGACAACAGGAGAACAGGTTTCCGTATCCTTAATGGCAATGGCCATGCAGGCAATGGACGTATCGGCGGTTTCCTTAAATGCCTTTCAAGTAGGCATGAATTGTACTTCTCGTTACGGTAATGCTAGATTCAAACGCATTGATTCAGAACGTATTATGAACGAACTGGATGCCAGAAAACTTGTCATAGTAACTGGTTTCCAAGGAGTTAACAAACATGGGGACTATGCGACATTAGGGCGCGGTGGATCTGATACTACAGCCGTTGCTTTGGCAGCAGCACTTCATGCGGATAAATGTGAGATTTACACCGATGTAGACGGTGTGTTTACTGCAGATCCACGTGTGGTGCCGAATGCAAGAAAACTGGATGAGATTACCTATGATGAGATGTTGGAGCTTGCCACATCAGGTGCAAAGGTACTGCACAATCGTTCGGTAGAGATGGCAAAGAAGTATGGCGTAGAGTTAGTAGTACGTTCTAGTTTGAATGAGACGGAAGGAACAGTTGTCAAGGAGGTAGTAAAGATGGAAAAAATGTTAATTACCGGTGTAGCATCGGATAAGAATACAGCAAGAATCTCAGTGCTTGGAGTGGATGATAAGCCGGGTGTGGCGTTCAAGGTATTTCATAGATTGGCAAAGAACAACATCAATATCGACATCATTTTGCAATCAGTTGGACGTGATGGTTCAAAGGATATTTCCTTTACCGTTGCACAGGATGATTTGGAAGATGCAATTAAGGTGTTGGAAGAAAATAAAGAGGCTCTTACCATCAAGGAAATCAAACATAACGCAAATGTGGCGAAGGTTGCAATTGTGGGTGCAGGTATGATGAGTAATCCAGGTGTTGCTTCACAGATGTTTGAAGCGTTGTTTAACTCTGGCATCAATATCAATATGATTTCCACTTCAGAAATTCGTATCACGGTACTTATTGATGAAAAAGATGTGGACCGCGCAACAAGAGCAATTCATGAGAAGTTTGCACTCGGAGATGTGTAGAATAGGGAAAATGTAATGGCGGTGGTTCATATGCATGGCTATAATATACGTGAAATTGAAAAAAAGGACAACGCAGGCGTGGAAAGTTTGATTCGAACCTGCCTGCTTGAGTTCGGCGGGAACAGAGAGGGTACTGCTTGGTGTGACCCGGATTTAGGGCGTTTTTCCGAAATCTATAATAAACCAGGACACAAGTACTGGGTTGCTGAAGATGCAGAAGGCCAGATAGTAGGCGGTGCAGGAATTGGGGGACTCACTCCGGAAGTGTGCGAGCTTCAGAAAATGTATTGTCTGAAAGAGGCAAGAGGCACGGGCGTAGCGCATGAGTTGATGGAGCTGTGCCTAGAGTATGCCAAACAGTATTACAAGAAATGTTATTTAGAAACCTTTAGTAATATGGTTGCAGCTAATAAATTTTATGGAAAGTATGAGTTTCAAAAGTTAGAAAAACCGTTCTTAGAAACGGTGCACTTCGGATGTGATGTGTGGTATATAAAAGATTTATAGGAAGATATAAGAGGGCGGTGCACTTCAGTCATATGATGTGGATGCACATGAAAAACAAGTTTAAATTCAAAGGAAGTGGTTAATCCACTTCCTTTTTGTGTTGTGTGCCAAGCATGGCACTAATCTTGCTAGTGAAAGTCTAGCCACGGGTATTTACCGCCAAGTGTAGTGAACCACAAGTCGGTATCAGTAATGGTATGGATGAAGGAAGTGGTGTAGCAAAGCTCTTGAGCCTACGAACAGAAACTTGATAAGGCGATTAGGTGGGTAAGGTTGCAATCCAAACCGAAGCCCTAAAGGTAAACGTAAACCGAAGTTGTAAATCAAGAGGTTGTGGAGCGAAAGATAAGTGTCTTACCTTGGGAGACCCTACCCACATATCGTAAGATGTGGTCGAAAAAGGTTTAGGGAGGGAGTCAGATGATGTCATAGTAGGGATAAATGCCCGAAGGACTGAAACGATTTATAGTACAAATCGTTGTCATCAAAATAGTACATGAGCCAGAAATCGGGTGGACAGAAAGGATAGGAACGTAACCGAAAGATACTGTCTATACTTAGAGGGGTGTTATGTATGAATTTTAGGATAAACAGAGGAGTAACAACAATGGAATTAATTGAAGTGATTACGTCAGCAGAAAATCTGAACAGAGCCTATAAGAAGGTAGTTGCCAATAAGGGTGCAAGTGGCGTGGACGGAATTACGGTAGAGGAATTAGGTGCTTACATCAAGGAAGTAAAGTTGGAATATAAATTGTAGAGCCGTATACGAGACCCGTACGTACGGTTCAATGGGAGGGGCGAAAATAAATTATTTTCCCTCTACCCTATTTTGCGTTACAAAGATAGGTAGTATTTCAAAAAAAATACCCGCTTTGCGAATATAATATTGAAATATCTTCAAAATGCGTTATAATATGTGCAGAGAGAGGAGGTCTCAATATGGCTTTTTATGAAAGATTGAAGGAAGCACGTATTAACGCCAGCTTAACCCAGGAACAATTGGCTGAAAGGATAGGTGTTGCGAAGTCCACACTTTCCGGTTATGAGAATGGAAATCGGGAGCCGTCTGTTGCTGTCATTGCAAAGGTGATGCAGACACTTCAGGTGGATGCGAATTATCTGTATCAGGATGAGATGGAGAACCTGACTCATTCGGAAATGTCGCATATGGAAAAATTCCGAAGTCTTGACAGACATGGCAGGGAATTAGTTCAGTTGGTGTTAGACAAAGAGCTTCAACGTGTACAAAATAGTTCATTCACGCAAAATAAGGCAAAAGGTCTCGATTCCTTGAGTGAGGCAGATTTGGAAACGATTGAAAAAGGTTTTGAGTTGTATGAATGTGAAATCTCTTGCCATTCTTGAAAAATGTGGAATACGAAGTGAAGAAGATATCATGCATCATTGCCAAGTGCCATTTCCGGAAGCCAGACGAAAAGCACGGTATTTAAAGGCTGGATATAAAAGATTTATGCTGCCATCATTAGAAAAAATGGTGGTGGAACAATTTTCTTGCGATATAAAAAGGATGAAGTGTGGATGAGTACATATGAAGAATTGAGTTTAATAGTAAGTGTATGCTTGCTAGTGGTAGCAATTTTGAATTATACACGTAAAAAGTGAGAAACTGTCGCACTCTCGAATGAATTTCGGGAAGGCGACAGCTTTATTATTGGAAACCAACAACTATTTGTTGTTACATCCGCAATCTGCAGACATGTCAAACTCAGGGTTAAATGCATAGAAGTTTTTGCTGTCCAGATTGTCTTGAACGATTCGGAGGCTTTCGCCAAATCTTTGATAGTGCACGATTTCGCGGGCGCGAAGGAAGCGAATCGGGTCAGCAATTTCAGGGTCTTTTACGAGACGAAGAATATTGTCATAGGTGGTGCGGGCTTTTTGCTCCGCTGCCATGTCTTCATGCAGGTCTGTAATCGGGTCACCTTTTGATTGGAAATAAGTTGCTGTCCAAGGTGTTCCGCCGGCTGACTGTGGCCATAATGCTAAAGTGTGGTCCACATAGTATTTGTCAAATCCGGCCTTTTGGATTTCTTCAATCGACAAGTCCTTTGTCAACTGATAAATGATAGAACTTACAATTTCCATGTGCGCTAATTCTTCCGTTCCGATGTCTGTCAATATACCGGTTACTTCCTTATAAGGCATGGTGTAGCGTTGAGATAAATATCTCATAGAAGCAGCGAGTTCACCGTCAGGACCGCCAAACTGACTCATAATTACTTGCGCTAATTTCGCATTTGTCTGTGTGATTTTCACAGGGTATTGCAAACGTTTTTCATAAATCCACATAAACTAACATCCTCCTTCCTGCCATGGCCATGGCTCATTAATCCAATTCCATCTGTCACTACAAGACTCTACAGTAGTATCAACTGTAAGTGGGCCGTAATATTTTGCATATTCCTCCATAGCATGGTTGCGGAGCTTGCTGTATTCATGAAAGTATGCAAGAGCTTCTTGGTTGTCTGGATGTGTATCGAGGAACAGTTTTGCATCATCTACTGCGAAACTAACAACATTAATCCATTGTAACAACTCTTTTCTACATGGCTTATTTGTCATCGTTTCACTCCTCCTTTTCCTAAAAATGGGAGGTTTAGTTCTTGGAAAATGGTTCCGCAATGGAAGCCTTTTTCAGTATCGTAAAGGTCACGCCAGGTTTGCCATGGTACATATGCCATTGCCAGCGGCTTATTTCCATACGCGTCTCGTTTTGCCATGCAAGTATCGTCTGTGCGAGGTGCATTCATGCAACAATCGTCTGTGTGAGGCTTGCTCATGCAAGAAGGTTGTGAATGACGATAGTTGTTGTATGGCATAGAGTTGCTTCTATAATTTTGCATACAGATTCTTCCTTTCTTAAAATATTTCTAATTTAATGTATGATTTTTCTAGAAAACTGTTCCATACCAGTTGTTTTTCATATAATTTCTCGTTATAATTGGGAGTATGAGTATAGGGAAATTCATTTGATAGGGGAGAAAAGAGTGGCAAAGAAGAGACGATATTTTGATTATAGCTTGCTTACCATTGTAATATTTCTAGTATGCTTTGGTTTGGTAATGCTTTATAGTACAAGCTCCTATAGCGCGCAGATTGACTTCAAGGGCAATAGTATGTATTACGTGATCAGGCAGGGGATTTTCAGCGTTGTCGGGTTCGCACTAATGTTATGGCTGTCCAAATGGGATTATCACATTTTTTCCAAGTTAGCATGGCTAGCCTATTGGGGTGCCTTTGGGTTGATGGCTTTAGTAAGATTCACTCCACTTGGGGTGGAAATTAACCATGCAAGAAGATGGCTTCGAATGCCATTTGGGTTTACGATTCAACCATCTGAGCTGGCGAAGATTGCCGTGGTTGTATTGATTCCGTTTTTGATATGTAAGGTTGGAAAACAGTTTAGAAATATAAAGGTTATGGGTAAGATATTTCTATGGGGCGCAGCTATTGCCGGCGGCGTTTATATTTTGACAGATAACTTGAGTACAGCGATTATCGTATTAGGAATCGTATGTGTGATGATTTTTGTGGCCCATAAGAAAACTGCAATTTGGCTTGCACTGGCAGGCGGGGCCCTAAGTTTGATTGGTGTTTTTGTATACATACTTGATTCAGTGATGGATACCAGTGAATCTTTCCGTTTGCGAAGAATTTTGGTGTGGCTTCATCCAGAGGAGAACATGGCAGATGGCGGTTTCCAGGTGATGCAGGGACTATATGCCATTGGTTCCGGTGGCTTTTTTGGAAAAGGCTTGGGAAACAGCGCACAGAAGATGGTGATTCCGGAAGCTCAGAACGATATGATTTTGGCGGTAATCTGTGAAGAACTTGGGGTGTTTGGAGCAATTGTTCTTTTGACAATGTTTGGAATTCTTTTATATCGATTAATGTTTATCGCGCAGAATGCACCGGATATGTATGGTTCCCTTATGGTGACCGGGATCTTTGCTCATATTGCGCTGCAGGTAGTTTTAAATGTAGCAGTTGTACTTAATGTGATTCCGACAACAGGTATTACGTTACCGTTTATCAGTTATGGAGGAACATCTATGGTATTTCTGTTGGCAGAAATGGGAATTGCACTTAGCGTGTCAAACAGAATAGAGTTTGACGAATAAGAAGAAAGGTGATATAATCATTTTATTATAGGTAATTGGAGGACTAGTTCGAAATGAGTCAGGCAAAAGTTGAAAAATATAAAGAACAGAAAGCAAATCGTAAGCAGACGATGAAAAAAGAAAAACTTCAGAGAATCGTGAGAAATAGTATCGCAGCAGTTGTGGTTGTGGCAGCTCTTGGTTGGGTAGGTTATTCAGGAGTTACATCTATTATTGAAAGCATTCCACGTGAGGAAGTTAAGGTTGATTACAATGCGATTAGCAATTATGAATCAGCACTCAATGGAACAGAGACAGCAAAATAAGAGAATTTGAAGATTTACGGTGTATTGGCAAAGGTATTGCTAGTTACACCGTATTTTTTGTTACTATTCAGCCATGCGGCAAATATATGCATTGGCGCCGTCATGCTTGCATGTAAGACGGCATTGTATATATTTGACATATGGCGTTTATCCAAAGCGAGAAGATACGTAGTGTATTCGAGCTTTATGACTGAATAGTAACTATTTTTTTGCAAAAAATTAAAAAAACCTCTTGCAATACGCAGAAAAGTGGTATAGAATGAATTCAAGTGGTGAAAAGTGGTGAATAGTGGTAGAAAATGGGGCGAAAGTGGCAGGCCCATTTCGAAAAGAGGTGAGTTCATTGTTAACAGGAGAATTTAATCATAGTATCGATCCGAAGGGGAGATTAATTATCCCTTCTAAATTTCGTGATATTCTTGGGGAAGATTTTGTAATCACGAAAGGTCTCGATGGATGTTTGTTTCTATATCCGAACAATGAATGGAAAATCTTTGAAGAAAAGCTAAGAACCTTACCGCTGACTAATAAAAACGCCAGAACATTTACACGTTTCTTTTTGGGAAGTGCAGTAGACGGCGGCCTTGATAAACAAGGTAGAGTTTTAATTTCTTCAGCCCTTAGAGAATTTGCCGGACTTGAAAAAGAAGTCGTTCTAGTAGGGGTGCTAGACCGAGTGGAAATTTGGGACAAGGCAAAATGGGATGATAATAATGCTATTGTGGAAGACAACATGGATGATATCGCAAGTCAGATGGAAGAATTAGGACTAGGAATATAATTCTTTCGCTACATGGAGGTATTTATGGTATTTAAGCATACATCAGTGTTATTAGAAGAAACCGTAGATGGTCTGAACATCAAGCCAGACGGCATCTACGTAGATGGAACGCTTGGTGGAGGCGGACATGCATATGAAGTATGTACGCGATTAGGCAACAAGGGGAGATTTATAGGCATAGACCAGGATGAAGCAGCGATCGAGGCTGCAGGCATCCGCTTACGTGACTTCGGGGAGAGAGTTACAATAGTCCGAAGCAACTATTGTGATATGAAGTCGCAGCTTCAAAAATTAGGCATTGACAAAGTAGATGGGATCGTGCTCGACCTGGGCGTATCGTCTTATCAGTTAGATACGGCAGAGCGAGGATTCTCCTATCGGGTAGATGCACCTTTGGATATGAGAATGGATAGACGTCAGGAAATGACAGCCAAGGACATCGTCAATGACTATAGTGAGATGGATCTTTTTCGTATCATTCGCGATTATGGGGAAGATAAATTCGCGAAAAACATTGCAGAGCACATTGTGATGGAGCGCGAAAAAGGTCCAATCGAAACTACAGGACAATTAATAGAGATTATAAAACGTGCCATACCAATGAAGTTTCAAAAGACAGCAGGACATCCTGCAAAGAGAACCTTCCAGGCCATTCGAATAGAGCTTAACAGGGAGCTGGAAGTACTTAAGAATACCTTGGATGACATGATTGATTTGTTAAATAAAGACGGAAGGATTTGTATTATTACCTTCCATTCATTAGAAGATAGAATCGTAAAGAGCATCTTCAAGAAGAATGAAGATCCTTGTACTTGCCCAAGTCATTTTCCGGTATGTGTCTGTGGAAATGAATCGAAGGGGAAAGTAGTTACAAGAAAACCGATACTTCCAAGTGAGGAGGAACTGGAAGCAAACAGTCGGTCAAAAAGTGCAAAGCTTCGTATATTTGAGCGAAGTTAAAGATAGGGGAGTATATTATTATAAATAAAAAGGAGTGAAAAGTATGGCGGCATATGTATATGGTAATGCAGTGCGCAAGGACAATGTAGAGATACAGACTCCGGTCAGACAGCAGAAGGAAGTTAGCCAACGTGTTCGTGCGAATCGAAGCAAGGCTATGCACATGAGCAAGGGCTATGTGGCATTTCTGGCAATTGCAGCAATTGCTGTTTTATTCGCATGTATGCAATATTTACAATTGCAATCAGAGATAACCAGTCGCTCAAACCATATTACAGCATTGCAACAGGAGCTTGCAGATGCAAAAGAAGCTAATACTACAAGATATAATGTAATCATGAACTCTATGAATTTAGAAGAGATTCGTGAGATTGCAATTGGGGATTTTGGAATGGTGTATGCTGAGGCAGACCAGATTATCAAGTGTCAACGTCCGGATGGAAGTGCTGTGACTCAGTTCGCAGGAATACCGGAAAGTGGTATTATAGCTAGTTCAGATGATGTGAAATAAATATAAAGGGTGACATAAATGGCAGAGAGAAAACGAAAAAAACCGTCAGGTATACGGCAAAAGTTTCTCAAGAGAATGAAGAAAAAGCTAGTATTGTTGTTTGGAGCAATCATACTAGCTTTTATTGGCTTAATCGCGAGAGTAACATATATTAACGCAACAAATGGTGAGAAATATACCAAGATTGTTCTAGACCAACAGGAATATAACAGTAGGCTGATTCCTTTCCGAAGAGGAGATATTTTGGATAGGAATGGCACAGTTGTTGCGACCAGTGAGCGTGTTTACAACGTTATATTGGATGCGTATGTTATGCTTTCAAAGGATGACAAGACAGACAGGGAAACGATTATGCAAGTGAAGGAAGCTGTAGAACAATGCTTTGACATTGAAGCAGCAACCATTGATGAGGTAATAGAAGAACGGCCAAACAGTCGTTATGTGATTCTTGCAAAGAAGGTGACCTATACCCAGGCTCAGGCCTTTGAAGCTTTGAAGAGGGAAACGTACGAAGGAGAAGACGGGAAAAAGCATAAAAAATATCCATATGTATCATGCATTTGGTTGGAAGAGGACTATATCCGTACTTATCCATACAAAACTTTGGCTTCTGATTTGATTGGATTTACTGTATCAGGAAATGTTGGAAATGCGGGAATTGAAGCATCTTACAACAGCATTTTAAATGGTACAGATGGAAGAGAGTATGGTTATCAGGATACGGATTCTTCTTTGGAAAGAACTGTAAAAAATGCAATTAATGGACAAACCGTTGTCTCTTCTCTTGATATTACACTGCAAAGTATTGTTGAAAAACATATTCTTGCATTTAATGAAGAGCATAAAAATGAAGCGAGAAGCGGGGAAGGAAGTACCAATACAGCAGTCATTATTATGAATCCAAATACGGGTGAAATATTGGCAGAAGCTTCTTATCCAAATTTTGATCTGAACAATCCACGAGATTTGACGAAGTATTATTCAGAAAGCTCTATTGCAGAGATGTCAGACGAGCAAAGACTGACAGCCATGCAGAAAATATGGAAGAATTTTTGTGTCAGTGATACCTTTGAACCGGGTTCCACTATTAAACCATTTACAATGGCGTCAGCCCTTGAAAATGGGACACTGGCAGGAAACGAATGGTATACCTGTCCGGGATACAAAGTGGTTTCGGGAACCCGAATTAAATGTAACAATCGAAACGGCCATGGTGCCCAATCCTTGAGTGACGGCATTGCAAATTCATGTAACTGCGTTTTGATGGACGTGGCGGCAGCACTTGGTGATAAAGAGTTTTGCAGATATCAGACGGTGTTTGGTTTTGGTGAGAAAACAGGGATCGACCTTCCGGGTGAAGCAGACACCTCCGGTCTGTTGTATAAGCCGGAGAATATGGGACCGGTGGAACTGGCTACCAATTCCTTTGGACAAGGCTTTAATGTTACCATGACACAGATGGTTGCAGGATTTTCTTCGTTGATTAACGGCGGAAACTATTACAAACCTCATGTGGTAAGACAAATCCGTGATGAGAACGGTAATGTGGTTCAGAATGTGAATCCGGTCTTATTGAAGAAAACAGTTTCTGAGGAAACCAGCGATTTATTAAAGACTTATATGAAACAGACCATGACAGATGGTACAGGACGAAATGCGAAGGTAGAAGGCTACAGTATGGGCGGTAAAACCGGTACAGCGGAAAAACTTCCTCGTGGCAATGGAAATTACGTGTTATCCTTCATGGGATTTGCACCGGCTGAAAATCCGGAAGTGCTGGTTTATGTAGTGATTGATGAACCAAATACGGAGATTCAGGCAAACAGCAGACTTGTTACAACGTTGGCAAGAAATATTATGGAAGAGGCATTTCCATACTTGAATATTACAAAAGAATAAGCGGATTATTCATAACCTCACAAATGTGTTCATAAAAATTAACAACACTTTGTGAGGTTTTTTTATGAAAAATAAGACATATATCCGAAGAAAAGAATTGATTGTGTTTGTATGCGCTGGTCTTATGTTGATTGGTCTAGTAGGACGATTGGCCTATCTTATGATTTTTGAGGCTGAGTATTATCAGGAGAAGGCAGAGGACTTACACGAAAGAGAGAGGCAAATTAAGGCGGCGCGCGGGGAAATCATCGATGCCAACGGGGTTGTCCTGGCAACCAACAAAACGGTTTGTACGATTTCAGTGATTCATAGTCAGTTAACTGATGCGGAAGAGGTAATACGTATTTTGACACAGGAGTTAGGGCTGGATGAGGCAACAGTCCGCAAGAAGGTGGAGAAGGTATCTTCCAGAGAACTAATCAAGTCCAATGTAGAGAAGGAAATCGGAGACAGAATCCGTGAATATGAGCTTGATGGCGTGAAGGTGGATGAAGATTTCAAACGTTATTATCCATACAATGAGTTGGCGTCTAAGGTCCTAGGTTTTACCGGAAGTGATAATCAAGGCATTATAGGTCTAGAAGTAAAATATGAGGAATATTTAAAAGGGCAAAATGGAACCATCCTTACGACCACAGATGCCAGGGGAATTGAATTAGAAGGGATAGCAGAGGAGAGAATGGAGCCGATAGCGGGAAAGACGTTGCAGCTCAGTTTGGATTATAATATACAGAAATACGCCCAGCAGGCTGCCGAAAAAGCAATGGAGGAGAAGCAGGCGGACCAGGTGGCAATCTTGATTATGAACCCTCAGAATGGAGAGATTTACGCCATGGTAAATGTTCCGGAATTTCAGTTAAATGAACCGTTTTCACTGGAGACCTTACAGTTAGAGACTGCACCAAAGGACGAAGAAGAGAAGCAGGATTTGTTAAATAAAATGTGGAGAAATACCTGCATTAACGATACCTACGAGCCGGGATCCATTTTCAAGGTGTTTACCACGGCCGCAGCCTTAGAAGCAGGAGTATTAAATGTAAATGATAACTTCTATTGTCCGGGGTATCGGATTGTGGAAGACAGGCGGATTCGTTGTCACAAGACCACTGGTCATGGTTCGGAAACCTTTCCTCAGGGAATTCAAAACTCCTGTAATCCGGTTTTTATTGATATTGGATTGCGATTGGGGTCAGAGGGGTTTTATAAATATTTCAAACAATTGGGTTTGACGAAAAAAACAGGGGTGGATTTGCCGGGAGAGGCAGGAACTATTACCCATAAGATAGAGAATGTAGGATTGGTAGAGCTTGCTACCATGTCCTTTGGACAGTCCTTTCAGATTACGCCGATACAGGTTGCTACCATGGTTAGCTCCACTGTCAATGGGGGTGTTCGCGTAATACCACATTTAGGTGTGCGGGTGTTGAATGAGGATGGGGACGTGGTGAAAGAATTTTCTTATGAGACCGAGAGAGTACTTTCCAAGGAAACGTCACAGACTATGAAGGAATTGCTGGAAAGCGTTGTGTCAGAAGGCGGTGGAAAAAACGCAATTATAGAAGGTTATGAAATAGGGGGGAAGACGGCAACCTCCCAGACTTTGCCGCGAAGTGCACATAAATATATCTCCTCGTTTGTGGGTTTTGCGCCGGCGGATAATCCACAAGTTTTGGCTCTTTGTATCATTTACAATCCTCAAGGCGTATATTATGGGGGGACCATTGCCGCGCCTGTGGTAAGGACGATTTTTGAGAACATCCTTCCGTATCTGGGGATTGAAAAGACGGGCAATTAGTTGTATACTATATCGTGTGTATGGGCAGGGGAGTTTAGTGCTCTGCGCATATAAAAACGAAAGAGATAACGAGGTGTATTTATGGATTATAGAATTTTTCTGCCAGTATTGATTTCATTTGCTCTCAGTGTGGTTTTAGGACCGGTTGTGATACCAATACTTCGAAAACTGAAGATGGGTCAGACAGAGCGTGAGGATGGGGTAAAATCTCACTTAAAAAAAGCAGGCACACCGACTATGGGTGGTGTTATTATCTTAAGTAGTATTGCGATAACATCCTTATTCTACATTAAGGACTATCCAACCATTATTCCAATTTTGTTTGTGACGGTTGGTTTTGGACTGATTGGATTTTTGGATGACTATTTAAAGGTTGTAATGAAACGTTCAGACGGGTTATATCCGAAACAAAAAATGGCGCTTCAGATTTTAGTGACAGCAGTCTTCGCATTTTATGTTGTGAAGTTCACAGAGATTCCGCTGACATGGCTGATTCCATTTACAGATGGGAAGTATTTAGATCTTGGATTTTTGGCTATTCCAATGATGTTTATAGTAATTATCGGAACAGTAAATGGTGTGAATTTTACAGATGGTTTGGATGGCCTTGCTTCTAGTGTTACGGTACTTGTTGCAACATTTTTTACAGTGGTTGCAATTGGAACGAAGAGTGGCATTGAACCAATCACATGTGCGGTTGTTGGAGCGCTGCTTGGCTTTCTATTATTTAATGTATATCCAGCCAGTGTATTTATGGGAGATACCGGTTCCCTTGCGCTTGGAGGATTTGTTGCATCCACAGCTTATATTCTTCAGATGCCATTTTTCATAGTGATTGTGGGACTGATTTATTTAGTGGAAGTGTTATCTGTTATTATTCAGGTTACGTATTTTAAAAAGACAGGCGGTAAACGTATCTTTAAAATGGCTCCGATTCATCATCATTTTGAACTTTGTGGCTGGTCAGAAACCAAGGTAGTGGCTGTATTTTCTATTGTGACAGCGATTCTTTGTCTCATTGCTTTGATGGCAATTTAAGGAACAGGGGGAGAGAGCGTTATGAATAATCAGAAGGTTCTTGTCTTTGGTTCAGGAATCAGTGGGATTGGCGCCACAAGACTTCTTGAACAAGTGGGCAGAGAAGTGATTTTATATGACGGCAATGCATCCTTGGATGCAGAGAAGATAAAAAAACAGATTGGCGAGCAGACAAAGGCCGAGGTGATTCTCGGTGATTTGCAGGAAGATGTGATGAAGACATTGGACCTGGTAGTTATGAGTCCGGGTGTTCCGACAGATCTGCCGGTTGTGAAACAAATGCGTGATATGGGGATTCCAATCTGGGGCGAAATTGAACTTGCCTTTACATACGGCAAAGGTGATGTGCTTGCAATTACCGGAACCAACGGAAAAACTACAACGACAGCACTTTTGGGTGAGATTATGAAGAACTACAAGGAATCTGTTTATGTGGTTGGTAATATTGGAAACCCTTATACAGAGGTAGCTCTTGATATGTCCGAGGAGAGTGTGGCTGTAGCAGAAGTAAGCAGCTTCCAATTAGAAACGATTCATGAGTTTCGTCCGTGTGTCAGCGCAATATTGAATATTACGCCGGACCATTTGAATCGCCATCATACCATGGAGGCTTACATCGAAGCAAAAGAAGATGTAGCGAAGAATCAGACGAAAGACGATACTTGTGTTTTGAATTATGAAGATGAAGTATTGCGAAAATTTGGTGAAAATGTAAACGCAAAGGTTCTATATTTTAGCAGTCGGCGTAAACTAGATAAAGGCATCTATTTAGAAAATGGAAATATAGTTTACAAGGATGTGGAAGAAACAGTTGTTTGCCATGTAGAGGAATTACAACTTCTCGGAACACATAACTATGAAAATGTGATGGCTGCGACAGCTATGGCAATTGCATACGGTGTTCCTATGGATGTGATTCGAAACACAATCAAGGCATTTACAGGTGTTGCCCATCGCATTGAATTCGTCTGTGAGAAAAATGGGGTAGCATATTATAATGACTCGAAGGGAACCAATCCGGACGCTGCCATAAAAGCCGTAGAGGCAATGAACCGTAAGACCATACTAATTGGCGGCGGTTATGATAAGGATTCTGAGTATGAAGAGTGGATTGAATCCTTTGATGGAAAGGTCAAACATCTTGTTCTGCTTGGTCAGACAAGAGAAAAGATTGCGGCGACAGCAAGGAAATTAGGCTTTGAAAGCATTATCATGGTGGACTCCTTGGAAGAGGCAGTAGCCACATGTGCGAAATTGGCTGAGCCGGGAGAAGCAGTACTTCTTTCACCTGCTTGTGCAAGCTGGGGAATGTTTAAGAATTACGAAGAACGTGGAGATAAATTCAAGGAGTTCGTAAATGCTTTGTAAGGGGTGAAGGAATTGACAAAACCCAAAAAGAAAAAGTCGGTTGATTACGGTCTTTTGGTTGTGGTTTTTGTGCTCATTATTGTAGGACTTTACATTTTGTACAGCACGAGTGCTTACAATGGACGGGTGAAATTCGATGATGAGTTTTATTACTTAAAGAAGCAGGCTTTTGCGACTGCACTTGGCATTGGGTGCATGTATGCAATGGCAAATATTGATTATCACATTTGGCAAAAATTTGCGGTGTGGGCGTATGTAGTGTCCTTGGCACTCTCGCTGGCAGTTTTGTTTATCGGTGATGAATATAATGGGTCCAAAAGATGGTTGTCTTTTGGACCTTTGTCATTTCAGCCTTCTGAGTTCGCAAAATTAGCGGTTATTTTATTTTTGGCGAATTTGATTGTGAAAAAAGGAAAGAAAATGAAGAAGATGGGAACGCTTCTTGTAATTGTGATTTCCATTCTTCCGATTGTTGGTCTGGTTGGTGCGGGAAACTTAAGTACAGCGATTATTATTTTAGGAATTGGTGTGGTGCTTGTCTTTGTGGCAAGCCCCTTATATGCCCAGTTTGTCTGGCTTGGTGTCAGTGCAGTAGGATTCATGGCTATCTTTCTGGCAATGGAAAGCTATCGACTGGAAAGACTTGCAATTTGGCGAAACCCGGAAGCTTATGAAAAGGGATACCAGACATTGCAGGGGCTTTATGCTATTGGCTCCGGTGGATTGTTTGGAAGAGGAAGCGGGGAAAGTATACAAAAGCTGGGCTTTGTACCGGAAGCGCAGAATGACATGATATTTGCCATTGTATGCGAGGAATGGGGACTGTTTGGGGCGGCAATTTTAATTTTTTTATTTCTATTTTTGATATGGCGATTTTTTGTGATTGCCGTGAATGCAAAGGACTTGTTTGGCTCCTTAATTGCAGTTGGCGCAATGGCACATATGATGATTCAAGTGATTTTAAATATTGCGGTAGTTACTAACACCATCCCAAATACAGGGATTACGTTACCCTTTGTCAGTTACGGCGGCACATCAGTTTTATTCTTATTAACTGAAATAGGGCTTGTACTCAACGTGTCTCATCTGATACAATGATATTGTTCAGAGCCAAGGAAACACGAAGTGTTTGCGAGGTGGCTGGATCTGAACAATATAGCTTATATGGGAGAAAAAGATGAAGGGGAAAGGACGCAAAAAGAAAAGCAAATTCGGTTACTATTTGTATGCTGTAGTAATTTTAGTGCTTACAATTACAAATATTACCTTAGCAACACTTCTTCTTACACATGTGCAGAGCATTGAAGTGAGCGGTACCAAATACAGTCAACAAAGCGACATTGTTTCATGGGTAAAGGAAGACCCATTAACCGTGAATTCTATTTATACATTGTTTAAATTCAAGACGGGTTCTTATAAGCTTCCGATTTATCTGGAGGACGTGAATGTGTCTCTGGCAGCACCGTGGAAGGTGAAGGTGAAGGTGACTGAGAAAGAGATTATCGGTTGCTTGGCCAATGACAATTCTTATATCTATTTTGATGAAGAAGGACTGGTGTTACAGGTAACTACAGAGTATAACAATGCGGTTCCGGTGATTGAAGGTTTGGAAATAAAAAAACCGAAAAAATTCAAGAAGCTTCAGGTAGATAATGAGAAGGTTTTTGATTACTTTGTGAGTGTCACAAAAGAGATAGAAAAAAATGAGTTAACTCCTGACAGATTAGTCTGGGAAGAAGACGGAATGAATCTGCATTTTGAAAAAGTATGTGTGAAGTTAGGGAAGAGTAATTTTGGAATAAAAGTATTGCAATTAACCACTCTTTTAGAGGAATTAGAGGGAAAAGACGGCACGCTTCATTTAGAACATTACACATCGGAAAGTAATAAGATAAGTTTTGAAAAAAACTATTGATTATTTGACAAAAACTATTTATTATATAGTTGTATGGCAAAATGCGATACGTCTAGGGACGTATAAGATAAATAAGGGAACAAAGGAGGAGAAGTTCTTGTTAGAAATTAAAACAAATGAAATGGAAGCGGCAGCAAAAATTATAGTTGTCGGTGTCGGTGGCGGCGGAAACAATGCAGTAGATCGTATGATATCAGAAAATATCGCAGGTGTAGAATTTATTGCAATCAACACAGATAAACAAGCATTACAATCATCAAAAGCACCAACATTGATGCAGATTGGTGAAAAGCTTACAAAAGGGCTTGGCGCTGGTGCAAAACCTGAAATCGGTGAAAAAGCAGCAGAAGAAAGTGAAGAGGAAATCTCAGCAGCATTGGAAGGTGCTGACATGGTATTTGTTACCTGTGGTATGGGCGGCGGAACCGGTACAGGTGCAGCTCCGGTTGTAGCGCGTATTGCGAAATCTTTAGGTGCACTTACCGTAGGTGTTGTTACAAAACCTTTCCGTTTTGAAGCAAAAACACGTATGAATAATGCTCTTGCAGGTATTGAAAAATTAAAAGAAAACGTGGATACATTAATCGTAATTCCTAACGATAAGTTATTGGAAGTAGTTGACAGAAGAACAACTATGCCTGAAGCTCTTAAGAAAGCGGACGAAGTGTTACAACAAGGTATCCAGGGTATTACAGATTTAATTAATACATCTGCACTCATTAACCTTGACTTTGCTGATGTTCAAACTGTTATGACAGATAAAGGTATTGCTCATATCGGTATTGGTTCTGGTAAGGGCGATGACAAGGCACTTCAAGCTGTCAAAGAAGCGGTTGCAAGTCCACTTCTCGAAACAACAATTGCTGGTGCTTCACATGTTATCATCAATATCTCTGGTGACATCACTCTGTTTGATGCTAGCGATGCAGCAGAATACGTACAAGACCTTGTTGGCGAAGATACAAACATTATCTTCGGTGCGATGTATGATGATTCTAAGGCTGATGAAGCTACAATCACAGTAATTGCTACAGGCTTACACAATGTTGCTGGAACAGCTTCTAAGTTGAAATCAAGATTAGAAAGCAAAGTTCCTGTACAAAACGTTGAAAAGTATGAAGCTCCGGTAGTTCCAACTCCGGTTATGCCAGAACTTGATCTTGGATTGGCAAAACCACAAGCAGCAGGAACAGCTCCAACATTAGACCAACCAAGAACACCGGTTAGTTCAGTAAAAGAACAATCTATTAAAATTCCAACATTTTTAAAGAAATAATAGGAAGCGAAATATGTCGAAGACTTTGTGGGAAACCACAGAGACTTCGACATTTTTTTTGTCTAAAACTTTCTATAATAGACTTTGCTTGAGTACCAAATCGCTTTCGTAGCGAAAGAGAAAGCAGGTGGATTGTGTACTACGAATTATATGTAGATGTATTGTTTTTAGTGAATTTTATGATGGATTACATATTACTTTTGATTGTAAAGAAGATATGTCAGTGTTCTGCCACACACGGAAATATCTTTCTAGGAGCCATAATTGGTTCTCTATTCACATGTTTGATTGTAATTCTGCCGATTCCCTATGCATTTGTAAAATTCGTATTATTCCACATGTTTGTAAATACGTGCATGATTCGAGTGGGACTAAAAATCAAAACCATACGAGCTTTTTTGAAGGCACTGATTATGTTATACGTTGGAGGATTTCTACTTGGAGGAATCATGGAATATTTTAGACAGTATGTTCGCGTGGGAAGTCTGTTTTTTCTCGTTGCAATTGTTTCATACTACATGGTTCTGGGAGTCTGGAAATTTATTTCCTATATTCAGAGATGGAATCAGACTCATTATACAGTGGATTTGTACTTGAATGACCAAATGTATCAGGTGCGAGGACTGATAGATACAGGAAATGGTCTTCGAGACCCCATCAGTGGGCATCCGATTAGCGTTTTAGAACAAAAAATGGCCAGAGAACTTTTGGGAAAAAAGGCGGAAAAAAACTTTCGATATGTTCCTTATAGGACCATTGGAAAGACGGAGGGCGTATTGCCCGTTTTTCGAGTGGATCGGATGTGTATACACAAGGATACTGATTGTTGGATCGAAAATCCTTTGATAGGTATTAGTGAGGAGAAAGTTTCAGTAGAGGGAGAGTATGAAATGATTTTAAATCCGAATCTATTTTAGGAGGAATTAAGATGTTTATGAAGTTAGCCGTGCCAAAACGGTTTATCCGGACTTTTTTATTTCCGGAAAGTATGGAGTTACATTACATAGGTGGGACAGATGTTTTGCCAGCTCCATTGGGGGTGGATGAAGAAAACGCTGCAATATTAGAATTGGGAACGGAAAAAGACGAAGAGGCAAAAAAGTTATTAATTGAGCACAATCTTCGTTTAGTAGTATATATTGCGAAAAAATTTGACAACACCGGAATTGGTGTTGAGGATTTGATTTCTATCGGAACAATAGGGTTAATTAAAGCGATTCATACATTTAATCGCAACAAAAACATTAAACTTGCGACCTACGCATCGCGTTGTATAGAAAACGAAATATTAATGTATTTGCGAAGAAATAATAAGACAAAATTAGAAGTTTCCATTGATGAACCGTTAAATGTGGATTGGGATGGAAATGAATTGTTGCTTTCCGATATTTTAGGCACAGATGAAGATGCGATATACAGGGATATGGAGGATGAGGTAGAGAGAAAATTGCTGGTGCGGGCAATTAATTGTCTGTCTAGCAGAGAGAAAATGATTGTGCAGATGAGATATGGCTTGGACTCCCATGACGGACAGGAGAAAACGCAAAAAGAGGTTGCGGACCTTTTAGGCATATCACAATCCTATATTTCTCGTTTGGAAAAGAAAATTATGCAAAGGTTAAAAAGAGAAATGGTTCGATTTGAAATCTAATTCCGGAAGTGGTAGAATAAAAGAAAAAGGGGCGAGGGATATATGAAGCTTACATTTATCGGTGCAGCTCATGAAGTGACAGGCAGCTGTCATTTATTAGAAGCTAACGGGATGAACATTTTGGTAGACTGTGGAATGGAACAGGGGCCGGATTTGTATGAGAATCAGGAGGTTCCGGTTTCCGCAGGAGAGATTGATTATATTCTGTTAACGCATGCTCATATCGACCATTCCGGATTGATTCCGCTGATGTGCAAGCATGGGTTTAAAGGAGAGATTGTAACCACCTTTGCAACAGCTGATTTGTGCAATATAATGTTGCGAGATAGTGCACACATTCAGGAATTTGAAGCAGAGTGGAGGAACCGAAAGGCGAGACGCTCCGGTGCACCATTGTATGAGCCTTTGTATACGACACAGGATGCCATTGATGCAATTGGGCTTTTGTCACCGTGCGATTATGGTCAGAAGATTGAACTGTGTAAAGGAATTGAAGTTCGCTTTAATGACGTAGGACATTTGCTTGGCTCAGCCAGTATAGAGGTGTGGATTACGGAAAACGACATTTCTAAGAAGATTGTTTTTTCAGGAGACGTAGGGAATATCGACCAACCGATTTTAAATAACCCGTCTGAAGTCAAAGAAGCGGATTATATCGTCATTGAATCGACCTATGGTAACCGTGTACATAGTGAGGAAAAACCGGATTATCTGGGTGAATTTACGCGCATATTAAAGGAAACATTTTTAAAAGGCGGGAATGTGGTAATCCCATCCTTCGCGGTGGGAAGAACCCAGGAAATCTTATATTTTATTCGTGAAATTAAGGAGCAGAATCTGTTGCCGGAGTTTCCGAATTTCGAAGTATATGTAGACAGTCCGCTGGCAATTGAAGCAACCAATGTGTTTACGAAAAATGGTCGGGCATGTTATGACGCGGAAGCACTGAAATTGATTGAGAAGGGTGTAAATCCACTGGTATTTCCAGGATTAAAGCTGTCCGTGACCAGTGACGATTCCAAACTCATTAATTTTGACGCCAATCCGAAGGTTATTATTTCGGCTTCCGGCATGTGCGAAGCAGGACGTATCCGCCATCATTTAAAGCATAATTTGTGGAGGCAGGAGTGCACCGTATTATTTGTTGGATATCAAGCAATGGGGACACTTGGAAGAAAATTAATTGACGGAGCATCTGCAGTAAAGTTGTTTGGTGAAAATATAGAAGTTGCAGCTAAAATCGAGTCTCTAAAGGGTGTTAGCGGTCATGCAGATATGGATGGGCTGCTTAAGTGGCTAAAGGGATTTGAGTCGGATGTACAGCATGTGTTTGTCGTTCATGGAGAGGATGCTGTTACGGATGAATTTGCACAGACTATTACAGATACCTTCGGTTATAAAACGTTTGCGCCGTATTCAGGCGGATGCGTAGATTTGGCAAGCAACGAGATTCTCTCAGCAGGAATTCGCGTTGTTAAGAAGAAGGCAGAGAAACCGACACAGGTTCGTTCACAGAATGCGTTTAACCGTCTGGTACTCGCATGCAAACGTCTCATGACGGTAGTGATGAAGTGTGAAGGTATGGCAAATAAAGATTTGGCCAAGTTTGAAGGGCAGATTCAGAATCTGGTGGACAAATGGGATATTAAGGAATAAAAATTTCGGGAGCATTTTGTACGCCGCGACTTTCTATAAAATGGTATTTTATATGGTTCTATACCCACGATTTTGAATAATCGTGGGTATTTTCATGCCTTTAAATAGTTTCTCATGGTTTTAAGTGCATGCTTTTCCAGACGGCTTACTTGGGCTTGAGAAATATCAATTTCTTCAGCAACCTCCATCTGGGTTTTCCCTTCATAAAAACGAAGCTTGATAATGTAACGCTCGCGTTCATTTAAACATTTCATGGCTGCTTGCAAGGCTAATTCTTCAATCCAGTTTTCTTCCCGATTCTTTTTGTCGCTGATTTGGTCCATGACATATAACGCATCTTCTCCATCGTTATAAACAGGCTCCTGTAGGCTCATGGGTGTTTGAATGGCATCCATTGCAAATACAATATCTTCCTTTGGAATGCCGATTTCATCTGCAATTTCCTGTACGGTTGGTTCTTTTAAATTCTTCTTTAGATAATTTTCTTTTGCATAAATTGCTTTGTAAGCTATATCTCTTAATGAACGGCTCACTCGAATGGAACTGTTATCGCGCATGTATCTGCGAATTTCACCAATAATCATGGGCATAATTATAGAACGTGGAAATTTATTGATTAGTTACTTTTAGTAGATGTTCCATCTTCAGCTTTATGTCTATTCGCCCATCTTTATAAATTGTTATGCTTTCAATCAACTCTCGGCACGCCGTTTGTCGTTCCTTTGGTGTCATATCATCCCACGTATATTTTATACTGCGAATTTGTCCTAGCATATTTTCACGTTGGGTTTCCATGCGTTTTTCTTTTTCTTCAAGAAAAATCTGCTCTTTTAGATAATCAATTTCTTTTTTGGCTTTCTTAATGCGTTCACGTAGTTCATCAGTCATTAACTCCGAATCGTATGCCAATTCCATCAAATTGGAATATCCTCGTTGTGCTTTTTTTAACCTATTTCTCATATCTTCCAATGGGTCAATAAAAGGGGATGATTTTTTGTTCTCAGCATTTGAAAAATGTTCAATCGTGTGTAAATATTGTATAACAGCGTTTTCGACCTCATTCGCCCAATAATGATTATTCTTGCAATTTTCATCCTTTACTAAATATGATTTGGATTTCTGTCTTGAATAACATATTAACTTCCATTTACCACTCGACCATTTTTGATAACGCATTTTAGCACCACATTCCCCACACCACACAAGAGAAGATAATAAATGTTCAGAATCGCCACGGAACACACTACGATTTTTTATCTCTGCTTGTGCTTTCTCCCACGTTTCTAAGGATATGATTGCTTCATGTTCGCCCTTAAATTCTTCCCCCTTGTAAAATATACTACCAGTCAATGATTTTCGCTCTAATATTTGGCGGACAATCCTTTCACCTTTAAATCCAAGTTGTTGCGAAATTTTG